>NZ_AKIV01000020.1 GCF_000282655.1 Polaromonas sp. CF318
CGGCTGCGCCGTGCGGCTGCCGTAGTAGACAAAAACGCTGGACGAGTCGGCGACATGTCTGGTCAGCAGCGGCACCAGGCGGCCGGCGCGTATGTGGGCGGCTGCGGCGATGCCGGTCAGGGAACCCAGCACATGGCCGGAGAGCACGGCCTCTGTTTCCATGACTTCGTCGTTAAAGCACATGGCCGGCACCACATGCTGGTCGACGATGGCGTCGGCAACTTTCACGCGCCAGGGGATGACCTGGCCGGTGCCGGGGCTGCGGAAGGCGCTGCATTTGTGGGGGCCCAGCGCGCCCAGGTTGTCGGGGGCGCCGTGTTCGCGCAGGTAGGCGGGGCTGGCGCAGATGATGAGCTGCAGCGGAAACAGCCGGCGAGCGACCACGCCTTCGGCGGCTGAACGGCCTATGCGAAAACCCACGTCGACGCGATCTTCGACCCAGTTGCCGATCCGGTCGTCCAGCGCGACCTCGGGCTGCACGGCGGGATAAAGGCGGCGGAACTCATCAAGCACCGGCCACAGCACGGGCACAAAGGTCGTGCGCGGCCCGACGATGCGCAGCGGCCCCGCGATGCCGCCCTTGGCCTGGCGCACCATCTCCAGCGCCTGCTGCATGCCGGTCAGCGCCGGCAGCGAAGCCTCGAGGAATTGCCGGCCTTCATCGGTGAGCGACATGCTGCGCGTGGTGCGGTGGAACAGGCGCACGCCCAGGTGCTGCTCAAGCTGGGCCAGGGCCTGGCTGGCGGCCTGCGGCGACATGCCCTGGGCCGCGGCGGCACGCCTCAGGCTGCCGAGTTCGGCCGTCTTGGCGAAGGTGGCGATGGAGCGCAGTTCATTGATGGGCATGGCGCCATTATCAACCTGCTATTGCCAATCCTTCAAGGAATTAGGGGCTAGTCCTATGCCGATGCGAGGCCTAAAGTTCAGCCTGCGCATGCAAGAAAGCCGAAAGGATTGCCCCATGAAAGCCCTCGCCGCGACCCTGGTGTCGCTCTCACTGACCGCCCCCGGCATGGCCCAGGAGGGCCAGCCGCTGAAAGTCACCCGCAACGGCAGCCAGCCTGCCGCCAAGGGGCCGGCCGAAAACTTCACGGGCGCCGTGCGTGTGGATTCGCGCTTCAGCGCCGAGGAGCCGGCCCGCCTGAGCGGCGGCCACGTCACGTTTGAGCCGGGCGCGCGCACGGCCTGGCACACGCACCCGCTGGGCCAGACCCTGCTGGTCACCAGCGGCGTGGGCCGGGTGCAGCGCTGGGGCGGGCCGGTGCAGGAGATACGGCCTGGCGACGTGGTCTGGATACCGCCCGGAGAAAAGCACTGGCACGGCGCTTCGCCCGGCAACGCCATGGGCCACTACGCGATCACCGAGCAGCTGGGCGGCAAGTCGGTCGACTGGCTTGAAAAAGTCTCCGACGAGCAGTACGCGCGCTGATCCCCCACCGCCCCACACCACCCCAAGACGTCAAAGGACAACACCGCATGAACACCTCCCAATCACTGGCCGCCTGGATTGCCAGCACCTCCGTCGCGGCGGCCGCCGCCCTGGCCGGCCCCTGCGCGCATGCGCAAACGCCGGCCCCCACGACACCTACGACACCCGCCAGCGCGCCGGCCGCGGCCCCGGGCGCGGCGGCGCCCCTGACACGCGCGCAGGGACTGTTCGGCGACATCAACCCCAAGCTCGCGCAGCTGACCGACGACGTGCTGTTCGGCGACGTGTGGGCGCGCCCCGGCCTGTCACAACGGGACCGCAGCCTGGTGACGGTGAGCGCGCTGATCGCACTGAACCGGCCCGACCAGCTGCGCTCGCACCTGCAGCGGGCCCGGGACAACGGCCTGACCGAGGCCGAACTGGTGGAAGCGATGACGCACCTGGCCTTCTACACCGGCTGGCCGAACGCCATCACCGCGAGCCTGGTGGCCAAAGAAGTCTTCAAGAAAAAGTAAGCAGGAAAGAAACAAAGAAAGCTCACTTCATGGACAAGAACATCCAGGGAAAAGTCGTGGTCATCACAGGCGCCAGCAGCGGCCTGGGCGAAGCCACGGCACGCCACCTCAGCAAGGAGGGCGCGACCGTCGTGCTGGGCGCGCGCCGCGTTGATCGCATTGAAGCGCTGGCGAAAGAGCTGGTGCAGGCCGGCGGCAAGGCGCTGGCCCTGGCTACCGACGTGACGCAGCCCGAACAAGTGAAGGCCCTGGTCGATGCCGCCGTGCAGGCCTACGGCCGTGTCGACGTGATGCTCAACAACGCGGGGCTGATGCCGCATTCGCCGCTGGAGCGCCTGAAGATTGCCGACTGGGACCGCACGATAGACGTGAACATCAAGGGTGTGCTCTACGGCATCGCGGCGGCGCTGCCGCACATGCAGCGGCAGAAGTCGGGGCAGGTCATCAACGTGTCCTCAGTCGCGGGCCACAAGGTGGGCACCGGCAACGCGGTGTATGCGGCAAGCAAAACCGCGGTGCGCGTGCTCTCCGAAGGCCTGCGCCAGGAAGTCAAGCCCTACAACATCCGCACCACCATCATCTCGCCGGGCGCGATTGCCACCGAGCTGCCCGGCAGCGCGACCGAGCCGGACGTGGCGGCCAACCTGCGCAAGTTCTACGACGCCTACGCGATCCCGGCCGAGGCCTTTGCGCGCGCGGTGGCCTTTGCCATCAGCCAGCCCGAAGACGTGGACATCAATGAAATTCTGTTCCGGCCCACGCGGCAGGAAGTTTGAGAAAGCCGTAACCATGAAGACGACACACCGCCGCCTCGCCCTGGGCCTTCCCGCCCTCTTCACCCTTCTCGCCTTCTTCGCTCTCACGCTCGCGGGCGGGTGGGCGATCGCCGAGAACAACCGCGTGACCTTCCCCGCCAACCTCGACAGCCTGGTGCACTACACCACCGTCAAGCGCGGCAACGTGACCGAACACATGCTCACCAGCCAGGCGGCGATAGACGCCGTCAAGAAAGGCCTGCCCGTGCCCAACGGCACGCACGTGGTGCTGGTCGACTACCGCGACAGCAAGGTGTTTCGCTACTTCGTGATGGAAAAGCGCGAGGGCTGGGGCGCCGACTACGAGCCCGCGCGGCGCACGGGCGACTGGCAGTTCCAGCACTTCAAGGCGGACAAGACCGTCAATATGAGCGAGACCACCGCGCGCTGCCAATCGTGCCACCAGGGCCGCGAAGACAAGCAGCACCTTTACACCTTCGGCGACCTTGAGCGTTTCAAGCCCCAATAAGCCGGGCCGCCTGCGATGAACAAAACCTTTTTGCTGCGGCTGGTGCTGGATGCCATCGGTGCCGGCCTGCTGCTGGCGGCGCTGGCGTACTACTGGCTGGACAACACGGCGCATGAGCTGATAGGCACGGGGCTCTTTCTGCTGCTCATGGTGCATAACGTGTTTAACCGGCGCTGGTACGGCGCCATCGCCAGGGCCCGCGCGCCGCACAGGCTGGCCGACGTGGTGCTGACGCTGTGCCTGCTGGCGGCCATGGGGGTGCTGCTGATCACCAGCGTCATGATCTCGCGCACGGTATTCAGCTTTTTGCAGCTGGGCGGCGGTTTCAGCGCGCGCCAGGTGCACCTGTTCGCCGCCTACTGGAGCCTGGCCCTTGTTTCCATCCACATCGGCCTGCGCTGGCAGAGGGTCATGCATGCGATGCGGAATATTTTTCACATCACCGGCCAAAGCGCCCTTCGCACGGCGGCCTTGCGCCTGGTTGCCGCGGCCATTGCCGGCTGCGGCCTGCAGAGCTCGTTTGTGATGGGTGTGGGCAGCAAGCTGGCCTTGCAGATGAGCCTGGACGGCTGGGACTTTGAGGCATCGGCGCCGGGCTTTTTCCTGAACTGGGCGGCTATTGCCGGGCTTTATATGTTTGTGGCGCACTACGCCATGGGCGCGGCCCAGGCCCTGCAGCGCAGAACGGCCGCCGCCCCCGCGCGGCCAGGCATGGAGGAAGGCGCATGAACACCGCGGTGGCCAAGGCGGGCGCGCAGGCGCTGCAGGGGCCGGATGCCTCGCGCCAGAATGCCGTTCTCCTGATCGTGCTCACGAGCTACCTGATGATCGTGCTCGATATTTCCATCGTGATCACAGCGCTGCCCAGGATACGCGACGGCCTGGGGTTTTCGGTGACGGGGCTGTCGTGGGTGCAGAACGCCTACACGCTGGCCTTTGGCGGCTTGCTGCTGCTGGGCGCGCGGGCCGGGGACATCCTGGGCCGGCGCGCGATGTTCATCAGCGGGCTGGGCTTGTTCACGGCGGCCTCCGCGGCCATTGGGCTGGCGGCCTCGCCGGCCTGGCTGGTGGGCGCGCGCGCGGTGCAGGGCGTGGGCGCGGCCATCCTGGCGCCGTCCACGCTGTCGCTGCTGACCAGCAATTTCCCGGAAGGCCCGCAGCGCACGCGCGCGCTGGGCTACTACGGCGCGACGGCCGGCATTGCCGCCAGCGCGGGCCTGGTGCTGGGCGGCATCCTGGCCGATCTGATCTCCTGGCGTGTCGGCTTCTTCCTGAACCTGCCCATAGGCCTGGCGCTGATGTGGGCGGCGCGCCGCCACATCGCCGAAACACCGCGCCGCTCGGGCGAGCTGGACCTGGCGGGCGCGGTCAGCTCCACGCTGGGCATGGTGGCGCTGGTCTACGGCCTGGTCCATGCGGCGGGCGAAGGCTGGGGCGACGCCTTCACCGTGGCCCCTCTCGCGGCCGGCTCCGTGCTGCTGGCGTTTTTTGTCTGGAACGAATCGCGGGCGCGCCAGCCCATCATGCCGCTGCAGCTGTTTGCCAGCCGCGAGCGCAGGGGCGCTTATGCGGGCCGCCTGCTGTTCCTGGGCGGGATGATCGGCTTCTGGTTTTATTCGACGCAGTTCCTGCAGGAGGTGCTGGGCATGCGGCCGCTGCAGGCCGGCATCGCCTTCCTGCCCGCGACGGTGGTGAACTTCGCCGTGGCGCTGGCGGTGCCCAGGCTCACGCGGCGCTTCGGCAACGGTCGCCTGCTGGCCGGCGGGCTGTTTGTCTCGGCCCTCGGCATGGCCTGGCTGGGCCAGGTGACGGCCGACACGGCCTACCTGACGGGCGTGGCCCTGCCCATGCTGCTGGTGGGCGCGGGCCAAGGCGCGACGCTAAGCCCGCTGACCGTGGCGGGCGTGGCCGGTGTGGCGCCTGAAGACGCGGGCGCCGCCTCGGGCCTGGTCAATGTGACGCACCAGCTCGGCGGCTCGCTGGGGCTGGCCATGCTGGTGGTGGTGTTTGCCAGCGCCGCCGGCAGCAGCGGCCATGACCGCGCCGGCATGGCCCACGGGATCGCGGCGGCCCTCATGGCGGGCGCCGTGCTGCTGGCGCTCGCGCTGGCGGTTGTGTTGTTTTGCATCGTCCGGCGCCCCGGGCGCTGAAGCCGGCCATTTTTCATTCACTCCCTTTCATCCTCAAAAAGGCTCACCATGAAACTCTTCAACGCGATCTCACTGCTCTCCGCGGGCATTCTCTGCACGGCGTGTTCCACCACGGGTGGCGGCGGCAAGGCCGAGCCCCTGGCCATCCAGCAACAGGGGAGTTTTGCCGTGGGTGGCACCACCGTGACCGATGCCGACGGCAAAACCTTCCACGGCGACCACGCCTATGTGTCCTACCAGGTGCCGGTGAAGGCCCGCAAGTTCCCGCTGGTGCTGTGGCATGGCGCGGGGCAGTCCTCCAAGAGCTGGGAAACCACGCCAGACGGCCGCGAGGGTTACCAGAACATCTTTTTGCGACGCGGCTACAGCGTCTACCTGGTCGACCAGCCGCGCCGCGGCCGGGCCGGGCGCAGCACGCAGCCCCTCACCATCAACCCCGCGCGCGACGAACAGGCTTCGTTCAACATCTTCCGTCTTGGCATCTGGCCCAAGCTGTTCCCGGGCGTGCAGTTTTCGCAAGAGGCGGCGGCGATGGACCAGTACTTCCGCCAGATGACACCCAACACCGGGCCTTTTGACCTGGAGGTGAATTCGAGCGCGGTCGCCGCGCTGTTCGACAAGATAGGCCCGGCCGTGCTCGTGACGCACTCACAGGGCGGTGGACCGGGCTGGTTCACGGCCGCCAAGAGCGCCAATGTGCGCGCCATCGTGGCCTATGAGCCGGGCAGCAATTTCATCTTCCCGCAGGGCGAGGTGCCGGCGCCCATGCGCAGCGCCGGCGACACGCTGGAAGCCGTGGGCGTGCCGATGGCGCAGTTCATGCCGCTCACACGCATCCCCATCACCATCGTCTACGGCGACAACATCCCGGACGCACCCATGACCAACGCCGGCCAGGACCAGTGGCGCACGCGGCTGGCCATGGCAAAGTTGTGGGCTGCGGCTGTGAACCGGCACGGTGGGAATGTGACGGTTGTCCACCTGCCCGAGCTGGGCATACGCGGGAATACGCACTTCCCCTTCTCTGATCTCAATAATCTGCAGGTTGCTGAGTTGATGGCGAAGTTTCTTGAGAGGAATGGATTGGATTGAGGCCGGAACAAGACCGGCCAAAAATTCAAACCACGCTTGGCAAGCGATCCAGAAGCTTATCCAGCGTAACCGGATAATCCCGCACCCTCACCCCGGTCGCGTTATAGACCGCATTGGCAACCGCAGCAGCAATCCCACAAATCCCAAGCTCGCCGACGCCTTTGGCTTTCATGGGCGAAGACATCGGATCGGTTTCATCCAGAAAGATCACCTCCTGGTGCGGGATGTCGGCATGCACCGGCACTTCATAACCGGCGAGGTCGTGGTTGACGAAGAAGCCGTGGCGCTTGTCGACCGCGAGTTCTTCCATGAGGGCGGCGCCCACGCCCATGGTCATGGCGCCTATGACCTGGCTGCGTGCGGCCTTGGGGTTGAGGATGCGGCCGGCGGCGCAGACGGCGAGCATGCGGCGCACGCGGATCTCGCCGGTGGCGGCGTCGACGCCGACTTCGACAAAATGCGCGCCAAAAGTCGATTGCTGGTATTTTTTGTCGAGGTCGCCGTATTCCATGAAGTCTTCGGCGACCAGGCCTTTGTCGCCGGCCATTTGGGCCACTTGGGCAAGCGGCACGGCGCGGTCGGCGACGCGCACCATGCCGCCTTCGAAAACAGCCTCCAGCGGCGTGAAGCCTGCGTTGGTGGCAATGGTTTCGCGCAGCTTCATGCAGGCTGCATAGACGCCGGAGGTGGCGCTGTTACCGCCCCACTGCCCGCCGGAGCCGCAGGACACGGGGAAGTCCGAGTCGCCCAGGCGCACCAGCACTTTCTCCAGCGGCACGCCCAGGGTTTCGGCGGCGGTCTGGGCGATGATGGTGTAGCTGCCGGTGCCGATGTCGGTCATGTCGGTTTCCACGGTGACCACGCCGTTCTTGTCGAGCCGCACGCGCGCGGCCGACTTCATGAGCAGGTTGTTGCGAAAGGCCGCGGCCACGCCCATGCCGACCAGCCAGCGACCGTCGCGCAGCTGCGCGGGCTGCGGTTTGCGCCGGTTCCAGCCGAAGGTTTCGGCGCCCAGGCGCAGGCATTCAATGAGGCGGCGCTGCGAAAAAGGCCGCCCGGCCTGTTCGGGGTCGACCTGGGTGTCGTTGCGCACGCGAAATTCAATCGGGTCCAGGCCGAGTTTTTCGGCCATCTCGTCCATGGCGATTTCGAGGGCCATCATGCCGGGCGCTTCGCCGGGCGCGCGCATGGCGTTGCCCTCGGGCAGGTCCAGCACGGCCAGGCGCGTGGCGGTGAAGCGGTTGGCGCTCGCATACAGCAGGCGTGTCTGGTTCGCCGCGGTTTCGGGCTGGCCTTCGGGCAAGTCGCCGGACCAGCTTTCATGGCCTATGGCGGTGAGCTTGCCGTCGCGGCCCGCGCCCAGGCGTATGCGCTGGAGGGTGGCCGGCCGGTGCGTGGTGTTGTTGATCATCAGCGGCCGCTGCAGCGCGACCTTCACGGGCCGCCCGGCCGCGCGCGCGCCGAGCGCGGCCAGCAGCGCATCGGCGCGCACCCAGAGCTTGCCGCCGAAACCCCCGCCGATAAAGGGCGAGACCAGGCGCACATTCGCCTTAGGGATGCCCAGCGTGGCGGCCATGTCGCCCACGCTCCAGTCAATCATCTGGTTGGCCGTCCAGAGCGTGAGCTTGTCGTCCTGCCAGGCGGCCGTCGTGGCGTGCGGCTCCATCATGGCGTGCGACTGGTCGGGTGTGCTGTAGCTGGCGTCGAGCTGCACCGGCGCCGCGGCGAAGGCACCCTCGAAGTCGCCGATCCTCGACTCCGGCGCGCCGCCGAAGTCCGAGGCTTTGGCCAGCGGGGCCGAGGCTTTTTCCGCGGCCAGGTCGAACTTGCCGGGTGCGCGCTCGTATTCGACGCGCACCCGCTGCGCGGCGGCCCGCGCCTGCTCGAAGGTCCTGGCCACGACCAGCGCGAGCGCCTGGTGGTAGTGGTCTATCTCGGGGCCGCCCAGCAGTTTGGCGGTGTTGAACTTGCCCTTGCCGAGCTTGCCGGCGTTGCGCGCGGTGACGATGGCCAGCACGCCGGGCGAGGCGCGCGCGGCGTCCAGGTCCATGGAGGCGATGCGGCCCTTGGCAATGCCGGCGCCGACGATGTAGCCATAGGCCGGGTCTTTCACCGCGTCGTGGCGCTCATAGGCATAGGGCGCGCCGCCGCTGGTCTTGAGCGGGCCGTCGATGCGGTCGGTGGGTTTGCCGATAACCTTGAGCTGGTCAATCGGGTTGCGGGTGGCGGGGGTGTCGAACTTCATGCGGCGCTCCTTGCCTGGGCCAGCACGGCGGCCAGCGTGCGCTCCACCAAAGTGAGCTTGAAGGCGTTGTCGTGTGTGGGCTGGGCGCCGGCGAGCAGGCCTGCCGCCACGGCTTTCGCGCTCTGCGGCATCGCGGCCTCGGCGGCTTCAACGCGCCAGGGTTTGTGCGCCACACCGCCCAGCGCGACGCGGCCCGAGCCGTCACGCTGCACCACAGCGGCCACGGAGACCAGCGCGAAGGCGTAAGAGGCGCGGTCGCGCACCTTGCGGTAGCTGTGCGTGCCGCCCGTCGGCCTGGGCAGGTTGACCGAGGTGACCAGCTCGCCGGGCTCCAGCGCGGTCTCGACGTGCGGCGTGTCGCCGGGCAGGCGATGGAAGTCGGCAATCGGAATGACGCGCCTGGCACCGTCGGGCTTGACGGTTTCCACCGTGGCGTCGAGCACGCGCATGGCCACGGCCATGTCGCTCGGGTGGGTGGCGATGCAGGCCTGGCTGGCGCCGATGACGGCGTGCTGGCGCGTGATGCCGCCCAGGGCGCTGCAGCCGCTGCCGGGCTGGCGCTTGTTGCAGGCCTGGTCGGTGTCGTAAAAATAAGGGCAGCGCGTGCGCTGCAGCAGGTTGCCGGCGGTGGTGGCCTTGTTGCGCAGCTGGGCCGAAGCGCCGGCCAGCAGCGCGCGCGACAGCACGCCGTAGTCGCGCCGCACGCGCTCGTCGGCGGCCAGCGCGGTGTTGCGCACCAGCGCGCCTATGCGCAGCCCACCCTCGGGCGTGGCTTCTATCTTGTCGAGGGCCAGGCCGTTCACGTCGACCAGGTGGGCCGGCGCCTCGATCTGCAGCTTCATCAGGTCCAGCAGGTTGGTGCCGCCGGCGATGAACTTGGCGCCGGGGTGGCGCATGACGGCAGCCGCGGCCTCGGCCGGGGTGCGGGCGCGCTCATAAGTAAAGGGTTTCATGCCGCCGTCCCCCCGGCCACTTCGGTGATGGCCTCGGCGATGTTGGAATAGGCGCCGCAGCGGCAGAGGTTGCCGCTCATGCGTTCGCGCAGCTCATCGGCCGACAGCACGGGGCGCGTGGTGAGGTCGGCGCTCACGTGGCTGGGAATGCCGCGGCGCATTTCGTCCAGCATGCCGACGGCCGAGCAGATCTGCCCCGGTGTGCAGTAGCCGCACTGGTAGCCGTCATGCTTGACAAACGCGGCCTGCATGGGATGCAGGCTGCGCGGCGTGCCCAGGCCTTCGATGGTGGTGACCTTGGCGCCCGGGTGCATCACGGCCAGCGTGAGGCAGGCATTGATGCGCACGCCATCGACCAGCACGGTGCAGGCGCCGCACTGGCCGTGGTCGCAGCCTTTTTTGGTGCCGGTCAGGTGCAGGTGTTCGCGCAGGGCGTCGAGCAGCGTGGTGCGGGTGTCGAGGTTCAGCGCGTGCGCCTGGCCGTTCACGTCGAGGGTGACGCTGGCCGTCGGCACAGAGCCGGCGCTGGGAGAGGATTCATTCGCGGCCATGGCGTCTTTCGGAAGTGAAGCGGCGGCCGCCGACGCGGCGCCCGCGATCAGAAGGCCTCGCCGGGATACGGTGAGGGGGTCGGAACTGTTCATGGGGGTTCACCTTTTGATTAAACCAGCAAGGAGGCAGGCCAGCAAGGCAAACCACGAGCATCGGCGTGGAAGAAAAATCAGCTTGTAGGACAGCAACGCACGGGATCGTCGGCGGATAAATCCATATGAATCCCTATCCGCAGATGACGCAGATTGACGCAGATGAAGACAAAACGCGATGAGGAATCGTGTGGCCTGTACATGGGG
>NZ_AKIV01000021.1 GCF_000282655.1 Polaromonas sp. CF318
ACGTGGCGGCCGACGCAGCCGCCACCACCGAATGCGCGCAGGCACTGGCCAGGCTGCTTCCCCCCGGCACCCGCGTCAGCCATTCCCCGCTGCAACGATGCGCACAACTGGCGCAAGCCCTGCACGAATTGCGGCCCGACCTGGCCTGCGCCAGCGACCCCCGGCTGCAGGAAATCGACTTCGGCGCCTGGGAAGGCCGCGCCTGGCAAGACATCGCCCCGGCCGAACTGCAGTCCTGGACAGACGGCTTTGCCGACTACGCCGTGGGCGGCAGCGGCGAAAGCACAAGCCAGGTGATGGCGCGCGTCGCCGCGGCCTTTGATGAACTGCAAGGCCGTTCCGACACGCTGTGGATCACGCACGCCGGTGTCGTACGCGCCGTGGAACTGATCGCACGCGGCGTGCGTCAGATCGCCAGGGCCGACGAGTGGCCTCCAGGTGCGCCGGCGTACGGACAATGGTGCACACTCGAACTAAACACCCACTCCTGAAACCCAGACAAGGCACAAAAAATGGCAGCAACCCTGGATGGTCAGCTCGTGGTGGCGATCTCGTCGCGCGCGCTGTTTGATTTTGAGGAAGAAAACCAGGTCTTTGAAAGCGGCATGACGGCCGCGCCGCCGCCCGGCGTCAAAAAAGACGCGGCCTATATGAAGCTGCAGCTCGAACGCCTGGACGTGCCGGCCAAGCCCGGCGTGGCCTTCTCGCTGGTCAAAAAGCTGCTGGCCTTCAACGACGCGCCCGAAAGCGCCGGCGAGGCCGCCAGCCCCGCGGCGCCCGCGCAGCGTGTGGAAGTCGTGATCCTCTCGCGCAACGACCCGGTCTCGGGCATGCGCGTGTTCCGCTCGGCCCAACACTACGGCCTCAAGATAGAGCGCGGCACCTTCAACCGCGGCGAAGCGCCCTGGCGCTACCTCAAGCCGCTGCACGCCAACCTGTTTTTGTCGGCCCACCTGAGCGACGTGCGCGACGCGCTGGCCGCGGGCGTGCCGGCCGCGCAGGTCTACCCGCATTCGGTACGCGCCAGCGATGCCCATCCCAACGAAGTGCGCATCGCCTTTGACGGCGACGCGGTGCTGTTCTCGGACGAGGCCGAGCGTGTGTTTCAGGCCCAGGGCCTGTCCGCCTTCCAGCAGCACGAGCGCGACAAAGCCTCGCAGCCGCTGCTGGCCGGCCCCTTCAAGCCCCTGCTTGAAGCCCTGCACCGGTTGCAGCAGGTCGGCACCTCGCACATGCGCATACGCACGGCGCTGGTCACCGCACGCAGCGCCCCGGCGCACGAGCGCGCCATACGCACGCTGATGGACTGGAACATCGAGGTTGATGAGGCCATGTTCCTGGGCGGCCTGGCCAAGGGCGAGTTCCTGCGCGAATTCGAGCCCGACTTCTTTTTTGACGACCAGACCGGCCACGTCCATTCCGCCGCCCAGCACGTGCCCTCGGGCCATGTGGCCAGCGGCGTATCCAACCAGCTTTCCTGAACTTCGAACAACAAAGAACGCCCGCCATGAACCAGACGCCCCCTTCCGGCCTGCTCGCCAAGTTCAGCGCTTTCAGACAATTCTGCGCGAGGGTCTGGGCGCTTTCAGCGCCCTACTTCCGGTCGGAAGAAAAATGGAAGGCGCGCGGCCTGCTGCTTGCCATCGTGCTGCTCAACCTGGGAACGGTTTACATGGCGGTGCAGTTCAATGACTGGTACCGCGTGTTTTACGACGCGCTTGAAAAACGCGACCAGACCGTCTTCTGGCAGCAGATGGGCCGGTTCAGCTACCTCGCCTTTGGGGCGATCATCATCGCCGTCTACAAGTTCTACCTGACCCAGTTGCTCCAGATGCGCTGGCGCGCCTGGATGACCCGCGACTACCTGCAACGCTGGCTGTCGCACCATGCCTTCTACAAGATGGAACTGGCACGTTATTCCGCGGCCACCGACATCAACGCCAGCCCCGACAACCCGGACCAGCGCATCCAGGAAGACGTGCACTCTTTCACCACGTCCACGATCTCATTGAGCATGGGCGTGCTCAACGCGGTCGTGACGCTGGTCAGTTTTGTCGGCATCCTCTGGACCTTGTCGGGTCCGCTTGGCTTCACCCTGGGTGGCAGCAGCTACGTCATCCCGGGTTACATGGTCTGGGCCGCGGTCGCCTATTGCCTGGTCGGTAGCGTGCTGGCGCACTACATCGGCAGGCCGCTGATCAAACTCAACTTCATGCAGCAGCGCTATGAGGCCAACCTCCGCCACCATCTAGTGCGGGTGCGCGAGTACAGCGAATCCATTGCGCTGGACCATGGTGAGGCCGTGGAGCGCGGCCAACTCGACGGGCGCTTCACGACAGTCCTTGCAAACTACCTGAACCTGATACGCGCCAACAAGAAACTCATCTGGTTCCAGAGCTTCTTCGGCCAGGCCGCCTTGATCTTTCCTTTCCTGGTCGCGGCGCCCCGCTTCTTCAGCGGTGCCATCCAGCTGGGCCAGCTGATCCAAATTTCCTCGGCCTTCGGCAAAGTGCAGGATTCCCTCAGCTGGTTTGTCGACAACTACGACACGCTCGCCAGCTGGCGCGCCACCACCGACCGCCTGACCAGTTTTGAGGACAGCATGATCGCGCAGACCCAAGACAATGAAGCGCTTGTCACCACTGCATCAACCGAGCTTGAGTCCACAGGCCTCAAATTGGCGCTGCCCACAGGCGCAGTGCTGCTGGCGCAGGCCTCGTTGAAAGCCCACACCGGCGACCACATCCTTCTGAAAGGCCCGTCAGGCAGCGGCAAATCCACTCTGTTCCGCGCCTTCGCCGGCATCTGGCCTTTTGCCAGCGGCAGCATCGCCAAACCCGGCAATGCGATGTTCATTCCGCAACGCCCCTATTTCCCCAATGGCTCGCTGCGCGATGCACTGGCTTATCCGGAACCCGCCACAGCCTACAGCGATGACGCCCTCAGGCAGGCGCTGGAGGAGGCCCTGCTGCCCGACCTGGCGACAAGGCTTGACCAGGAAGACACCTGGAGCCAGAAGCTTTCGGGCGGTGAGCAGCAGCGCCTGGCGATCGCGCGCGTGCTGCTGAAAAAGCCCAAGTGGATCTTCGCCGATGAAGCCACCAGCGCACTCGACGAAACCGCCGAAAAGACGCTGTACGAGCGTTTGCTCACGCTCGTGAAATCGTCGGGCGGCGCCATCATCTCCATTGCCCACCGGCCCAACGTTGCGGCCTTTCACGACAAACAATGGACGCTGCAAAAGCAGCCGCCCGGCTCAGCCGCCCTGTACAGCCTGACGGCCAGTCAGATCCCCGGAGGAAGCGCCGCGCATGCCTGAAGAAATGTCCAGACCTCCCGCGCCGGAGCCCGCCGACCTCTCCGCCTGGGCGCCCATCAAGCGCCCGGTGTTCCGCATGCTGTGGAGCACCTGGCTGGTCGCCAACATCTGCATGTGGATGAACGACGTGGCGGCCGCCTGGATGATGACCTCCATGACCACCTCACCGATCTGGGTGGCGCTGGTGCAGTCGGCCTCCACCTTGCCGGTGTTCCTGCTGGGCCTGCCCAGCGGCGCGCTGGCCGACATCCTGGACAGGCGGCGCTACTTCATCATGACGCAGTTCTGGGTGGCCGTGGTGGCCACGCTGCTGTCCATCACCGTGATCTCGGGCGTGATGACGCCGCCGCTGCTGCTGGCCCTGACGTTTGCCAACGGCGTGGGCCTGGCGATGCGCTGGCCGGTATTCGCCGCCATCGTGCCCGAACTCGTGCCGCGCGTACAGCTGCCCGCCGCGCTGGCGCTCAACGGCGTGTCCATGAACGCCTCGCGCATCGTCGGCCCGCTGGTGGCCGGCGCGCTGATCGCCGGTGCCGGCACCGAATACGTTTTTGTGCTCAACGCCGTGCTGTCGGTGATCTCCGGCTTTGTCATCATGCGCTGGCGGCGCGACCATGCGCCCAGCCCGCTGGGGCGCGAGCGCCTGGTCAGCGCCATGCGCGTGGGCCTGCAGTTCGTCGGCCAGTCGGCGCGCCTGCGCTCGGTGCTGCTGCGCATCGCCATCTTCTTTTTCCACTCCACCGCCCTGCTGGCGCTGCTGCCGTTGGTGGCGCGCGGCCTGCACGGCGGCGACGCCGGCACCTTCACCCTGCTGCTGGCCTCCATGGGCGCGGGTGCCATCGTGGCCGCGCTCAACCTGCCGCGGCTGCGCCAGATGATGCCGCGCGACGTGCTGGTGATGCGTTCCACGATGCTGCAGTCAGTCTCCATGGCGGTCATGGCGTTTGCGCCCAATGCCTGGGTGGCGGTGCCGGCCATGGTGCTCAACGGCATGGCCTGGATCACTTGCGCGAATTCGCTCAGCGTATCGGCCCAGCTGGCCCTGCCCGACTGGGTGCGCGCCCGCGGCATGTCCATGTACCAGATGGCCATCATGGGTGCCAGCGCCGCGGGCGCCGCGTTGTGGGGCCATGTGTCTACCCTGAGCAGCGTCTCCACCGGCCTGCTGGTTGCCGCCGCCAGCGGCACGGTGGTGATGCTGGTGGCGCAGCGCCTGGTGTCCGACCTCAGCATCGAGGAGGACATGACGCCCTCGCGCCAGTTCAAGGCACCCGTGGCCGAAGAGCCGCCCGGCGTGGGCAATGTGGTGGTGACGATTGAATACCTGATAGACCCGGCGCGCGCCGACGACTTCCGCGCGCTGATGCAGGAAAGCCGGCGCAGCCGTTTGCGCCAGGGCGCGCTCGAATGGGAACTGCTGCGCGACGTGAACAAGCCCGGCCGCTTTGTCGAGCAGATCGTCGACGAATCATGGACCGAACACCTGCGCCGCTTCGACCGTGTCACCGCGAGCGACGTGGTGCTGCGGGAGCGCAAGCTGGCGTTTCATATCGGCGAGGAGCCGCCGGTGGTATCACGCTGTGTCGTGGAAAGCCTTGTGCGGACTTAGGCGGGCGTTACTCCTTCCCCCAGAGGGGGAAGGAGCAAGACTGCAGCTCAGCCTACTGCTGCGTAACGCTCAAAGCCACGCGCGCGCAACTCGCAGGCCGGGCAAGTCCCGCAACCATAACCCCAGGCATGCCGGTGCACACGGTCGCCCAGGTAGCAGGTGTGGGTGTGCTCGATGATCAGGTTCACCAGCGCTTCTCCGCCCTGCGGCTCACCCGACTTCTCGCCGACCTCGTGCGCCAGCCGCCAGGTGTCGGCCTTGTCTATCCACATCAGCGGGGTTTCGATCAGGAAGCGTTTGTCCATGCCCAGCGAGAGCGCCAGCTGCATGGCTTTCATGGTGTCGTCGCGGCAATCCGGGTAGCCCGAAAAATCGGTTTCGCAGACGCCGGTGACCAGCACCTGCAGGTCGCGCCGGTAGGCCAGCGCCGCCGCCAGCGTGAGGAAGAGCAGGTTGCGCCCCGGCACAAAGGTATTGGGCAGGCCCGAGCTTTCCATCTTGAAGGCCACGTCGCGGGTCAGCGAGGTGTCGCTGACCTGGCCCAGCACCGCCAGGTCCAGCAAATGGTCTTCGCCGAGCTTGTGGGCCCATTGCGGAAACTGCGCCTTGATTTCGCGCAGCACATTGAGGCGCGCCTCCAGCTCCACCTTGTGGCGCTGGCCGTAGTCAAAGGCCACGGTCTCCACGCGTTCGTATTTGGACAGCGCCAGGGCCAGGCAGGTGGTGGAATCCTGCCCGCCTGAGAATAAAACGAGTGCGGATGTATGCATGCCGATCGCCTCCTTCCTGTGCTTACAGCAGCTTTCGCTTCGCCAGGCTTTGCATCAGCGCCGAGATGCCGAAGGTCCAGGGCGCGGCCTTGTCGGAGGTGGTCACGCGGTTAACCAGGCTGCCCAGCTGCGGCGTGGCCACCGTCACCACGTCGCCCACCACGTGGGTAAAGCCCTGGCCGGGGCCGTGGCGGTCCTGCGTGGGTGCGAACATGGTGCCCAAAAAGAGCATGAAGCCGTCAGGGTACTGGTGGTTGGCGCCTATGGCCTGGGCCACCAGGTCCAACGGGTCGCGGCTGATCTTGCTGAGCGAGCTGCCGCCCTTCATCTCAAAACCCTCGGTGCCGGTGACCGTCATGTTCAGGTCGCTGCGGCGCACGTGGCTGATGTTGAATTTGTCGTCGAACAGGCGGATGAAAGGGCCTATGGCGCAGGAGGCGTTGTTGTCCTTGGCCTTGCCCAGCAGCAATGCGCTGCGGCCTTCGAAGTCGCGCAGATTGACGTCGTTGCCCAGCGCCGCGCCCACCGTCTCGCCGCGCGAATTGACGGCCAGCACGATCTCGGGCTCGGGGTTGTTCCAGTGGCTGTGCGGGTGTATGCCCACTTCGGCGCCGGTGCCCACCGCACTCAGCGGCTGGCTCTTGGTGAAGATTTCGGCGTCGGGGCCTATGCCCACTTCCAGGTACTGCGACCACACGCCCTGGGCGATCAGCACTTCCTTGAGTTTGTCCGCCTCGGGCGAGCCGGGCTTGATGCTGCTGAGGTTGTCGCCGATCACGCCGACCACGGCCTTGCGCACCGCCTCGGCCTTGCTGGCGTCGCCGCGCGCCTGCTCCTCGATCACACGCTCCAGCATGGAGGCCACAAAGGTCACGCCCGCCGCCTTGAGCGCCTGCAGGTCGCAGGGTGCCAGCAGCCAGGGCAGCGCGGGCTTGCGCGCATCGGCCGCGGAATTGGCCAGCACCTCGGCCGTGCCCGCCAGGCGCGGCAGCGAAGGCGCGGCAGCACGTACGGCCTTGGCCACATCAGGCAGTTCCAGCAACTGGCTGGCCGTCGGCGCCACGCTGGACAGGTCGAACACGCTGTCGGGTGTAGCCAGCACGAGCACCGGCCCCGTGCCCTCCACCCATACGCGCCCGACCAGCAGGGCATCAGCGGCATCAACAGGCAGGACGGAAGCAAGGCTCAGGGAGTTTTTCATGGTGGTAATGAGAAGAAGTGTGCCCAAAAACCGGGCCGAAGCCGCCAATACTACAGGGACTGCAGGGAAAGGGCGGAGTGGCGCCGCCGCTACACTGAAATGCCTGCGGCTCAGGCCGACCGCCTCCCAACTCCCTCCTCCCATCACCATGCCCCTCACTCCCGAACAAATCACGCAAGCCGCCACGGAACTGACCGCCCGGCGCAACAGCGGCAAGCCCGGCCCTCGCCTGCCCGAAAACTGCCGCCCGCTGGAACTCGAGGACGCCTGGCAGGTGCAGCTTGCCGTCACCCGCAGCCTGGGCCAGGCGGTGGGCGGCTGGAAGGCCTCGCCACCCAGCCCCGGCAAACTCGTGGTCGCACCGATTTACCAGCCCGCCATCAGCCGTGCCACCGTGTGCAGCGTGGCGTTTCCGGCGGACAGGGACCTGGGCAGCGTGAAGGTCGAGCCCGAGCTGGCCTTTGTGCTGGCGAAGGATTTGCCCGCGCGCGAGCAGCCCTACACCGAGGCAGACATCGACGCGGCCGTAGGCAGCGTACATGCGGCACTCGAGATCTGCGCAAGCCGCTATGCCGATCCGGCAGGCCTTCCTTTTCCCGAGATGCTGGCCGACGGCCTGGTCAACAACGGTGTGTGGCTGGGGCCCGAACTGGCCGCGCCCGAGGCCGCGGCCTTTGAGCTGCACTGGCAGGCCGGCGATGAGCCCCGGCAAACCGCCCAGGCCCGGCACCCCAACGGCGACCCGCGCGCGCCGCTCTACTGGCTGGCGAATTTTTTGTGCGAGCGCGGCCTGGGCCTGAAGGCCGGCCAGGTCGTCATCACCGGTTCCTATGCCGGCGTGCTCACGGTGCCGGCCGGCCAGCCCCTGAAATTCGACTACGCGGGCCTGGCCCGTTTTGAGCTGGAATTCCGCAGGGGCTGAGCGGCTTTCCCAAAGTGCTTGGTATATAGGGCAGGAAATGGCCGGCACCGACGCCGCGCCTTGCTAAGCTGGTGCTTTCCTTTTTATCCAGCGGAGACACTCATGCAAGCCCTTCACCACCAGCAATTCCTGAAACTCCACCAGGCCGGCAACCTGCTGCTGTTGCCCAATGCCTGGGATGCCGCCAGCGCGAAGATTTTTGAGGCATCCGGCGCCGGCGCCGTCGCGACCAGCAGCGCCTCGCTGGCCTGGGCCTGCGGTTATGCCGACGGCGGCGCGCTGCCGTCCGAGGAATTGCTGCACGCCGTCGGCAACATCGCGCGTGTCCTGAAAGTACCGCTCACGGTGGACATGGAAGACGGCTATAGCGCCGACCCGGCTGAAGTGGGCCGGCTGGCCGCCGAACTTGCGGGCAAAGGCGCCGTGGGCATCAACATCGAAGACGGCAGCGAGGCCCCCGCGCTGCTGGCGGGCAAGATAGGCGCCATACGCGCCGCGCTCAAAGGCAAGCCGCTGTTCATCAACGCGCGCACCGACGTCTACCTGCGCCGGCTCAAGGTCGAAGGCAGCCCGGCCCAGGCCAGTGTTGAGCGTCTCAAGCTCTACCAGGCAGCCGGCGCCGACGGCGCTTTTGTGCCGGGCCTCACGGCCCTGCCCGAGGTGCAGGAGATCAGCGCGGCCGTCAGCATGCCGCTGAATGTGATGGCCATGCCCGGCCTGCCGGCGATTGCCGCGCTGCGGGCGGCCGGCGTGCGGCGCCTCAGCGCGGGCCCGGCCCCCTTCCAGGTGGCTTATGAACATGCCAAAACCAGCGTCGAGGCCTTGCTCAAACAAGACCTGTCGCCGCTGCTGGGCCCCAAGCTCGACTATTCGGCGATGAACGCCCTGCTGGCAACCGACCGCTGATTCCAGGGCGCCGTCCCCGCCGCCGTCGCCTGAATCCCCCGGGGTTCAGGCGATTTTTCATTGAAGGGGATTTTTTGGGGCCAGGCGTCACAAACGACGGGGCAGGATCGTCAATACGGTGTGACACCCAACTTTTAGACTTTTTTGAAAGGAAACCACCGTGACTGCCACCACCACCGCCAACACCGCCCCCGTCCGTATCGACCTCGCCATTCCCGAGGTTTACCCCGCCCTGCTCAAGGCCAGTGAAACCATAGGCAGCCAGGGCCTGGACAAAAAACTGCACCACCTGATCCACCTGCGCGCCTCGCAAATCAACGGCTGCGCCTTCTGCGTGAAGATGCACCTGCGCGAAGCCCGTGAAGACGGCGAAACCCAGGATAGGCTGGACCGCCTCGTCGTCTGGGCCCATGTGAACGACTTCAGCGAAGCCGAAAAAGCCGCGCTGGCCTGGACCGAAGCGCTGACCGAGCTCGACCACAAGACCGATTACGCCAGCCTGCGCGGCCGCCTGCGCCAATCGTTCTCCGACAAGGAAATCGGCGCGCTGACCGCTACCATAGGCATGATCAACCTCTGGAACCGCATGCAGGTCTCGGCTCACTAAGGCAAGCTAAGGTTCACGCACCATGACAAGCATCGACCCCACCGCCGTGTTTGAAGAAAGGCGCAGGCATCTATTCGGCCTCGCCTACCGCATCCTCGGTTCGCGGGCCGATGCCGAAGACGCCGTCCAGGACGTCTTCATCAAATGGCTGGCGGCCGACCACGCCAGCATCGCGACGCCGGCCGCCTGGCTCACCACCCTCTGCACACGGCATTGCATAGACATGCTGCGCGATGCCCAGCGCAGCCGGGTCGACTATGTCGGCACCTGGCTGCCCGAACCGATCCAGACCAGCACCGACGAAACGCCGGAAACGCATGCGCTGCTGGCTTCATCCCTGAGCATGGCTTTTTTGCTGCTGCTGGAGCGGCTCACGCCCAAGGAGCGCGCCGCCTACCTGCTCTATGAGATTTTTGACACGCCCTACCCGCAGATCGCCGAGATGCTGGACATGGAAGAGGCCGCCTGCCGCAAGCTGGTGTCGCGCGCCAGCGTCAACATCGCCCAGGGCAAGGTGCGGCACGTGACACCGCCCCAGGTGCAGGACGGCCTGCTCAGTGCTTTTCGCGAAGCCATCACCGCGGGCAGCACCGAGGCGCTCGCCAGCCTGCTGTCGGACGACATCGCCGTCTGCGCCGACAGCGGCGGCAAGGTCAGTTCCATCGAAGGCGTTTTTCAAGGCAAGGGCAGCGTACTCACCCTCATCAGCACCCAGCTGGCGCGCTACTGGGCCGCCTACGAATGGCTGCCCTGCGAGATCAATGGCGGCCACGCCATCCTGCTGCGCGCGAACAACGGCGAGATCGCCGCGGCCATCACCTTCGCCTACAACGAAGAAGGCAAGGCTACCAACATCTACATCATGCGCAACCCCGACAAGCTCGACGGCCTGCATTTCGGGCCGGAGGCAGTGGCCTAGGCTTATTTGCGCGAAGCCCGCAAGGCGTCAAGTCCCCAGGCGCCACCGCCCGCCGCGGCCAGGAACAGGAAGACAAAGCAGAACAACACAGCCGACTCGCCGCCGTTCAGCATGGGCGACAGCACAAAGCCCTTGGAGGCATGGCCGATGAAATAGGCAAATGCCAGCAATCCGGACAACACAAAAGCCACGGGCCGCGTGAACAGGCCCAGCAACAGCAACGCGCCGCCAAAGAGTTCCAGAATGCCGGCCGCGCCCAGCATGGACATCAATTGAAGGTTGTCAAAGTAGGCCACATGGGGAAAGCCCAGCAGCTTGGCCGAGCCGTGCTGGATCAGCAGGTAGGCCGAGACGATGCGCAGGACGGACAGCGCGCGTGAAGTGAGTTGGTTGTTGTTGCCGGCAAACGCCATGGGAATCCTCCGTTAAAAGGATGTGTGACGGGGGCGGCGCCAAAAAGTTCAGTGCGCCTTGGCTCAGCGCGCGGCCGGCGCCGCGCTTTTTTCGGCCAGCAGCTGCACCAGGTGCTGGCGTATCACCGAGGTGATGTGCTCGCGCTTGCCCTGCTCAAGCATGCCGATCAGCCGCGTCGGGGGCCGGCCCGGCAGCGGCAGCACACGCAGCAGCGCATCGTTGGCCCAGTCGGCATTTTTGGCGTGCGGCACGATGGTGATGCCGACGTTCTGGCGCACCAGTTCGATGATGGCCGACATCGAACTGAGCTCCAGGAAATCATGTGGGACCACGCCCAGCTTGCGCAAGGTCTGCTCTATGCGTATGCCGCTGGGCGTGCGCCTGTCGAAGCGCAGGAAGGGCTGCTCGCGCAGCAGGTTCCTGAAGTCGCTGCCCGGCGGCGCGATCTGGACATTCGCGACGACCGTGAGCGGCTCGGTGTAGAGCGGTGTCCAAAGCATGCCCTTGAGTTCCTGCTCCGGGTCTTCAACAAACACCGCCGCATCGAGATCGCCGCTTTTGACACTGCGCGCCAGGCTGCTCGACTCCTGCATCACCAGCCGCACATTGAGGCGCGGGTACAGCGGCTTCATCCTGACCAAGGTGTGCGAGAGCAGCCCCATCGCCGAAAAAATGGAGCCCATCGTCACCGTGCCGGCGATCTCGCCCTCATCGTCCAGGCCTTCCCGCATCTGGTCGTAGTAGCCGACGATTTTTTCGGCGTGGGGAATCAGCGCGCGGCCGGAGACCGACAGCACCACGCCGCGCCCGGAGCGCTCGAAGAGCACGGTCTTGAGTTCGGTCTCCAGCGCGCGCATCTGCAGCCCCACGGCCGCCTGCGTCAGCGCGACGCGGTCGGACGCCGCGGCGAAAGAGCCGCCTTGCGCCACGACGAGAAAAGTCCTCAGGAAGCGGATGGTGCTCACGCGGGATCGGCCTCAATACAAAAGAATAACTTTATCATCTAACAACATAATATAGATATATTTTTTAAACCGGATGGAGAACAATCCGCCTTAACAGGGTTGTGTGACGGACCGGTGTCTCTCCCACCAACACTTGCAGCGCGGCATCAAACAGGCCGCTTTCGAATCTTTTTTGTGGTGGTGATGTATGTCTGAAGTGCTCTCAGCGAATGCCGCAACGGCGCCAAGCCCGTCTTTCGGCGACAAACGCGCGGCGGCCATTTACGACCTGGGCCACAGCACGATTTTTGCGTCGCGCACCGACCCGCGCTTTTCCTATTGCACCTATGCGCCGCCGCACCTGCACGAGGCCAAGCAGCCCATGCAGCTGGTGGTGGTGGTGCACGGCACGGGCCGCGCCTTCACCGAATACCGCGACGCCTTCGCCGCCTTCGCCAAATGGAACGACTGCATCGTGCTGTGCCCGCTGTTCCCGGCCGGCCCGCAGGGCGACGGCAACCGCGACGGCTTCAAGCACCTGCGCGAAGCCGACATCCGCTACGACCAGATCCTGCTGAGCATGGTCGACGAGGTGGCGGTCAAGTTCGGCTGCGATTTTTCCAAGTTCGCGCTCTTCGGGTACTCCGGCGGCGGCCAGTTCGTCAACCGCTTCGGCCTGCTGCACCCCGAGCGCCTCTGGGCGCTGTCCATAGGCGCGCCGGGCTCGGTCACGCTGATAGACCCCCAGCAGGACTGGTGGGTGGGCGTGCGCGATTTCGAAAAACGCTTCGGCAAGCCCCTGAACCTGGCCGCCCTCAAGGAGCTGCCGGTGCACATGGTGGTCGGCAAGGCCGACATGGAAACCTGGGAGATCACCCACCGCGAAGGCGGCAAGTTCTACATGGCCGGCGCCAACGACGCGGGGAGCACGCGGCCCGAACGGCTGGAGACCCTGCGCAAGTCCTTTGTACAGGCCGGCGTGAATGTCACCCTGGACCTGGTCGACAACGTGCCGCACGACGGCCTGGCCTGCGTCGGCACGGTGCAGGACTTCCTCGCCGCCGTGCTGGGCGACCTGCGCATAGACCAGCGTCGCCAGGCAATCAGCCGGGCGCCCTGATGCCCTCCACATCCCAGCCCTGAAAGCCAGACCCCCATGCTACGTTTCGCGCTGGCCCGCCTGGTGATGGCGATACCGACCCTGCTGATCGTGGCGGTCGCGGTCTTTGTGCTGATACGGCTGATTCCCGGCGACCCGGCCCAGCTGCTGCTGGGCGACCTGGCCGACCCGGTGCGTCTGGCCGACCTGCGGGCCCAGCTCGGCCTGGACAAAAGCTGGCCGGTGCAGTTCGGCATCTGGGGCCGCCATGTGCTGGGCGGCGACCTGGGCGTGTCCATCACCACCGGCGAGCCCGTGCTGCAGCTGGTGCTGAGCCGCTTTGCGGTCAGCGCGCAAATCGTGCTGGTCGCCGTGTTCTTCGCCGCGGTGGTTGCGGTGCCCGCCGGCATGATCGCCGCCTGGAAGCAAAACCGCCTGCCCGACCTGATGCTGGTCGGCGCGGCCACCCTGCTGGTGTCCATCCCGACTTTCTGGCTGGGCCTGTTGCTGCTGCTGTTTTTCGGCCTCAAGCTCGAATGGCTGCCGGTGGTCGGTTATGTCTCGGTCATGAACGACTGGAAGTCCGGCCTGCTTTATCTCCTGATGCCGATACTCACGCTGTTCCTTCATGAGATCGGCGTGCTGATACGCATGGCCAGGGCCAGCACGCTGGAAGTGCTGCGGCTGGACTACATCACCCATGCGCGCGCCAAGGGCCTGTCCGAGCGCGCCGTGCTGGTGCACCACGCATTTCGCAACTCCTTCGGCCCGACCTGGACCTTGATAGGCCTGGTGCTGGGCAACCTGCTGGGCGGCGTGGCCGTGGTCGAGACCGTGTTCACGATTCCCGGCCTGGGCCGCCTGCTGGTCGATGCCATCTTCGCGCGCGACTACCCGGTGATCCAGGGCTGCCTGCTGCTGGTGGCCGTGATCTATGTGGTCACCAACCTGGTGATTGACCTCTGCTATCCGATCTTCGACCCCAGGGTGCTCGCGGAATGAAAAAATTTCTCACTCCGCAGGCCCTGATCGGTTTGCTCATCATCGGGCTGATCCTCGCGGCGGCCGTCCTGGCCTTCTTCTGGACGCCGCATGAGCCGCTGAAGATCAACTTCATGGCGCGCCTGAAGCCGCCCAGCGCCACCTATTGGCTGGGCACCGACGAGTTCGGCCGCGACGAGCTCTCGCGCCTGATGGCGGGCGCCTCCAACAGCATGTGGATCAGTTTCCTCACGGTACTCTTTTCCATCACCATGGGCACGGCCATCGGCGTTTTGACCGGCTTTGTGCGCGGCTGGACCGACCGCGTCATCATGGCCTTCATCAACGCCCTGCTGGCCTTCCCCGGCCTGCTGCTGGCGCTGGCGCTACTGGCGGTCTTCGGCGCCAACAAATACGGCATCATCCTGGCGCTGGGCCTGGCCTACACGCCCTCCGTCACGCGCATTGTGCGCGGCACGGTGATGTCGCTGCGCGAAAAGGAGTTCATCGAATCCTCGCGCGTGCTCGGCAATTCAGAGCTTTACACCATGTTCCGCCACGTGCTGCCCAACTGCGTGGCACCGCTCACGGTGCTGGCGACCTCGATGTTCGGCTGGGTCATCCTCGCGGAAAGCGCGCTGTCCTTCCTGGGCCTGGGCGTGCCGCCGCCGGCGCCCACCTGGGGCAATATGCTGGCCGCGGCCCGGCCTTTCATGGCGCAGGCGACCTACCTTTCCATCTTCCCGGGCCTGTGCATCGCGCTCACGCTGCTGGGCATCAACTTCCTGGGCGATGCAGTGCGCGACCTGCTGGACCCGCGCATGAGGGGCATCGAATGACGCAACTGGTGGATGTCTCGGCCTTAAGCCTTTCCATAGGCAAAGGCGGCCGTGAAATCGTGCGCAACGTGTCGTTTACCGTCGCACCCGGCGAGATCGTCGGCATCGTCGGCGAATCGGGCAGCGGCAAGACCCAGGCGGCGCGCGCCATCATGGGCCTCACGCCGCAGCCGCTGGTACGCAGCGCCGGCCGCATTTTGTTTGAAGGCGAGGACATGGCGGCCGTGGGCGACGCACGGCTGCGCAAGCTGCGCGGCGCGCGCATAGGCATGGTGTTCCAGGAACCCATGACCTCGCTGAACCCCTCGATGACAATCGGCCGCCAGCTCGACGAGGGCCTGGCCCTGCATAGGCCCGAGCTTTCGCCGGCCGCGCGCCGCGACAAAGCGCTGGCCATGCTCGCGCGCGTCGGCATCAGCGACCCGCAGGCCGCGCTGGCCGCCTGGCCGCATGAATTTTCTGGCGGCATGCGCCAGCGCATGATGCTGGCCTCGGTCATGCTGCTGGAGCCCGCGCTGCTGATCGCCGACGAGCCGACCACGGCCCTGGACGCGCTGGTGCAGCGCGACGTGCTGGAACTGATGGTCGGGCTCACGCGCGAACACAACACCGCCGTGCTGCTGATCAGCCACGACCTGCCCATGGTCGCGCGCTACACCCAGCGCATGATCGTCATGCAGCAGGGCGAGGTCGTCGAAGCCGGCGACACCGCCGCCCTGCTGGCCGGCCCCAAGCAGGACTACACCCGCAAGCTGCTCGAAGCCATCCCGCGCCGGCAGGCCGCACGCGCGATTGCCGACGACCAGCCCGTCATCGAAGTGCGCAAGCTCGTCTTCGACTATCCCGGCAAGCGCAAGTTGTTCGCCAAAACCACGGCCAAGCGCGTGCTGCACGGCATAGACCTGGTGGTGCGCCCGCGCGAGATTGTCGCGGTGGTGGGCGGCTCGGGCTCAGGCAAGACCACGTTGGGCCGCGCGATTGCCGGCCTGCTTAAGCCCACCGAGGGCGACATTCGCTTCCGCGGCCGTGCCATCACCCGCAGCGACGCGGGCTGGCTGGACTACCGGCTCAATTGCCAGATGGTGTTCCAGGACCCGTATTCCTCGCTGAACCCGCGCATGAACATAGGCCAGCTGGTAGGCGAAGGCCTGCGGCTGGTGCCCGGCCTGTCTTCAGCCGAGAAGCAGACACGCGTGGCAAAGATGCTCGATGAAGTCGGCTTGCAGCCGCAGCACGCACAGCGCTACGCACATGAACTCTCGGGCGGCCAGCGCCAGCGCGTGGCGATTGCCCGCGCGCTGATACGCGAGCCGGCCTTTGTGATCGCCGACGAGCCGGTATCGGCCCTGGACGTCACGGTGCGCGCCCAGGTGCTGGCACTGCTGGCCGAGCTGCAGGAGCGCCACGGCTTTGCCTGCCTGTTTATCAGCCACGACCTGGGCGTGGTGGAGCAGGTGGCCGACCGCGTGGTCGTGATGCAGGCCGGCCGCATCATCGAACAAGGCAGCCGCGACGAGGTCTTCGATCATCCGCAACACGCTTACACACGCAAGCTGCTCTCGGCGATTCCCGCGCTGACGCCCACCGGCCAGGGCGGCATGCAGCTCAGGTGGCGTTTTGATGAACCCGATGCGCCGGCGGGCGCCCTGCAACCCGCCTGATCACTGTTTTTCGTCCGATTTCCGATTCTTAAGGAGCTTCCCATGCTTTCCCTGCGATTGAATTTTCTGGGCGCTGCCGTGCTGACGGCCTGCGCCGCGGCCCAGGCCCAGGCACCCGCGCAGATCGTGGTCGCGCAGCCGGCCGACATACGCTCGACCAACCCGGGCGTGAACCGCGACAACACCACCGACGGCGTGGTGCTCAACATCGTCGAAGGCCTGGTCGCCCACCACGAGAACGGCACCATAGGCCCGCTGCTGGCGCGCTCCATTGTCACCAGCCCCGACGGCCTGACCTACATCTTCAAGCTGCGCACCAACGTGAAGTTCCACAATGGCGAGCCCATGACCTCGGCCGACGTGCTGTGGAGCTGGAAACGCTACATGGACCCGAAAACCGACTGGCGCTGCCTCAGCGAGTTCGACGGCCGCTCCGGTGTCAAAGTGACCTCCGTCACGGCACCCGACGCGCAGACCGTGGTCATGCAGCTGGACAAACCCTCCGCCGTCTTCCTCGACAACCTGGCGCGCACCGACTGCGGCATGACGGCCATCCTGCACAAAAAATCCGTCAAGGAAGACGGCAGCTGGGACAAGCCCATAGGCACGGGCCCCTTCAAATTCGAGGAATGGAAGCGCGGCGAATACGTGACCCTGAGCGCCTTCGCCGACTACCAGTCGCCGCCCGGCAGCAAACCCGACGGCTACCTGGGGCTGAAGAAACCGCTGGTCGAGCAGGTCAAGTTCCTGACCGTTCCCGACATGTCGACCTCCAAGGCCGGCCTGCAGTCCGGCGCCATCGACGCCGGCCAGATCACCTCCTCCGACGTGCAGGAACTCAAGGCCAACAAAAACCTCACGGTGATCGGCGCCGTCGACGCGGGCAAGAACACGCTGCTGATGCAGACCAACGACCCGCTGCTCAAAGACGAACGCATACGCCAGGCCATCGCCCTGTCGCTGGACATGAACCAGCTGGTCGCGGCCTCGTCCGAAGGGCTGGCCAAGGTCAACAACTCGGCCATCCAGGGAACTTCGGCCTTCTACAGCGCGGCGCAGAAAAAAGGCTACCGCTATGACCCGGCCAAGGCCAAACAACTGCTGAAGGAAGCCGGCTACAAGGGCCAGCCCATCGTGATCCAGGCCAACAAGCGCGCCCATGTGCCCAGCTTCTCGGTCGCGGTGATGAGCCAGGCCATGATGCAGGCCGTGGGCATCAACGCGCAGATCGAGGTACTCGAATGGGCAACCCAGCTGGACCGCTACAACAGCGGCAACTACCAGCTGAGCTCTTTCACTTATTCCTCGCGCCTGGACCCGGCCCTGAGCTATGAGCAGTTCTCGGGCAACAAGGCCAAGCAACCGCGCAAGGTCTGGGACGACCCGGCCGCGCAAAAGCTGATCGACCAGAGCTTTGCCGAAGCCGACCCGAAAAAGCGCCAGGCTTTGTTCGACCAGCTGCACGCCATGATGATCGCCAAGACACCGCTGGTCATCCTCTACAACGTGACCGACTCCTGGGCCGTGCGCAAGCGCGTGTCCGGCTTCACGGTGTGGGAAGGCAAGCCGCTGCTCTGGAACACCAAGCTGGCCGGCAAGTAATTTTCAGCATCCTCTTTCACTCGCCTTGATGCGCACCGCGCGCAAGGCACGGACAGGCACGCCTCGCGGCGGCCACTATCGCCTCCAGGCACTTCTTCCGACACGCTTTACGGGTAGCGCAGCACATGGCAAACATTGAACAATTTCCCTTTATCTCGGTTTCCGGCAGCCCGCGCGAACGCGGCCTGCAGTACGGTCGCCAGGCCGCCGGCCGGGTGCGCGGCAGCGCGCGCCTCTACGGCCAGACCCTGGTTAACCTGGGCTACAGCGAGCAGGCGCGCGCGCGCCTGATTGACTTCTTCGCCAAGGAAATCGGCGATTTCGCGCCGCACTACATCGACGAGATGCGCGGTATCGCCGAAGGCGCGGGCGTGGACTTCCAGGACATCGTGATGATCAATGCCCGCACCGAGGTGCTGGCCAAGGCGCGCGCAGAGAAAGTCCAGCAGGCAGACAAGGAGCCCGGCGACGGCTGCACAGGCGCGCTGATACTGCCCGAGCGTTCGGCCAACGGCAACCTCCTGCACGGGCAGAACTGGGACTGGCGCGCCGAATGCGTCGAAACCGCCGTCGTGCTGCGCGTGCGCAACGACCACGGCCCCGACTTCCTGACCTTTGTCGAGGCCGGCGGGCTGGCCCGCAGCGGCTTCAACAGCGCGGGCGTATCCATCACCGCCAACTACCTGGAGTCGGACCGCGACTTCAAGCAGCTGGGCGTGCCGCTGTCGCTGATACGCCGCAAGGTGCTGGAGCAGGAGATTTTTTCGCTGGCCATGAAGGCCGTGGCGGCCACGCCCAAGTCCTGCTCCAACAACCTCATGCTGGGCATGGCGCAGGGCTTCGGCATCGACTTCGAATGCACGACCAATGAGTCTTTCCCGATTTACCCTGGCGCAGACAACCTCATCGTGCACGCCAACCACTGGATGAGCCCGGTCGCGCTCAGCAAGCTGGTGGACCTGGGCATTTCCCAGTCGCCGGACAGCCACTACCGCGACTGGCGCGTGCGCAAGCTGCTCAATGCCAAGGACAAGCTGAGCCGCCAGGATTTGAAGAACGCCTTTTTTGACGACTTCGGCCTGCCCTATTCCGTCTGCCGCCCGCCGCGCCTGGGCAGCCACGACAACCTCTCGGCCTCGGTGGCCATGGTCATCATGGAACCCGCCGCCGGCGAGATGGAAGTCGCGCCCCTGCCGGCGCTGAACCGCGTGTTCACCTGCTACAGCCTGACGCAGGAGCCGCGGCTCTCCGCAGCCTGAAACAGCCTTCCATGAATTAGAGTACCGCGGCAAGCTGGTCCAGGTCCAGCGATGGGACGAACTTGGGGTTGACATAGCGCTTGCGGATCTCGGCTTCAGAGAATTCCACCATGTCCGCACTCTTGGCACTTGCGCCGCCGCCGGCGATCCAGGCGCTTTCCCAGATGTGGGCCAGGTTGCGTATGCCCAGGGCCATGACCTTGGCGGTATTGGCGCCGAACTGCTCCCACAGGCCGTCTACCACCGCGCGCGAGGCGCCCTCGCCGAGTTCGACGTAGGCGTCGCAGATCTCTGAAGGCGGGATCAACCGGGCGACGTCATCCATGAGCTTGACGGTGGCGACCGCAGCCTTTTGCCCTTCGTCGATCTTGGCCAGCGCGGCGGCCGGCTTGGCCAGCACTTTGTCGATGGCCTCGAACAGTTCGGCGGCCTTGGCGTCAATCATCTTGGTTTCGTAGACCGAATGCACGCCCTTGGCGGGCCAGTCTTTTTTGGGCTTGCCGGTGCTGGTGACGCCTTCGGTGGCCTGGTCCTGGTAGCCGTCGGCCAGGAAAGAGCCGTGCAGCGGCTGGCAGGCGTCGCCCACATAGTGCGCCAGCAGCCCCGCCGCGGCCACATAGCTGGCGTAGTCCTTCTTCTCGACATAAGCGACCATGGCGTCGTAGAACTGCCAGACGCGAAAAGGCAGGCAGCCGCGCGACTTGGAGGCCGTGGAGCCCACGCTGTCGTAAAAGCCCTGCCAGTATTCCACCGTCACCCTGTCCGTATCCTGCATGCACAGCTCGCGCAAGCTGGGCCCGTCGCCGGGGCCGGGCACGTCGATGTCGGCATAGTGGGTGGGGTGTTCCGGCCCGCTGTTAAAGCCGGTGTCGCGCCCGCCCTTGACCTTGCCGGGCTGCTTTTTCCAGATCACGTCGGGCACGTCGGCCAGGGCGATAAAACCCGTCGTGTCCTTGAGCGCCTCGTTGATCTTGCCGGGTGCGATGTCGGCGCGATCAAAGCTGATGCGCAGCGCATTGGCCGCCAGCAGCTTGGCGAGTTTTTTGTCCTTGACCTGCTCGACTGCGACATTGCCTATGCTGTAGTGGCCGGTCGCGCCCCAGTAGGGCTGGGCCGCCGTGTTGTGGGCCGACACCAGCTCCACGTCCAGCAGCTTGCAGACATTGCTGAGGTTGGTCGCCAGCGCGAAGTTGTAGGCCCCGCCGTCGACACTGAAAGTCTGCGCGCCCCATTCCACCGCGAGCGGGCGGTAGGAAACCTTGCCCGGCACACCTTTGCTGTCTTTCTCTTCTTCCGCCTTGAGGTGCCAGACCGTGCCGGAGTCGCCAGGCTGGGTCTGGTGGGCCGGGTCTTGCGGCGCGATCAGCAAATCGGCCACGTAGTCATAACCGCCCACCGATTTGTAGCGGTAAAACAGCGCCTTGATGCGTCCCTCCAGGTGGCCCGAGGCCGCGCCGAAAGCGGAGACCGGGTGGTCTATCAGTTGCAAGCCCAGGTTCTGCTCGTTAAGGTCCGCCAGTGCGCCTATCTCGCCTATGCCATAGACACTGCTGGTCCAGTCCCGGGCGTCGTCGACCTCGACCAGGCCGACGTCCAGGTTCAGATAGGTCTGCTTGCCCGCAAAAGACGGATAGACCTCGGTAAAGGGCAAACGCGTGAGCTGGCGCTCGGAGGCATGGCCGACCTCGACCTCCTCGCCGCGCAGACGCGCATGGACGGGCTCGCCGGGCTCGCCGCAGACATGGCGGTTGGTCAGCGCATACATTGTGTGGCCGTCGCTGACCAGGCAGCCGGCGCTGGCGCTGCGCACCAGACCCTGGTTGCGGATCAGCAGCGGAAAGCCGCCGCCTATGGCCGCCTCCGGCCAGATCCATGAGGGCAGCGGCTTGCGGGCCGGGGCCTGCGGCTCCACCTTGACCACGCAGACCGGCACCACGCGGCCGTCGGGCAAATAAAGAATCCTGGGCACCATGTCCTGCGGGTGCAGCTTGCTGCTGGCGAAAGCTTTTTCCTCCACCCACTCATCCACCATGACCAGCATGCAGGGCCAGGAATAGGGTCGCACCTCGGAGTTGGCGAAAGTGCGCTCCACCTTTTTTTTGCCTGTGGATTTTTTGACCGGGTTTTTCGCGTCCGGCCAGGGGTCGCTGCGCCGTATCAGGTACAAACCCACCGCCGTGCCCACGACATTGCGCTTGTTGAGCATGTGCACGTGGAACTGGTTGCGCGCGTCCAGCAGGTCGCGCACGGAAAGGCTGGCGTAGCTGTTCTGGCTGCTCAGGATGTCCATGGAATTCCTCCGTGTGTTGAGGCTCAGGCCAGCAGGCATTGTGCGCAGCCGGATGGGCCTGATCAATCCTCCAATAGGAGGAGAAAAACAGCTTCACCGGGTTTTGTGACGCGGGTATGTCCAGGCCGCCGCCAACGGGGCATGCAAGCAATAAAACAAGCAATGCAAAAAAAGCATGGCCAAAGCAATGTCTTTCTGGCGACATTGCGAGATCATTCAAGTTACAGCAAGCCAAGGCCATGCGCGCGACATTGAGGGCAAAACCCGTGGCGCATGGGCCTCTTGCAGCGTCCCAAACCATGCGGACCCCATGTGCATCGCCGCGACCCGCTTCGATACACAAGCCAAGCGAAAGCCAACTCCCGCCGCCGGCCATGACGGTGCCGGGGAAACCACAACAGGGTGAATGACATGGAAGCCGTCAATGCAAGCCATGCAATGTCAATTTATCTGCCTCTTGCGCTGTATGTCGTTATCGCCGTCATCGGCTGGCGGCTGATGAAATGGCGCCGCAAGTGCAAGGCCCAGAGAGCCGTTTACTGGCAAGCCTGCTACATCAAGCTGGACAGCCTCGCCAGGTCCCACCGCCTGCGGGCCGCCGAGTTCGAGATCCAGGCCGAGAAATTCCGCCTGCGCTGGCAGCGGGAGCAGCGTGCCCTGCACAAAAAACGGTTTGACGAGATGTTTCTCAAACGATAGGCCCATGCCGGCCGTCGCGGCCGGCCGCGCCCTCGCCCTGGGAGGCCTCAGTTGCGGCCAAACTTTTTTTTACCCAGGTAGCCGAGGGCGGCAATGCCCAGCAGAACACCCCACTTGGTATACCAGGCGGCCCACCAGGGCAGCGTCTCCTCGTGAAGCGGGGCGGATGGCAGGTCTTTGACGGCCCAGAAGTCCAGGGCCGGCCACCAGCACAGCCACAGCAGCGACAGCAGCAGGGGCCAGACCGCCCGCGGGCCCAGCCAGGCAAAGTCATCCCTCAGTTTCCATGAAAGCCCGGTGAGCACCACCAGCACGGCCAGGCGTGCCAGCACCGGGCCGCCGGCGGTCATATCCAGGCCTAGATAGGCTGAAAATTTCCAGGCAACAAAGGCCGCCAGCGCCACCACGGCCACAAAAAGAAGCCAGCTGTCTTCACTGTCGACCTTGCCCATGCCTAGTCTCTTTTTTGATGGTTGATTTTTTTCGTCGAAGGCCGTAAAGCTCGCGCCTTGCGGGGCGGCCGCTTCGCGGGTGGGCGTGCCGACCACTCGCCCAGCGCGGCCGCCACCTCGTCAATCGTGCGGTGCCATTCCTCCCCTTCGGCCTGCCTGAACAAGCGCAAGCTGGGATACCAGGCCGAATCGTTTCCTTCCAGCCCCCAACGCCAATCCGTGTCTATCACGGGCAACAACACCCAGCAGGGTTTACCCAGCGCGCCGGCCAGGTGGGCGACGGCGGTGTCCACGCAGATGACCAGGTCCAGCTGGCTCACGATGGCGGCCGTGTCCGCGAAATCCTCCATCAACCCGCCGAGGGCCGCCAGCGGCTGACCCGCGGGCGGCTGCGCGGCCTCTTCCTCGCCCTGGCCTTTTTGCAAGCTGACAAAGCTGAGGCCGGGCACGGACCAGAGCGGCGCCAGGCTGGCCAGCCCGGGAAGCGAGCGGTTGCCGTCATTGCCGTGGCCCGGGCTGCCTTTCCAGACCAGCCCGATCTTGCGCCCCGCCGCCGGCAGGCGTTCACGCCAGCGCGCCACACGCTCCGGCAATACGCGCACATAGGGCAGGGGCGCTTCGCCTATGGTGTCGGCCGTCACCGAAAAATGCAGCGGCAGGCTCATCACAAAACACCAGCAGTCATGCGCGGCCAGGCTGTCCTCGTCGGTCACCACCGCGTCCACCCCTTCCACGGTTTCCAGCAGCGGAACCAGTGGCGCGCGGCACAGCAGGGTCAGGCGCGAGACGCCGCGCGCCTTGAGCAGAGGGGCGTAGCGCACAAACTGGATGTAGTCGCCGAACCCCTGCTCGGGCCAGATCAGCAATGACTTGCCCGCCAGCGATTCTCCCTGCCATTGCGGCCAGGGCAGCGAGGGAAAGGGAACCGCGACGGTCTTGCGCTCCGGCGCATAACGCGACTCATACAGCGGCCAGGCCTCGGTGTAGCGCTGCGTGCTCAGCAGCAGCAGGCACAGGCTGAGGCGGGCCTCGACATAGCCGGGATTGAGTTCCAGCGCGCGCCGGTGCGCCGCCTCGGCCTCCGCCAGGCGCTGGTTGGTCTTGAGCATGATGCCCAGGTTGTTGTGGATTTCGGCCCGCTCGGGCTGGAAGGCCAGCGCGTGCCGGTAGGTCGCCTCCGCCTCGGCCAGGCGCCCGTCGCGCTTGAGCAGGATGCCGAGGTTGTTGTGCGCCTCGGCGTAGTCCGGCTTGAGCGCCAGCGCCCGCCGGTAAGCCGCTTCCGCGTCAAGGGGGCGCCCGCTGTCTTTGAGCAGGTTGCCCAGGTTGTGATGGGCGTCGGGGTAAGCAGGCCGCAGTTCCACGGCCCGCCGGAAGACGTCCTCCGCCTCCGGCAAACGCCCACTGCTCTGTAGCAGCAGGCCCAGGTTGTTGCAGGCCTCGGCATAGTCGGGCTTCAGTGCCAGGGCCTGCCGGTAGGCCGCCTCCGCCTCCGGCAGGCGCCGGGCCAGCTGCAGCAGGTTGCCCAGGTTGCTGTGCGCTTCCGCGTAGTCGGGCCGCAGCGACAGCGCGCGCCGGTAAACCGCCTCCGCTTCAGGCGAGCGCCCTTCACTCTTGAGCAACACCCCCAGGTTGTTATGCGCTTCGGCATACTCGGGCCAGGCCTCAAGCGCTTCGCGGTAGGCCGCTTCCGCCTCGATGGAGCGCCGGTTTTTCTGGTGCCGGTTGCCCAGGTCGTTCAGGGCCCTGGCATGGCCGGGCGTGGAGGGCGTCGCCCGGCCCTGCGACGCGCCGGCTTCGCGCATGCGCCAGCTGCTTTTCAGCAGGATGCCCAGGTTGTTGTGGGCCTCGGCATAGTCGGGCCTGAGCTGCAGCGCACGCCGGTAGGCTGCCTCAGCCTCGTCCAGGCGCCCGCTTTTCCTCAGCAGGTTGCCCAGGTTGTTGAGCGCCTCCGCATAGTCGGGCCTGAGCGCCAGCGCGCGGCGGTAGGCCGCCTCGGCTTCGTCCGGGCGCCGGTTATCCTTTAAAAAAATCCCGAAGTTGTTGTGGGCCGCCGCGTCCTCGGGGTCCAGCGCCAGCGCGCGCCGGAAAGCGGCTTCCGCTTCGTCCGGCTGCCCGCGGTGCTTCAGCACATTGCCCAGGTTGGCCAGAAAAGCTGCCCTTTCCTCCAGCGCAAGCGCCTGGCGAATCCGCGCTTCCGCCTCGGCAAGCTCCGCTTTCTGCAGGTGCGCCACACCCAGCATGTGCAAGGCGTCCGCCTGGGCGCCGTCGGCCTGCAACACCTGGAGGTAGCCGGTTTTGGCCTCGTCCAGCCGGCCCCGCCGGTGGGCGGCCAGTGCCGATTGAAACAGGGCGGCATGGGAAGCAGGCAAGTCGTGCGTGGTGTTCATGGTGGTGCCAAATTCACAAATTGAAGCGCACGGAGGTTTCCCCCGCGCGCTTGCAGGTCCTCGTCAAGAACGCTTGCCGGGCATCCTCACCAGATCGCCGAACCGCCGCGGAACGGCATTACCCGCCTCCCCCACATCCGTCCTTCAGGCGGCCGCGCTCAAATGAACACCCAGCGCCCGGACCACCGGCGACACTCACCCGGGGTTTCCTGGTTGAATATCTTCAAGCTGCGATACCACGGGCTGTCCTCGCGCGGCGCCATCCAGCGCCAGCAGGCGTCAAAACGCGACAGCATCCAGGTCGGGCGGGCCAGGCTGGCGGCCAAGTGGACGCCGGCCAGCCGCCAGGCTTGCACCGACTCCGGCTGCGCCGCCAGCACCTCGTGCACCAGGCGTTCGCAGTCGGCCCAGCGCTTGCCGGCAGAGGCGCGGTTGGCCGCACGCAGGAACCTGCCGGCCACCGTGGAAATGGCCTGCCCTTCGTCCATGTCAGATCACATTGGCCGTCACAGCGGTATTGACCAGCAGGGTGACCGTATGCCCGCTGTGCATGTACTGGTACACGTCATAGGTCGTGCCGCTAATGACCACGTCATTGGTCGAGGCATTGCCCGCGCTGGAAGTCACCACGTTGAGGGTGGTACCGTCCACGTCCGTCAGGCTGCTGCCGTTCGCTGGCGTCGTCAGCGCTTCAGTCATGGCGTTCAGGTTCATGATGTCGCCCGCATTGCCCGTGATGCGTATGGTGTCGGCCACCGTGTTGCCGCTGGTGACGCTGGTGAAGTCCAGTACGTCTTGCAGACTCAGGTTCAGCGTCTGGTTGCCCGCGGCCGTCATGCTGATGATGCCGCCTGTACTGACCGTGATGTTGCGCGTGCCCGCGACGCTCGTATTGCCGGCCAGGTCGGTTTGTGTGGCCGAGAGGGTCTCCGCCCCCTGGTGCATGGCCGCGATGTCGGCAATCGTCGGGCTGTAGCTCCAGGTCGTTCCCGTGACCGTGGCCGCGTGCGCAGCGCCGCCGAAGCTCAGCGTCACCGTGGCGCCGGTTTCGTTGGTGCCGGTGATGCTGCTGAAGACTTCCGTGCTGTCGATGACGTCGTTGCTCGCCACGATGTCGATCACCGGCGCCGCAGGCGCCGTGGTGTCAACGATGTAGTTGAGGTCGCTTGCAATGGCGGCGTGGGTCAGGACGACGTCCTTGCTGGCGCTGTCCTTGATGGCGCCGCCGTTGAGCGTCAGGCCGTTGGCCACCACCCCAAGGCCGTTGCCGTCCGTCTCCCCCGCCAGGATGGTGTAGGTAAAGGTCAGCGCCGTGCTGCCGCTGCCGCTGACGTAATCGTCCGTGGCGACCACCGCCATGGTGGGTGCCGCAGGGGCCGTGGTATCCACCTTGAAGCTGGCGCTGTCCGCAAGGGCGGTGTGCGTCAGGACGGCGTCATTGCTGGCGCTGTCTTTGATGGTGCCGCTGTTGAGCGCCAGGCTGTTGGCCGCCACGGCAATGCCGTTGGCATCCGTCTGCCCCGCCAGTATGGTGTAGGTGAAGGTCAGCTCGGTTCCACCGCTGCCGCTCACGTAGTTGGCCTGCACCGTGCTGCCGCTTATGTTCAGCGCCAGCTGTGGCGTGCCCGTCACCGTGACTGCCTCGCTGAAGGTGACCGTGGCCGTCACGATGTCATTCGCGTTCAGTGTGTTGTTCTGCACTCCCGCAGAACTCAGCGCCACGCCAGCCACCGTCGCCCCGCTGGCATTGACCGTGATGGCCCGCGTGCCCGCAACGCTCAAATTGCCGGCCAGGTCGGTCTGCGTGGCCGACAGGGTCTCCGCCCCCTGGCCCATGGCCGTGATGTCCGCACCCACCAGACTGTAGCTCCAGACGCCCGAGCCGTTCGCCGTCACCGTGTGCACATTGCCCGCGCCCAGCGTGAGCGCCACGCTCGCGTTGGCCTCCGCCGTCCCCGTGATGACGCTGGCGGCTTCCAACGCGTTGTCGCCGCCACTAAACGATGTGACGTTGGTCCACGTGGGGTGCGCCGTGCCGATGTCGCTGAACACCACCTGCTGGTTTGTGCCGCCGTCGCTGTTGTTGACCTCGCGCAGCAGCGTGTTGGTGGCGATGGAGCCGCCGTAAATGGCATCGGTCACGCCCGAGGCGATAACCTTGCCCTGGGCGTCGTAAATCCGGTAATTAAGCGCCGCGGTGACCGGGCCGGCGAAAGCGGAAATACTCACGGCAAAGGTGCTCACTGTCGCGGCGGCGGCAGTCACGGCAGCGGTACCCCCGCCGCCGCCGGCGATCGCCGCCAGGCCCAGCCCACCGCCAGCAATGGGAAGCCATGCCGCGCCGCCAGAACCAGCTGCGCCGGAAGCACTGGCCGCCGTGGCTTCTTCCGCGGGCGCGGCGGCTTCGGTGGTGTTGGCGGCGACCACGTCGTACGAACTGTCGACGGACGATTCGGCATTCTGGTCGCCTTCAGATTCACCGAGGCGTTTTTTGCGCAGGAGCTTGTCGGCAGATTGACGGGCCTGGCTGGCGGCGGCTTCCTGTTCCATCTGGATGGCAGCGGCGGCGTTGGGCGCTGGCGCCTTGCCGGCCGTCGCAGGTTTTGCTGACTGGACGGCTTTTTCGGCGGAAGTGGCCTGCTGGACAAACACCTGCGGCGGGACGGTGTGCGCGGCGGCGACCGTGACGGGCAGGTTTTCCGCGTGCACCGGATTTGCGGTGGCAACGGTTTGCTTGTCGGCTTGATGGGGCTGGTTCATGGCAGGTCTCCTGGTTAAAAAAGAAAAGGAAAGAAAAGAAAATCAAACGATCAACGTTCGGAAAAGGCTTCGGAAAAAGTCTTGGTGATGGGCTTGGTGAGGTAGCGGAAAATCGAGTGGCTGGTGCCGCGGATATCGATGCTGGCGGTCATGCCAGGCTGGATTTCGATGGGCTTGTGCCCGCTCACGTGGTGCCGCTGCGCCGGGTCGAGCTGCACCTGCACGCGGTAGTAGATGTTTTCGCCGGTGCGCGTTTCCTCGGTAAGGGCGTCGGCGCTGACGTATTTCACGGTGCCCGACAAGACGCCGTAGATGGCGTAGTCGTAGGCATCAAGCTTGACGGCGGCTGGCTGGCCCACATGGATGCTGGCGATGTCGGCGGGCTTGAACTTGCCCTCCACCACGAGGTCGCTCCCGCTGGGGGTGAGTTCCATGACGACGTCGCCGGCCTTGACCCGTGAGCCGAGGGTGGTGAAGCGGATGTTGCGCACGGTGGCGTCCGCGGGCGCGCGGATCTCGGTGCGCTCATAGGTGGTAGCGCGGTCGGCGAGCACCTGTTCCTGGGTGGCCAGGTCTTCCTCGGCCTTGGTCATTTCGGCCTGGGCATCCTGGAAGTACTTGTTGCGCCGGTTGGTGATCTGGCCTTCGAGCTCGGCGACCTGTTTTTGCAGACGGATGATTTCAACGCGGGAGATGTCGCCACTCTTGAGCAAGGGCTCGCTGATGGAGAGTTCGTCGCGCGTGGAGGCCAGCATGGACTGCAGCGCGGCGGCTTCCTGGTTGACGGCACGCTGGCGGCGCTGGAAAAGCTCGGTCTGGTTGCTGACGAAGGACGGGAACTGCTGAACCTCCGGAGGAAACACCAAGGGCCGCCCCAGGACTTCGGCGTGCAGGCGTACCAGCGCGGCCTTGAGCGCAGCGACCTTGGCACGGCTGTCGCTGAGCGAGGCCAGCCCTTGTTCGCGCTCGAGCATGACGAGTACGTCGCCCTTCTTGACGCGGCCGCCTTCGCGCACCAGAAATTTCTCGATCACGCCGTCGTTGGCGGCCTGCACGAGCTGGGTGCGCGAGCTGGCGATCACCTGGCCGGTGCTGCGCGCGATCTGCTCGACGTCGAACCACAAGCTCCATGCGACAAAGCAGCCGATGATGAGAATAAGCAAGGCGATGAGGCGTTGTGCCGACCGCAAAGCCGGTGATGTGGGGTATGGGGATTTCATGCGGCAGCCTCCTGTGGCGCGCCGGGATGGCCGGCGGCGGCCGGGGGACGGGAACGGGCGGCAAGCTGCTGCAGCACCAGCGCCTTGGGACCGTCCATGACGACGCCGGTGGGCGACAGGATGACCAGCCTGTCCACCATTTGCAGCAAAGCGGGTTTGTGGGTCACGATGACGAGCGTCTCGTCGATCTGCACACTGGCGCGCAAGGCCGCGATGGTGCGCGCCTCCAGGGTTTCGTCCATGGAGGCAGTGGGCTCATCAAGCAACCAGACGTCGGGAGCAGCCAGCACCATGCGCGTCAGGGCAATCAGCTGCTTTTGCCCGCCCGAGACGCCTGTGCCGCCTTCGGCAATTGGCATGTCGAAGCCTTTGGGATGCGAGGCAATCACCTGCCGCAGGCCCGTGAGTTCGCAGGCGGCGAGCAGATGCTGCTCGGTCTTGCCGAGAACCCCGGTGGTGAGGTTGTCGCGCAAGGTTCCGGCGAACAGGCGCACGTCCTGCGGAAGATAGCCCAGGCGGTCGCTGAGGTGGGGCCGGGAGATGTGCTGCAGGTCGATGCCGTCGAGCGAGACTCGGCCCTTGGAGGGCATGTACATGCCGGACATCAGCTTGAGCAGGGTGCTTTTTCCGCTACCGACAGGCCCGAGCAGGCCGACCTTTTCGCCAGGCTTGATGTGCAGGTTTTCCAGTTGCAGCACGGTGGCGTGGCCGCGGTAGCCGAATTCAAGGTTTTGCACGGCCACTTCACCACGCAGGCGGTCTATGGCCAGGGGACGTTCGACGGCGTGGTTGTCCTGCTCCAGGCTGAAGATGTGCGAGAGGCTGCGCATGGCCGACTTGGCATTGGCCCACTGCACCATCAAACCGGGCAGCATCCCGGCCGGCGTGAGCACGCGGCCGGAGATGATGGAGCAGGCAATGATGCCGCCGGAAGTCAGAGAAGTCGACGTGGAGGCCACATAAGCGCCGGTGGCGACCAGCAGCACATAGCTGATCTGCTGCAAAAATCCGGCGTAGTAGCTGGCCGAATCGCCCAGATGGCGCAGCCGCATGTCTTCGTCGATGTTGATGCGGGTCAGGCCGTTCCAGCGCGCCAGGAACTGCCAGCCGGCGCCGCTGGCCTTGATGGATTCCGCGCCTTCGACCGCTTCGACCAGCAGGCCGAGCTTACGGTTGGAAGCGGCCTGGCCTGAGAGCGCATGGCGCTCCATGCCGCGGCGAAAGAGAAACCCCACAGCCAGCGCCACGATGAAAAACACCACCGGCACTGCGGCAACCAGGGGACCGCCCAGCAGGTAAATCACAACCAGGAAAAGAATGGCGAAGGGCGTATCGACCAGCAGGTAGAGGGTGACCGAGGACGCGAAGGACCTGATCATCTCGTAGCTGCGCAGCTGGGCGGACAACGTCCCGACGCTGGCGGGAAATTGGTCCATGCGCACACGCAGCAACCGTTCGAAAATGCTGTGCGAAAGATTGGCGTCCATGGAACGGATGGAATGCTCCGTGATGGTGGCGCGCGCGAATTTGGCGATCAACTCCAGCAGAATGCCTATGGCAATACCGGCCGTAAGCGCATACAGCGTGGACAGTCCTTGCGTGGGAATCACACGGTCGTAAACCTGCATGCTGTACAGCGAGGTCAGCAAGCCGAAAAGATTGATGACGACGGAGGCGATGGCCGCGTGGATGAAATACCGCCGGTTGTCGCGCAGCGCGCCGCGAAACAGTTCGCCCGCGGTGCGGTACAGGCTATCGCCCGTGGCGTGGCTTGCCTGAATTTCGGTGTAAAGCGCGTCTTCAGGCAGCACAGTGACGTGGCGATGGCCCGATTCGTCCTCAAGTAGCCAACCGCCGGCGGGCGTGTGCTGGTGAAGAATGAACACGCCGACGTCGGGGTGGACGGCGACAGCGGGCAGCCTGGCGGCCGCCCGGCCTTCCGTCCAGGTTTGGGAGCGCGCACCCATGGATGCAAAAGCATAATCCGCACAGGCTTGCAGCCTGTCGCGGGTGAGGCCTTGCTCCTGCGCGGCGGCCAGGCGGGTTTGGAGCTCTGCCACCATGTGCGATTTCATGGGCCGCAAGTCCTTGACGATGTCGGGCAGGCGGCGGGCCAGCCACAGCACGCTGCGCGTGGCATGCGATGTCGTATTGGGCGATGGAGTGCTCATGGGAGTTCGCTTTCTGGGGACCACATGGGTATGCCGAGCAGGAGGCCCAGGCGGTAATAGGCGCCCACGCTGACGGAGCGGGCCTCGACTTCGGCCTGCTCAGACTGAGCGATCTCACGCACGGAATTGAGCAGATCTATCCAGCTGCGGCGGCCACTGACAAAGAGACGCCGGTTGGAGGCGAGGACTTCGGTTGCGCCTTCGCGGCTGCGCTGCAGCTCGGGCAGGCGGCGCTGGTTGGATTCCAGGTCGCGCCACTCGGCTTCCACACGCTCGCTGATGTCGCGCCGGCCGGCCTCGGCGGTGCCTTGAACCGCCGACAGGTGCCGCTCTGCGGCCTCGATCTGGGAGCCCAGGGACAAGCCCGAACCAGGCGCATACTGCACCGACACGAAGACACGGTTGCCGGCCGCGGCGGAGCCCAGGTACTCGCCGACCTGGCGCTCCAGCCGCAGGGAAACCGTGGGCCACATCGCGGCACGCGTGCGGTCTATCTCGATGGCAGCCAGGCGCGTGTCGATTTCAGCCAGGCGCAGGTGGGGGTTGTCTTGCAGTGCACGCTCCAGCAGGCGCGCGAGCATGGGAGGGCGCGGCGGGGCGGCCGGCAGTTCGATCTCGCCAGGCTGCAGCGGCCGGCCTATCGCGCTGCTCAATTGCGCCAGGGCGGAACGCTCGAGGGCGCGAAAGGATTCAAGGTCGGCCTGGGCCTGAGCCAGCCGCGTACGTACCATATTGACGTCGGCTGCGGCGGAGACTTCGGCCTGGTTGCGCCGCTCTATCATGCGCAGCAGTTCATTGAGTGTCGCGACGTTACGTTCTTGTGCGATACGGCGGCCGGCGTTCAACAGATAGGACTGGACAGTGTTGGCCACGCGTGTGGCCAGCGTGATCTGCGTGTCCGAAATGGCCTCGCGGGCGCGCAGCTCGCGCAGTTCGGAAAGCCGCAGGTCGGCGGTGAGCCTGCCGCCAGTCCACAGGGGTTGGGTCAGGCGGAATGTCGTAGCGCTGCGCCCGGACAGGGAATCGGTCTGCACCCCTGGAGCGGGCCAGAACTGCATGCGCGCGGCTTCGATCATGCTTTGCGCGGATTGCTGGTCGAAGCGTGCGCTGGCGACAGTGGGATGGGTATCGACGGCCAGCTGCAGCAATTGGCGCAGGCCCAGGCTTGCGGTGGTCTGCGGGCCGGAACCGACCTTATCGGTCTGCGCATAGAGCGCACCGCAGGTGGTGCATTGCACCGTCAGTGCAAGCTGCACACCAGGAAGCCCGGCCGAGGTGGACACCGGAGCGCCGCTTTCGCCGTACGCCTGGACGGTGCCGTTGCAGCCCGGAAGCAGCAGCGCAAGAACGATCAATGCTTTCATGGAAACGCGCTGCGGTGGGTCAACGGCCCGCAGGGCACGCGGGATGGAACGCTTGTTCGGTAGGGCCATGCAGACGGGCGGCGTTCAAGGCCTCGCCCCTCCCCGGTTCGGTTTTTGTTGGTGCGGCTTTGGGGCGTTTAGGGATGGATAAACGTGATTTGCAGGCCTCGGATCGCCTGGCCTCATAGGCCGGAATCTCTTTGTTTCCGTACGCGGTTACAAGACAGGAGTGCAAGAGCTGGGCCATGAAAAATCTTCTAAGTTGGAGACCGCCGGAGAGCGAAGGAATAAGCTGGTTTCAGCTTATCGATATCTGTTACGTGGTTTTTAGAGATGGTCTTTCTGCGGACAATGTTTGTCGGTTTCCACTTTTCATTTGAAATAGAAGCTTGCTGATGGAAGGCATGGTTCCGCCAGGCACGCGGGGACCGGGCACAAAAATTTCCCGTCTTGTCCGTTGGAGGGCTACCGGCCGGTGGATTGCCCGACAGATGGACAGGGTCTGGCGAACCGGCTTCAACGTCAGGCGCGAGCGCGCTTAACGCTCCCGCAAACCTTCTTGCGCGGCCTGCACCAGCGGGCTGAGGAAGAAAGAGATCACCCGGCGCTGCCCGGTCTTGATCTCGACATGGGCCACCATGCCAAAGCCCAGCGGCACATCGGCGCCGTCGACGGCGATGCTGGTGCGCGACAGCTGCACGCGCACGGCATAGAGCAGGCCGCGCTTCTCGTCGGCGATGGCATCGCGGGAAACGTCAAGCACCACACCAGGTATGGCGCCGTAAGTGGTGTAGGGAAAGGTTTCGAGCTTGACGGCGACTTCCTGGCCCGCGCGCACAAAACCGATGTCCTTGTTTTCCAGCATGGCTTCCACTTCGAGCGGGTGCTCCCCGGGCACGATGACCATCAGCTGTTGTGCGGGCGTGACGACGCCACCCACGGTATGCAGCGCCAGTTGCTGCACAGTTCCGGTGACCGGCGCGAGCATCCGGGTCAGGCTGCCGCGCCCCTGGGCTTTGCTCAGTTCCTGCTCCAGCGCGGCGGCGCGCTGCTGGCCCTCCTTGAGGCTGTCGAGGGTTGCGCGGCGAATCTCGGCCTTGAAGGCTTCGCTCTGGTGGCGGCTCTCCGCGACCGCGGCCTGCAGTTGCCGCACGCGCTCGCTCTGTACCGCCAATTCGCCCGACTGCTCGAGATAGGCCTGCTGGCGCTCAAGAAAAGTATGCTGAGCCACATAGCCGTCCCCGGCCAGTTTGTCCAGGTCAGAGGCACGCTGCCGCATCATGGGTAAAGTAGCCTGCAATTTGGCCACCTGCTCCCGGCTGGCGCGCAACTCGGCCTGGCGGGTGGTGATTTCCGCTTCGCTGCGCGTGAGCTTGGCGAGGTATTCGCCATATTGCCCGTCGAGCATGCGCGCCGCTTCGCGGTGCTGCTCGGCCGAGGCCTGGGACAGCTGCGGCAGGACCGGGGCCTTTCCGCGGGTCATCGCATCCAGAAGCGCACCCGCGCGCGCCACCTGCAACAGGGCGGCTTCGAGTTCGGCGCGCGAGCGCTCAATGTCGGCGGCCTCGGTGGTGGCGTCGAGTTCCACCAGAAGATCGCCAGCCTTGACGGCTTGCCCGTCTTTCACATGGATGGCCTTGACCACCGCCGCACTGAGCGGTTGCACCACCTTGGTATACCCGCTGGGGACGATTTTTCCGCTGGCAACCGCGACGATATCGATTTTCCCGAACACGCTCCAGGTGGCGGCGATGAGCGCAAACGCGATGAGCAACCACATAAAGATGCGCGGCGCGGCAGGCACAGGCGTCTCCTGCACCGCGAGCACGGCGGGCAAGAACTGCGCCTCGGCGGCCTTGTAACCGCGCGTGTCGGTGTCCCGGCGGCCTTGCCAGGCCAGGGCGAAGACGGCCTTGTAGCGCTCCAGCAATTCGCGCATCGCGCCCAGGCGTTGTTTAAAGCGGTCCATCGTCATGCCCCCTGCATCGCATGCAGGTGCGCGTACTGCCCACCCGGCAGGCCCAGCAGTTCCTCGTGCGTGCCTTGCTCGACAATCTGGCCCTTGTCGACAACCACGATGCGGTTCGCATCCCGGACGGTGGAGAGCCGGTGCGCGATGATGAGAACCGTGCGCCCGGCACAGATGGACTTCATGTTGTCCTTGAGAATACGTTCGGATTCGTAGTCCAGCGCGCTGGTGGCCTCATCGAATATCAGGATCCGGGGATTGCCAATCAACGCGCGCGCGATAGCGATGCGCTGGCGCTGACCGCCTGACAGGGTGGCGCCGTGCTCGCCCACCAGGGTGTCATAGGCCTCGGGAAGTTCGATGATGAATTCATGGGCGCCGGCCAGCTTGGCGGCGGCGATGACCGCCTCAAGCGACATTCCGGTGTTGACCAGCGCGATGTTGTCGCGAATGCTGCGGTTGAACAGCATGTTCTCCTGCAACACCACGCCGAGCTGGCGCCGCACCGTGGTAGCGTCGGTGGTGGCGAGATCGACGCCGTCTATCAGCACGCGTCCCTGGTCGGGGATGTACATGCGCTGCACCAGCTTGGTCAGCGTGCTCTTGCCGGAGCCGGACCGGCCCACGATGCCGACGACCTCACCCGCGGCGACATCAAAACTGATGCCGCGCAAGACCTGCGGCGCGTCGGGCCGGTAGCGAAAGCTCACGGCGTCGAACTCGATATGGCCCTCGATCCGGGGCATGGCGCTCTTGTTGCCGGCGATCTCGGGCCGGGTGTTCAGGATGTCGCCCAGGCGCTGCATGGAAATGCCGACCTGCTGGAACTCCGTCCACAGCTGCGCCAGTCTGATCACGGGGGCCGCGACGTAGCCGGCGAGCATGTTGAAGGCGATCAGTTGCCCCACGGACAATTTTCCCTCCACCACCAGTTGTGCGCCCAGCCAGATGGTGGCCACGGTGACCAGCTTGCTGACCAGCGAAACGCCGTTGTTGGCCAGGGTGCCTATGGTGGTGGTGCGAAAGCCGGCTGCGACGTAGGCGGCAAGCTGGTTGTCCCATTTCTGCGCCCATTGCGGCTGGACCGCCATGGACTTGACGGTGTCTATGCCGCCTATGGTTTCGACCAGGAAAGCCTGGTTTTCGGCGCCGCGGTTGAATTTTTCGTTGAGCCGAGCGCGCAGGACAGGCGTGAACAGCACCGAGAGCAGCGCATAGCAGGGCAGCGACACCACCACGACCAGCGTCAGCCAGACACTGTAATAAAGCATCACCGCGAGAAAGACCACGGAGAACAACAGGTCGAGCACCACGGTGATGGCATTGCCGGTCAGAAAAGAACGTATGGTCTCCAGCTCGCGGATGCGGGCCACCGAATCGCCCACGCGCCTGGCCGTGAAGTAGGCCATGGGAAGGCCGAGCAGATGGCGAAACAGCCGCGCGCCCAGTTCCACGTCGATGCGGCTGGAGGTGTGGGCAAAGACGTAGCTGCGCAGGCCGGTGAGTACCACGTCGAACACCGAGATGACCAGCAGGCCTATGCAGACGACGTGCAGCGTGGTGAGGCCGTTGTGCACCAGCACCTTGTCCATCACCACCTGGAAGAACAGCGGCGTGACCAGCATGAAGAACTGGAGTACGAAGGACACCAGCAACACCTCGACCAGAGGCCGGCGGTACTTGACGACCGCGGGGAGAAACCAGCTGAAGTCGAACTTGGCCATTTCGCCCGCCAGCGACGCGCGCGAGGTGATCTGGATCAACTCACCCGACCAGCGCTCAAAGAGCGCCGCCAGTTCCAGCACCTGCGGGCCCGATGCGCCCGGCTCCTGAACCAGGGCCTTGTCCTGGTCGACCCGCGCGAGGATAAAAAAACCGCCGTCTTTGGCAGCAGCAATGGCCGGCAGCGCCGCCAGTGCCAGCCGCGCGCGCGACGGCTGCCTGCGCGCGGCCACCAGCCCCAGGCTTTTGGCGGCGTTGAGAATGTCGACGACATCCATGGCCTGGCCGTCACGGCTGAATTCATGCCGCAGTTTTTCGGGATCCGCGGCAACCGCGTGGAACTGGGAGAGCATCACAAGACAGGCGAGCCCGCTGTCTTGCACCGCAGCAGGCGCCGGCTGTGCAGCCGACGATTGGGCGCGCGAATTGCCCGGCGGCAAGACCGAAACCACTGTGTTCATGACCATCCGCTACTCCCTCCCCTTGCGCCGTCTGCTCCGTGCAAGTCCGCGGCGGCGAACGCCCCGGTGTGCCAGCACGCAGCACTTCTACCTTACGAGCGTGCCGTGTGTTGTCTATGGCAAGCCGATAAGGCGCTTTTATGCGGTACCACTTTGGCAGTACACAGCATGGGAATCGAGCATAGTTTTCCGAACGGGGTGAAGCGAAGGACATTGTCTTTGCGCAGACAATGTGTGGGCGATTTATCGGGACACCGCCCCGGACGGCGTCAAGGCACTGCGGCCTCCTGCATCAGCACAATGAGCTCTTCCAGCGTGGGCTTGGTGATATTCATGCGGGCTTGCCGGTGTTTGCGGGAAAAGCGCAACCAGGTTTCCAGCGAACGCAATTCCAGCATGCCGTAGTTCACGCGCAACCAGCCGGCCGAAACGAGGTGATGCACGGCTTCGGAGAAGACACTGCGCGACACCCCGCAGACAGACGCGATGACGGTCTGCTTGACGGGAATCTCCACGGATGTGCCTTCCAACCCGTGCGTGGGTGGGCGCGACGAGTTGTAATACAGCGCTTCAGCGAACAGCGCCAGGCCCATGACCACCCGCAGCGGCGGGCTGCCCTGCTTCATGAGCACGATCATTTCCGAGTGCTGCCGGCTGCGCCAGGCCATCAGCAGGGCGATATAGCGGGAAAATTCCGGCTCGTCCTGAAATGCCGCCAGCGTGTCGGTTGCCGGCACGCACACCGCGCGGACCGGGGCCAGGCACACATAGTCCAGGCACGAGTGATAACGATTGAGCAAGGGCTCTTCGCCAAACCAGGTGCGGGGGCCGTAAATATTGACCTGGATGCAGCCGCCCTCCTGCAAAGGAACGCTGGCGCCCACCAAGCCGGAGACGATATAAGTCCAGGCGGCTACCTGGCCGCCCTTGGGCCAGATGACGTCGCCGGCATCGAAGGCCGTCATCTTCACACGGGACAGCATTTGCAGCGCAGAGCGCTCGCCGATTCCCAAGCCCGTCAACAATTGATATATGTATGCGCCAGACATCCCTATCCCCTTAACGTCGGAAAGCACTGGCAAGCACTTCCGCTTTTTTTGATTTCACACGGAACACGAATCAGGAGAGCGCCTTGACCGGCATGAAGGGCATGGGCGTCGTGTCAACCCACACGCCTGGCCGGTATTGGGCGTTGCGGTCTTTTTGCGGCGATCCCGGCGGCCGGCTGGGCATGAAGCGCAGCAGGTCGTTCAATGCGGCCGCATCAGGCAGCACCGGCAAGGAAAGCACCGAGTCCCGCCGCCCCGTGAGCACAACGGTTTCGGCGCCGCATCCATCGACCAGCAACTTGAGTTGCCTCCAGTCCAGGCGCGCCGCATTGATAAGCGTCACATCGGGGCAGGACCGGCCGTTGGAGCCATCGGCCCGCCATTCAGCCCAATGCACGGCTTTGCCTTTGTCGCGCCCCATCTGCGCCCGGAGTGCCTGGAGCACCGCTTCGTCCTCCGCCAGAAACTGACTGAGCTCGATAAAGTACATCATGATGGTTGTCCCCTTGAATGGCTGAGCAGGTTCATGTCCTGCCATCGATGGGCGTCGATGGCGGTCGCCTGGAAGCGATGAACCAAGCATAGGCCGCTCAAGAACAATTGGGCGCAACATTGTCCGCACGAAGGCAATCTCGGTGCCTTTTTGAAAATTCGCATGCGGCCTAGGGCATTCCCGGTAGCGCTGGGCAGAAACGTAGAGGCGTGATGCGCGGGCCGGCGTTGCGGAGCTTGCCGTCAACATGCCAGGTCGCGGCGCTTGCGGATGCACAGCCATCACGACGATACGCGGCAGCTTGCGGGCCGGCTCGCCGCAGCAATCATGCGGCCGCCAGAAAACGCTGCATGCCATAGGGCGCAGCCTCGAAGGGCGGCGCCGCGCCGGTGAGCTGCGCCGCCAGCAGGCGGGCCGTGGCCGGGGCCGTGGTCACGCCCAGGCCTTCATGGCCCACGGCCAGCCACAGGCCTGGCTGGCGCGGATGGCGGCCGATGATGGGCAGGCCATCCGGCGTGGCGGCGCGAAATCCCGTCCAGGTGCGCACGGTGTTGAGGCCGGCCAGCGCCGGCAGGTAGTCCAGCGCGCGGCCCAGCATGCGTGCAAGCATGGGCGCCTCCACCGCCGGGTCCGTGGTGTCGAACTGGCGCGAGGAGCCTATCAGCAACTGGCCGGTCGGTCGCGGCTGCACGTTGAAGGCCACTGATGCGCCGTCGCTGTGGTGCGCGCTGCTGATATAGCCGAGCTCGACCAGCTGGTGGTGCACCGTGCCCGGGTAGCGGTCGGTGATCGCGAGGTGGCCCTTCTTGGGGCGTATCGGCAGGTCGGGACAAAGACGGCCCGCCTCTATGCCTGCGGCCAGCAGCACGGCGCCAGCGCTGCGCCAGCTGCCGTCCGCCAGGCGCACGCGGGATCCTTCGATGGCGGCAACCTCCGCCTGCTCCAAAGTGATGGCGCGCGGCGCCTGCGCAAGCAGCCAGCGCGCGGCATTGGGCGCATACACCACACTGTCACCGCTGACCTTGAGTGCCCCGGCCAGGCCCGGGCGCAGCGCTGGCTCAGCCGCGGCCAGCGCGGCGGCGCCCAGCAGTTCGCAAGCGACGCCGTGGGCCTGCAGGCAACGCCGCTTGTTTTCGGCGACGGTCATTTCAGCATCGTTGGCGGCCAGCCACAGCGTGCCGCAGGCGGCGAAGGCGCAATCGGCGTTCATGCGCGGCGCCCAGTCATGCCAGAGCTTCAGCGATTCATGGCTGAGCGTCAGCTCCGCCGGGTTGTCGTCCATCACCACCAGGTGGCCCATGCCGGCTTGCGTGGCGCCGCCCAAGCCGGCATCGAGCACCAGCACGCTGAGACCCGCGCGCGCGAGCTCATGCGCGCAGGCCGCGCCCACGATTCCGGCACCTATCACGATCACGTCGGCATTCACAGGCGTATGCCCCAGGCGAAAGGGTCGCCGTCCTCGATCAGCAAGGTTGCCTCGGCGCTCATGTGGGCGCGCCCGCGCAAGGTCGGGATAACCTGGCCGTCCTCCACGGCGTAACTGGCCTCGAAGCGGCTGCCGATGATGCTCGCCTGGTGCCAGACCTCTCCGGGCGCAAGCTTGCCGTCGGCGGCCAGGCAGGCGATCTTGGCGCTGGTCCCGGTGCCGCAAGGCGAGCGGTCGTAGGCCTTGCCGGGGCACAGGACGAAGTTGCGGCTGTCCGCACCGCCGTCGTCGTCCGCGAAGAGCTCGATATGGTCTATCTCCGCACCGCCATCGCCCGTGATGCCCTGGGCCGCCAGTGCTTCGCGCAGCGACACGCTGTACGCGGTGAGGGCCTCCAGCCTGTCGCTGGCCACGCGCTGGCCGTGTTCGCTCGCCAGGAAAAACCAGTTGCCGCCCCAGGCCACGTCGCCGCGCACCGTGCCGTAACCCGGCACGTCGACGGCCACCTGGTGCAAGTGCCGCCAGGCGGGCACATTGCGCACGCTCACCGAGCCGTCGCCATGCAGCGTGGCCGTGACGGTGCCGACCGGTGTCTCGATGCGGTGCGCGCCGGGCCTGATCAAGCCCATGTAGGCCAGCGAGGCCACCAGCCCTATGGTGCCGTGCCCGCACATGCCCAGGTAACCGGTGTTGTTGAAAAAGATCACGCCGGCGGCGCTGGCCGGGTCCACCGGCTTGCACAGCAACGCGCCCACCACCACATCGCTGCCGCGCGGCTCCAGCACGGCGGCGGCCCGCCAGTCGTCGTGCCGCTGCGCCAGCAGCGCGCGGCGCTCGGCCATGCTGCCCTTGCCCAGATCGGGAAAACCATCAATAACAAGGCGCGTCGGTTCGCCGCCGGTGTGGGAGTCAATGACTTTGATTTGCTTCATGGTGCAAGCCTGCGGTGTTGGTTCGGTGATGAGCTTACTTCTTCAGCCGTGCAGCACGGCACGGGAAACCGTGGCGCACCTGGCGCCGGACGGATGACGGCCCGGCAAAATTCCCGGGCGCAAGAATGAATCAGGCAAATATTCCTAAAACAAAGGGATTAAATTTAGTCATATTTAATATATTAATGAAATATTAAAATTGACTTTACAGGGTATCAAGCAGCTTGCCAAGCCGCCTTTTTTGCGCTTGGCGGGTAAATTTGTAAAACCGCCGGAACGTCCGGCGGCGAGCGGTGTGGACGCGGGCGCGACCGCCCTGGCCTCAGAGCGCAGCGAGACTCAGTTCCCGGGGAGCGTCCATCCTGGAGATCCTGCGCCGCTGGGGCCTGGAAAAAGCACAGGCACCGAGAATATGCAGGAGATCCTCCTGCACAAAGGAAGTGCCCAGGTACATCGGGCTGACGCGGGAGAGCTGGGTGCGGAAGTGGTCGATGAGCGCGCGCCGGCAAGTGACGGGTATGACGGTGACGGCGCGGGACGCCGCCAGCTGCGCCAGAAAAGCTTCCATCGCCGTGCTTCGGTTTGCGCTCATGTGCTGCTCGCGCAGGCGCACAAAAACCACACAATGCCGGAAGGTCTCGAACATCCACGGCGCGCCCGTCAGCGGCGTGGCGTCTATGCGCGTGATCAGCCTCGAGGCGGACAGCATTTGCAGCCGGCTGTGAAAATCCTCGACGGCGAGTTCGTGAAACTCCACGAGCAGCACGCGAACACCAATTCCTTTGTGCAAGGTATTGAATTCAAAAGAGTCTCTGGCACTCATAGGTATCCCCTGCTTCGCCGAGGCCTGGTGCGGATTGACTAAGAGGAACATGGGCGGCACCAGCCGGTCGGCGTCGCCGCAGTGTCTGCGAGAACGCCGGGATGTACAGGGGACTTTGTCTACGCGCGGGCAATGCTTGCCGGAAAACACAACTATTTATGTATGCCCCGCAAGCTTTCTGGCGCCGGGCGTCCGCAAGAATTTCCGCTGATCAACACTAAATGTCCGCAGAAACACATTGTCGGCTTGCCCACGCCGGCACGATTTTTACAATGACCACGACGCTCCGGCGTTCCTTGTTCTCATCCCAGACAAGGCTGCTGTCAAGCAGTTCAAGCCCCTGCAGTGACCTCTACTGCAGGGGCTTTTTTTGGGCACCTGAACGAACAGGCGGCCGAACAGCGTCCCGGCTAAGCCCTGTCCTTCCAGCGCTGTATTTCCCACGACGGCAGGCCGCGCAGGTCGCCGACCCTGGCGCTCTGGAATTCCGCGAGCGCCGGTTTCGCGCCCAGCCTGTCGTAAGCCAGCTTGACCAGCGGCGCGGTCTTGACGAACACACTTTTAACCTGGGCCCAGTTGAGCGGCTCGGGGATGATCCTGGCGCCGGCGATCATTTTTGAAGTCGCGAGCAGGGACAGCGCGTCGCCCTCTGTCGACCAGGCCCAGCCGCGGCGGAACACCACCTCGTCGCGCACCACCTTGGCGCCCTCCGCCGGCGACAGGCCCCAATAGGACTTGACCAGCTGCGACACCACGCTGGGGTCCGTCTCGCTGAGCACGCCCACGGCTTCCTGCTGCGCCAGCAAAAAGGCCAGCACCAGGTTGGGGTGCTTTTCCACCAGGCTGTTGTGCGCGATGCGGAAGGACCGGTGCAGGTAGTAACCGTCGGGGTAGAAGGGCGAGTGCTTCACCGAGGGCAGCAGGATGCCGGCCCCCTTGCCTTCCGGCCCGTCGTAATGGCTCTCCGTGTAGCCGTAGGAATTCATGATGGCCACCGTGCCGGTCGCCTGCGCCTTCAGGAAGGCCGGGTAGACGGCCAGCGTCGCATCCATCCCGGCCGGCACCTGCGCCGCCTCGGGCAGGGTCGGCAGGTGCACCATGCGTATGCCGTGGGCGGCCGGGTCCGGGTTGCCCAGTTCGTAGCGCAGGATCTGCGTGAACGCGTTGTACGGGTCCGCGCCCATCAGCGTTCCCACTGTCTTGCCCTTGAGGTCCTGCACATTGCGAATCGGCGAATCCTTGCGTGTGCACAGCAAAAACCGCAGCCGCCCCTCCGCCACCGACACCAGGCTGAAAGGATGCTGCGCCACGATGGCGCGTATCGTCGGCGTATTGCCCCACATCGCCATGTCGAGCTGGCCCGCGGCCAGCGCCTCCACCTGCGGCGCGGCCGCGGGGTAGGTCCGGTAGTCCATGGTCAGGTCGTAGCCGAACTCAGCCGCGTGCTTCTCAATCAGCCGCTTGCTGATCATGTATTGCGTGACCGGCGAATTGCCCGCCGCCCACGGCACCCAGCCATAGGACATGGTGAAAGGCCTGCCGGCCTGGGCGCGCGCCATGCAGCCCACCCCGAGCGCGCAGGCCAGCCCGGCACCCCGGCCCAACCAGTGCCTGCGTGTCGACATCGATGATCCGCCGTTCATGGAGACCTCTCTTTCAGCCCGGTGAACCTGCGCCATGAGGCCTAGGCCTGCGCCATCGCCGCGCCCGCCCGATCCTGTTTCGCCTCAGGTTCATGCACTATCCGCTCCAGCAGTTCATATACCTCATACAGCTCGCCGCGCGGGCCCAGCGGCACCGTGGCCGCCAGCCGGAAGCGGAAGTAGCGCGCCGCCGCCAGCGCCACAGAGCGGCTGGCCGCCACGCTCAGCCCCAGCGCGTTCGCCTGCCGCGCCAGCGCGCGCGCGTTGTCCAGCGGCGCGCCCACCGCGGTGAAGGTCAGGTGGTCCCAGGTGCCGAAATTGCCCACCGTCGCACTGCCGAAATCCAGGCCGAAGCACGGCGGCTTCACAGGCGCGTCCAGCCCTTCGGCCAGCGCCTGCATCGCATCCACCGCGCGCAGAGCCGCCTCACAGGCGTAACCCGCGGGGTTGGAGACATTCAGCGGCGTGTTCCACAGCGCCACCGCCGTGCAGCTTTCATAGCGGTCCATCATGCCCTTGCCCTGCGCCACCTCCACCGCGAAGATCTGCAAATAATGATCGGCATGCGGCGACCAGCTCACCGCCGTGGCGTGGTGCTCGTCCAGCGCGGCGCACAGCACCGCCAGCTCGCGCTGCTCGACCCCGGCCTGCGGCGTCAGGCGATTCGCGATGAAATGTTTCACCAGCGGCCGCGGCACATAGCGCGAGAACCCCTGCAGCGCGATGCGCGCCAGCGCCAGCGATTCCTGCAGGCGCCGCACCTCCGAAATATCGCTGTCCTGCGGGATGTCGCTGTCGAACTCGAACTCGCGGATGTGCTTGGCCGAACGCACCAGGTTCTTCAAAGGCGTCGCCAGCCGGTTCGCCATCCAGAACAGCATGGGCAGCAGCATCAGCAGCCCGGCCGCGCCCACCCCCAGCAGCATCCAGCGCATGCGCCGCACCTGCGCCAGCAACATGTTCTGGTCAGACACCAGCGCCACATAGGCCTTGTGGCTGAACACCCCCTCCATCGGCATCACCACCGCCGCGAAGCGCTGGCCCCCCGCACCTTCCAGTGAATGGATGGGCGTGTCCTGCGGCGAGCCGTCCGTCACCAGCTTTTGCAGCGAGCCGTACAAAGGATCGCTCAAGGTCGCCAGACTGAGCGGCGTGCCCGACTCCAGCAGACGGCGCAGCCGGTCCGCCTGCGACCATCCCCAGACCCGGCCCTGCCCGTCAAACAGGATCAGCTCGGCCCGGCTTTCCTCGCCGCGCGCATGCAAAAAATCCGACAAGCCGCCTACCGTGAACATCGCCGCCGCGACGCCGCCCCGGGGACCGCTGAGCGGACGCGACAGCGCCATGCCGAACTCCTCCGGAACCTTCAGCATAAAAGGATCGGTCGCCTGGAAGGTGCCCAGGTTCAGGTCGCTCGCGCCCTGGTACCACGGGCGGTCGCGCGGGTCGTAGCGCTCGCCCCAGGGCCGCCGCTGGCTCGCGATGGCCGTCATCTGCTGGTCGTAAAACACCCACTCCTCGACGCGTTTTTGCCGCTCGTCCACCCGGATGATCTGCTGCGCATAACGCGCCTCCGGCAGCGACTTGGCCCAGGCCCGGTCGCGCGCGCTGCGCAGCACCATGTTTTGCTGGAAGCTGCCGTCCGGATAGCCGAACACCAGCGAGCCTATGTGCGGGTAGCGCTGCTGCATGGACATCTGCATGCGCAGCACCGAAATATCGTTGTCGCCCTCCAGCCCCGCATGCGGATCGTTGGCGGTCGCCTCCAGCCAGGCGCGCGCCGGCTCCTGGAAACGCAGCAACTGCTCCTGCGTGCGCCGGCCCAGCTGCTCCAACTCGCGCTGCGCACCGTCGAACACGATGCGGCTCGCCGCCAGCTCCGCCAGCGCCATCAGCGCCACCACCAGCACCGTCACCAGCGCGGCATAGGTCCAGAACAGGTGGGCACGAATCGACCTGGCATGAAAGCTCGGCATCTTCATCACCGTTGTCTCCCTGCGGTGCTTGTTTGCCTTGCAAGATACGCCTCGCTAATGGCTTTGACAAGGTGATTGATACTGGCTTTGGGGTTCGTGGCCCGGCTTGAACAGTTTGTGACGTTTGTCAGGTGAATCGGGTGCCGCGATGCCTACTACAAATGGAGGATGAATTCACCATTTTGCGGAGCGCGCTGCGTGACACAAGAAGAGCAAGCCAATGCCTGTGCTTCGCCAGGATTCCAACCAACGCTAACTCAATGTCACAAATTCGCGCGACCTCAACCCCGTGCCGTCAACGAAAAGAAGAAATCCAGCATGTGGAAGTGATCGTCATGGAAGCGGTCTTCCATGCCGCTCAGGTCTTCAATGGGAACCCATTCGGCTGTCGCCGCATCGTCCGCTGCCTGCACTTCGGGCAAGCGGCGCGATCCCAGGTCAAAGAAGTGGGCGTGGGTGATCACACGGCCGCGCAGGCTGCGGTCCGGATGGTCGAACACGTGGACCGCTTTCAGGGCGTTTTTCATATCGCCTTCGAGCAGGCGCATCCGGGTTTCCTCTTCGAGCTCGCGCAGGGTTGACTGGTACACAGTTTCGCGTGGCTCGATGAATCCGCCGGGTACGGCGAACAAGCCCTTGCCCGGGGAGCGCCCGCGCTGGATCAGCAGCACCCGGCCGCTGCATTTCACGACCGCATCCACCGTCACAAACACCGGCGCATAGGGCGATCCAGCCCATTTGGCTTTTTCCTGCCTGAGGCTTTCCCATTCCTGCGCGAGCTCCTGGAAGTAGGGCAAGGCCGCCCAGGTGCGAAGAAACGCAACGGTGCTGGCCGGCGCCTGGCTCACCAGGGCGGCCAGCGCAGGCTCCAGCGAAGTGCCGGCATTGCCGAAGTAAGCGTCACGCAAGGCGCTGGCGTCAATCCTGCCCTGCGCTTCGACCGCATCGAGTGTCCAGCCCGGGAAGTGTTTCAGGTACTCGCTGGTCGCGTCCTTGAAATGTCCGACGAGCACAGGGGATGCACCGGCCTTTTCGCCGGCGAGCTCGGCCACACCCTGCTTGACCGCGGACACCCAGCGGTCCTGGTTGTAGTAGTCGCGCACCGGCAGAAAGCGGATCCGGCCCCGGTCCGCCTCGGGCAGCGCCAGGCGGATCATTTCCGCGCGCTCCTGCCAGGTGAAAGGGTTCTTGGGCGTGCGCGCCTGCCAGGCCGAGCCGAGCACGACGATGCACAGCGGGGCCGCGTCCAGTGCGCGCCGCAGCAAGGCAAGCTGCCCGTTGTGGAAAATCTGGAAACGGCCGATATAAACCGAGACCTCGTGTTTTTTGGGGCTTGATGTCATGGGAACCTAATTGAATTTGGCGGCGATCGGCATCTGGCGGCCGGAGCCGAAAGCGCGCGCACGCAAACGGATGATGGGGGGCGCCTGCCGGCGCTTGTACTCGTTGCGGGCGATCATGCCCTGGATACGTTCCATCATCGCGAGGCTCTCCGGGTCGCGGCGCAGCTGCGCGACGAAAGCCGAGGCTTTCTCGTACTCCCACGCGGCCAGGCGCCGGCCTTCGATCAAAAGTTTGAGCACTTCGTCGAGCACGGGGTAAGGTGGCAGGCTGTCCACGTCCTTCTGGTCGGGCGCCAGCTCCGCCGAAGGCGCTTTGTCAATGATGGCCTGGGGAATGATTTCCCTGCCGGCGGCTTCATTGAGGTGGCCGGCCAAGGCGAAGACCTCGGTTTTGTAGAGGTCGCCGATCAGGCCCAGCCCACCGTTGGTGTCGCCGTACAGCGTGCAGTAGCCTACCGAAATCTCGGACTTGTTGCCGGTGGTCAGCAGCAGGTGACCGAAGCTGTTCGAGTACTCCATCAGGATGGTGCCGCGCGCACGCGCCTGCAGGTTCTCCAGCGCGATGCCCCGCAGGGCTTGGCCGAAAGCCGCTTCAAAGCCGCCGGAAAACTCATTGACGATGTCGGCGATTGGATGGCGCACCAATTCCACACCCAGGTTGCGGCACAGGATTTCAGAGTCATCGACCGAGCCGGCCGATGAAAAGCGCGACGGCATGGTGATGGCCGTCACATTGGACGGGCCCAGCGCTTCGGCGGCCAGCGCCAGCGTCAGCGCCGAATCAATGCCGCCCGAGGAGCCGATCACCGCGCGGGTAAAACCACAGCGGCGCGCATAGTCCCGCAGGCCGAGCACGATCTGTCGCCGATAGAACGCCATGGTCGGCAGCCCTTCCACCGGAACGGCGGCGGGCTCATCCCCGGCCAGCGTCAGGAAGCGCCCGTTCTCAAAACGCAGGGTGGTCACGTCTTCGGCAAAGCGCTCGGCTTCAAACACCACACCGGCCTGCGGCTCCACGGCAAACGATGCGCCGTCATAGACGAGCTGGTCATGGCCACCGACCTGGTTGACGTAAAGAATGGGCAGCTGGTTGCGCTTGCTGGCGGCGCCGAAGATCTGGTGGCGTTGCTCGCGCTTGCCGATGTTGGACGGGCTGGCGTTGATGGAGATCACCAGGTCGGGCGCGGCGTCGCGCATGCGGTCAAACGGGTTGATCGCGTAATCCAGGCCCTCGTCGTTCCACCCGTCCTCACAGATCAGCACGCCCACCTTGGCGTCGCGTATGCGCAAGACTTTCGCGACGTCCTGGCCGGGCTCGAAGTGCCGGCGCTCGTCGAAGATGTTGTAGGTGGGCAGCAGCTGCTTGGCGTACTCCAGCAGCACTTCGCCGCCCTTGATCACGCACAGTGAGTTGCGCAGCTTCTTGCCCGGCGCTTTGCGGCGCGCGGGCAGGCCTATCACCCAGTAGAGATTCGGGATCTGGCGCGAAGCCAGCAGCAGGTCCTGCAGGGCCGCGTCGACGCGCTCCATAAAGCCCTCTTCTTCCAGCATGTCGCCCGGATAGTAGGCCGTGAGCGACATCTCGGAAAAGACAACGATGTCGGACTGGTCGGTCCAGGCCTTGCTGGCGGCCGTGACCATCTTGGCCACATTGCCTGAGAGGTCGCCGATGGTGAGGTTCAGCTGGGCAGCGGTGATTTTGAGCATGCGATCCTCAAGCCCTTAAGTTGAAACGGGAAAACGGAAGACCTGGCGCAAATAGGCCAGGAAGGTCTGGTCGTTGCACAGCGTCTTGCCCGGGCTGTCCGAGAGTTTGGCCACCGGCCTGGCATTGGCGCCGGTCAGCTTCATCACGATGTTCAGCGGCGTCAGCCCCACGTCGTTGGTCAGGTTGGTGCCTATGCCAAAGCCTGTCTGCGTGCGCGCGGCAAACGCGCGGTAGAGCTTGAGCGCGGTCGGCACGTCCAGCCCGTCCGAAAACACCAGGCGCTTGTTCTGCGCGTCGACACGCAGCTTGGCGTAGTGGGCCAGGGCCTTCTCACCCCAGACAAATGGGTCGCCCGAATCGTGGCGCAGGCCGTCAAACAGCTTGGCGAAGTAGAGGTCGAAGTCCGCGAGGAAGGCGTCCATGCCGACCACATCGGTCAGCGCCACACCGAGGTCGCCGCGGTATTCCTGCACCCAGTCTTCCAGCGCGGCGCGCTGGAAGTCGCGCAAAGTCATGCCCAAGGCCTGGTAGGTTTGCAGGTATTCGTGGGCCATGGTGCCAATCGGCACCAGGCTGAGTTCCTTGGCCAGCAGCACGTTGGAGGTGCCTTTGAAGTACTGCGGAATCTCGCGCTTGAGCGTGGTGACCACTTCGGTCTGCCAGTCGCGCGAGAAGCGGCGCCGCACACCGAAATCGAAGAACTCGAAGGGGTTGCGCAGCGCGGGTTCTTTCTCGAAGGCCCGCAGGATCTCAATCTTGCCCTGCAGGCGCTTGCGGCCTTCCACCAGGGCGGCGGCCTGGTCGGAGCGGCGGAAGTACAACTCGTTGACGATGGCCAGCACAAAAATTTCGAAGGCCATGGTGTGCACCTGCGGGCCCACGGCCTTGATCACCAGCGTGGGGCCCTCGGCCGTGGCGGTGATGAATTCGCGCTGGAATTCAAAGATTCGCAAAAAGTCCACGAAATCGCTTTTGATAAAGCGAAGCCCCCGTAGGTAGGCCAATTCCCCAGGCTGGAAGCGCAGCGTGCAGAGATGGTCGAGCTGCGCATTGACCTCTCCCAACAGTTCACTCAAGGGATAACCCGGCTGGTTGCGGCAGACAAAGCTGTATTCGGCCTCGGTCTGCGGATGCTTGTGCAGCATGGTTTGCCACATGGTGAACTTGTAGAGGTCGGTGTCCAGCAGGCTTTGGATGATGGGTTGCATAAGTGGCTTTGTGAAGGAAGGAGGTGGCAGTCAGGCGGTTGCCTGCAAGGTACTCAATGGGGCCGCTCACGGCGGCATAGCCTTGAGGGCATCCCGGACGCGGGTGAGTATGCGCCCCAGCTTGTTTTGACCCAGCCACTGTTTGGGGTCAAGGCAACGGGGGTCGGATTCTTCCAGGCCGATGCCCCATATGACGTCATCGGGAGCGGCCTCGACCAAGAGGGTGCCGTCGGTAGCCAGAAGCGCTGCCTTGCGGTCTTCATCCTGCGAGAATTTGGCAAACAGGCCAGGGAACATCAGGTCTTCCGCTTGAACTTGCCAGATAGCGTCTACGTAACCCTTGACCTGCCGGCCGAGCGCCTTCTGCTTGCGAGGGTTGGACTCAGCCATGACGAGCTCGGCGGTCGAGAGATCCCCGAACAGCATGGCCTTCGCAAACATCATGTACTGCTCACTGCAGTTGAAAGTCCGGCCATCGACGACGAAGTCGCCCCGGCTCCAGTTGCTGAACACCTCGTTCGTTCGCCAGAAGAGGGTCATGCCGGCAACAGTTCGCATGGTTGTCTTTCTTGAATTGCTTGTAGGTCAGGCGTTTGCTTGCAGAGTACTGAGCACGGCCACGCTGGTCGACAGCACGGCACCGCGGCTGGCCATGTCGTCCAGGAATGCTTTGTGCTGCGCTTCGAAGCCGCCGACGGGACTCATGCAGTCGGTCAGCAACACCACCTTGCCCGCCTTGCCGGACGGCAGGTTGGCGACGATGTGTTCGGTGGTTGCTTTCACACAGTGGCTGCTGGCTTCGCCGGCGATGATCAGCAGGTCGGCCTGGTCCAGCGACGCGATCAGGGCCGTGTTGAGCTGGGTGGCCGGGTCGTCCTCATCCGGCACCTCGGCCTGCATGGCGCTGTAGTGTTCCGTCCACGGGTTGCTGCCTTTGTTGATTTTTTGCACCATGGCCAGGCGGCTGTCCTCCCAGAGGTTGTAGGCGGCTTTCACGGCGGGGTGCACATTGTGGCCCCAGCTGCCGATTTCGCAGTGCACCGGCCAGACCATCAAGGTGTAGCGGCCGCGCCGCTCCAGCTCGTCGATATAGGCCAGGGCCCTGGGCAGCATGGCCGCATCTTTGGGCAGATAGTCGCCCTTGCGCACCTGCGCGGCGGTAATCGGCGTGAAGGGCCCCACGGCCGCACCGGCACCGGTCTTCCAGAAGGTCGGGTGGGCGATGTCAAACCTGTGGTGGGAATCCAGCGTCACGGCGATGGCGGAAAGGCCGGACGCGCCTTCGCGAATCAGCCCGGCCAGGCGCAGCATGTCCGCGTGGGCACCTGCCACGGGCAGGGCCGGCGATGTGGCTTGCCCCGTCACCGGATCGACGGGCAGCCAATCGGCCGGCAGGTCGCAAAAGTCGTTTTGCGGGTCGATGACCAGAAGCTGGATGTTTTTCTTCATGTTGTCCTCCGTTGAAATTCGTTGAGACTGATTGGGGCAATGCCGCTGATTCTCGCAGCAGCGGGTCCGCCTTATTCCACCAGGATTCCCTTGGTGGCACAAACCCCGATGCAGGCTTCCATGCCCGCGGTAAAGCGCAGGAAGTCCGATTCCATGCCGTCCGAGAAGATCACTCCGTTGTCCGGCATGCGCGAGCGCAGCGTCAGCACCTCCGTCTCCTCGATCTCGCCGTAGAGCAGCGAGGTCTGGGTGGCCCGGCTCGCAAAGGGCTCCCGCACCGCGAAGATCAAATGGTCGGTATCACGCGGCATGGGCTCGTAGCCCTCGCCGTGTCCATAGCCCGCGGCATTGGCAATGCCGACGGAGCCGGTGACTATGCTTTTCAGCCAGGCCGTGGAGCCCAGGCCGGTCGAGACGATCAGGCCTGAAGACGACTGTGCCTCCTTGGTGCCGCGGAACTCGATGTCGTAAAGCGCCGAGGTATGGCTTTTCGGGCCTATGAACAGGTCGTTGACGCCGCGCAGCACCTGCCCGTCGGACAGCCTGGCCTCCGCCATGGTGACCAGCGAGGTGGCGCGGCGGTCTCCGGCAACCCCGGGCAGTACCGAAGCGAGCTGTGAAGGCTCGAAAGGAAGCAGGACGCCGTCCCAACGTTTGGGCTCAGGGTTGACGCCCACCAGCGGCTGGCCGTTGAGGTACTTCAGCGTGTTGGCCACCATGCCGTCCTGGCCCAGCGTCACCACGATGTCGTCGGCCGCGAAGATGTAGTTGGTCAGGTGCGCGCGGTCGATGATCTGGTAGCGGCCCCAGGCCTGCAGCGCTTCGGCCACCACCCGCAGGCTGCGGGCGTAGGCCTCGTTCTCGCGCAGGTAATCGCTGAAGTCGGCGCCCAGGTGTTCCAGGTAGAACTGCGCCTGGCCCAGGGTCTGGTAGCGCGCCACCAGCTCTTCGAGCCGGGTCTGGCGCGTGACCAGCACCACCTTGCGGTTCTCGGCTGCAGACATGATGCTTTCCTTTCCTGCTTTCGCTTATTTGCGGGCCGCTGCCGCCTGCACCGGCCGGCCGGCGTTGGCACCGGCCAGCAGCGAGTTGAGCAGCTCGGGCGACATGTTCAGCTGGCCGATCTTTTCGGCCTTGTCGGCAATGCCGCCAAAGGCCTGGGCGATCAGCTGGGCCGGGTCCATGCCGGCGGAAGCCAGCGCCTGGATGGTGCGCGGGTCCACCGCCTGGAAGGTCTTCATGATGGCGTCCAGCCGCGCGGCTTCCGCCTCGGCCAGGGTGCGCGAGTTGGCGGCCTGGCCGTTCACATAGAGCTTGCGCTTTTCTTCGAGCGCAACGTCCGAATCCATCTGCTCGGTGCGCAGGGCGTTTTCCTTGCGCATCACCGAGGCCTTGGCGGCCATCTTGGCGTCCTCGATCTGGCTGCGCTTGTCTTCCACGGCGACTTCGGTGTCCAGCTCGTTCTCGCGGATGGACCGCTCGTTCTGGACCGCGGCCATGCGGCGCAGGTAGATGGCGTCGTCGGCGGCCTTGAGGTTGGCCTCGCGGGACTCAGCCTCCAACGCGCGGGCGATGTCCGGGGTCGGCTTGATGGCCAGGATGGACACGCCCAGAACCTGCAGCCCCAGCGCGGCAATCTCGGGCTGCGCGCCCAGGCTGGCTTCGGCATGGCGGGCAATCTCGGCGGAGGACAGCAAGGCCTCCTTGAGCGCCAGCGCCTGCACTTTCTGCTGGATGATGACCTGCACCTGCATGCCGACACGGTCACCGAGCTTGAGCGGGTCGTCCGACGCGTACCCCTGGCCGTTGGCCTTGAGCGAAAAGTCCATCAGCCGGGCCGTCAGCTGGGGAGCCTTGACCTGGTAGGTGACCTGGCCCTGTACCGTGACGTTCTGGAAGTCGGAGGTCACCAGGGTCAGCATAAAGGGGTGGTGGGCGCTGGCCACGGGCACCGCCACCACGGTGGAGGTGGGTGCGTAGTAATAGAAAGACTGGCCCGCGCCTTCCCGGACCACCTTGCCCCTTTTGAACTGGATCAAATGAACCGTGGGCTGTGACTTGATGAAGCGGATGCCTAACATGGTGCTTTCTCCTTCTGGTTAACTGCGTGATGGCCTTGATCCTCTTGATGGCCTATAGGTTGTACTGAACAACCTATTTATGAGTTGCATAATACAACTTAATTGGAATTTGTCAAACAGGAAGGCAAACATGGCCACCAAAAAGAGCACCCTGAGCTTTGAGCGACCGCTAACCACCGTGGACATCGTGATCTTCACGGTGCTGGACGAGCAGCTGCAGGTCCTGCTGGTCCAGCGCCCCGCGGGGCCTGAAGAGCCCTACCCGAATGCCTGGGCCTTGCCGGGCGGCTTTGTGGATGTCGACAAGGACGACTCGCTTGAAGCCTGCGCCAGGCGCAAGCTGCTCGACAAGACGGGGGTCCGGAGCCCCTACCTCGAACAGCTGGGCAGCTGGGGCGGCAAAACGCGCGACCCGCGTGGCTGGTCGGCCACGCATGCCTACTTCGCGCTGCTGGCCGCCGACTCCGTGAAGCTGGTGCAGGACGAGGCCAAGCCTGCCAAATGGCATCCGGTCGCCGAGCTGTCGCCGCGCAAGCGCCTGGCCTTTGACCACAGCGACATCCTGCAGGCGGCATTGGAGCGCTTGCGAAACAAGGTGGAATACACCTCGCTGCCGGCATTCCTCCTGCGGGAGCCGTTCACGCTGCCGCAACTGCAGAAGATGTATGAAGTGGTGCTGGGCCGGCCCATCGACAAGAGCGGTTTCCGCACCCGCGCCCTGGCCGCGGATTTTTTGAAGGAGGACGGTTCCCTGGACGTCGGCTCGCCCCGGCCCGCCATGGGCTACAGGCTGAAAGACCGCAGCGCGGTGATGTATTTCCCGAGGACCTTCAGTCCCCGGAGTTAAGGGTGAAGGCGAAGCCGGTAGCCAGCTTCACCCAAGGCTCCCGGCCTTAACGACGCTGAGGTAAACCGGCGGCACGTGGTCGGTCAGCCACACATTGTTGTCGGACCGGAAGAACAGATAGCCCTCCGCCGACATGCGCCCGCTGTCCACGAGGAGCAAGACGGGCTGGCCATACCGCCCGCCCACGGCGGTGGCGGTTTCGCTGCTTTCGCTCAGGTGCACATGATGGCGCTGGCGTTTGCTCAGGCCTTCCGCCAGTATCGCTTCGAGAAAACGCGATGCGGTGCCGTGATAAAGCCTCGCCGGCGGCGCCACCGGCGACAGGCCCAGTTCGACATCGACGGAGTGGCCCTGGTTGGCGCGGATGCGCAAGCCGTCTTCGCTGAAGGCGAAGCGCTTTTTATCACTGGTTTCGACGACCTCTTCGAGCAAGGCGCGGGAAAGAGCGTGCCCGGCCGAAGCGGCCCTGGCCAGCAGTTCGTCGATGCGAGCCCAACCGGCGGCGTCAAGTTCAAGCCCTATGGTGGACGGTTTGTGCCGCAGCACCAGGCTCAGAAACTTGCTGGCCGCGGTAAGGTGTTGTGATGTCATGATTTTCCTTTTATTGTTATTTTTCAGAAATAGGTTGTTTTAAACAACCTATAGAGTTGCATAATACAACCAATCAGGGAAAATGGCAAATGGAGAAAGAAACTGGGCATGGAGAATCATTCAATGGAAGACTGGGAGCGCTATCAAGCCTGTTTGCTGGGGTTGGCCTGCGGCGATGCCGTAGGAACGACCGTGGAGTTCATGTCCAGGGGCAGCTTCGAGGCGGTCACGGACATGGGCGGCGGCGGCCCGTTCGACCTGCGGCCCGGCGAGTGGACTGACGATACCTCGATGGCCTTGTGCCTGGCGGCGAGCCTTGTGCACTGCCATGGCTTCAACCCTACGGACCAAATGAACCGGTACTGCAATTGGCGCAGCATCGGATACATGAGCAGCAACGGCAGGTGTTTCGACATAGGCATCACGGTGGCTACCGCGCTCAATCGCTACCTTCTGACCAAGGACCCTTTCGCCGGCCAATCCGACCCCCGAACGGCCGGAAACGGCGCCTTGATGCGGCTGGCGCCTATTCCCATGTTTTACCGTCAGAGCGAAGCCGATACTTTTCGCTTTGCCGGCGAAAGCACGCGCACAACGCATGGCGCGCAGGAAGCCATAGAGTGCTCACGCCTGTTTGGCCTGCAGCTTCGAGCCGCATTGATCGGTGCCACCAAAGAAGCCATTCTTGCAACCACAGTACCCGAGCCCCTGTCCGCCAAGGTGGCCGCGATTGCCGCGGCGAAATTCATCAATAAGCCGCGGGAAGCAATCAAAGGATCCGGCTATTGCGTTGAGGCGCTGGAGGCCGCCCTTTGGTGCTTTGCCCATACTGCGTCTTTTGAGGAGGCCATCCTGGCGGCGGCGAACCTGGGTGACGACGCCGATACGACCGCCGCCATTTGCGGGCAAATAGCCGGCGCCCACTACGGCATCCGCTCCATTCCTCCTGGGTGGCTGGAACGCCTTGCCATGCGCGAGGAAATCGAACTTCTCGCCGACGGCTTGTTAAAAGCGTCGCGGGCCCTCTGAGCGCCCAGGGAGTCCTCCCTGCCGGTTGCGAGTCGGCCTTTTTGTATTCCACTGTATCCAAGCACCCCCCCGATACCCGGTCATGCGCACCAGCCTGGGCAGGACACACCGGGGATACCTTGCGGCATTCCAATGCCTGCATGGGCAGCGGCTTTCCCCGGCGCTGCCTTCCACCCCACTCACCCCAAGGAGTCGACCATGACCGCTCGCCGCCAATTTCTGGCCACCGCTGCCGCCGCCACAGCCGCCGCCTTTGCCATGCCTGATGCCTCGGCTTTCTTTTCGCTGGGCCGCGCGCCGGCGGCGGCACCTGAGTTCGCGGGCATAGACACCTGGCTCAATTCGGCGCCGCTGCGCATGGCCGACTTGCGGGGCAAGGTAGTGCTGGTCGACTTCTGGACCTACACCTGCATCAACTGCCTGAACCACCTGCCGGCCGTGAAGTCCTGGCATGAGAAGTACAAGGACAAGGGCCTAGTGACGGTGGGCGTGCACACGCCGGAGTTCGCGTACGAAAAATCGACAAAGAACGTGAAGGCCGCGATCGAGCGCCTGGGTATACAGCATGCCGTGGCGCAGGACAACAGCTACGCCACCTGGCGCGCCTTCAGCAACAACTACTGGCCGGCTGTCTACCTGGTCGACAAAACGGGCCATGTTGTCTACAGCCACTTCGGTGAGGGGCGCTACGCTGAGACCGAAAAAACCATACAGACTTTGCTGGCCCAGTGAGGTCCACCCCAACCCGGCCTGGGGGCACAATGCCGGGGTTGGGACTTTTCCAGGACGAGCCATGCAGCAGCCAGACCACATCCTCATTGTTGACGACGACCGCGAGATCCGGGAACTGCTGGGCAGCTACCTTGAAAAAAACGGCCTGCGCGTGACCAAGGCGGAGTCGGGCCGGCACATGCGCGCGGCGCTGGAGAGCGCGGCGGTCGACCTCATCGTGCTGGACCTCATGCTGCCCGGCGAGGACGGCCTCACCTTGTGCCGCGACCTGCGCGCCGGCAAGCACAAGGCCCTTCCCATATTGATGCTGACCGCGCGCAACGAGGAGGCTGACCGCATCCTGGGCCTGGAGATGGGCGCCGACGACTACCTGGCCAAGCCTTTCGCGGCACGCGAGCTGCTGGCGCGCATACGCTCGGTGCTGCGCCGCACGCGCATGCTGCCGCCGAACCTGCAGGTAGAGGAAAGCTCCCACCTGCTGAGCTTCGGCGACTGGCAGCTCGACACCACGGGCCGCCACCTGCTGGACGCCAGCGGCACGCTGGTGCCGCTCAGCGGCGCCGAATACCGGCTGCTGCGCGTCTTCCTGGACCACCCGCAGCGCGTGCTCAACCGCGACCAGTTGCTCAACCTCACGCAGGGGCGCGACGCCGAACTGTTCGAGCGCTCCATCGACCTGCTGGTGAGCCGGCTGCGCCAGCGCCTGGGTGACGGGGCGCGCGAGCCGCGCTACATCAAGACGGTGCGCAGCGAGGGTTATGTGTTCAGTGCCGCGGTGCAGGGCCGGCCGGGGGCCGCATGACGCAGGCCCGCCCGCGCTGGCCGCACAGCCTGTTCGCGCGGCTGATGCTGATCCTGCTGCTGGGCATACTGGCGGCCCAGGCCATGTCCTACCTGCTGGTGATGTATGAGCGTGGCCTGGTGGGCCGCGACCTGATGCTGGACAACCTCGAAAAAGACATTACCAGCTCCGTCGCCATCCTGGACCGGGTGCCGCCGGCCGAGCGCCCCAACTGGCTGCCGCTGATAGACCGCAAGAACTACCGCTACCAGCTGGACGGTGGCATCACCGAGCAGGGCGGCGACAACGAGATCGTCGCGCGCGTGAGCGCATCGATCGCCCATGCGGTGGACAAGCGCTACCAGGTCACGGTCAATGCGATTCCCGGCGACACCAAGCGCGTGCACATCCACCTGCGCCTGAGTGACGGCGCGCCACTGACCATCAACCTCTGGGCCGCGGCCACGCCGATCTCGCCCTGGCTGCCGGCGCTGCTGATGTTGCAGCTCTCGCTGCTGGCCATCTGCGCTTTTTTTGCGGTGCGCATCGCGACCCAGCCGCTGCGGCGGCTGGCCCATGCGGCCGACGCGCTGGGCCCCGACCTCAAAGGCACGACCCTGCCCGAGGGCGGCCCGACCGAGGTGGCGCGCGCCTCCAGCGCCTTCAACGCCATGCAGCGGCGCATCGCCGGCTACCTGGCCGAGCGCACGCAAATCCTCGCCGCCATCTCGCACGACCTGCAGACGCCCATCACGCGCATGCGCCTGCGCACCGACCTGATGGACGACGAAGAACAGCGCGGCAAGCTGCAGCACGACCTCGATGAAATGGTGGCCCTGGTGCGCGAGGCGCTGACCTATGCGCGCAGCCTGCATGGCGCCGACGAGGCCCCACGCAGGGTGGACCTTGATGCCCTGCTGGACACGCTGCGCTGCGATTACGAAGACGCCGGCAAATCCATCACGGTGAGCGGCCAGGTCGGCCACCCGGTGATGAGCCGGCCGTTGGCGCTGCGCCGCATCCTGACCAACCTCACCGACAACGCGCTCAAATTCGGCACCGAGGTGGAACTGGCCGTGCGCATCGATGCCGATCAGGGCATAGAGATCTGCGTGCTCGACCGCGGTCCCGGCATCCCCGAATCCGAGCTCGAGGCAGTGCTGCAGCCTTTTTACCGCGTGGAAAGTTCCAGGAACCGCGATACCGGCGGCACCGGCCTGGGCCTGGCCATCGCGCAGCAGCTGGCCGCCTCCATAGGCGCGCGACTGAGCCTGGCCAACCGCACTGGCGGCGGGCTGGCCGCGCGTCTGGTGATGCCGGCCGCTTCGCCCCTTGAACCCTGACATCAAAAAAGCCGGCCCGCCCAGGTGATGGGCAGGCCGGCTTGGCCGTGTGCGGTCTACAGGTTTAAACCAGGTTGATCTCCACATCGATATTGCCGCGTGTGGCCTTGGAGTAAGGGCACAGCTGGTGGGCCGCATCCACGATGGCACGCGCCGTCGCGCTGTCCAGGCCTGGAAGGAGGACGTTGAGGCGCGCCTGCAGAAAGAAGGCCTCACCGGCCGTGCCCAGGTCCACCTCGGCATCGACGGCCACGCCGGCAGGCAGGCTGACCTTCTGCGCGGCGGCGGCGCGGCCCATCGCGCCTATAAAGCAGGCCGACCAGCCTGCCGCGAACAGTTGCTCGGGGTTGGTGCCCTGGCCGGCGCTGCCGGGCGGGGAGAGCTTGATGTCCAGGCGGCCGTCGGCGCTGCGGGCTTCCCCGTTGCGCCCGCCGGTGGTGTGGGTCCTGCCGGTGTAGAGGACTTTGTCGAGAGGGTTGATGGCGGTCATGGTGTTTTCCTTTTGGAGGTTGAAGAAATTGTTATCCGCAGATTTCGCAGATTTACGCAGATGAAAGCAGTTAAAAAAACGTGATGCAAAGTCACGGGCCAGCGTATGGAATGGGGTGAAATCTCGAATGCGCGCCTTTCTTAAATCTGCGTCAATCTGCGTAATCTGTGGATTAAAAGGTCCCCGCATGTCGGCAACATCTCAACAACGCAATGTTCTGTACGCGCCTGGCAGCCAGACACACTGCGGTACAAATCCCTTCGCCATCTTCACCAACCAGGCGCTCAGCTTTGCTCACGGCCCGAGCGCCACACGATTGCCGGTCGGGAATTGATGCATTGGCAAGCAAGCGGGTTGCGCAGCTCATGCGCCAAACCACCCGCCAAAAACGTCAAGGCCATCCAGAGCTTTTTCATGCTGGTGAAATGGGTTCAGCCAAAGGTAAAGGCATAGACATGCGCGCCGGGGTCCAGGAACTCGATCTCGAACAAATGGTCGCCCGCCGAGGCCGGCAGCCTGACCAGCTGGTAGAGCCGGTGCGCATCAATCACGCCGCTACCGTCCGCCGCGATGTCGGTGCCGTGGTTTTGGGCCGGTGGCTTGCCGTCGACCCGCACACGAAAGCGCACCGGCGCCGCGCCGGCATCGCGGCCCAGCACCAGGTGCAGGTCGCGCGCGCGAAAGCGGTAGGCCAGGCGCGCGCCGGCCTGTGCCGCGGCGGCGCGCTCGGCTTCCACCAGCCACTGCCCGCCCAGGGTCCAGTGGTTGAGCGACAGGTTCGCGGCCGGCTCGTAGCGCTGCGCGCTGTCGGCCCGCAGGCCGCCGGCGGGTACAAAGTTCACCGCGCGCTCATGGCCCACATAGGTTTCGCCGGAGAGAACCCGGTTGCCGGGCGCCGCCTGCACGCCCTCGCCCTGCACGGCCACCAAGCCCGCATCGCGCACGCCCCCGCCGTTTCTTTCAGCCAGCAGTTTCTGGATCAGGCGTTCGGAAGCCTCGTACTGCCCTTCGCCAAACACATGGTGGCGCACCCTGCCCTGGGCGTCGACAAAGTACAGCGCGGGCCAGGCCTGGTTCTCGAAGCCGCGCCAGATCGCGTGCCGGCTGTCGATGGCGACGGGATAAGCCAGCCCCAAGTCCTTGACGGCCCTGCGCACATTGCTTTCGTTTTTTTCAAACGCGAACTCCGGCGAATGAACGCCGAGCACGACCAGGCCGGCCTCGCGGTATTTGTCGGCCCAGGCGCGGATGTAAGGCAGGGTGCGCAGGCAGTTGATGCACGAGTAAGTCCAGAAATCGACCAGCACCACCTTGCCGCGCAGGTCAGCCCCGGCCAGCGGCGCCGTGTTGACCCAGCCGGTGGCGCCGGCCAGCGGCGCAAAGGTGCTGTCCTGCCAGGCTGTGGGTGTGGATGCAGGTATGGGCGCAGCCTCCGCTTTTGCGGCGGTGAGCGGCATGGCGTTCGCCGCGGCCATTGGCCCATCCCCCGGCGCCTGCGCCTGGAAGACATTGATCAGCGTCTGCTCAATTTTTGAGGTGCTGCCCAGCGACAGCCGGCTCAAAAGCCCGGTGTCCAGCCCCGTGGCGATCAGCGCCACACCGGCCAGCACCGCCGCGCCCATGGCGCGCCTGGCCCATCGGCTGATGCCCAGCGAACGCCGCAGCAGCGCATACACACGCCCGCCCACCAGCAGCGACAACGCCAGCGAGACGGCCGCGCCGCCCGCATAGGCCAGCAGCAGCAGGGAAGTGCCCGCGTTCGCGCCCTGGATGGCGGCGCCGGTGAGGATCAGGCCCAGCACCGGGCCCGCGCAGGGCGCCCACAGCAAACCGGTGGCCGCGCCCAGCACCAGCGAGGACAGCAGCGAAGGGTTTCCGCCTTCGCCGCCTTCACCGGAAGAGGCCATGCGCGCGCCCAGCGCCACCAGCGGCCGGGCCAGCCGGTCGGCCAGTTCCGGAAACAGCAAGGTCAGCGCAAACAAGGCCAGCAAACCCAATGCCGCGATACGCCCATATTCGTTAGCCTGCACCGCCCAACCGCCGCCGACGGCGGCCAGCGTGGCCACCGCGGTGAAAGCCAGGGCCATGCCCAGCAGCATGGGCAGGCCGTTGCGCAGAAAGGGCTTGCCGGCGCGCGCCAGAACAAAGGGCAGGACCGGAAGAATGCAGGGGCTGACGATGGTCAGCACACCGGCGGCAAAGGCAAGGATGAGGAAGCTCATGCCGCGATTGAACCGCCCGGAGGTATCCGCGCTGTGTCGCCCCAGCCGCCTTATGGCATGCGGCTGTATCCACGGGCCGGCCGGATACACAGGCATACAAAATCCTGCCCCCAAGGTTCAAGTTTTGCCCCGCGCGCGCAAAAACTTACCCTCAGTTGCTGTGGGTTACCCTGTGGATAAATCTTTTCATCCGCCCGCGAAGCCGCGCCGGCGCTGGCGCGCCGCCGGATGCCCAAAAATTGATCACCCGAGTCGCCTGCGAGTGCATCCATATCCGCAGATTACGCAGATTTACGCAGATAAAGACCATCACGATGAAAAACCGTGTGTCCGGCAACGAAAACGAGCTGAAGTCTTCAAGGAAAAAATCCGGGTTTCAATCTGCGTAAATCTGCGTAATCTGCGGATGAATCTCTACGCCGCCATGGCCACCTCAAGCGCACGCGATGCGGCCGCGGCTGCGGCTGCCACCAGCGCAGGGCGCGCCTGGCCGCGCTGGGCCGCCTTGTCGCGGTTGGCGCGCTGCACCGCCGCCACGTCGATGATGAGCGCGACATTGCCGTCGCCCAGGATGGTCGCGCCTGAAATGCCGGGCACCTTGCGGTAATTGGTTTCCAGGTTCTTCACCACGACCTGGTGCTGGCCCACGAGTTGGTCGACCAGCAGCGCGAAGCGCGTGCCCTCGGCCTGCACGATGACGGCGATGCCCTGGGTGGGCACACGCACCGCGCCGGCCACGTCGAAGAGCTTGTGCAGCTCGAGCAGGGCCAGGTATTCGCCGCGCACGTGCATGACGTGCTCGTCGGCGGTGATGGAGTGCACATCCTTGTCCAGCGGCTGCAGCGATTCGATGACGTAATTCAGCGGCAGGATGTAGACCTCCTCGCCGACCTTGACCGACATGCCGTTGAGGATGGCCAGCGTCAGCGGCAGCACGATGCGTATGGTCGTGCCCTTGCCCTGGACGGAGGCGATCTCCACATGGCCGCCCATTTCATGGATGTTGCGCTTGACCACGTCCATGCCGACGCCGCGGCCCGACACGTCGGTGACCGCTTCGGCGGTGGAAAAGCCCGGCGCGAAGATCAGCTGCCAGACGTCCTCGTCCGGCATGGACTCGCTGACCGGCATGCCCTGCTGCAGCGCCTTGGCCAGGATTTTTTCGCGGACCAGGCCGCCGCCGTCGTCCTTGACCTCGATCACGATGCTGCCGCCCTGGTGCTGGGCTGACAACGTCAGCCGGCCCACCGGGTCCTTGCCGGCGTAGGCGCGGCGCTCCGGGCCTTCGATGCCGTGGTCCAGGCTGTTGCGCACCAGGTGGGTGATGGGGTCGATGATGCGCTCGATCAGGCTTTTGTCGAGCTCGGTTTCCTTGCCGACCGTGACCAGCTGCACCTGCTTGCCGAGCTTGGCCGAGAGGTCGCGGATCAGGCGCGGGAAGCGGCTGAACACATAGTCCATAGGCATCATGCGTATGGACATGACGGACTCCTGCAGGTCGCGCGCATTGCGCTCCAGGTGGCCCATGCCGCTGAGCAGGCGCTCGTGCACCACCGGGTCCAGCAGCGAGGCGGTCTGCGTCAGCATGGACTGGGTGATCACCAGCTCGCCGACCAGGTTGATGATCTGGTCGACTTTTTCGACGTCCACGCGTATCGAACTCGACTCCTTGTTCTGTACGGCGGCGGCAGCGGCCACCGCCGGCGCGCTTGCGGCGGCGGGCGCGGAGGGGCTTGCCGCCTGCGGAGCGGCGGCTTCATGGGCCGCTTCGGCTTGCCGCGCTTCCACCGGTTGGGCTGGCGCGGCGGGCGCACCCTCCTCGCGGATGTCGATCTGCTCGGCCTCGATGATGAAGCAGCAGACCGCGATCACGTCGTTGCCGTCGCAGCCGGTCTTGAGCCAGATCGTCAGGCTGCCCTCTTCCTGGGTCTGCGCCGTCACCTGGCCCAGGTTGGCCATCTCCTCGCTGAGCAGCTTGCAGTCGTTCTCCGACACTTTGGAAAAGCGCACCTTCAGGGTCCGTTCCGGTGCGGGGCCGGCCTCGGCAACCGGTTCCGCCTGCGGCGCGGTCACGGGCGCCGGAGGCGCGGCAACAACAGGCGGCGCGGGCGGCGTTGCGCCGGCCTCCAGCGCGAGCTGCTGCAGCACCGCGCAGATCTCGGCCACCATGCCGGCCTCGGGCTCGGCGCCGGCCCTGTATGCGCTCAATTGTTTTTGCAACACGTCCTTGGTCTCCAGAAAGGCATCCATCATCTTGGTATTGAGTTTGAGCTCGCCGTGGCGCGCCCGGTCCAGCAGGTTTTCCAGCAGGTGGGTGGTATCGGTCAGCGCGACAAAACCAAAGGTGGCCGCGCCGCCCTTGATGGAATGCGCGGCGCGGAACACCGCGTTGAGGTGTTCGCCGTCGGGCGCCTCCAGGTCCAGGCCCAGGAACAGCTGCTCCATCTCGGCCAGCAGCTCGTCGGCCTCTTCAAAAAATGTCTGGTAGAACTGGGTGATGTCCATAGGGGAAGGTTTCTCTTGTAGGGCGCCGCGCCGGCCTCAGGCCCGCGCCGGGTTCATCAGGCTGCCCACCACGGCCAGCAGCGTTTCGGGCTCTATCGGTTTGCACAGCCAGCCGGTGGCGCCGGCCTGCCGCGCGTCGGCCTTGCTGGCCTCGTTGCTGAGGGTGCTGAGCACCAGGATGGGCAGGGCCGCGGAATCGGGCCGCGCGCGCAGCCGGCGCGTGAGCTCGCCGCCGTCCATGGGGATCATGGTCCAGTCGGTCAGCACCAGGTCCACGGGGGTGTCCACGATTTGCGCCAGCGCGGCCTGGCCGTCGCCGGCCAGCAGCACCTGGTAGCCGCCCTCTTCGAGGACGGCGGAGTTGAGGTGGCGCATCACGGCCGAGTCGTCGACCACCAGGATGGTTTTTTTGTGCATCAGGTCCGGCTTTCAGGTTTGGCGGGGCTGGGGTTCAGCGCCTGCGGCGCGCCGACCGGCTTGATCGCGGGGCCGGCGCCGCCGGCGGCCCTCGCGCCCTTGCCCACCGCGAGCAAGGGCGCGCTGGCGGTCGCGGCATTGCCGCTTTCGATGTCGGCCTGGGCGCGCTTGTTCAGCACCAGGATGCTGATGCGCCGGTTGACCGCCGCGTAAGGGTCGTCGTTGTTCAGGTGCACGCTGGACGAGACGCCCATGACGCGCAGGATCTTGCCGTCCTGCATGCCGCCGGCCACCAGCTCGCGCCGCGAGGCATTGGCGCGGTCGGCCGACAGCTCCCAGTTGCTGTAGGACTTGTCGCCCTGCGAGTACACGGTGGCGTCGGTGTGGCCGGACAGCGTGAGCTTGTTGGGCTGCTCGTTGAGCACCGGGGCGATCTCGCGCAGGATGCTGCGCATATAGGCCACCACCACGGCGCTGGAGCGGTCGAACATCGGCCGGTTGCTGCTGTCCACGATCTGGATGCGCAGGCCTTCGGGCGTGATGTCGATCAGCAGCTGGGGCCGGAACTGCCTGAGCACCGGGCTGGACTCGATCATGTTGTCCAGCCGCTCCTTGAGCGCCTCCAGGCGCTGGCCGTCGTCCGGATCCTTGCCGCTGTCGGCGGCCGCCTGCCGGAC
>NZ_AKIV01000022.1 GCF_000282655.1 Polaromonas sp. CF318
GTGGCGGCGGGCCGCTACTCGGACCTGCAGCTGGCGGCCTTCGTCACGGCCTGCGCGGGCGAGCACCTGGACATGGATGAAACCATCGCGCTCACGCGCGCCATGGTCAATGCCGGCGAACGCATGCAGTGGGGCGATGGCCTGGTGATGGACAAGCATTGCGTGGGCGGCCTGCCCGGCAACCGGACCACCATGGTCATCGTGCCCATCATCGCGGCCTGCGGGCTGCGCATGCCCAAGACCTCGTCGCGCGCCATCACCTCGCCGGCCGGCACGGCCGACACCATGGAGACGCTGGCGCCGGTGGACCTGGACGTGGCGCAGATACGCCGCGTGGTCGAGCGCACCGGCGGCTGCATCGTCTGGGGCGGCTCCGTGCGGCTCAGCCCGGCTGACGATGTCCTGATCCGCGTCGAGCGCCCGCTGGACCTCGACAGCCAGGGGCAGCTTGTGGCGTCCATCCTGTCGAAGAAAGCGGCGGCCGGCGCCACGCATGTATTGATCGACATGCCCGTCGGGCTGACCGCCAAGGTCCGTAGCGCGCATGCCGCGAACCAGCTTGCCCGGCAGCTCGAACAGGTCGGCCATGCGCTGGGCCTGCACATGCGCGTGGTGCAGACCGACGGCGTGGCGCCCGTGGGCCGCGGCATAGGGCCCGCGCTGGAGGCGCGCGACGTGCTGGCGGTGCTGCGCCGCGACGACGGGGCGCCCGCCGACCTGGCGCAGCGCTCGCTGCACCTGGCCGGGCAGATTCTGGAATTCGGCGGCGCGGCGCCGGCCGGCGGCGGCATTGCGCTGGCCACCGCCGTACTGGAGGACGGGCGTGCCTGGAAAAAATTCCAGGAGATTTGCGAAGCCCAGGGCGGCCTGCGCGAGCCGCCCGTCGCCCCTTGCCGCCAGCCCGTGCCCTCGCTGCGCGCCGGCACCGTGATCGCCATCGACAACCGGCGCCTGGCCCGCATCGCCAAACTCGCGGGGGCGCCTACCTCGGCCTGCGCCGGCATAGCCATGCATGTGCAGCTGGGCACGGTCGTGGAGCGCGGCCAGCCCTTGTTCACGCTGCACGCGGCCTCACCGGGCGAGCTGGCCTATGCGCTGGAATACGCCACCGCGCAGGCCGAGGCGGTGCATGTGATGGAGGACGCGCGGTGAAGCGTGAGCCGATGGTGGTCATCGCCCTGCCCGGCGGCGCGCCACTGGCCGCGGCGCTTGCGCGCAGCCTGCGCTGCGGCTGGAGCGAGCTGGCGCTGCACCACTATCCCGACGGCGAAACCGGCGTGCGCATAGACGCCGCGGTCGAGGGCTGCTGCGCCCTGCTGGCCGGCAGCCTGGACCAGCCGGACGCCAAGACCCTGCCCCTGATTTTTGCGGCGGACGCGGCGCGCGAACTGGGCGCCTCACAGGTCGGCCTGGTGGCACCCTACCTGGCCTACATGCGGCAGGACAAGCGCTTTCACCCCGGCGAAGCCGTCACCTCGCGCAGTTATGCGCGGCTGCTGTCCGCATCGCTGGACTTCCTGGTGACCGTCGACCCGCACCTGCACCGCGTGCACAGCCTGGGCGAGATCTATTCCCTCCGCACGCAGGTCGTGCCGGCCGCCCCCCTGATTGCCCGCTGGCTGCGCGGCCATGTCGCGTCGCCCTGGCTGATAGGGCCGGACGCGGAAAGCGCGCAGTGGGTCGCCGAAGTCGCCGGGCTGGCCGGCGCGCCCTGGACCGTGCTGCGCAAGACACGGCGCGGCGACCGCGACGTGGGCGTCAGGCTGGCAAGCCGCGAACGCTGGCCGGGGCGCGTGCCGGTGCTGCTCGACGACATTGTGTCCACGGGTGAAACCATGCTCGCCGCGACGCGCCTGCTGGTCAAAGCCGGGCTGGGCGCGCCCGTGTGCATCACCGTGCACGCGCTGTTTGACGGTGAAACCCAGCGCCGACTGCTTGAAGGCGGCGCGTCGCGCGTGTTGAGCTGCGACACGATCGCCCACCCATCCAACGCCATCCGCATGGCGCCCCTGCTGGCCCGTGCGGTGCGCCAGCTCAGCGCGGGCAAGGCCCCCCGCCTGAAACCCACGGGTAAACCCAAGGAGATTGCATGAACTCAGTACCCGCTCCCCTGCCCGCTGCGCCACTGCCCGCCAGTGCCGGCGGCGGCCTCGTGAAGCGCGCCGGCCTGGCCGCCGCGCTTGCCGCCTTGCTGGCGATTGCGTGGATGCCCGCGCTTGAAGGCCTGCCGCGCTCCGGCCAGCTGATGCTGGCCATCCTGGCCTTCGCGGTGATTGTCTGGATGACCGAGGCGCTCGACTACGCGGTGAGTTCGGTGGTGATAGGCGCGCTGATGATCTTCCTGCTGGCCTGGGCGCCCGATGCGGCCAGGCCGGGCGGGCCCGCCATGGGCACCGCGGCGGCGCTCAGCCTGGCCCTGTCCGGGTTTTCCAACAGCGCGGTGGCGCTGGTGGCGGCGGCCTGCTTCATCGCCGCCGCCATGTCGGCCACCGGGCTGGACAGGCGCATTGCCCTGAAGGTGCTGTCCAAGGTGGACGCCGGCACCAACCACATCGTGATCGGCGCCATGGCCACCGGCTTCCTGCTGTCCTTCGTCGTGCCCAGCACCACGGCGCGCGTGGCCTGCCTGGTGCCCATCATGATGGGCTTCATCCTCGCCTTCAAGGTTGACAAGCGAAGCCGCTTTGCCGGCCTGCTGGTCATCACCGCGGCTCAGACCGCCAGCGTCTGGAACATCGGCATCAAGACCGCGGCCGCGCAGAACATGGTGGCGATCGGCTTTATTGAAAAGCAGTTCGGCGCCGGCATCACGTGGGCGCAATGGTTTGTGGCCGGCGCGCCGTTCTCGGCCCTCCTGAGCATCGCGCTCTATTTCATCATGACCCGCATGATGAAGCCCGAGATGAAGGAAATCGCGGGCGGCCGGGCCACGATACGCGAGCAGCTCGAGGCGCTGGGGCCGATGACGGGCCGGCAGTGGAAGCTGCTGGCCATCGTGCTGGTGTTGCTGGGTTTCTGGGCCACCGAAAAAGTGCTGCACGACTTCGACACCTCCTCCACCACCATCGCCGCCATCGCGCTGATGCTGCTGCCGCGCCTGGGCGTGATGGACTGGAAGGAGTCGCAGCGCGGTTTTCCGTGGGGCACGGTCCTGCTGTTCGCGGTGGGCATCAGTGTGGGAACCGCCCTGCTGAAGACCAATGCCGCCGGCTGGCTGGCCAACCTGATCGTGCTGCACCTCGGGCTGCAGCAGGCCGGCGCCTTCGCGATCCTGATGCTGCTGTCGCTGTTCCTTATCGTGATCCACCTCGGCTTCGCGAGCGCCACGGCGCTGGCCTCCACCATGGTGCCCATCATCATCAGCGTGCTGCTGGCCGTACAAACGCCGGGCATCAATGTGGTCGGCATGACCATGCTGCTGCAGTTCGTCGTGAGCTTCGGCTTCATCTTGCCGGTCAACGCGCCCCAGAACATGATCGCCTACGGCACCGACACCTTCGACGCGCGCGATTTTGTCCGCACCGGCCTGGTCATCACCCTGGCGGCGGCGGCGCTGCTGGTGATTTTTGCGCTGACCTACTGGCCGTGGATGGGCTACATGACCAAGCAGGCCTGAGCCCGTGACCGTGTAAACACCTTCAGGAGAAACGCCATGACAACCCTAGGAAAATTCGCCCTCGGCCTGATGGGCAAGCTGCGGCCGCAGCCCGCGCTGGGCGACGCGGCCGCCGTGATCACCCTGCCGCCGCCCGACAGGCAGGGCGGCCTGCCGCTGATGGAAGCCCTGGCTGCGCGCCGCTCCCGTCGCGATTACTCGCCGGATGAGCTGCCGCTGCGACAGCTGTCCAACCTGTTGTGGGCGGCCGGGGGTGTCAACCGCGACGACGGTGGGCGCACGGCGCCTTCGGCGCTGGGCGCGCATGAAATCGATATTTTCGCGGCCCTGCCGGCCGGCGCCTACCGCTACGACGCCGCCAGGCATGAGCTGCAGCTGGCCGCGGGCGCAGACTTGAGGCGCATCACCGGCTACCAGGACTTCGTCGACGATGCGCCGCTGGACCTGGTCTATGTCGCCGACCATGCGCGCATGCGCTTTATCCCCGCCGGCCGTCGCGAGGCCTACGCCCACGTCGCGGCCGGGGCCATGGCGCAAAACGTTTACCTCTACGCCGCCGGCAGCGGCCTGGGCGCGGTGATACGCGCGTGGATAGACGGCGCGGCCATCGCCGATGCGCTGGGCCTGACGCACGACCAGCAGGTCCTGCTGTCGCAGACTGTCGGCTACCCCGCGGGGGCCTGAGCGCCGCGGCCCTTCCCTCGCGAAACTCAGGTCGTCTGCGCGACAGTCCTGCGAAAGCTGCCCAGCGAGGCCGCGAACAGCACCAGGCCTATCACCGTGATGGCCAGCAGTTGCGGCCACACCACCGCCAGGCCGGCGCCGCGAAACAGGATGGCCTGGCCGGCCGAGACGAAGTGCGTGGTCGGCGCCACCAGCATGATGTGCTGCACAAACTGCGGCATGCTCTCCCGCGGCGTCGCACCGCCGGACAGCATCTGCAGCGGCAGCAGCACCAGCACCAGCAGCATGCCGAACTGCGGCATGCTGCGCGCCAGCGTCGCCAGGAAGATCCCCATGCAGGTGGTGGCGAAAAGATGCAGCGCGGCGGCCAGCATGAACAGGCTGACGGAGCCCTGCACCGGCACCCGCAGCACGCCCTGCACGATGACGGTGAGCGACACCCCGGCGGCCAGCAGCACCACCAGGCCCATGGACCATATCTTGGCCAGCATGATTTCAGCCGGCGTGACCGGCATGGCCAGCAGGTGCTCGATGGTTCCGTGCTCGCGCTCGCGTATCAGCGCCGCCCCGGTCAGGATGATGGACAACATGGTCACGTTGTTGATGATTTCCATGAGCGAGCCGAACCAGGACTGGTCCAGGTTGGGGTTGAAGCGCAGGCGCATGGCGAGCTCGACCGGCAGCACGGTCTCGGCGCGGTACCGGTTCACAAAGGTGTTGACCTCGCCGCCTATGATCTGCTGGATGTAGCCGCTGCCGGTGAAGGCCTGGCTCATGCGGGTGGCATCCACATTGAGCTGTATCGCCGGCGACCGGCCCGCCAGCACGTCTCGCTGGAAACCCGCCGGTATGGCCAGCACGAAGGTGTAGTCCCCGCGGTCCAGGCCGCGGTCGCCCTGCGCGGCCGTGACGCGCTGCGGCGTGGTGAAACGCGGGAGGTAGAAGCTTTCGGTGATGCGCGCCGACAGAGGCGAGGCGTCCTCGTCGACGATGGCGATGGCCGCGCGGTGCAGGCTTTCGGGCATGGCGGTGGCCGCGACGTAGATCGACACGGTGAAGGTGTAGGCGATCAGCACCAGCATCATGGGGTCGCGCGCCAGGCTCCAGAGTTCCTTGACACCCAGGCGGAAGATGTTGGGGAAAGACAGGCCCATGTCAGCGCGCCTGCTTTTTGAGGAGCACCACCGCCAGCCCCAGGATCACCGGCACCGCCGCGAGCAGCGGCCAGAAGGAGGCGGCCAGTTCGGCGGCGCCCAGGCCCTTGTTGAACACACCGCGGCTGATGGTCAAAAAATGCGTGGCGGGGTAAATGCGGCCTATGAAAGCCCCCGCGCCGGAGAGCGAGGACACCGGGTTCAGCAGCCCGGCAAACTGCACGCAGGGAATGATGGTGCCTATCATGGTCACGAAGAGCGCGGCGATCTGGCTTTGGGTGAAGGTGGACACCAGCAGGCCCAGGCCGGTCGCGCAGACCACATACACCAGCGCCGCCAGCGCCAGCGTGGCGAAGCTGCCCTTGATGGGTACATCGAACACCGTCACGGCCAGCGCCGCCATCAGGAAAAAATTGAGCAGCCCGAGGGCGATGTAGGGCAGCTGTTTCCCGAGCAGGAATTCGCTGCGGGTGACCGGCGTGACGTAGAGGTTGATTATGGAGCCGAGCTCCTTTTCGCGCACCACCGACAGCGCGGCCAGCATGGCCGGAATCATCATCAGCAGCATGGGGATGACGGCCGGCACCATGGCCGGCAGGCTTTTGACGTCGGGGTTGTAGCGAAAGCGGATCTCCACCGTGCCGGCCGCCACGGGCGCCACGCCCAGGCGGTGCAGGGACAGATCGGCCAGCCACAGCTGGTGCATGGCCAGGATGTAGCCGCGTATGGTTTCGGCCCGGGCGGGCATGGCGCCGTCCACCCAAGCGCCTATCTGCGCCGGCTTGCCGCGTTGCACGTCGCGCGCAAAGCCCGAAGGAATTTCAACGGCCAGCGAAATGTCGCCGGCGCGCATGCGGCGGTCCAGCTCGGCCTCGCCGGCAAGCGGCGCCTTCTCGATGAAATACGGCGAGCCCGACAGGTTCAGCGCGTAAGCTCGGCTGAGCACGGTCTGGTCGCGGTCCAGCACCGCGTAGCTCAGGTTCTCCACGTCCAGGCTGATGCCGTAGCCGATGATGAACATCAGGATGGCCGTGCCCAGCAGCGCCAGCGTCGCGCGCACCGGGTCGCGCCGGAGTTCCAGGGTTTCGCGCAAGGCATAGCTCCAGGCCCGGCCGGCACTGAAGCCGCCCTGCCGCGGCGCGGCGCGGGACGCCGCGGTGTCCGCAACTTGCGCGGCCTTCGCGGCCGGTGCTTCAGGGGCGGCAACGGCAACGGCAGCGGCCGCTGCGGCGGCCGGCGCGGCTTCTTCGAGGTAGCTGATGAAGGCCTCCTCCAGCGTGGCGGTGCCGCGCGCCTGCACCAGCGCCGCCGGCGCATCGGTCACCAGCACCCGGCCCGCGTCCATCAGCGAAATGCGGTCGCAGCGCGCGGCCTCATTCATGAAATGGGTGGAAATGAAAATCGTCACCTGGTCCTTGCGCGCCAGGTCCACCATGAGCTGCCAGAACAGGTCGCGGGCAATCGGGTCCACGCCCGAAGTCGGCTCGTCCAGGATCAGCAGCTCCGGGCTGTGCACCATGGCCACCGCGAGCGACAGGCGCTGGCGCACGCCCAGCGGCAGGTTTTCCGGCAGGCTGTGCTGCACGCCGTCCAGGCCGAAGCGGCCCAGCATCTCGTCGACCCTTGTTTCAATGCCGGCTTCCGGCAGGCTGAACAGCCGCGCATGCAGCACCAGGTTCTGCCGCACGCTGAGTTCGGCGTACAGCGAAAACGCCTGCGACATGTAGCCGACGCGGCGGCGCGTGGCCATGTCGCGCGCATCGACCGCGCGGCCGAACAGCAGGGCCTGGCCTTCGCTGGGCGCCAGCAGGCCGGTCAGCATTTTCATGGTGGTCGACTTGCCGCAGCCGTTGGAGCCCAGGAAGCCGAAGATCTCGCCGCGCCTGATCCTGAAATCCACATGGTCCACGGCCACGAAGTCGCCAAAGCGTTTGCTGAGGCCCTGCGCCTCGATGGCAAAACCCGCGTCGCCCGTGCCGGCCAGCGGCGGGATCACCACCTCGGCATGGCCGCGCCGCCGCGCCTCGGGCAGCAAGGCGATAAAAGCCGCTTCGAGCGATCGGCATCCGGTGTGCGCCTTCAGCTCGGCCGGCGCGCCGGCGGCCAGGACGCGCCCGGCGTCCATGGCGACCAGCCAGTCGAAGCGGTCCGCCTCCTCCATATAGGCGGTGGCGACGATCACGCTCATGCCGGGGCGGCCGGCGCGTATGCGCGCGATGAGCGTCCAGAACTGCGCGCGCGACAGCGGATCGACGCCCGTGGTGGGCTCGTCCAGTATCAGCAGGTCCGGGTCGTGGATCAACGCGCAGCACAGACCCAGCTTTTGCTTCATGCCGCCCGACAGCTGGCCGGCGGCCCGCGACAGGAATGGCGCCAGCCCGGTGCCGGCCGTCAGCGTGTCTATGCGTTGCCGGCGCCCGGCCGCGTCATGGCCGAACAGGCGGCCGAAGAACTGCAGGTTTTCCTCGACCGACAGCGTGGGATAGAGGTTGCGGCCCAGGCCCTGCGGCATATAGGCGATGCGCGGGCACACCGCCTGGCGGTGGGCGGCCTCGCGCATGTCGCCGCCCAGGACTTCGACATCGCCTTGCTGCACCTGGCGTGCGCCGGCCAGCAAGGACAGCAAGGTGGACTTGCCCACACCGTCCGGCCCTATCAGCCCGACCATGCAGCCGGCGGGAACGGCCAGGCTGATGCCGTCCAGCGCGACGGTCTTGCCGTAGCGCAGGTTCAGGCCCGAGAGCTTCGCGACCGCGGGCGCTTCCAGCGACAGCTTCACTGCGGAACTTTCACCGCCAGTTCAGGCGGCCATGGCTGCTTCGGGTCCAGACGCACCCAGGCCACGCCGGGCACGCCGGTCTTGACCTGCTGCAGGTGTTTGAGCAGCAGTTCCCTGTCGATCTGCGCCTTGATGCGAAACATCAGCTTCTCGCGTTCGCTGGCGGTCTCCACCGTCTTGGGCGTGAACTGCGCGGTGCTGGCGACGAATGACACGCGCGCCGGGATCACGTACTGCGGTGCGGCGTCGAGCACGATGTGTACCTCGCTGCCCAGCGCCAGGCGGCCCGCGGCGGCTTCCGGCAGGAAGAAGGTCAGGTAAACATCGGACAGGTCCACCATGTTCAGCAGCTTGCCGCCCGCGCCCAGCACCTCGCCGGGCTGGGCAATGCGGTACTGCACCCGGCCCGCGCGCGGCGCGACCAGCGCGCTGTCGTCGATGTCGGCCTTCACCCGGGCCAGCGTGGCGGCGGCGGCGGCCACCGCCGCGCGCGCGCCGGCCACCTGGGTGCGGGCGGCCACGACGGCCGCCTCGGCGGCCCGTACCTGCGCGCGTGTCGCGGCGGTT
>NZ_AKIV01000023.1 GCF_000282655.1 Polaromonas sp. CF318
CACCAACAGCAATGTCACCTCGTTGTCGACGTCTACTTCAACGGGCCTGAGCACTGCCGACAGCCGGATCACTTCGCTGTCCACCTCAACGTCCACCGGACTGAGTACCACCAATAGCAACGTCACCTCACTGTCGACCTCGACCTCCACGGGCCTCAGCACAGCCACCAGCGGCATTGCGTCCCTGTCGACGGGCCTGAGCACCACCAACAGCAATGTGACCTCACTGTCGACCTCCACTTCGACAGGCCTGAGCACTGCCGACAGCCGGATCACCTCGCTGTCGACCTCGACGTCGACCGGCCTGAGCACAGCAACCAGCGGCATCACCTCTCTGTCGACGGGCTTGAGCACCACCGACAGCAATGTCGCGTCGCTGTCCACCGCGGCTTCGACCGGCATTAGCTCCCTGTCGACTTCGACCTCCACGGGCCTCAGCACAGCCACCAGCGGTATTGCCTCCCTGTCGACCGCGACCAGTTCGCTGTCGACCGGCCTGAGCACCACCAACAGCAACGTCACCTCGCTGTCATCCTCGACATCGACCGGTTTGAGCACTGCCGCCAGCGGCATCAGCTCCTTGTCCACTGGTCTCAGCACCACCGACAGCAATGTTGCGTCGCTGTCCACGTCGGCTTCAACCGGTATCGGTTCCCTGTCGACCTCGGCCAGTTCACTGTCTACCGGCCTGAGCACCACCAACAGCAACGTCACTTCGCTATCGACCTCCACCTCGACGGGCCTGAGCACTGCTGACAGCCGGATCAGTTCCTTGTCCACCTCGACCTCCACCGGCTTGAGCACAGCCACCAGCGGTGTCACTTCCCTGTCCACCGGCCTGAGCACGACCAATAGCAACGTCAGCTCGCTGTCGACCTCGGCATCGACCGGTTTGAGCACTGCCGCCAGCGGCATCAGTTCCCTGTCTACCGGCTTGAGCACCACCGACAGCAATGTCGCATCGCTGTCCACCGGCTTTGGCTCCATCTCGACCGGTTTCAGTTCCCTCTCGACAGGTTTCAGTTCGCTGTCCACCGGCCTGAGCACGACCGACAGCAACCTGGCGGTGCTGTCGACCTCCGCCTCGACCGGTATCGGCTCCCTGTCCACGTCGGCCTCTACGGGGCTGAGCACCGCGGCCAGCCGGACCACCTCGCTGTCGACTTCCACCTCGACGGGATTGAGCTCGCTCTCCACGGGCCTGAGCACCACCGACAGCAATGTCGCATCGCTGTCCACCGGCTTCAGCTCCGTATCGACCGGTTTCAGCTCAATCTCGACCGGCTTCAGCTCGCTGTCGACCTCGACATCGACAGGATTCAGTTCGCTGTCCACGGGCCTGAGCACCGCCGAGAGCGGTGTGGCCTCGCTATCGACCGGCTTCAGCTCGGTGTCTACCGGCTTCAGTTCACTCTCGACCGGCTTCAGCTCGCTGTCCACCGCCACCTCTACGGGCTTCAGCTCCCTGTCCACGGGTCTCGGTTCCCTGTCCACGGGGCTGAGCACCACGGACAGCGCCGTGGCCTCGCTGTCCACCGGTTTTGGCACGGTCTCCACCGGCTTCAGTTCCATCTCGACGGGTTTCAGCTCGATCTCGACCGGCTTCAACTCGCTGTCGACGTCCACCTCGACCGGCTTCAGTTCCCTGTCCACGGGCCTGAGCACCACCGAAAGCGTGGTGGCCTCGCTGTCCACCGGCTTCAACACGGTGTCCACTGGTTTCAGCTCCATCTCGACGGGCTTTAACTCGCTCTCGACTTCCACCTCGACCGGCTTTAACTCCTTGTCCACGGGCCTGAGCACCACTGAAAGCGTCGTGGCCTCGCTGTCCACCGGCTTCAACACGGTGTCCACCGGTTTCAGTTCGATCTCGACGGGCTTCAGCTCGCTGTCGACGTCCACCTCGACCGGCTTCAGCTCCCTGTCCACCGGCCTGAGCAGCACGAACAGCAATGTCGCCTCACTGTCGACCTCCACCTCGACCGGTGTGAGCTCGCTGTCCACGGCCATTGATTCCCTGTCGACCTCGGGTTCCACCAGTGCCAGCTCGCTGTCGACCGGCGTGAGTTCGCTTTCCACGGGCCTGGATTCCCTGTCGACGTCGACCTCCACCGGCATCAATTCGCTGTCGACCGGCTTCGGTTCCCTGTCCACCGGGTTTGGATCGCTGTCCACCGGCTTTATCTCGCTGTCGACCAGCGTGGGCTCCCTCTCGACAGGCCTCAGCACCACCAACAGCAATGTCGCGGTGCTGTCCACCTCGACCTCGACGGGCATCAGCTCGCTGTCGACCGCCATCGACGGGCTGTCCACCTCGACCTCCACGAGCGCCAGTTCGCTGTCCACGGGCCTGAGCACCACCAACAGCAATGTCGCGTCCCTGTCCACCTCGACTTCGACCGGTGTGAGTTCGCTGTCCACCGGCGTCAGTTCGCTCTCGACCGGCGTGAGCTCCCTGTCCACCGGGGTCAGCTCCCTGTCCACCTCGGCCTCAACCGGCATCAGCTCGCTGTCCACCGGTGTCAGTTCGCTCTCGACTTCGACCTCGACAGGCATCGTTTCCCTGTCGACCAGCATTGATTCGCTGTCGACCTCGACCTCCACCGGCCTCAGCTCGCTGTCCACCGGGGTCAGTTCCCTGTCGACGGGCGTCAGCTCGCTGTCCACGGGCCTGAGCACCACCAACAGCAACGTCGCCTCGCTGTCGACCTCGACCTCCACGGGCATCAGTTCCCTGTCGACCGGGCTCAACTCCCTGTCCACCTCGACCTCCACCGGCTTCAGTTCGCTCTCGACCGGCTTCAGCTCCGTCTCCACGGGACTGAGCACGGTGAGCAGCACGGTGACGTCGCTGTCCACCTCGGTTTCCACGGGTGCCAGCTCGCTGTCGACCGGCCTGAGCACGGCCAACAGCAACATCACCTCGCTGTCCACCTCGACCTCCACCGGCCTGAGCACCGCCAACAGCGGCATCATCTCCCTGTCGACCGGCCTGAGCACGGTCAGCAACGGCGTGACCTCGCTGTCCACCGGCCTGAGCACCGCCAACAACGGCATCGCCTCGCTGTCCACAGGGCTGTCGAGCGCGACCTCGGGCACCACGGCACTGGCCCCGCTGGTCAATGCGGCGAATTCCGCGGCGGCCAACGGCGGCGCGGTCATAGGCTCCACCGCGGGCGGCGCCGCCGGCGCCGGGCTGCTCACGCAGGGCAAATCCTTCAACGGCACGGCGATGCAGACCGTCGCCGCGCCTTCCGATTGCACAGTGGCCAATGGCGCCGACACCACGGCAACGGGCCTGTGCGCCAGCGCCGGCACGCGTGCCGGTGTGAACGGCGCGGCCACCACGACGGTGGCCACCGGTGCCACCGCCTACGGCTCGCAGTCGCTGGCCCAGGACAAGAACACCACCGCCATTGGCTTCCGCGCAACGGCCACCTACGAAGGCTCCGTGGCCATAGGCTTCCAGGCACGGGCGATTGCCGACCCGGCCACCGCCGTCGGCTGGAACTCACTGGCCTCGGGCAACGACTCGGTGGCCCTGGGGGCCGCGGCCGAAGCCACGGCCAACCGCTCCGTGGCGCTGGGTGCCTACTCCGTGGCCGACCAGCCCAATACGGTGTCGGTGGGCTCGCCCGGCAACGAGCGCCGCATCACCAATGTGGCTCCCGGCGTTTTCGCCACCGACGCGGTCAACGTCGCGCAGCTCAACGACGTCAGGCGCGTGGCCTACTCCGGCATCGCGATGAGCATGGCCATGGCCGCCACCTATATGCCCAACCTGGAGGGCGGCGAAAAAGCCCTGGGCATAGGCGTGGGCAACTACAAGGGCTACGGCGCGCTGGGCCTGAACTTCAAGGCGCTCAACAACGACGGCAAGAGCGCATGGGGCTTCGGCGTCTCCACCACCGGCAAGGAGTGGGGCATGAACTTCGGCGCAAGCTGGAAGTGGCGTTAAGAGAGGGCTCCGGGAGCCGCTCTCAGTAGAATGCCCTAAGCGCCTAACACCAGCAAATGGAGCCTCCCGGCTCCCGGTGAGCGCCGCGCGGCCCCAGGGCCTGCGGCGCTCATTGCTTTGGGAGACACACAAGCATGCGTATCGGTATCTCGGTCCTCACACACGCCGGCCAGAACATCTGGGAAAACGGGCTGGGGCAGAACGTCATCTTCCTGGCCCAGGCCTTCCAGAAGCTGCCCTTTGTGCAGTCCGTCGTGCTGCTCAACGGCGGGGACCAGAGCACCATGCCGCCGCAGGTCAACATGGACGCGCTGGGCCTGCGCATGATGTCCGCGCACGAAGCCACCGACCACATCGACCTGGCCATCGAGATGGCCGGCGCGTTGGACGTCAAATGGCTGGACTACCTGCGGGCCCAGGGCAAAAAAGTGGTCTGGTATTGCGCCGGCCAGCCCTATGTCGGCCTGATAGAGCCCAGCGTGTTCGACCGCCCGGGGTTTTTCAGCCGGGCCGACCGCTGCGACGAGATCTGGATACTGCCCAAGGACTTTTCCGCCTTCGCCCCCATGCTGCGCGCCCTGCACCGCTGCCCCGTGCATGAGGTGCCCTATATCTGGTCGCCGCAGTTCCTGGACGCACGCGCCCGGGAACTGGAGAAAGAAGGCTATGCCTTCGGCTACAAAGCGCGCGCGGCCGGCGCGGGCCTGCGCGTGGCCATCTTCGAGCCCAATGTGTCGGTGGTCAAATGCACCAACATCCCCATGCTGGTCTGCGACGAGGCCTTCCGCGCCGATCCCGCCCAGGTGAACTTCATGCACGTGCTCAACACCCTGCACCTGAAGGACCACCCCACGCTGCTCTACCTGGCCAACTCGCTGGACCTGGTCAAGCAGCAAAAGGCGATCTTCCAGGGCCGCCATGACTTTGCCGGCTACATGGTGCAGCATGCCGACGCCGTGGTGGCGCACCAGTGGCAAAACGACCAGAACTACAACTACCTGGACGCCCTGCACGGCAACTACCCGCTGATCCACAACTCGCCCTGGCTGCGCGACGCCGGGTATTCCGATTACTACTATCCCGACTTCAACACGGTAGAAGGCGGGCGCAAGCTGCTGCTGGCCGCAAGCCAGCACGACAGCCGCCTGGAGCAGCACCGCCAGCAGGCCCGGCGGGTGATCACCTCCGTTGACCCCTTCGCGCACGCCAACCTGCAAAGCCTGGCGCGCAGGCTGCAAGCGCTTTTCAGCAATACCGCAGGCGTGGGAGCCGCCGCATGAGCCAGACAAAAGCGACCACGCCGGACCGCCTGCGGGTCGGCGTTTCCATTTACGTGCGCAAGGGCGAGCAATCGCTGTGGGAAAACGGCATCTATCAGAACTGCCTGTTTCTGGTGATGCTGCTGCTCAAGGCACCCAACGTGGCTGAAACCTACCTGGTCAGCGGGGGCGGCGACGGCGACGCCGCCGACGCCCAGCGCTTCATGGCCGACTCCCCGGTGCCCATCATCGACATGGCGGCCGCGGCCGACAAGCTCGACGTCATGATAGAGATGAGCGCGCAGCTGGGCCGGGACTGGGCCGTGGCCTTTCGCGAGCGCGGCGGGAAAATCGTGACCATGCGCGTCGGCAACGACTACGTCATCGACATCGAGCGCATGATTTTCAACAAGCAGCACGGCTTGCTGATCGCCGGAACGCCCTACGACGAAATCTGGACCCTGCCCGAGTACGAGCGCAGCTGCATGCACTACTTCGGCAGCGCGATGCGGGCGCCGGTGCGGCTGATGCAGCACCTCTGGAGCCCCGGCGTGATCGACCGCGCGGCCGCGACGCTGCCCAACGGCGAGACCTTCGGCTACAAGCCGGGCCGCAAAAAATGGCGGCTGGGCATCTTCGAGCCCAATATCTGCATGGTCAAGACCAGCCACCTGCCCATGCTGCTGATCGACATGGCGCACCGGGCCAACCCGCGCGTGATCGAGCTGATGCGGGTCTACAACAGCTTTCACATGAAGGACCACGTGACCTTTGTCGGCTTCGCCAACAGCCTGGACATCGTCAGGCACGGCCTGGCCGTCTTCGAAGGCCGCTTTCCGGTCTACCAGTGCTTGTCGTCGCAGGTCGATGCCGTCGTCTGCCACCACTGGGAGAACGGGCAGAACTACCTGTACTACGAAGCGCTTTACGGCGGCTACCCGCTGGTCCACAACTCCACTTTCCTCGCCGACTGCGGCTACTTCTATCCCGGCTTCGACTGCGAGGAAGGCGGCCTGGCCCTGCTGCAGGCCTTTTCCCAGCATGACGCCGACCTGGCGGGCTACCGGGAACGCGCTCGCACCTTTCTGCGTACCCTGGCGCCCGAGAACGAAGACAACGTGCGTGCCTACAATGAGGCGCTGGTCCATCTGTACCGCGCGGGTTCATCGTGATGTCCACCACTTCCCTCTCCTTTTTGCGCCGTGCGCTGCTGGCGGCCGCCGTTTTTGGCACGCCGGTGTTCCAGGCTCACGCACAGGTCACGCCGCAGCGCCCACCCGCTCCCGTGTTGCCGGCGCCCGCGGCCGGCGCACCTCTGGACGCGCTGACGGCTGCCGCCACCAATGTGGGCGTGAGGCGTTGCCTGCCGGCCATCACCCGCCTGTCCTCGCTGACCGTCAGCGGCAGCACCGGCAACGACGTGCTGGTCGACTGGGACCGCAAGAACCCCGACGGCGGCCCCTTCTTCTCGCTCAGCGGCGTCGAGTACAAAAACGCCTCGCTGGCGTTCTCCCTGACGGCGGTGCCCGACAGCACGGGCGGCTGCTCGGTCGCGGCCGAACGCATCTCGGTCGCGCCCTTTGCCTGCCGCAGCATCGCGCAGCAGGAACTGGGCGGCTACCAGGCCACGCAGTTGCTGGCCACCTTCACCGTGTACGTCGATGCGCGCGACCCCGGCGCCTCGGTGACCCTGATCGACTCGCCGCCCGGCTGCCTGATCATCCGCCGCCACGTCGAGTACGACTGGAAAGACCCCGCGCTGAGAGCGCCCAGGCGATGAACGGCGGGGCACACTGACCATGAAGGCCCTGCGCATAGGCATCACCATAGGCCTGCGCTCGCCCGACGAAAGCCTGTGGGTCAATGGCATCAAGCAGAACGCGCTGAACCTGGCCTGCGTGCTGCAAGCCTCGCCGCTGGGCCACCGGGTGCAGCTGGTCAACACCACCGACGTACCCATCACCGGCCAGCTGCCCTGGGACCTCAAGGCCTTCCCGGTCGTCACGCTGGAGGCCGCGATGAAAGACCTCGACGTGCTGATCGAGCTGGGCGGCGGCATCAGCGAAGCGCATTCCCTGCAACTGAAGGCGGCCGGCACGCGCCTGGTCAGCTACTGCTGCGGCAGCGAGTATGTGGTGGTGCTGGAGTCCATCCTGTTCGGCCGGTCGCTCTGGCCCAACGGCGTCTACATGAACCGCCACTACGACGAGATCTGGGTGATCCCCCAGGTGGCCAACAACTCGCTGTCCTTTATCCAGACGCTCAGGCGCTGCCCGGCCAAGGTCGTGCCCTTTGTCTGGGACCCGCGCTGGCTGGAGTCCGGCGTGGCGGCGCTGCCCCATGGCGCGCGCTACCAGCCGGGCCGCGCAGCCAAGCGGTTGGCCGTCATGGAACCGAATATGGATGTGGTCAAGGCCTGCATCTATCCCATCCTGATCGCCGAAGCGGCCTTCCGCGCCCGGCCCGAGCTCATCGAGTTCCTCAACGTCTGCAGCGCCAAGCACCTGGCCGAGCAAAGCCGCGAATTCCAGCTGCTGATGTTCCAGCTCGACATCGTCAACGCCGGCAAGGCCACCTTCCTGGGACGTTATGACACGGCGAATTTCCTGGTCGAACACGCCGACGCCGTGATCTCCAACCAGTGGGACAACCCGCTCAATTATTTTTACTTCGACGTCTGCTGGCTGGGCTACCCGCTGGTGCACAACGCCGGCATGTGCAAAGAGCTGGGTTACTACTACGAAGGCAACGACGTGGAGGCCGGCGCGCGCCAGCTGCTGCAGCTGCTGCAGCGGCATGACGACGCAGCCACTGAATATGCCGCGCGGCAACGGGAATTGCTGCGGGTACACACGGCCGCCAACCCGGAACTGGTGGCCCGCTACGACGAACTGCTGGCCGGGCTTTTTGCCGGCTGAGAACGCAGCCATGGTCTCCACCAGCCCCGGCCTGCGCATAGGCATCACCATCGGCCTGCACCAGGAGGCCGAAACGCTGTGGAACAACGGCATCAAACAGAACGCGGTGTTCCTGGCCGAAGCCCTCAAGCACTCGCGGCTGGTGGCCTCGGTGCGCCTGGTCAACACCACCGCCGTGCGCATCACGGCCGCCCTGCCCTGGGACCAGCGGCGCTGGCCCACCGTCGCCTTTGAAGATGCCAAGGACTCGCTGGACGTGCTGATCGAGCTCGGCGGCCAGGTCAGCGCGGAGCAGACCGACTACCTCAAGCGCCGCGGAACCCGCCTGGTGTCTTACTGCTGCGGCTTTGAGTACGTGCACACCATGGAGTCCATCCTGTTCGGCCGGCCGCTGTGGGGGTATGACCTGTTCATCAACCAGCGCTATGACGACCTCTGGGTGATTCCGCAGGTCGCGCCCATCAGCCAGCATTATTTTTCGACGCTGCGGCGCAGGCCGGCCACTGTCGTGCCTTTCGTTTGGGACCCGGTGTTCATCGAGGAACGCAGCCTGGCCCTCCCCGATGCCGGCCGCTACCACCCGCGGCACGGCCCGCGCCGGCTCAGTGTGATGGAGCAGAACCTGGACGTGGTCAAGTTCTGCCTCTACCCCATCCTGATCGCCGAAGAAGCCTACAGGCGCAGGCCCGAGGCCATTGCCTGGCTGCACGTCACCAATGCCTTGCGGCTGGCTCAGGAGAGCAAGGAGTTTGTCGCGCTGATGAACCAGCTCGACATCGTGCGTCAACACAAGGCCTCCTTCCTGGGCGTGTATGAAACGCCGGCCTTCCTCAGCGAGATGAGCGACGTCGTGATCTCGCACCAGTGGGAGAACGCGCTCAACTACTTTTACCTCGAGGTCTGCTGGCAGGGCTATCCGCTGGTGCACAACGCCCACCTGTGCGCCGACCTGGGCTACTACTACGAAGGCAATGACGTCGAGGCGGGCTGCGCGCGCCTGCTGGAGGTGTTCGACAGCCACGACGAGCAGGCCGCCGGCTACGCGGCGCGGCAGCGCGAGTTGATCAAACGCTACCTGCCGGCCAATGCCGAGGTGGTGTCCCGCTACGAGACGCTGCTGCTGCGCCTGATGGGCACGCCGCCGAGCTAGGGTCCGGTGTACGGCAGACATAAAAATGCCCTCGCGAGGAGGGCATTGTTGGGGCCGGTGCGCCGGGCTCAGGCGGCGATTTCCCTTGCCGTGATCTGGTACTTGAAGTCGTCCGGCGCGTAGGAGTCAAAACGCCCCGCGGCGTTTTCGCCAATGGGGTACATGAAGAAACCGAGCTTCTCGCCGGCCGACTTCGGCAGGGCCATGTCGTGCGCCGTGTTGTAGGCCATCCAGTTGCCTTCCCAGCCGCCGAACAGCGCCTTGTTCACGGGCGCCACCACCGGGTCGGCGGTGGTCTTGATCCAGTCCGCCGTTTCCAGGCGCATCACCTTGGCCACGTCGGCCGGGTCCATGGCCACCCAGCCATGGCCCTTGAGGTAGACCTCGGAGCGGCAATGCTGGGCGCCCTTGAGGCTGGCCGGGTTGCCCGAGAGTTCCTTGTAGCCGAAAGCCGAGGGCACCAGGCGTATGCCATAGACGTCGCGCGCCGGCAGACCCATCGAGCGGCACAGGCCGACAAACAGCGCATTGAGGTCGGCGCACTTGCCGCCCAGGTTGCCGGTTTCCAGCATGGTCTTGATGTCGCCCTCGCCGCAGCCGCGCACCTTGGGTTCGCGGTAGGTGTTGGCGACGATCCAGTCATAAATCTTTTGCGCTTTCTCAACGTCGGTCTTCGCGCCCTGCGTGGCCGCCAGCGCGGTCTTGCGCACAATGCCGTCGGTCGGGATCAGCGTGGTCGGGCGCGTGAAGTAGCGCAGCGTGTCGGCGCTCTCGGCGGCGGCGGTTTTCTGCGACCAGTCGATGGCGCGCCCTTGGGTCTGCACGCGACTGGTCAATTCGACAAAGGGTTTGGCTTCGGTAGCCGGAAATTCGACGTACAGCATCTTCGCGCCGTCGCGGCCGTCCTGCGTCAACTGCATGCTGCCGTTGCCCGCGAAGCTGTTGCCCAGCGAATGCTGGTAATCGCTGTTGACCGAGGGAATCGGCAGCCAGACCCTGGTCACGCCCTGCGGCTTGAGGATGTCCACGCGCGTGGTCACGTCAAAGGTGCGCCAGGCGCCGCTTTGGGGTGCGAAGTGGCGGCGGCTGGGAGCGGCGGCGGTCTGGGCGAAGTTGAGGCTGGGCAGGGCTGCGGCCATGGCGGCGGCGGCGCCGTTTTTCAGAAAGGCTCGGCGTACGGTGGTCATCAAGGATCTCCGGGGGTGGGGTGAGGTCGACGTGCACCGCGGCAGGTAAAGATGCCCCGGGATGTCAGCTGGTGATTATCGCCTGCGCCTCAGGCGGACGGGCTCAGGGCTTGAGCAACCCGGCTATCAGCTTTTCGGCCGCGGGCCCGGTCCAGTCGACTTCGCCCCGTATGCGCTGGCGCGGCCTGCCGAGCCAGTCCACGCTCAGCGTCGTCGGGAACACCTTCACACCCCAGCGCTGCGCCGCCTCACCCTTGCTATCCAGCAGCACCGGCAAGGTCACGCCGGTGGTCCTGGCAAACTGCAGGGCACGCGCAGGCGGCTCCTTGAAGTTGATGGCCAGCACCAGCAGCCTCTCGGGCCCGTAAAAATCCGCTACCTGTTGCAGCGTGGGCATCTCGGCGCGGCAGGGTTCGCACCAGCTGGCCCAGAAATTCAGCAACACGGCCCGGCCGCGCAGGTCGGTGGGCAGCCAGGTCTTGCCGGTGGTGTCGACCAGCGCGAAATTGGACACCGGGCCGGCCCAGGGACTGACTTCATACGCGGGGCCCGTCAAGCCCTGCGGCCACACCGGAAGCACGGCAGCGCCAGCGCTGACGGCAACGGTCTGTTGCAGAAAATGGCGACGGGAAGGGAGCGGAATCGGCATGGGCCTAGCGTTGGTAGGATGTGGATAGGGTAACCGAGCCTCGATGCATGCATCCAGCGCACACCTTCAAATCCATCACAGGAAACTCCATGAACATCGATATCCGGGACGCGCAAGCCCGCGACGCCGCACTGATCCACGCCTTCATCGTCGAACTGGCCATTTATGAAAAGGCCGAGCACGAGGTCATTGCAAGCGCCGCGGACATTGAACGCAGCCTGTTTGAGGCGGATACGCCCGCCCGGGCCCTGATTTGCGAGATAGACGGCCAGCCCGTGGGTTATGCGGTGTACTTCCTCAGTTATTCCACCTGGCTGGGCCGCAAGGGCATGTACCTGGAGGATTTGTACGTGTCGCCCAAACACCGCGGCAGCGGCGCCGGCAAGCGGCTGTTGCGCCACCTGGCCCGGCTGGCTTTTGACAGCGGCTGCGGGCGCTTCGAATGGAGTGTGCTGGACTGGAACGAGCCGGCCATCCAGTTTTACCAGTCGCTGGGGGCAAAGCCGCAAGCCGAATGGGTGCGCTACCGCATGGCCGGTGACACCCTGAGGCAGTTTGCGCAGGGGACCGAGCCCACAAGCCAGGCCCTGCCGACGCCATAAGCTGCTCGCGCAGGCACGCCGGTGCCGGGAGGCGGCGCCGGATTTTTTGTAAGAAACAGCAGCCTGGGGCGACCAATGCCCCAGGAGGTGCGGACGCCGCTGGAAAAGACAGCACAGGCGTCCAGTCCGCCTGGCGGCGCAAACCCTATATAGGACAGCATTTGGCCGGCGCCGCTTGCACCCAAAGCGATTCAGTCCTACAAACAGCCTTTCCAAACGGCTTTTAAATCTAACGTCATTACCAAATAACCGTAGCCAAGGCGAATCTTGAACCTACCACTCAACATCTCGGCCCTCTCGCTCCAGCTGCCTCCCGCGTCCCCGCAATTCATTGACCTCTACCGTCCGGACAGCGACGCGCAGGCCATGCATGCAACGGTGCAGGAGCTGACGGAAGCACTGCTGGCCCCGGCGGCCGTCGTGTCGCCCAAATTCTTTTACAACGCGCTCGGCTCCAAGCTCTTTGAGGCCATCACCGGCCTGGACGAGTATTACCCCACGCGCACCGAAGCCGGCATCTTCGAGGCGGCGCGAACGCACATTGCCGCCACGCTGGCCGAGGCGGGCATCCGCCAACCCTGCCTGATCGACCTGGGCGCGGGCAACTGCGCCAAGGCCATGGCCTTGATACCGCACCTGCATCCGCGCCAGTACGTACCGGTCGACATCTCGGTCGATTTTTTACGCGATGCGGCCGAGCAGGTGCAAAACAACTTTCCGGCGCTCGACATCGTCGGCCTGGGCATGGACTTCTCGGCCGGGCTGGCCCTGCCGGGCGAAGTCCAGTCGCATGAGCGGGTGTTTTTCTACCCGGGCTCCAGCCTGGGCAATTTCCATCCCGGCCAGGCCTTGCAGTTCCTGGAGCACATTGCCGACCCGGCGCAGGGCAAGGCGCGCGGCCTGCTGCTGGGCATAGACCTGGTCAAGGACACGGCGCGCCTGGAGGCCGCCTATGACGACGCGCTGGGCGTGACCGGCGCCTTCAACAAAAACCTGCTGCTCAACATCAACGCATTGCTGGGCTCGGACTTTGACCTGCGGCAATGGCGGCACGTGGCGCTGTTCAACGCCAGGGAGTCGCGCATCGAGATGCACCTGGAAGCGACGAGCGAACTGACGGTGCGCTGGCCCGGCCACGAGCGCAGCTTCCAGGCCGGCGAGCGCATCCACACCGAATGCTCCTACAAGTACACGGTGCAAGGCATGACGGCCTTGCTGCGGCAGGCCGGCTTCCGGCACATTGAATACTGGACCGATCCCAACAGCTGGTTCGCGGTGTTCTGGGCTGCGGTGTAAACAAACCAATTCGCCCAAAGAAAAAGGCCGGTTCCCCTCGGGGAAACCGGCCTTGCTTTTTGAATCGCTGATGGAAGCGGGAGTCCGTCAGGTGCGCTCAGCTACCCAGCCCTGGACCGACTTCAATGCATCGCCCAGCTTGGACGCATCGGTGCCGCCGGCCATGGCCATGTCGGCCTTGCCGCCGCCCTTGCCGCCGACTTGCTGGGCCACAAAGTTCACCAGCTCGCCGGCCTTGACCTTGCCCACGCTGTCGGCCGTCACGCCCGCGGCGATCTGCACCTTGTCGCCGTCGACGGCGGCCAACACGATGACGGCGGTCTTGAGCTTGTCCTTGAGCTTGTCCATGGTGTCGCGCAAGGTCTTGGCGTCGGCGCCTTCGAGTTTCGCGGCCAGCACCTTCAGGCCCTTGACGTCCACCGCCTGCGTAAGCAACTCATCGCCCTGCGACGATGCCAACTTGCCCTTGAGCGCGGCGATTTCTTTTTCCAGCGTCTTGACCTGGTCCAGCACCTGGCCGATGCGGCCCTGCAGTTCCGTGGGGCTGGCCTTGAGCGAGCCGGCCGCGGCCTGCACCGTGGATTCCAGCGATTGCAAATAAGCCAGCGCATTTTCGCCGGTCACAGCCTCTACGCGCCGCACGCCGGCGGCCACGCCGCCTTCAGCCACGATCTTGAACAGGCCGATGTCACCGGTGCGCGCCACATGGGTGCCGCCGCACAGTTCCTTGCTCGAGCCTATGGTCAGCACGCGCACGCGCTCGCCGTATTTCTCGCCGAACAGCATCATGGCGCCGCTCTTTTGCGCGGCTTCCATGTCCATCACGCTGGCGTCGGTCGCCACGTTGGAGAGGATTTCGGCATTGACGCGGGCCTCGATCTCGCGAATCTGCGCATCGGTCACGGGCGCGCCGTGCGCGAAGTCAAAGCGGGTGCGCTCGGCATTCACCAGGCTGCCTTTTTGCTGCACGTGCTCGCCCAGCACTTCGCGCAGCGCCTTGTGCATCAAATGGGTGGCGCTGTGGTTGCGCACGGTGGCGGCGCGCACGGCGGTATTGACCTGCGCCTTCACCGTATCGCCGACCTTGAGCGTGCCCTCTTCCTGAGTGCCGTGGTGGCCGAACACATCGGCGCGAATTTTCAGGGTGTCGTCCACTGCAAAACTGCTGCCCGATGCGGTGATGCGGCCCTGGTCGCCGACCTGGCCGCCGCTTTCGGCGTAAAAGGGCGTGGTGTCCAGCACGACCACACCGCTTTGCCCGGCGTTGAGGGCCTGCACGGCCACGCCGTCGGCGTAAAGCGCCACCACTTTCGCGGGCTCTTCGAGCAGCTCGTAGCCTGTGAAGGTGTTACCGCTGCCGGTGTATTCGAGCGCGCGGTCCATCTTGAACTTGCCGGCGGCGCGCGCCTGGTTCTTTTGCTTGTCCATCGCGGCCTTGAAGCCGGCCTCATCGACCTCGACGCCGCGCTCGCGGCAGACGTCGGCCGACAAATCCAGCGGGAAGCCATAGGTGTCGTGCAGCTTGAAGGCCACCTCGCCCGGCAGCACCTTGGCGCCGCCGGCCAGCGCCGTGTCCAGGATGGTCATGCCGATTTCCAGCGTTTCAAAGAAGCGCTCTTCCTCGGCCTTGAGCACGGCGGTGATGCGGGCTTCGTCGGTCCTGAGCTTGGGATAGGCGTCGCCCATCAGCCCGGCCAGGTCTTGCACCAGCTTGTGGAAGAACGGCGTCTTCTTGCCCAGCTTGTAGCCGTGACGGATCGCGCGGCGGATGATGCGGCGCTGCACATAGCCGCGGCCCTCGTTGGACGGGTTGACGCCGTCGCTGACCAGGAAGGCGGTGGCGCGGATATGGTCGGCAATCACGCGCAGCGACTTGTTGCCCAGGTCCTTCTCGCCGGTTTCGCGCGCGGCGGCCTTGATCAGCGCGTCGAAGATGTCGATTTCGTAGTTGCTGTGCACATGCTGCAGGATGGCGGCCAGGCGCTCCAGGCCCATGCCGGTGTCCACGCAGGGTGCGGGCAGCCTGGTGACGCTGCCGTCGGCCGCCATGTCGAACTGCATGAACACGTTGTTCCAGATTTCGATGAAGCGGTCGCCGTCTTCATCGGGGCTGCCGGGCGGGCCGCCGGGAATGTGGTCGCCGTGGTCGTAGAAGATTTCGCTGCACGGGCCGCAGGGCCCGGTGTCGGCCATCATCCAGAAGTTGTCCGACTTGTAGCGGCCGCCCTTGTTGTCGCCGATGCGGATCACGCGCTCAGGCGGCAGGCCGATTTCCTGGGTCCAGATGTCGTAGGCCTCGTCGTCTTCTTCATACACCGTGGCCATCAGGCGCTCGGGCGGCAGTTTGTAGACCTCGGTCAGCAGTTCCCAGGCCCACTTGAGCGACTCGCGCTTGAAGTAGTCGCCAAAGCTCCAGTTGCCCAGCATCTCGAAGAAGGTGTGGTGGCGCGCGGTGTAGCCCACGTTTTCCAGGTCGTTGTGCTTGCCGCCGGCGCGCAGGCAGGCCTGGACGGACGCGGCGCGCACATAGGGGCGCTTGTCGGTGCCCAGGAACACGTCCTTGAACTGCACCATGCCGGAGTTGGTGAACATCAGCGTCGGGTCGTTGCCCGGCACCAGCGAGCTGGAGGGCACCACGGTGTGCCCCTTGGACGCGAAGAAATCGAGGAAGGTCTTGCGGATGTCGGCGACGGTGAAAGTGGGCTGGCTCATCTTGGATTTTGTGATCTGGCAAGGTGGCCGGCCGCCGGCGACCTCAGGTCGTACCCACTGCGTCGAACCCACCTAAGCGCTTGATTTACTTGAACATTCGATTATAGGCGTGGACCCCTTCGGCAGCCCCGGCGCCAGGCCAAGCCCCGCGCACGCCCGGCGCATCAAGGCGGTGCCCGGCGCACCGCCCCGGCGCCGGGGGGCAAACCGGGCCGCATGACGGCCCCAAAAACAGGCATCCAGGCCCTCCCCTAGCGCGAAACCCGCTGGCACGCAAGCTGCTTAATACCCTATAAAGATAAGTTAAATATTTTCTTAATATATTTACATCCAAACCCTTTTTCACCCTCATCCTCAGGAGCACTCCCTTGAACAACCCCCGCTGGCAAGGCATTTTTCCCGCCGTCACCACCAAATTCCACGCCGACGAAAGCATTGACGCCGAAGGCACGGCCCGGCACATCGACTTCCAGATCCGCAACGGCATCCACGGCCTGGTGACCTGCGGCTCGCTGGGCGAGGCCAGCACGCTGACCCTGGAGGAAAAGCTCCAGGTCGCCAAGATCGCCCTGGATGCCAGCAAAGGCCGCATCCCGGTGCTGGCCAATGTGTCGGAAACCAGCACCCGCGAGGCGCTGCGCTACATCGCCGGCGCCAACCAGATCGGCGTGGACGGCTTCATGGTCATGCCTTCGGTCATCTACGTGGCCGACGCGCGCGAAGCCATGCTCAACGTGCGCACCATGGCCGAGGCCGCGCGCAAGCCGGTCATGATCTACAACAACCCGGTCGCCTACCGGGTGGACCTGAGGCCCGAGCACATGGCCGAGCTGGCCGACTGCCAGTGGCTGGTCGCCATCAAGGAGAGCACCGACAACATCCGCCGCATCACCGACCTGCGCAACACGGTGGGCGATCGCTACCAGCTCTTCCTCGGCGTGGACGACCTGGCCTACGAAGGCCTGGCACTGGGCTGCGACGGCCTGCTGGCCGGCGTGGGTTGCGCCTTCCCGCGCGAGACCGTGGCGCTGTATGACCTGATGAAGGCCGGCAAATTCGCCGAGGCGCTCAAGCTCTACCAGTGGATGACGCCCATGCTGCACCTGGACGTCTCCACCAAGCTGGTGCAAAACCTCAAGCTCATCGACGCGCTGGTCGGCGTGGGCACCGAGCACATGCGCCGCCCGCGCCTGCCGCTGGCAGGCGCCGAGCGCGAATTCGTCGAAGCCATCGTCAAAAAAGCCCTGGCCACGCGGCCGGCGCAGTACCAGTCCGTTCCCTGAGCATCCCGCCATGAAACCCGGCAGCGTGCAAATCCTGCTTGACGGCCTGCCGCTGCGCGTTCCGGCGGGCACCAGCGTGGCCGCCGCGCTGGCTTTTCGCGCACCGGGTTGCGCGCGCCTGTCGGTGTCCGGCGAGGCACGCGCGCCTTTTTGCGGCATGGGCATCTGCCAGGAGTGCCGGCTCAGCATAGACGGGCAACGCCGCCTGGCCTGCCAGACCCTGTGCAGCGACGGCCTGCGCGTGGACACCGGGCTTCCAGCTGGAGGGCAGAATCCATGAACGTTCCTGACACGCCCACACCCGTCGCGGCGCCATGCGAGCTGCTGATCGTCGGCGCGGGGCCGGCCGGCATGGCGGCCGCGCTGGCCGCCGCGCCCAGCGGCGCCCGCATCACGCTGCTGGACGACAACCCGGTCCTCGGCGGCCAGATCTGGCGCGACGGCCCCGGCGCCCACTTGACGCCGCAGGCGCTGCGCATGCGCGAGGCGCTGGCGCGCTGCGCCAATGTGCGCCTGCTCTGCGGCACGCGCGTGGTCAGCCTGGCCGGCGCCGGCGCGCTGCTGCTGGAAGACGCCAAACAAGGCTGGGTTCAGCCTTATGACAGATTGATCCTGTGCACGGGCGCGCGCGAGCTGCTGCTGCCCTTCCCCGGCTGGACACTGCCCGGCGTCACCGGCGCCGGCGGTTTGCAGGCCCTGGTCAAGGCCGGCCTGCCGGTGGAGGGCGAACGCATCGTGATTGCCGGCAGCGGCCCGCTGCTGCTGGTAGCCGCCGACACGGCGCGGCGGGCCGGTGCAAAAGTTGTCCGCATCGCCGAGCAAGCCGGCCTGCCGGCCGTCGCGGGCTTTGCGGCGCAGTTGCTGCGCTGGCCCGGCAAGGCCGCGCAAGCCCTGGGCCTCGTCAGCGCGCACTACCGCACAGGTACCCACGTGGTCTCGGCGCAGGGCGAGGGCCGGGTTCAGTCGGTACGGCTGCTGCATGCCGGCCGCGAGACCGAGATCGCCTGCGATCGCGTGGCCTGCGGTTTCGGCCTGGTGCCCAACACCGAACTGGGCCAGTTGCTGGGCTGCGCGCTGGTGCCTGCCGGCGGCGGTGCACAAGCGCTGGCCGTCGACAGACTGCAGGCGACCCGTGTGGCCGGTGTCTACGCGGCCGGCGAATGCACAGGCGTGGGCGGCAGTGAGCGCGCGCTCGCGCAGGGCCGTATCGCCGGGCTGGCCGCCATCGGGGACAGCGCCGCCGCGCAACGCCACCACGCGGAACGCGCGCACTGGCAAGCCTTTGCCGGGCAGCTGCAACGCCACTTTGCCCTCGCACCTTCGCTTAAAACCCTGGCGCGGCCCGACACCCTGGTCTGCCGCTGCGAAGACGTGACGCAGGCCGCGCTCGCCGGCTGCGGCGGCTGGACCGAAGCCAAGCTGCACACGCGCTGCGGCATGGGCGCCTGCCAGGGCCGCGTCTGCGGCGCGGCGGCGAATTTTTTATTCGGCTGGACGCCGCCCGCGCCCAGGCCGCCGCTGTCGCCCGCGCGCATCGCCACGCTGGCAAGTCCCCACACCACCGACTGAAAGCACCCATCCACCACCATGCCACAGGACATCATTCTCGAAACGCAGGGACTGACCAAGGAGTTCCGCGGTTTTGTCGCCGTGCGCAACGTCGCCCTGCGCGTGCGGCGCGGCAGCATCCACGCGCTGATAGGCCCGAACGGCGCCGGCAAGACCACGGTCTTCAACCTGCTGACCAAGTTCCACACGCCGACCGAAGGAAAAATCCTCTTCAACGGCGCCGACATCACGCAGGAAAAACCCGCGCAAACCGCGCGCCGCGGTATCGTGCGCTCCTTCCAGATCTCCGCCGTGTTCCCGCAGCTCACGGTGCTGGAGAACGTCAAGATCGCGCTGCAGCGCAAGCTGGGCGTGGAATACCACTTCTGGCAGTCGATCGCGGCCATGCGCAAACTGGATGCGCCGGCCATGGCCTTGCTCGAGCAGGTGGGCCTGGCGCGTTTTGCCGCGCTGCTCGCCGGCGATCTGCCCTACGGCCGCAAGCGCACGCTGGAGATCGCCACCACGCTGGCCCTGGACCCGGAGCTGCTGCTGCTCGACGAGCCCACGCAGGGCATGGGCCATGAGGACGTGGACCGCATCAAACAACTGATCAAGCAGGTCTCCGCGCAGCGCACGGTGCTGATGGTGGAGCACAACATGAAGGTGGTGGCCGACATCAGCGACACCATCACCGTGCTGCAGCGCGGCGAGGTGCTGGCCGAAGGGCCTTACGCCGAGGTCTCGGCCAACCCGGCCGTGCGTGAAGCCTATATGGGAGTCGAAGAAGATGCCTGAACCCCTCCACCCCACCGGCGAGGCCATGCTCACCATCCGCGACCTGCACGCCTGGTACGGCGAATCCCATGTGCTGCAGGGCATCAACCTGGACGTCAAGGCCGGCGAATGCGTCACCCTGCTGGGCCGCAACGGCGCCGGCCGCACCTCCACCCTGCGCGCCATCCTCGGGCTGGTCGGCAAGCGCACCGGCTCGATCCGCGTGGCGGGCAAGGAAACCATCACCCTGCCGCCGCACCGCATCGCCCGCCTGGGGCTGGGTTACTGCCCAGAAGAGCGCGGCATCTATGCCTCGCTGACCGCCGAGGAAAACCTGTTGCTCTTGCCCAAGGTCGGCGAAGGCGGCATGTCGCTCGAACAGATCTACGCCATGTTCCCCAACCTCCAGGAGCGCGCCGCCAGCCCCGGCACGCGGCTGTCGGGCGGCGAGCAGCAGATGCTCGCGATGGCGCGCATCCTGCGCACCGGCGCCCGGCTGCTGCTGCTCGACGAGATCACCGAAGGCCTGGCGCCCGTGATCGTGCAAAAGCTCGGCCAGGTGATACGCGAGCTCAAGGCGCGCGGCTTCACCATCGTGCTGGTGGAGCAGAACTTCCGTTTCGCCAAGCACCTGGCGGACCGCCACTACGTGATCGAACACGGGCAGATGGTCGAAGTCATGGAGCAGCGCGAGGTCGAGGCCCGGCAGGGCCGGCTTGACGAGCTGCTCGGCATCTGAGTTTTTTCACCCGTCCTTCCTTCCCTCCCTTTGCTTTTTTCCTTAACCCATGGAGCCCTTTATGCAATTTCGCAAACTCTCCGTCTGCCTGGCGGCCTGCGCGGCCCTGTCCTCCTTGTCTGTCCACGCCCAGGTCAGCGATGACGTCGTGAAGATAGGCGTGCTCAACGACCTCTCGGGCATTTACTCCGACCTGTCCGGCCAGGGCTCGGTCACGGCGGCGCGCATGGCCATCGAGGAGATGGGCGGCAAGGTGCTGGGCAAGCCGATCGAGCTGGTCTTCGCCGACCACCAGAACAAGCCCGACGTGGCGGCCAACCTCGCGCGCGGCTGGTTCGACCAGGGCAAGGTCGACATGGTGACGGACTTCCCCACCACCTCCACCGCGCTGGCCGTGATGGAAATCGCCCGGCAGAAAAACCGCGTGGTCATGCCCTCCTCGGGCCTGGCCACCGCCATCCTCGGCGAGAAATGCACGCCGCTGACCGCGCAGTGGACCACCAACACCTACGCGCTGGCGGCGGGCACGGCGCGCGCGCTGGTCAAGGAGGGCAAGAAGACCTGGTACTTCGTCACCGCCGACTACACCTTCGGCCATTCGCTTGAAAAAGACGCGACCGAGGTCATCAAGGCCGACGGCGGCAGCGTGGTCGGCAGCTCGCGCCACCCCTTCCCCGGCAACGACTTTTCGTCCTTCCTGCTCAAAGCCCAGGCCTCCAAGGCCGACGTCATCGCGCTGGCCAATGCCGGCAACGACACGGTCAACGCCATCAAGCAGGCCAACGAGTACGGCATCACGCGCAAGCAGGTGGTCGCGCCGCTGCTGACCTACATCTCCGACGTGCACAGCATAGGCCTGGACAAGGCGCAGGGCATGTACCTGAGCGAAGCCTTTTACTGGGACTTCGACGAGCGCTCGCGCGCCTGGTCCAGGAAGTTCTTTGAAAAACAAAAGCGCATGCCCACCGCCGCCCAGGCCGGCGTCTACTCGGCCACGCTGAGCTACCTCAAGGCCATCCAGGCCGCCGGCACCGACGAGGCCAAGGCCGTCATGGCGCAGCTGCGCAAGATGACCATCGACGACGCGGTCATCCGCAAGGGCAAGCTGCGCGAGGACGGCGCGCTGGTGCACGACATGCTCCTGCTGCAGGTCAAGACGCCGGCCGAGTCCAAGGCGCCCTGGGACTACTACAAGGTCAAGTCCGTGCTCAAGGGCGCCGACGTATTCCCGCCCGTCAACCCCGCCTGCCAGGCCGGCAAGTAACTCCATCCCGCGCGCGGCGGCATGCCAGGGGGCGGCCGCCGCGCCACCGACGAAACACACATCATGTTTGACATCCCGATGCAGTCCCTGCTGGCCCAGTTGCTGGTGGGCCTGATCAACGGCTGCTTCTACGCCATGCTGAGCATGGGCCTGGCGATCATTTTCGGCCTGCTCAACATCATCAACTTCGCGCACGGCGCGCAGTTCATGGTGGCCGCCTTCCTGGCCTGGATGGGCTTTTCGCAGCTGCCGCTGCTGCTGGGCCCGGAGTTCAAGCTCAACTTCTGGGCGGCGCTGGTGCTGGCACCCCTCATCGTCGGCGGCCTGGGCGTGCTGCTTGAAAAAACCCTGCTCAAGCGGCTTTACCACCTGGACCACCTTTACGGCCTGCTGTTGACCTTCGGCGTCTCGCTGGTGCTCGAAGGCGTGTTCCGCCACTTCTACGGCATCTCGGGCGCCAGCTACGACCCGCCCGCGCTGCTGCAGGGCGGCGTCGACCTGGGATTCATGTACCTGCCGCTGTACCGCGGCTTCGTGGTGGTGGCCTCGATACTGATCTGCGGCTGCACCTGGTTCCTGTTCGAGAAAACCCGGCTGGGCGCCCTGCTGCGCGCCGGCACCGAGAACCCCAAGCTGCTGCAGGCCTTCGGCGTCAACATCCCGCTGATGATCACGCTGACCTACGGCTTCGGCGTGGGCCTGGCCGGCATCGCCGGCGTGCTGGCCACACCCATCATGCAGGTCAACCCGCTCATGGGCGCCAACCTGCTCAACATCGTGTTCGCGGTGGTGGTGATAGGCGGGCTGGGCTCCATCCTGGGCGCCGTGGTCAGCGGCCTGGCCCTGGGCCTGCTCGAAGGCCTGACCAAGGTGTTCTACCCCGAGGCCTCCACCGTGGTGGTGTTCGTCATCATGGCGGTGGTGCTGCTGACGCGCCCCGCCGGCCTGTTCGGCAAGGAGCACTGAAGCCATGAAATCCCTGCTCACCCACATTCCCATGCCCGTGCGCATCCTGCTGGCGCTGCTGCTGCCCGCGCTGCTGGTGCCGGCCTTCCCCGAAATCGCCTACCCGGTCTTCATCATGAAGGTGCTGTGCTACGCGCTGTTCGCGCTGGCCTTCAACCTGCTGATCGGTTTCACCGGGCTGGTGTCCTTCGGCCATGCGGCCTTCTTCGGCTGGGCCGGCTACACCACCGGCATCCTGATGATCCGCTTCGGCGCGGCGGGCTTTCCCGTCGAGCTCGCCATCCTGGCGGGCATGGCGGTGGCCACCGCCATAGGCTGGG
>NZ_AKIV01000024.1 GCF_000282655.1 Polaromonas sp. CF318
GCAAAGCCGGTTCCGCGGCTCGGACTGGCTTGGTGTTGCGCCATTGCTATCGACTGGGGTCAGGAGGTACGTCTTGAGTGCGAAACCTCATCACAGGCCCGACGCGCTACGTGAAAACCCCGAGACTCTGAAGCCGTGGCGCGTGACATGATCTAGTCATCTATAGGACTAGATCAATCATGAGCGCACCCACCCTGACCGTGGTGCCCGAGCCGGGCCAGAGCCGTTATGCCGCGCTGGCCGCCGCCTTGCGGACGCGCGTGGTGGCGGGCGAATGGCCGCCGGGCAGCGCGCTGCCGGCGGAGCAGACCCTGGCCGCACAGCACGGCGTCGCGCTGGGCACGCTGCGCCGCGCGCTGGAATTACTGGCCGGCCAGGGTTTGATTGAACGCATCCATGGCCGCGGCACCTTTGTGCGCGCCGGCCTGGCGGGCGACACCATGATGCGTTTCTTCCGCTTCGGCGAAGGCACGGGCGAGGTACCGGTCTCGCGCATCGTGTCGCGCCAGCTGCTGATCGCGCCCGCCGAGGTCGCGCGCCGCCTCGGCCTAGCGCCCGGCGACACCGCGCTGCGCCTGCAACGTGTGCGCTCGCTGTCGGGCCAGCCCTGTGTTTATGAGGAAATCTGGCTGCCGCTGGCCTTGTTCGCCGGGCTGGCCGAAGGGGATGTCACCAGCTGGGGCGATCTGCTTTACCCCCTGTTTGCCGAACGCTGCGGTGTGCGCGTGGCCCGCGCGATTGATGAAATCGCCTTCGGCGTGCTGACCGCGGCGCAGGCCGGGCACCTGGCCCTGTCGGCCGGCCATCCCTGCGCGCTGGTCACGCGCAGCGCCTACGACCTGGCCGGCCGCTGCGTGGAGGTGCGCCACACGCGCGGCGACGCCCATGCCTTTCACTACACCGTCACCATCACCTGAACACGTCCTTGCACGTCCTTGAACCATCCCTGAAACCGGAGAGAAACCATGCCAGTCAAGCCCTATCAGCCTGCACCCGCGGCCCAGCCGCCTGACCGTTCGCGCCGCCTCATGCTGCAGGCCACGGGCGCGGCCGTCGCCGCACCCTGGGCGTTTGCCGCCAGCGCGGCCGGCCAGATCGCCGGCGGCAAGCCGATCACGCTGGTCGTGTCCTACGCCGCGGGCGGCGGCGCCGACCTGATGGCGCGCCTGATCGCGCCGCGCTTGGCGGAGTTCCTGGGCCAGCCCGTGCTGGTGGACAACAAGCCCGGCGCCGGCGGCCAGATCGCCGCGACCCAGGTGGCGCGCGCCACGCCCGACGGCACGCAGCTGCTGGTCGATGCCTCGTCCTTCGCGGTCAATCCCGCGCTCTATCCCAAGCTGCCCTACGACGTCGACACGGCCTTCGCGCCGCTGGCCGTGCTGGCGCAGTTTCCCAACGTGCTGGTCTGCACGCCCGGCTTTGAAGCCAAAAGCGTCAAGGACCTGATACGCCTGGCCAAGGCCAAACCCGGGCAGATCGCCTATGCCTCCTCGGGCAATGGCTCGGCCCAGCACCTGGCCGGCGCGCTGTTCGAGGACCTGGCCGGCGTCAAGCTGGTGCACGTGCCCTACCGCGGCGGCGGCCCGGCCATGAACGACGTGATGGCCGGCCAGGTGCCGCTGTTCTTCGCCAACGTGGCTTCGTCGCTGGGGCAGATCCAGTCGGGCCGGCTGCGCCCGCTCGCGGTGACCAGCCGGCGCCGCACGCGCTCGCTGCCCGACATGCCGACCATGGAAGAAGCCGGCGTACCGGCCTACGAGGTGCTCGAATGGAACCCGGTGCTGGCGCCCGCCGGCATAGATGCCAGGTCCAAAGCCGCGCTGGTCGCGGCCATCCGCAAGACCATGGCCGACCCCGAGGTGCTGGGCCGCATCCGCAGCCTGAGCGGCGAGGTCTTCCCCGACGGCCCCGAAGCGCTGACCGTCGCCTTCCTCAAGGCCCAGCAGCTCAAATGGGGCCGCATCATCAAAGACCGCAAGATCACCGCGGGCTAGGGCCTTGGCCGTGCGTAATGCAGCGATAGCCCCGGTGGCGCCCGGCTGGGACAGCCATGTTCATGTGTTCGATGCCCAGGCGCCCGTGGCCGCAGGCCACTACCGCCCCGCGCACCGGCCGCTGGCCGACATTGAGCAACTGGCCCAGGCCTACGGCTTCGGCCACCTGGTGCTGGTGCAGCCCAGCGTCTACGGCACCGACAACAGCGTGCTGCTCGATGCGTTGCGCGCCGGCCGGGGGCGGCACCGCGGCGTGGCGGTGCTGCCGCCCTCGGTGGACGACGCGGCGCTGGCCGCCATGCATGCGCTGGGCGTGCGCGGCGTGCGCTTTAACCTGGTGTCGCCCGTCGGCGACAGCCTGAAGGCGGTGCAGGGCGGCGCGATGGACAGCTTCCAGGCCCTGGCGCCGCGCCTGCGCGCGCTGGGCTGGCATGTGCAGTGGTACGCCTCGCCCGAGGACCTGCCGGCGATCGCGGCCCTGCATGCCGCCAACCCCGTGCCCGCGGTGCTGGACCACCTCGCGGGCATGCACGCGGGGGTTGCACCCGGCCACCCGGCCTGGCGCGCACTGGAGCAGCTCACGGCCCAGGATGCCTGGGTCAAGCTCTCGGGCTGGTACCGCCTGGGCGCGCAGGCGCCGTATGAAGCGCTTTATGACGTGATCCGCAGGATGGCGGCGCTGTTCGGCCGGCGCCTGGTCTGGGGCTCCGACTGGCCGCATACCGCTTTCGCGCCCGATGCGCTGCCGGCCTACGCCAGCACCTGGGAGCCCGTGTCGCGCGCGCTGACCGCGGTCCAGAAGCAGTGCGCCCGGGAGCAGGCGCCGGCTGCCTTGTACGCCTGATCGCCCCCTGCAGCGGCCCGGAGCCCGGAGTGGCTTAAAATCACGGGCTACGCCATTTTTAACCGGAGTTCTCCATGCCCAAGAAAATCAGAGTCGAAGCCGACATCTGCGCCCCAAAGCCAGTCCCTCCCAAGGGCTACACCATCACGACCGGCCGCGGCCAGAAGATCAGCCTGGAGCGCGGTTCGCACACCCGCAGCAAGAAGAACCCAGGCAAGCGCCCTCACCAGGGTTGAGCCGGTTTGCTGATGCGGCCTCAAGGCTGCATCCATCAAAAAAGCGCCTCTCGAGGCGCTTTTTTTGTGCCCGCGCGGCCACGGTCCCTCCCTATTCCGGTTTGACGTTGCCGGCACGCACCACCTCACGCCAGCGCGGAATCTCGCGCGCGATCAGCCCGGCAAATTCCTGCGGCGTCGCCTGCACCGGCTCGGCGCCTTCAGCGGCCAGTTGCTGGGCCACGTCGGGCAGGGCCAATATCCTGTTGATCGCGAGGTTGAGCCGGCCCACAAGTTCCGCCGGTGTGCCGGCCGGTGCGACCACGCCGTACCACTGGTCGGCCTCGAAGCCTGGGTAGCCACTCTCGGCCACGGTGGGCACATCGGGAAAGGCCGCCATGCGCCGGCTGCTGGACACGGCCAGCGCGCGCAGGCGCCCGCTCTTGACGTGCGGCATCACGGCAGGGCCGCCCGTGAAGGTGGCATCGACCTGGCCCGAGATCAGGTCGGTGACCGAAGGCGCGGTGCCGCGGTAGGGAATGTGCGACATGAAAATTTTTGTGCGCAGCTTCAGGTATTCAAACGCGATGTGCGCCGCGCTGCCGTTGCCGCCCGACGAGTAGGTCAGCAGGCCGGGTCTGGCCTTGGCCCGCGCCACCAGGTCCTGCAGCGAGCGGATACCGGAATTCGCATTCACCACCAGCACATTGGGCACCCGCGCCACCCAGGCCACGGGCGCAAAGCTTTTGACCGGGTCGTAGGGCAGCTTGGGATAGAGCGACGCATTCACCGCGAGCGTGCCGATGTGGCCCATCAGCAGGGTGCTGCCGTCCGCTTCGGCGCGGGCCACACTCTCGGCGCCCAGCGAGCCGCCGGCCCCGGGCTTGTTTTCGACGATAAAGGTTTGTCCCATGGCCGTTCCCAGCCGGGTGGCGATGACGCGTGCCAGGATGTCGGTGCTGCCGCCCGGCGTGAAGGGCACGACCAGGCGCACAGGCTTGCCGTTGCCCTGGGCGCGCGGCTGCGAAGCGGGCAGGAGGCAGGCCGGCAGGGCCTGCATCAGCAGTGTTCGGCGTTGCATGGTTCAGGCCTTCATGGGGGATGTTGCCGTGTCCCAGCTCTGGGGCGCGGCATCCTTGCCCGCGACGGAGTACAGCGCGCCGGGTGCGTTGCGGGTTTTCTGGAAGTCTTCCAACGATTGCCCGCGCATCGCCGCGTAGATGTGAAGGTTGGACACACCGGTCACCGCGCCCAGTTTTTCGAGCATGAAGAAGATCACGCCGTAGTGGATCAGTGCGCGCCAGTCGCGGCGCCGCAGCATGCCGCGTTCCTCCTCCGTGAGCCGGGCCTCGGTGAAAGCCGTCTCTTCATCGGCCAGAAAGCGCGCGCGGTGTTCGGGCCGCGTCATGCCGTGCAAAAACCTGTTGAGCCGGTAGGCCTTGACGCTGCGCTCCAGCGTGAACGGGTAGGTGCCGGCCAGTTCCTCAAGGCCGGCCGTCTGCTCGGCCATGTGCCGGCGGTGCCGCTGCACCTCGCCCGCGACCGGCGGCGAGGCCTGGTTCTCATAGATCGCTGTGGCGATGCCCGTCATCGAGGGCAGGTAGTAGGTCTGGTGCAGCTTTCGCACGTGGGCCGACAGCGCGCCGCGCATCACCAGCCACATGATCACTTCCGTGCCCTCCATGCCGCCCAGCGTGGCCAGCTCGGCCTGCGTCATCTCGCTCAGGCGCACGGGGTCGTTCTCCACCAGGTCCAGGAACTGCGCATCCCAGGCCGTGTTGTTGAAGCCGGCGCGTTCGCCGTGCACCTGGTGGGAGACGCCGCCGGTCGCGACGATGGCGACTGAAATGTCCTCGGGGTAGCTCTCGATCGCGCGGCGCAGCGCCTGCCCGAGCTTGTAGCAACGCCGCGCCGAGGGAGAAGGCGACTGCAGCACGCCGACCTGCAGAGGAATGATGGGAGCGGGCCAGGCCGGCGCGTGCGCGCACAGCACCGACAGCGGCGAGAACACGCCGTGGTCCAGCGCCTTGTCCTGGAAAAAGGCCATGTCGAACTCGTCGGCCACCAGCGATTCGGCTATGTGCCGGGCCAGCGCCGGATGGCCCGCGATGGGCGGCAGGTCGCGCGCACCGCCGCCTTCGTCGGCTACCGCGTACTGCTCGCCCACGCCCAGGGTGAAGGCCGAGTAGTGGTCAAAGAAGAAGGAGGTGACGTGGTCGTTGTAAATGAAAAACAGCACATCGGGCTTGCGTTCCTCCAGCCATTGGCGCACCGGCGTAAAGGCTTCGAAGATGGGTGCCCAGACCGGGTCGTCCTGCTTGTTCCTGTCGACCGCGAAGCCAATGGTGGGAGTGTGGGAGCAGGCGATACCGCCCAGGATTCTGGCCATGATGTTGCTTACCTTTGAGGATTGGAGGAGCCGACGGCCGCGAGTATTTCGTCGGCGCGCGAGCGCCAGCTGTCCGCCGATGCACCGAACACGCCCTGCCGCGCGAGCGCGGCCGTCCAGCCCTGGCGCTGCGAGGCGGCGGCGGCCATGCTGCCGCCTATGCCCACGTCGGCCATGGTCGCGGCCGACTCGGCCATTTCTTGGGAGCGGCGCTGGCCGTGCCGGATCACGCGTTCAAAAAAGTAACTGCCCTGCTGCTCCCAGTTGAGGCCTGGCATGGTTTCCTTCAGCGAGGCCAGCACTTCGTCCTCGACGCCATAGGCCCGTGCGGCGGTAAAGCTTTCCACCACGATGGCTTCCAGGCCCTTGATGACCACGCTGCGGCACATCTTGATCGCCGAGGCCGTGCCCAGTTCGCTGGACGCGGCCTTGGCGTCCAGGCCCCAGGCGCAAAGCACTGGCGCCATTTCCCGCGCGTGCGGGCCGCCCAGCAGCATGGGCACACGCAGGCCGTAGGGCGGCACCGAAGTCATCACCGCCGCCTCGAGATAACGGCCGCCGGCGGCTTCTATGGCCGCGGCGCCGTCGCGCTTGGTTTTCGGCGAGGCCGAGTTGAGGTCCACAAAAACCGTTCCCGGCCTGAGCAGGCCTGCGGCTTCGCGCGCCACCGCCAGGGTCTGGCTGGCCGTGACCGCGGAGAACACCAGTTCGCAGTGCTGGAGCAGGTCCGCGAGGCTGGCGCAGCGCTGTATGCCCGCTTCGGTGCCGCGTTGGCCCTCGCTGAATAGCCTGTCCCAGGTGCTGACGGCTTTGGCGCCCCCGGCCTGCAGCGCGGCCGCAAAAATCTTTCCGACCTCGCCATAGCCGATCAGGCCGACCGACATCGAGGAAAGTGAATACGTGTGCATGGCGGGACTCAGTCGAGCGAGGCCTTGGCCTTTTTGATCACGTCGGCAAAGCGCAGCGACTCAGCCTGTACGAACTGGCCGAACTGTTCGCGCGTGACAGGGAAGGGCTCATAGCCAAAGGCGGCGAACTTGTCCTTGAAGTCGGGTTCGGCCAGGGCTTTTTCGACGTCTCGCCGAATCTTGTCCGCCACCGCAGGGGGCAGACCTTTGGGCGCCGCCAGCGTTGTCCAGCCCACAACCTCAAAGCCGGCCGGGCCGCCCGATTCGCCCACGGTAGGCACATTGGGGTAGGCGGGGTGCCGCTTCGCACCGGCCACCGCCAGGTAACGCAGCCGGCCCGCGCGCTCCAGGGCGCCGGCACTGCCAATGGTGCCCAGCGCGAAGCTCAGTTCGCCGGTTGCCACACCGGTGTAAAGCTGCGAGGTTTCCTTGTAGATGATGTGCGTCATCTGTGTGCCCGTAACCGACTCGAACAGCGCCGAGCCCAGGTGCACCGGGTTGCCCACCGACCAGGAGCCGTAATTGAGTTGGCCGGGGCGGTTTTTGGCGTCGGCGATGATTTCCCCGACCGATTTGTACTTGCTGTCGGTCGCGACGGTGAAGAAAAAATTGTTCCTGAACAGCGGCTGCATCTGCTCGAAATCCTTCACCGGGTCGTAAGGCAGTTTTTTGAACAGATGCGGATAGGCCGACAGGTGCACGTTGTCAAGTTGGATCAAATCGTGGCCGTCGCCGGCGCCGCGCTTGAAGGCGTCGATGGCGATAAAGCCGTTGCCGCCTGGCTTGTTTTCCACCGTGACCGGCTTGCCCCAGCTGCGGCTGAGCTTGTCGGCCAGCAGGCGCAGCACGCCCTCGGGGCCGCTACCGACCGGGAAGGGCGTGATGATGCGCACCGCCTTGGTCGGGAAGTCCTGGGCCTGCGCCGGTGTGCTCGGCAGGCCCAGGGCCAGGAAGCTGGCCAGGCCCGCCAGGCCGCAGCGGATCGCGCGTTGAAATGGTTTGTTCATGTCTGTCTCCTGTGTTGTATTTAGAAAAACGTATCCCGCCGAGTGCAAATCCCGTTCGGCGGATGCCCGGCGGATATCAGTCGATGTAGCGCAGCCCGGCCTTGGCCAGCGGTTCGCGCATGGCATACATGTCCAGGCCCAGCACGCCGGCAGCCAGCTTGGTGCGCTTGCCGGCTTCATTGGCTTCGCGCGCCTCGGCCGCATCGGCCACTTGCTGCGCCTGGGCGGCCGGCACCACCACCACGCCGTCGAGGTCGGCAATCACCACGTCGCCCGGGTTCACCATCGCGCCCGCGCATACCACCGGCACGTTCACCGAGCCCAAGGTGGCCTTGATCGTGCCCTTGGCGTGGATGGCGCGGCTGAACACCGGGAAGTCCATGGCCGTCAGGTCCTTGATGTCGCGCACGCCTCCGTCTATGACCAGGCCCATGCAGCCGCGCGCGCGAAAGGAGGTGGCCAGCAGGTCGCCGAAAAAACCGTCGGTGCTGTCGGCCGTGCAGGCTGCCACCACCACGTCGCCGGGTTGTATCTGTTCGGCGGCGACATGCATCATCCAGTTGTCGCCCGGCTGCAGCAGCACGGTGACGGCGGTGCCGCACAGCTGGGCGCCGGTGTAGATGGGGCGCATGTGGGGTTTCATCAGGCCCAGGCGGCCCGTGGCCTCATGGATGGTGGCGACGCCGAAGCGCGAAAGCTTTTGCACGGCAGCCGCATCGGCGCGGGTGATGTTGCGGCGTACCACGCCGAGTTCCTGGGTGTTCATGGTCACATTCCTTTGGCTTTCAGCGCGGCATCCAGCCGCGGGTAGACGCGCCGCGCATTGCCCTCGTAGATCTTGTGGCGGTCTTCGGTACTGAGCAGCGGTGCGGCTGCTATGTAGCGCTGCGTATCGTCGAAGGCGAAGCCGGTTTCCGGGTCTATGCCGCGCACGGCGCCAATCATTTCGCTGGCGAACAGGATGTTGTCCACCGGGATCACCTTGGTCAGCAGGTCTATGCCGGGCTGGTGGTAGACGCAGGTGTCGAAGAAGATGTTGTTCAGCAGGTGGTCCTTGAGCAGCGGTTTTTTCAGCTCCTGCGCCAGGCCGCGAAAGCGCCCCCAGTGGTAGGGCACGGCGCCGCCGCCGTGCGGGATCACAAAGCGCAGCCGGGGAAAATCGCTAAACAGGTCCGAAGTCAGGCACTGCATGAAGGCCGTGGTGTCGGCGTTCAGGTAATGCGCGCCCGTGGTATGGAAGCAGGCATTGCAGCTGGTGCTCACATGCACCATGGCCGGGATGTCGTGCTCCACCATTTTTTCGTAGAGCGGGTACCAGTAGCGGTCGGACAGCGGCGGCGAGGTCCAGTGCCCGCCCGAAGGGTCGGGGTTCAGGTTGATGCCCACAAAGCCGTAGTCCCTGACGCAGCGTTCCAGCTCGGGAATGCAGCTGCGGATATCGACCGCCGGCGACTGCGGCAGCATGGCCGCGCCTATGAAGTGGTCGGGAAACAGCCGCGCCACGCGGTGGCACAGCTCGTTGCAGATCGCGGCCCAGGTCGCGCTGGTGTTGAAGTCGCCGATGTGGTGGGCCATAAAACTCGCGCGCGGCGAGAAGATGGTCAGGTCGCTGCCGCGTTCGCGCATCTTGCGCAGCTGGTTTTGTTCAATGGACTCGCGTAGCTCGTCGTCGCTGATCTTCAACTCGGCCGGTGAAGGTGTCCGGGCCGGATCCTTGAGGCCGGCGACCTGGCGGTTGCGCCAGTCTTCGAGGGCTTTGGGGGCGGTCGTGTAGTGGCCGTGGCAATCGATGATCACAAGGGGCTTTCCGTGGAATCGCTGGGAAGGCTCACCAGCACCTGTCCGCGAAACAGTGGACGGGCGGTGCGCAGCAGGGCCGCACCGGTGAGGGTGTTGTTGGTCGCGTCCGTCATCAGGCGCACGGTGAATTCGCCGGTCGGATGCTCCACCGACACGTCGTTCACAGGGGCGCGTGCCAGTGTTGTGATGGACGCCGTGACCGCATCCGGGAACAGGCAGGCCGAGGCCACCGAGACGGCGCCCAGCACACCAATCGCATCGTGGCATTTTTGGGGGATGAAGGTGCGCGTGTTCAGCGTGCCGCCCTCGCGCGCGGGAGACACCAGCGTCATTTTGGGCACCACCTTGTGGGTCACATCGCCCAGGCCCATCAGTGCGCCGGCCTTCAGCCGGATTGCCTCGATGCGCGCCTTGAGCGGCGGGTTCGCATCGAGTTCTGCCGGCGATTCATAACCCGTACAGCCCAGGTCGGTCGCGCGTATCAGTACCACGGGCATGCCGTGGTCTATGCAGGTGACCGCCACGCCTTCCAGCTGGTCGGCGGCTCTGCCTGAGGGCAACAGCGCTCCGCAGCTGGATCCGAGGATGGACGAGAAGCGCAGCACGATGGGGGCGGCGGTTCCGGGGACGCCGCAGATCATCTGCTCGCCGGAGTAGATGACGCGCCGCTGCGGTGTGCGAACCACCGCGTCGCAATACGCCTCTGTGTTAACCATGCGGATGCGGACGACGGTTTCGCCGTCCTCAGCCGCTACCAGCCCTTCGTCGATGGCGAACGGGCCGACGCCGGCCAGGATATTGCCGCAGGTCGGCGCGTAGTCGATGCGCGATTCGGCGGCTACCACCTGGCCGAACAGGTAATCGATATCGGCATGCGGGTCGTTCGAGCGCGAAATGATGGCGACTTTTGTGGTCAAGGGATTGCCGCCGCCAATTCCATCGATCTGCTTCGCATCGGGATGCCCCATGGCAGCCAGCACCAGGCGGTCGCGCGAGGCGGCGTCGGCGGGGAGGTCGCGTGCATGGAAGAACGCCGCTTTGGAGGTGCCGCCGCGCATCAGGGTGCACGGGACGGTCTGGAAGCTGGCCGGTGAAGGTGTGGGCATGGCGCTGATTGTGGTCAGCGTGCGCGTGCCATGGTTTGATTTCGGCTTGCTATGCGTTCTTGTTTATTTATTGATAGGATTCTTCTCCCGCACTCCGTCGCTTATTTCTCGCATATACATTGACGAGGAACGCATGTCTTATGTCTCGGAAAAAATTTATCGATCAGCGCGAGAGCAGGCAGATCCAATCGGCCTGGAGCATCAACCTGCGGCATTTGCAGGCCTTCTCGGCCGTCGCGGCCACGGGCAGCGTGACCCAGGCCGCAGAAGCCTTGTTTCGCGTGGCATCGGCGGTCACGCGCGCTGTGGCTGAGCTCGAGGCCCGGCTGGGTACGCCGCTGTTCGAGCGCAAGGCACGCGGCATGCTGCTCAACGGCTTTGGGCAGGCGGTGCTGTCGCGGGCCCAGCGGGTTGAGCAGGAGTTCGCGGCCGCCTGCGGCGAACTCGCCGGCCTGGGCCCGGCCGGCGCCGGCGCGGTTGATGCGCGTGCCTTGCTCGCGGCCATGTTCAGCGGCCAGCGGCTCGCGGTGTTTGCCAGTTTGGCGGAGCTGCACAACATGCCTGCGGTGGCCCGGGCCTTCGACATCACCCAACCTGCGATCAGCGCCCTGGTGCGTGAACTTGAGGGCCGCTTCGGGTTGGCGCTGTTTGTGCGCTCAGCCAAAGGCGTCACGCCGACACGCGCCGGCCTGGCGCTGGCGTTTCGTTTCAAGCGGGCTTTGTCCGAGCTGCGCAGCATCGATTCGGACATCGCTGCCATTCGCGGCGTGGTGCTGGGCCAAGTGGTGGTGGGGGCGTTGCCGCTGGGGCGCACGCTCATCGTTCCCTCGGCGATTGCCGCTCTGGTGGCTCAGCACCCCAGGCTTCACATCAGCACCGTTGAAAGCCCTTATGACGTGCTGGCCGCCGGGCTGCGCAGCGGAGATATCGACTTTATTTTGGGCGCGCTCAGGCCTTCGCGGGACACCCCGGAGTTCGTGCAGGAGGCCTTGTTCGATGACCGCATCTCGCTGATCGTGCGCGCCGGTCACCCGCTGGCGCGCGCGCGGCGCATAGGCTTTGAAGCTTTGCGGCGCACCCAATGGGTGCTGTCACGCCCGGGGTCGCCATCACGCGAACTGTTCGAGCGCTCCTTTCGCGAGTCGGCGCAGCCATCGCCGGTGCCTGCCGTGGAAACCGGGGACCTGGCCATCCTGCGCGGCCTGCTGTTGCAAAGCGACATGGTCACCGCGATCTCGGCTCACCAGCTGCATTACGAGATAGCGGCTGGCTCACTGGTCGTGCTCGATTTCCCGCTCGACAAAACCCAGCGCCAGATCGGCGTGACGCAACGGGCCGGCGCGCTGGCCTCGCCGGGGGCGCGAGCCCTGGTCGCGGAGATTCGCAAGGTGGTGGCGCGGGAGTTGCCGGGCCGGGATGTGCGGCCGTAGGCTCAGGCCTTGGCCGGTTTCAAGCCTCGAGCGCAGCCGCCATGCGGTGCGGCATGAGGCGTTCGCGTGGCGCTTCGCCGCCCCACAGGCTCAGCATCAGGTCCACGATGACCGGTCCGAAATCCTGATGCGGAATTTCGACCGAGGTGAGCCACGGGGCGAGCCAGGCATTGATCGGGTTGCCGTCGATGCCGACCAGCTCGCAGTCGCCGGGCACCCGGATCCCGCTCTCGCGGGCCACGCGGTGCAGCCCATAGGCGACCTGGTCGCTGATGCACATCGCGCCACGCGGCCAGGCGCCGGGCGCCGCGAATTGGGCCGCGGCGGCGTAGCCGATTTCCAGGTGCGAGATGCCCGGGGCCTCCACCCGGCGGATCCGGTCGGCTGACAAGCCTCTGGCGACGGCCCGCTCGCAGAAGCCCTGCACGCGTTCCCGGGTCGTGGACGATCCGCGCGACGGAAATACCACGGCCGGCGCGTCGATGCCGCGGTCGAGCAGGTAGTCTGCGGCGGCGGCGCCGGCCGCCAGGTTGTCCGGCCCCACGAAGGCGCAGGTGCCGAACGGGCTGCGCCGGCTCACGAAGACCATAGGCGCACCGCGCTCCACGAAGTCGCGCAGGCCGGCACTGGGCTGCGCCGCGACCATCACGTAGCCCTGCACGACCTGCGAACGCATGGCGTTGAGATAGTCGTCCTGCAGCTCCGGCCGGTCGTGCGTGTCGCACAGGATCATCGTGTAGCCGGCCTCGCGCAGCGCGGCCTCGGTGGAGGCGGCCAGCGTGGCCATCACCGGGTTGTCGAGGTTGGCGGCCAGCATCGCGACCAGGCGGCTCTCACGGCTGCGGAGCGCGCGCCCCAGCTGGTTCGGGTGGTAGCCCACGGTCTTGATCGCCTCGCGCACGCGCGCCAGCGTTTCCGGCGAAGCCCGCCGGGTCTCGCCGTTCACGATGCGCGAGACGGTGGAGATGGAGACGCCGGCCTGCACGGCGACTTCGCTCAGCGAAACCGGGCCGACGCCCTTGCGCCTGCGCGGGGTGTCGTCGGTCATCGGTGCGGGCGGCAGGCCTGCCGGGTCTGGACGCCGCTGCGAATGTGGGGTTGGCGCGAAGGCCGGGCATGCGGCTGGCGAGGCGGGAGTCCGGCGAGTGGAAAGCGAAGCATCGATGGGTCGTATTTTGGGAAAACAAGGGGAGATGGCGGGTGGCCAACCGGCGGCGCGATCGGTGCATGCCAACACAACATATAACCGAGAAAGCCGCGACCGACAAGTATGGCAAACGATTGCCAAGCGTTGGCAAACGTTTGCCATAATAGCCCAAAGCCGACAACAAATCGCAAAACAGCGGCATAAGACGACATGGTTTTCATCTCGCCGGAGGCCGGCGCGCACTCCTGAAGCCGACGATCGATCGGTCCCACCTTCCTTTTTTCCAGAAAGAGACAAGCATGAACTTCCAACTTCGTTCCCTCGCCAGGCACGCCATGCGCGCCGGCCTCCTGGCCGCTGCCGCGCTGCCGGCAGCCGCCTTCGCCGACATCCGGGTCATGTGCTACCAGGACGGCAATGAATGTGATGTCACGGCCGACCTGATCAAGCGTTATGAAGCCCAGAACGCCGGCGCCAAGGTGATCCTCGACGTGGTGCCCTACAAGACCGTCGTCGAGCAACTGCCCGTGCAGCTCGCGGCCGGCCAGGGGCCCGACATCGCGCGCGTCGCCGAGATCGGCGGCCTGTCGAAGAACTACATCGACATCAGCGCCTATGTGAAGGACCGCAAGTACTGGGAAGACAATTTCGGCAGCACCCTGCCCTGGATGCGCAACAAGGCGGGCGACAAGGGCATTTACGGTTTCCTGTCGCAAATGACCATGACCGGTCCCTTCGTCAACAAGACCTTGTTCGAGCAGGCCAAGGTGCCCATGCCCGGCCCCAAGGCCACCTGGGAAGAGTGGGCCGATGCGGCGCGCAAGGTGGCCAAGGCCACGCAGACCCCGGCCGCCATGGCCTGGGACCGCTCGGGCCACCGCTTCGCCGGCCCGGCCGTCAGCTATGGCGCGAAGATTTTCGACGCCAAGGGCAACCTCACGGTTGACGCCGGCTACAAGACCGCCGTGGGCAAGTTCGTCGCCTGGCACAAGGACGGCACCATGCTCAAGGACGTCTGGGGCGGTTCGGGCGGCTCAAGCTATGCCGACGCCGTGGGCGAATTCAAGAACGGCCGTGTGGTGATGATCCTGTCGGGTTCATGGCAGATCAACCGCATGCAAAAGGAAATCGGCAATGCCTTCGACTGGGTCGCCGTGCCCAACCCCTGCGGCCCCGCCGCCTGCTCGGGCATGCCCGGCGGCGCGGCCTGGGTGGCGCTCAAGACCACGAAGTCTCCCAAGGAGGTGGGCCGCTTCCTGGACTTCATGGCGCAGGAGGCCAATGTCGCCGAATTCGCGTCCCGCACCAACAACATCCCGGCCCATGCCGGCGTGGCCAAAAAAGGCGTGAGCTACCCGAGCGCCGGCCCCGCGGCACAGGCCGCGCTGGGCGTGTTCACCGGCGGCACCGGCACTATCGCGGCCCCGGCCTACGCGCTGCAAGGCTACAAGTACAACCGCGCCCTGATGCTGCCGACCGTGACCCGCGTCACCCAGGCCATCGTGGGTGAAATCAGCGTGGACGAAGCCGTGACCAAGATCGGGACCGACATGGCCGAGGCGGTCAAGCAAGCCGAGAAGTAGCACACCCCCGTGGCGCGCACGCGTGCGCGCCTCCCCCTTGCAGGGGGCGATACCTGCGGCCCGGCGAAGCCGGTTCCGCGGTATCCCTGGCATAAGGCAATGCGCCGCGGCGTCATGGGCATAGATCGGAGTTGGTATGTCGGTTTTTTCGGCCTTCCTGGGCTTTGTGTTCAACCTGTTCGAGCCGGTCTTCCGGCTGGGCCAGAAATGGCTGGGCGCTTCGCGCATAGGCTGGCTTTTTGTCGGGCCCAACCTGGTGATCATCAGCATCTTCACCTTTTTGCCCATCGTGGTGAACCTGGTGTATGCGGTGACCGGCGGGGTGAACCTGCTGCCCACGCAGCGGCCTTTCACGGGGCTGGAGAACTTCGCCATCCTGCTTGAATGCCGCGACTACGCGGACCTGCAGACCTGCCGCACCGACATTTTCTGGCGATCGATTGCCAACACGGTCAAGTTCAGCCTGATCCAGGTGGCCTTGATGGTGTTCTTCTCGCTGGTCACGGCCCTGGTGCTGAACCGAAAAATCATAGGCCGCGGCTTCTGGCGCGGCGTGTTCTTCTACCCGGTGCTGCTGTCGCCGGTGGTGGTGGCGCTGATCTGGAAATGGCTGCTGCAAAGCCAGGGCGTGTTCAATGCCGGCCTGGTGGCCATGGGTGCCGCGCCCATGGACTGGCTGCTGGACAGGCACTGGGCCTTCTTCTGGGTGGTGGTGGTGTCGATCTGGGCCCACATGGGCTTTTACACGCTGATCCTGCTGGCCGGCCTGCAGGCCATCCCGAAAGACGTGTACGAAGCCGCCGAGATGGACGCCGCGCCGCCCTGGCGCGTGCTCAGGCGCATCACGCTGCCGCTGCTCATGCCGAACCTGATCGTGGTGCTGGTGCTGGTGATGATCCGCGCGGTGCAAAGCTTTGACGAGGTCTTCGTGCTCACCGGCGGCGGCCCGGGCTCGGCCACCACCTTCATCGTGCAGTACATCTACCAGACCGGCTTTGCCGAGCAGATCCACCTCTACGGCCTGGCCGCCGCGGCCTCGCTGATCCTGGCCGCCGGCCTGATGGCCCTGACGCTCGCGCAGCTGCGGCTGTCCAAAGCCGGTGAAGCCGGCAAGGTCAAGAAGTAAGGACGCAGAGATGGCAAACTTTTTCACCCGCACCAAGGGCCACAAATACGGTGGCACCCGCCTGCACTGGACCGACTGGGTTTCCTATGCCTACCTGCTGGCCGGCCTGGTCGTGATGTTCGGCCCGGTGCTCTGGCTTGTGATGTCCTCCTTCAAGACTGAAAGCGCGCTGAGCCAGTTCCCGCCGACCTTTCTGCCTTACACCCAGAAGGAAGTGGTGGTGGCCGGCTACGACAAGCCCCTGCCGCTGTTCCAGGCCAAAGACGAACAGGGCAAGACCCGTGAACTGGCCCAGGTGCGCCGCATAGGCCTGGTCGCCACCATGGTCGACCCCGCGGCGCCGCAGACCGAGCTGCGCGTGAACATCAATGATCGCAAGCCGGTCAACGAACTGAAATTCGCCGGCGGCAACTACACCGAGCTGTTCGGCAAGTTCGCCTTCGGCACCTATCTGTGGAACAGCGTGTTCATCACGGTGGTGGCCACCATCCTCACGCTGCTGTTCAACTCCATGGCGGCCTTCGCGCTGTCCAAGTACCAGTTCACCGGGCAGAAGACGGTGTTCGTGCTGATCATTGCCACGCTGATGATCCCGCCCACCATCATCCTGGTGCCGGCCTTCCTGGTGATCTCGGAGCTCAACCTGCTCAACAACCTCTGGGGCGTGATCCTGCCCGCGGTGGCCACGCCCACCGGCGTGTTCCTGCTGCGCCAGTACATGCTGACCATTCCCGACGAGTTGCTGGAAGCCGCGCGCATGGACAACGCCAGCGAGTGGCGCATCTACTGGAAGATCATCCTGCCGCTGGCCGCGCCGGCCATGGCGGTGCTGGCCATCTTCTCCTTCATGTGGCGCTGGAACGACTTCCTCTGGCCGCTGATCGTGCTCTCCAAGTCGGAGCACTTCACCCTGCAGCTCGCGCTCAACGCCTTCCAGGGTGAACTCAACACGCAGTGGCACTACCTGCTGGCGATGACCGTGATCACCTTGATCCCGATCACCCTGGTCTTCGCCTTCCTGCAGAAATACATCGCGACCGGCATTGCCAGCGCCGGCGTCAAATAAACCGAGGACTCTCCCGTGGCCACTCTTGAACTCGCCAACGTCGTCAAAACCTTCGACAAAGCCACCATCATTCATGGTGTGGACCTGGCTGTTTCCGACGGTGAATTTGTGGTCTTCGTCGGCCCCTCGGGCTGCGGGAAATCCACGCTGCTGCGCATCATCTCGGGGCTGGAGCCCGCCAGCAGCGGCGACATCCGCATCGACGGCCAGCGCGTCAACGAGGTCAGCGCCGCGCACCGCGGCTGCTCCATGGTGTTCCAGTCCTATGCGCTGTACCCGCACATGAGCGTTTACGACAACATGGCCTTCGGCCTGGAGAACCTGGGCGTGGCCAAGGCGCTCATCGAAAGCAAGGTCAGCGCCGCCGCCGCCATGCTGCAGCTCACGCCGCTGCTGCAGCGCAAGCCCACCCAGCTCTCGGGCGGCCAGCGCCAGCGCGTGGCCATAGGCCGCTCCATCGTGCGCGAACCCAAGCTGTTTTTGTTCGACGAGCCGCTGTCCAACCTTGATGCCGAGCTGCGCGTCTCCATGCGCGCCGAGATCCGCGACCTGCACGCTCGCCTGGGCGCGACCATGATTTACGTGACCCACGACCAGGTCGAGGCCATGACCATGGCCGACAAGATCGTGGTGCTGCGCGCTGGCCGCATCGAGCAGGTCGGCTCGCCGCTGGAGCTGTACAACCGGCCCTGCAATCAGTTCGTGGCCGGCTTCATCGGCAGCCCGCGCATGAACTTCGTGCCGGCGGCCGAAATGCCCGGCGCCAAGGCCGGCGCCCAGACCGTGGGCATACGGCCCGAGCATGCGCAGCTGTCGAGCGACGGCCCGCTGCAGCTGGCGGTGTCCCAGGTCGAGCAGCTCGGCAGCACCAGCATCCTGCACGGCAAGGTGGTGGACGGCGTGCCTTTCGAACTAATTTTGAACGGCCAGACAGCCATCAAGCGCGGTGACACCGTGCGGGTGAGCGCGCCCGCGGAGCAACTGCATTATTTCGACCAGAACGGCCTGCGCCTGTGAGCGCCACGCCTGTGCAACCTTATCCCTCCGATACCTCAACCATGCGCCTGGACCGTCCCCCCGTATTCGCCCTGCAGTCCCGCAGCGGCAACCACCTCGTGCTGGCCAGCGACGGCGCCGCCGTGGCCCACATCTGGGTTCTTGAAGAAGACATCGTGCGCGTGATGCTGCTGCCGCAAGGCCGCCCACAGATGCCGCGCAGCTGGACGGTGGCGCCCGGCCTGGAAAACCTGCCCGCCGAAGGCCGCGACCGGTTTGACGTGAGCGGTTTTTCGCTGCCCACGTTTGCGCTTGAGCAGGACAGCGCGCAGCTGCGCATCAGCACCGCCGCCGTGCGCCTGAGCATCGCGTTCGAGGGTTTTTTCTGTCGCTGGGAAAGCCTGCACCAGGGCCGCTGGCAGGCCAGCGCCGCCGACCGCCCGACTCAAAGCTACAACTTCGGCTGGTGGGACGACAAGGTCTACCACTATTTGCAGCGCGAGCGCGGCGAGGCCTACTTCGGCCTGGGCGAACGCGCCGGCGACGCCAACCGCGCAGGCCAGCGCTACCGCATGTGCAACCTGGATCCCATGGGTTACAGCGCGCGCAGCACCGACCCGCTGTACAAACACATCCCCTTCTACATCACGCGCAAGGGCGGCGCGAACGATGCGGGCCTTTGCTACGGCCTGTTTTACGACACCCTGTCCGACTGCAGCTTCGACATGGGCCGCGAGATGGACAACTACCACGGCCACTATCGCTATTTCGTGGCCGACCACGGCGACCTCGACCTGTACTACATCGCCGGCGACGGCCCGGCCGCCATCACACGCCGCTACACCTGGCTCACCGGCCGGCCCATCTTCCCGCCGCGCTACGCGCTGGGCTATTCGGGCTCGACCATGAGCTACACCGACGCGCCGAATGCGCAGGAGCGCATGGGCGAGTTCCTCGATCGCTGCGCGGAACACGACATTCCCTGCGATTCCTTTCACCTCTCGTCGGGCTATACCTCCATCGGCCCGGGGCGCTACGTCTTTAACTGGAACCGCGACAAATTTCCCGATCCCGCGCGCTTTGTGCAAAGTTACCTGGCGCGCGGCGTGCGCCTGGTGCCCAACATCAAGCCCGCGCTGCTCAGCAACCACCCCCGCTTCGAGGAAGCCCGGCAGGCCGGCCTGCTGGTGCAGGACCCGGACGGCCGGCCCACCCCCATCCAGTTCTGGGACGGCACCGGCGCCTACCTCGATTTCACCAACCCCAAGACCATCGCGTGGTGGAAGAAGCAGGTCACCGAGCAACTGCTGCAATACGGCATTCCCGCCACCTGGAACGACAACAACGAATACGAGATCTGGAGCGACAAGGCCATGGCCCACGGCTTCGGCGCACCGCGGCCCGCGCGCGAAGCGCGCCCGCTGCAGACCCTGCTGATGATGCAGGCCTCGCACGCCGCGCAGACCGAGTTCGCGCCCGCCGAGCGGCCCTACCTGGTGTCGCGCTCCGGCGCCGCCGGCATGCAGCGTTATGTACAGACCTGGTCGGGCGACAACTACACGGCCTGGGAAACCCTGCGCTACAACATCCGCATGGGCCTGGGCCTGGCCATGTCGGGCGTGTCCAACACTGGGCACGACATCGGCGGTTTCTCCGGGCCAGCGCCCGGGCCCGAGCTGTTGCTGCGCTGGGTGCAGCATGGCATCTTCCTGCCGCGCTTCAGCATCCATTCATGGAATGACGACAAGACCGTCAACGAACCCTGGATGTACCCTGACGTCACGCCGCAGATTCGCGAGCTGATCCGCCTGCGCTACCGGCTCATGCCTTATCTGTATGACCTGGTGTGGCGCTACCACAGCGCATATGAACCGATCATCCGGCCGACGTACCACGACTTCCCCGAAGACGCTCGCTGCCTGGAAGAAAACGACGACATGCTGCTGGGCGCCAATTTGCTGATCGCGTCCGTGGTCGAGCCCGGCCAGACAGCGCGCCAGGTGTGGCTGCCCGGCACCGGGGGCTGGTATGAGGTGCACACGGCGCGGCACTTCGACGCCGGCCGGTCGGTGACGCTGGAGGCGCCGCTGGACGGCCCGCCGCCCTTGCTCGCGCGCGAAGGCTGCGCCATACCGCTGAACTTTGGGGAAATCCATTTCGCGAGCGTCAAGGATGTACGGGGCTTCCAGGTCTTTCCTCACCGAGGTGAGGGTGTTTTCGAAGCGACCTGCTTTGAAGACGACGGCCACACCCAGGCATCGCGCAGCGGCGCTTATGGGCAGTGGCGCCTGCGCGTTGAATCCACCGCGCAAGGGTTGCACCTCGCGGTCTTCCGCGAGGGCGCAAGGCCGCCCAAGCAGGACAGTCTGGTCTTGCTGCTGCCAGCGGCCGAGCAACGCCCGCTTGGTTTCGCCGGCGGGGCGCTGGCAGGAGACAAACTGGAAGGCGCCTGGAGGCGACTGAGCCTGAAGCTCTAGCCTGGCACAGCACGGGTGCTGTGGCCGAGACTGCCATAGACCCTTGTGACTTGACTCATTGAACCCACCGACACTTCTGATGAGATTGGCCACGAGAGCTCTTGCTCCGGCCGTCTCTGCCTCATTCGGGAGGTCGCCGCCGGAGCCTCAAGGGCCGGTCAGCCACTGGCGCAGCGACTGGATCACCGGCGCCTTGGCGCGCTCATGGGTCGTCACCAGAAAGTAATTGCGCGGCGAAATGAAGGGCTTGTCGTTCAGCTTGACCAGGCGCCCGGCCTGCAGCGCCGATGCGCTCACGTAGTCTGGCACCAACGCGACGCCCAGACCGGCCTCTGCTGCCGTCAATGCAAGCGACAGCAGACCGTAGTGGGCGCCCGGCATCGGGACTTCCACAGACGCACCCAGCTGCCGCAGGTAGGCCGGCCATGAGTTGGGTGCCATGGTCTGGTGCAGCAAGGGCAGCGCGGCCATTTGCGTGCCCGTCAGCGGCGCCGCCAGCCGGCTCAAGGTGGGCGCCGCAAGAGGAAAGGAGTGCAGGGGGTGCAGCAGGTCGGCCACGCAGCCGGGCTCCGGCCCTTCGCAGTGGATGATGGCCGCGTCCAGCCCCGAGTCGCGCATGCTGATGGGCCCGGTATGCGTGGCCACGTCCAGCTGGATCTGCCGGTGCGCGATGGCAAAGGCACACAGCCGCGGCATAGCCCATAGCGTGCCAAAGGTGGTCGGCACAGACAGCCGCAATATCTTGCCGGGCATGGAGCCCATGGACGCAGCGATGGTTGCTGACTCCAGCTCGTCCAGCAGGGTGCGCACCCGCCGCAGGTAGCTGGCACCGTCGACCGTCAGTTCCATCCCGCTGGTTGTGCGCCGGCACAGGGCAACGCCGACAAAGCCCTCCAGGTCCGACAGCTGGCGGCTCACCGCGCTTTGCGTCAGGCCCAGTTCATCCGCTGCGGCAGTGATGCTCAGGCGCCGTGCAATCACCTCGAAGGTGTTGAGGTTGACGATGGAGGGCAGGTGGCGTTGCGTCGGATATTTCATGGCAGTTACGGCCATTATTGGCATGGCGTCCGTTCGCCCGCAATGGAAAAGGCTGCGCCGGCATGAAATAAATGCAGGGGGGCATGCGTTTATTCCGTTGGACAGGCTGGCGTGCATGCCTGATATTCCGGGTGCCCCAGTGGGCAGCCCATCAAGAACAGAACGTTGGAGTCACAGATGCTGAAATTTCAAACACGCCATGCGCTGCTGTTGGCGGTGGCCGCGCTGGCCGGCACCGCCCTGGCGGCAGACTGGCCCGCCGTCCAGCCCATCAAGCTGATCGTGCCCTCGGCCGCCGGCGGCACGCCCGACCAGACCAGCCGCAAACTGGCCTTCTACCTTCAGGACAAGCTCAAGCAATCGGTGATCGTCGAGAACCGCCCCGGTGCGGCAGGCACCATTGCCATGCAGGCAGTGGCCACAGCCAAGCCCGATGGCTACACGCTGGGCTTCGGCAACATCGTGACCATGGCGATCAACCGCGGCCTGATCGCCAAGATGCCCTACGACCCCGACAAGGACCTGGTGCCGGTGGCCGTGCTCTCGCAGGTGCCCAATGTGCTGGTGGTCCGCCAGGGCCTGCCCGCAGGCTCGGTGCGCGAGTTGATCAGCTATGCCAAGAGCCAGCCGGGCCGCCTGGCCATGGGCTCGGGTGGCAACGGCACCACCAGCCACCTCAGCGGCGAAATCCTCAAAGAGAAGGCTGGCATCAGCTTCAACCACATTCCCTACCGCGGCGCGCCGCAGGCGCAGACCGACCTGGTCGGCGGGCAGATCGATTTCATGTTCGACAACCTGCCGTCCATGGTGGGCGCCATCAAGTCCAACAAGGTGCGTGCGCTTGCGGTCACCAGTAAGCGGCGCTCGGCGCTGCTGCCCGATGTCCCGACGATGGAGGAGGCGGGCATTGCCGGGTTCGAGGTGGTGGCCTGGGGGGGTATTGTGGCGCCTGCCGGCACCCCCCGGCCCGTGGTCCTGCGCCTGAACCGCGAGATCAACAACTGGCTGCAGGCACCTGCGACCAAAGCCGAATTCGCGCAAGTGGGGCAGGTCGCGCTCGGCGGAACGCCCGAGGCTTTCAAGGCGCACATCGACAGCGAGGCCAAAAAATGGGGTGACGTCATCCGTAACGCCGGAGTGAAGCTTGACTGAGCTTGCTTGCCTTCTGGCGTAGACCTGCTGCCGCGTGTCTGCCATTCGCTCCACACCCGCTTGCGCTGACAGGCGCAACCACATACCAAAACACGCCCCAAGGACAAGCATGCCCAGTTCCCCCGTCCCCGCTACCCAGGTTCTCGCGCACTGGGCCGCCACGGTCCCCCATCAATGGGGTGAATCCACCCTGCGCACGGCGGAGCACTCCCTGGAGGACACCATTGCTGCCATGGTGGCCGGTGCCGGGGACCCGGTTTGCGCCTCGGTACGGGCGGGATTGCGCGCCATCGCGGGTCCGGTCCCGATGGTGGGCAGCAGCACCGGGACTTGTGCCGCCTTCAGCGCGCTGGCCAACGGCACCGCCGCCCATGCACGGGAGCTGGATGAGATGTTTTTCGTCGCTGGCGGCCATTTTGGCTGCGCTGTGATCCCAGCCCTTCTGGCACAAGCCCACGAGATCGACGCCACGCTGGACGCAGTGCTGGACGCGCTGATCGTCGGGAGTGAGGTGATGGCCCGCGTCGGGATGGCGATGGACCGGTCCCATGCCGAAAAAGGCTGGCATGGCACTCAAACCATTGGCGTGATTGCTGCCGCAGCCGCTTGCGCCAGGCTGCTTGGGCTGGACGCTGGCAGGATGGCGCACGCCCTCAGCCTGGCCGTTTCCATGGCGGCTGGACCCAAGGTCCAGTTCGGCACCGACACGAAACCCGTGCATGCCGGACTGGCGGCTCAAGGCGGTGTGCTGGCCGCATCGCTTGCGGCCTCAGGCGTCACCGGCAGCGACAAAGCCCTGGAAGGCCCGCATGGTTTCGGGGCACTCTATGCCGGGAGCTTGGCGGCCGACTGGCGGTCCATGACTGCAGTCAACGATGGCCCGCTGGCGATCGACAGCCACGGCCTGGGATTCAAGCTGTATCCCAACTGCGCGTCCACACACCGCTGCCTGGACGCGTTGCATGCCCTCGCCACCGAACACCGATTCGGCATGGAGGACGTGGAGCGTGTCGAAACACGGGTCGGGCGCGTCAACCTGGTGAACCTCAAATATCCGGAACCCCGGGATCCGCGTGAGGCCATGTTCTCCATGCCCTACGCGGTGGCAACGATGCTCCGTTACGGCACAGTCACGTTGGCCGACTTCACGCCGCAAGCGGTGCAGGACGATGCGACGCGACGCCTCATGCCACGCGTCGAAATGCGCCTGGATTCGACGCGCGGAGAAACCGCGACGGAACTGCTTCCCCACACCACCGTCGTGACCCTGAAGGACGGACGACACCTGCAGCGCGTAGTTCACCACGCCAAAGGGTCATTTCTGAATCCGTTTTCGGCGTTGGAGCGGCAAGCCAAATTCGAACAATGCACAAGGGGCATCCTTCCGCAAGAGCGCTTGGTACCCCTTCGCGACAACCTGGCTAGCCCGCAAGGCGTCAAGGTCCGTCCACTGCTGGCACTACTCCAGTTCGAAGCTCAGGTCGACGACGGTACGCGTTTTGGCCGACTGCGAGGCGGGTCGGGCACGCCTCATTGACCTCCCATTGAATTCAGCCCCTGCTCAGGCAGACCCGAACCTGACGGTGGCCGCAGCACAAAAGGAACTCTCACCATGCGCAACCGTTGTTTATCGTTGGCTTTCGTCAAGATACTGATGGCACTGACCGTGGTGGGCTTTTTGACGGGAGCCGGTCCGATATTCGCCGCAGAGATCGTAGTGGGCCAAGTCGGCCCCATGTCAGGGCCGGAGGCCGGCCAGGGCCGCGCTTATGCCGCCGGCATGCAATTGCATTTCACCGCCATGAACAAGGCCGGCGGTATCAACGGTCATAAGTTCACACTCTTACGCAAGGATGATGGAGGAGTGCCCAACGACACGGTGACTTTGACCAGGCAGATGATGGCTGAAGATAAGCCGCTGGTCCTGGCCGGCTACTTTGGCGGCAAGAATGTCGCCGACCTGGTGTCTGCGGGGGTTTTGGCAAAAGAGAAGATCGCCCTGGTGGGCTACCGTACTTCGGAGATTCAGCCGGACGCTCCATATCTGTATGGCGTGCGGGCAGGCCTGCGCGACGAGATTTCCAAACTCATTGAGCATTTGGCCACCATTGGGATCAAGCGCCTGGGGTTGTTCCATGAGGCTGGGCCGGGCTCGACTGCGGCAATCGCCGCGGCCGAGGACGCGGCCAGGAAAGTCAAGGCAACGATCGAAGGACGCGCCTCCTACGTCGCCAACACGGTCAACGTCACCGATGCCGTGGACACCTTCATCAACATGCAGCCGCAGGCGATCATCATGATTTCCAGTGGGGCTGCTGCGGCCGGCTTTATTGAGAAGTACCGTATCGCTGGTGGCGCGGCTCAACTGCTTGCACATTCGGGTGCCGACATCGAGCAGCTTTCGAAGCGGCTGTCTCCGGAGCAGATGCAAGGTGTGACTATCGCCCAGGTGACGCCAAGTCCGTACAAGGTCTCCAGCCAGCTGGTCAAGGAATTTACCGACACTGCGGCCAGGACACGCAACCTGGAGGTGCCTGTGAGCTACGCCATGATGGAGGGCTACATCGCCGCTCGCGTCATCTCTGAGGCGATACGTCGCCAAAGCGGCAGGCCCAGCCGCGAAGGGACCGTTCTGGCCTTGGACAGCATGAGCAGTTTTGACCTTGGTGGTTACGTGATCAGCTTTAAACCTGGACAGCACTCCGGCTCCAGCTTTGTCGAGCTATCCATCGTCACCAGTACCGGCAGGATCCGTCAATAGTTGAAAAAACTTGCCTTGGATCAGCGAGGGACTTGCATTCACAACCAGCTCTTTCATAGGGTGTATCAAGAATTTCGCCAAGAGCATGGTATGAAGTCAGTGCCTGGTTTTTCTTGTCACAAAAGTCAGGCGGAGTCTGGTCGAAAGTTAAACAAGCTAATTCCGGCTTTATGGCCAAATCATTGGTTTAGTCGTCCAGGTGCTTGCAGAGGACCAGCGGGAAGGCGCCTGGCGGCGGCTGACCCTGAAGCTTTAGCCTGGCGGCGCGACCGCGGCGCCTTCTATGCCATGGCGCGCCAGGGCTTCGGCCACAAAACCGCTGGCCTTCATTTCTTCGACAAAGGCCCTCAGCGCATCGGCGGCCGCTTCGCCGCGCGTCTTGGGCACGCCCATGGCCTGCCGTATCACCATGAAATGGCCCGGCAGCAGGCGCAAGCCGCCCCTCTGCCGGGCATCGGCCTCCAGCTGCTGCTTGACGCCGGCCGCGACATCAAGGTTTTGTTCCACAAAAGTGGCCACCGTGGTCGGCGAGCTTGGCGCCCTGACGATTTCGGCATGCTTGAGCTCCCGGGTCAGAAACAGGTCATAGGCGCTGCCCAGGCCAACCGCCACGCGGCGGCCGGCCTGGTCCACCTCTTCATTCGTGCTTAACGGAGATTCCTCGCGCACCAGGTAGCAGCCCTCGATCAGCACATAGGGCGCGGTGAACGCAATCTCTTTGCCGCGCACCGGGTCGATCGCAAAAAAACCGAAATCGGCGCGCTCCTCGTTCACCGCCTGCACGGACTTGCCCGCGGTGTCCATCACCACCAATTCCAGGGGCACCCCCAGCCGTAGCGCAAAGGCTTTCGCCAGGTCTATGGACACGCCGAAGGGCGCGCCCGTGGCCGGGTCTGCATTGGCGAGGATGGGATTGCCCAGGTTGATCGAGGCGCGCAGCGTTCCGGTCGGCGCGAACAGCTTGGCAAGCGAGGCGTTGGTAGCCATCGGGGTTTCCTTTTTCAGGTGGCGAGGATTTTGGTGATTTTCTTCGGATTGTGCAGCGTGTTGGAAAGGCACTGTTTATTGCGCCTGCGCCCCGGCAGACCGAGCAGATTCAAGGGGACCAGATCCTAGCCTGCATGACTTTGCACCTTGTAGACCTGCCAGGATCCGGACTTCTGCTTGCGCAGGTAGAAGCGAACCGAGCAGTCAAAAAAGTCGACGGTGACTTCTGGTGGATCCGGATCTGTGTTGCCGGCCAGGCGGCGAAGGCGGTTGCCTTTGGTCTGGAAGGGCGTGAACGAGGTTGGGTTGACACAGCGGCGCAGCCGGTCTTTCCAGCCTGGGTCGGCGGCCGCGTTTTCGATGTAGGCGTGGGTCGCTGCGATGGCTTCCACCGGCCTGTGTTCGAGCTTGACCCAGAAAGCCAGCAGGGTCGTGCCGGCGAAGAAAACGGCGAGGGTGGAAATGACGGCTTTGCGCATCAAGCTGTGCTTCCTCGCGTTTTCCTGCTCAGCCCTTGCCTAAGGGCGGCTTTCCAAACAAGGTCGACGCGTTGCTGATCGGCCCCAGCTCGGCACTCGCGGCCTGTAGCGCCGGCGCCAGCTCATGCATGCGCTCGCCGGTGAGGCGCGTGCGTGGCCCCGCGATGCTGATGACGCCGATGGCCGCCTTGCGGTGGAACACCGGCACGGCCATGGCCGACATGCCCGGCGCAAACACTTCGTCGATCATCGCGTAGCCGCGCACCCGCGCCGCGTGCAGGAAGCCGAGCAGCGCCTTGATGGTGGTGGGTGCCTTCGGCCCGTATTGCGCCGGTGTGCCGAAACCTTGTTTGCTGACGAGTTCCAGCGCGCGTTCGTCGCTGAGCGTCATCAGCCAGGCGTGCCCGGACGAGGTGCACGACAGGCGCACATCCATGCCCATGTCCGGGTCGTAGCGCAGGCCCGACTGCCGCTGGCCCTGCGCCTTGGCCACAAAGGTGAGGCGGTCTTCGTCGACGATGGACAGTCGCACCAGCTCGCCCGAGGTTTGCGCCAGCCGTTCCAGCAGCGGCTCGGCGATGTTGACGATGCCTGCGCTGCTCAGAAAGCCCAGCCCCAGCGACACCACCTTGGTCGTGAGCACGTACTCGCCCTGTTTGCGGGCCTGGCGCACATAGCCCAAGCGTTGCAGGTCCACCAGCACGCGGTGGCAGGCGCTCAGCGGTATGTCCAGTTCCGTCGCGATCAGCGACAGCGGCGAGCCCTGCGGGTAGTGCGCCAGGTGCTCCAGCACGGTGAAGCCGCGGTCAAGGGCATTGCTCATATCGTCATGTGGAAAGAGTTTCCAGTCTGGAAAGATTGTGGCACAGCGGGGCAAGAATCGGGTCGCGTCCATGAAAGGCCCCTGCGAGGAATGCCATGCCATCGAAAGTGATTTACGTTTTAAACGGGCCCAACCTCAACCTGCTGGGCGTGCGCGAGCCGCATCTCTACGGCTCCACGACGCTGGCGCAGGTGGAGCAACTGTGCCGCCGCGTGGTGGACGAGCTGGGCTATGCCTGCGAGTTCCGGCAGACCAACCATGAGGGCGTGATGGTGGACTGGGTGCAGGAGGCGCGTGAGAAGGCGGCCGCCCTCGTCATCAACCCGGCCGGGCTGTCGTTTCGCTCCATCCCGGTGCTGGACGCGCTCAAGACGCTGGACCAGCCGATTGCCGAGGTGCATGTCACGAATATCCACCGCCGTGACGCGCTGTACCAGAACTCGCTGGTGTCGCTGGCGGCCACAGGCGTCATTTGCGGCTTCGGCCCGTTCGGTTACGAGCTGGCGCTACGGGCGCTCGCGCAGCGCCTGGCCTGTATGTAGAGCCCGATTGCTTCACCCGTCACTTCACCCAATACATAAAGGAGACAACCATGAACCATTCCATCCAACGCCCCATCGCCCGGCGCTCGCTGCTGGGTGCGGGCGCCATACTGGCAGCCGCCGCCAGCCTGCCGGCCTGGGCCCAGGCCCCCGCCACCATCCGCTTCGCCGCCGTGTTCTCCGACAAGGACATCCGCGCCGAGATGATGAACCAGTTCGCGAAAGAAGTCGCTGCTGACTTCAAGGTCGAGATGCACCTGAACTCCACGCTGTTCCGCCAGGGCACCGAGCTGGTCGCGCTGCAGCGCGACAACCTGGAGATGGGCAATATCGCGCCGCAGGACATTTCCAAGCAGGTGCCGGCCTGGTCCATCCTGACCTCGGCCTACCTGTTCCGCGATGCCAACCACCTCAACACCTTCTTCGCCAGCGAGCAAGGTGCGCAGATGAAGAAGATGGTGGAAGACCAGCTGAAGGTGAAAATCCTCGGCCCGACCTTTTTCGGCACGCGCCACGTCGGCCTGAAGGGCAAGAAGAAGATCAACACGCCCGCCGACCTGGCCGGTGTGAAGCTGCGCATGCCCCCCGGCGACGCCTGGCAGCTGCTGGGCCGCTCGCTGGGCGCCAACCCCACGCCCATGGCCTACGCGGAGACCTACACCGGCTTGCAGACCGGCGCCATCGACGGCCAGGACAATCCTCTGCCCAACGTGCAGAACATGAAGTTCAACGAGGTGATGGGCCAGCTGGTGCTGACCTCGCACCTGGTGGGTTTTGACGTGCTCACGGTCAACATGAAGACCTGGGCCGGCATGTCGCCGGCCAAGCAGCGCGCCTTCCAGGCCGCAGCGGACAAGGCCATCGCCTGGAGCACCGCCGAGCACCAGAAGCGCGAGGCCGAACTGGCCGAGAGCTTTCGCAAGGGCGGGCTCGATGTCTACGTGCCCAACATCGCCGCCTTCCGCGAGCATGCGCAGAAGGTGTACCTGGCCTCCGACGAAGCCAAGGCCTGGCCGGCCGGCCTGCTGGCGCAGATCAACGCCATGAAGTGACACGCCGCCCATGCTGACCCGTATCCTGAAACCGCTGCACCGCTTCGCCGAAGCGGTGGCGGCCGGCCTGCTGGCGGTGATCTTTGTTGCCTTCCTGGTGCAGATCGTCATGCGCTACCTGTTCAACTGGCCCGTGGGCTGGACCACCGAGCTGTCGCTTGCGGCCTGGCTGTGGCTGGTGCTGTGGGGCGCGGCCTTTGTGCTGAAAGACGACGAGGAGATCCGCATCGACTTGCTTACCTCGCGCGGGAGCTACCGCACGCGCCGGGTGATCGGCGGCGTCGTGGCAATCGCCATCATCGTGCTGTTCGGCATGTCCTTGCCCGGCGCGTGGAGCTATGTCACCTTCATGAAGGTCGAGAAGAGTTCCTACCTCGGTGTCCGCATGGACATCACCTATTCCATCTACATTGTTTTCGTCGTGGCGGTCATCCTCCGCGCGGTGCGCCAGCTGATACGCGGGCCTGACAAAGCCACCCGCGACATGCCGTCTTCAGCGTCCGCCCTATGAATCTTACAAGTCCCTTTTCGCTGGCGATCATCGCCATCGTCGCCCTGAGCCTGCTCGGTGCGCCTATCGGCCTGGCCATGATCGCCGGCTCCGTGCTCTACCTCTCCATGAAAGGCATGGACGTCGGCGCCGCGGCCGAGCAACTGCTCAACGGCACCTATTCCAGCTTCCTGTTGCTGGCCATCCCGCTGTTCATCCTGGCCGCCACCTTCATGAGTACGGGCAGCGTCATGGACCGGCTGCTGCGCTTTTGCAATGCCATCGTCGGCCGCTTCCCGGGCGGCCTGGCGCAGGTGAACGTGCTGCAGAGCGTGGTCTTCGCCAGCATGTCGGGCTCGGCCCTGGCGGACGCCGCCGGTTCGGGCAAAGTCATGCAGGTGATGATGACCCGCGAGGGAAAGTACACGCCGGGCTTCGCCGCGGCGCTGAGCGCCGTGTCGTCGGTGATCGGGCCCATCCTGCCGCCGTCCATACCCATGGTGCTGTATGCGCTGGTGTCGGGCACGTCCATCGGCTACCTGTTCATCGGCGGTGTGCTGCCCGGCCTGTTGCTGGGCGTGGTGCAGATGGTGCTGATCTGGTTCCAGGCCAAGCGGCGCGGCTTCCCGGTGGAGGAGAAGGTGCCGCTGTCCGAGATGCCGCGCATCACCAAAGAGGCCTTCCCTGCGCTGATGCTGCCGGTGATCCTGCTGGGCTGCCTGTACAGCGGCATCACCACGCCGACCGAGGCGGCGGGCGTTGCGGCCGCCTACGCGTTGCTGATTTCCGCCGGCCTGTACCGCAGCATGCGCTGGTCTGATATTTACGATTCGCTGCTGTCCAGCGCGAAGATGAGCATCTCCATCGGCATGCTGATCGCCGGTGCGCTGGTGTTCAACTATGTCATCACCTCGGAAAATATCCCCACCTACCTGAGCGGCATGCTCAAGGGCCTGGAAATGACGCCGCTCACCTTCCTGCTGCTGGTCAATGCCATCCTGCTGGTGCTGGGAGCCTTTCTTGAAGGCTCGACCATCATCCTGATCATCCTGCCGGTGCTGCTGCCCACCGCGGTGGCGCTGGGCATCGACCCGGTGCATTTCGGCGTGATGGCGGTGCTCAATATCATGATCGGGCTGGTGACGCCGCCGTATGGGCTGCTGCTCTTCATGATGATGAAGATCGCCGATGTCTCGTTCTCCGAGCTGATGGTGGAGGTCTGGCCCTACCTGCTCGTCATGCTCGGCGCATTGGCGCTCGTGACCTTCTGGCCGGGCATGGTGCTGTGGCTGCCGCGCATGGCGGGATATACGGGCTGACTACATATTCCGCCGGTATTGCCCGCCCACCTCGAACAGCG
>NZ_AKIV01000025.1 GCF_000282655.1 Polaromonas sp. CF318
AGCAGGCGGCCGCCGCGGCGTCGTCGCTGCAGGAGCAGGCCGGCGGCCTCTCGGACGCGGTGAGCGTGTTCAGGCTGCAAGGAGGCGATGTCCAGCAACAACCCACGCCCCGCCGCCCGGCCGGCCCGGTTCGCACCGTGTCGACGCCGAAACAGCCACCCCAGGCCCGCCAGGCCATCGCGCCGCCACTGGCGGCCGGCGCGGGCGGCGGGAGCTGGGAAACCTTTTAAGAAAAAGAGCCGGCACGGCGTGACAAAGCGCTCAAGTTTTGCCGCAGCCGACCGATAAGCAGGGGCAAGGCGTGCCGCGGGCATGGCCTTGCAATCCGAGATCATTGATTTTCAAGGAGTGCGCATGCACGCGACCACCAGCCATCCCGTATCGACTGTTGAAGAAAAATCGCCGGTCCCCACGCTGGGCTATCCCGGTGTGGCCGCCGGCCCGCTGCCGGCCGAAAAAGTCGCCGACATCATAGGCATGATCGACGGCATCGCGCTGCGCACCCGCAGCCTGGCCCACGCCGCGGCCGAAGCGGCCCATGCCGGCGAGCAGGGCCGCGGTTTTGCGCTGATGGCCGCCGAAGTCAAAAGCCTGGCCCAGCGCAGCGCCGCGGCCGTCCGGGAAATCAAGGGCTTGATCGGTGACTCGGTGCACAAGGCCGGCCAGGCCGACGAAGAGCGCCGGCGCGAGCTTGAGGAACGCGCCAAACGGTGGCAGCGCTCGCTGACTGTGTGAGTCTGTATCCGCAGATTTCATATCCGCAGATTTCGCAGATTTACACAGATTGAAGAGAAGAAATTTGTATCCGGAATTCCATTCCTGTTCTCATACACAGGCCACACGACCTCTCATCGCGTTTTGTCTTTATCTGCGGGAATCTGCGAAATCTACGGGTGAATCCATATCCACAGATTACGCAGATTTACGCAGATAAAACCATCCTGATGGAGAGCGTGAGTTGCCGGCGTATGGAGATAGGGCTGAAATCGCGAGTACGGAAACCTTCTCTTCAATCTGCGGAAATCTGCGTAATCTGCGGATAAATATTTCTGCAGATTCGGATCCGCAGATAACGCAGCCAGGTTCGCTCTCAAGTTCTTCCAGGCCCGGCCGTTATCTCTCTATATAGACATCCGTGATGTGCCACTCGCATTCCCCAGGCGCGACAGCCCCGTGAAAGACCCGATTTATGTCCAATAGCATGTTTTACACCGGGCTGAGCGGCCTCAATGCCGCCCAGGCCGCGCTGGTGACCACCGGCCACAACACCGCCAACGTCAACACGCCAGGCTACAGCCGCCAGTCCGCGCAGGTCGCGACCGCCGGCGGCGTGTACCGCGCCAGCGTCGGTTTCTTCGGCAGCGGCGCCAAGGTGGTCGACGTGACCCGCAGCTACGACGCCTACCTGGCCTCGCAGCTCAACCAGGCGCAGTCGCTGAACCAGTCGCTCACCACCTACTACACGCAGATCAGCCAGATCGACAACCTGCTGGCCAACCAGAAGGCGGGCCTGGCACCCCAGCTGCAGTCGCTGTTCACCAACATCCAGGCGGTGGCCAACACGCCGGCCGACCCGGCCGCGCGCCAGCAATTGATCAGCTCCGCCCAGGCCGCGGCCAACCAGTTCCGCTCCATGGACCAGTACCTGAGCGGCCTGAACAACACCACCAACGACCAGATCTCGGGTACCGTCGACCAGATCAACACCTATGCCGAGCAGATCGCCAGCCTCAACAAGCAGGTGGCCCTGCTCAGCAATGCCTCGGGCGGCCAGGCCCCCAACGACCTGCTGGACCAGCGCGACCAGCTCGTGAACCAGCTGGGCCTGCTGGTGGGCACCAAGCTGGTGGTGCAGGACGGCGGCCAGTACAACATCTCCATCGGCAACGGCCAGTCCCTGGTGCTGGGCGACAGCGCCAACAAACTCGCGGCGGTACGCTCGGCGGCCGACCCCAGCCGCATGGCCGTCGCGGTGGTCAACGCGGCCGGCATGGCGGTGCAGATGCCGGACAGCATGCTCACGGGCGGCATGATGGGCGGGCTGCTGCAGTTCCGCAACGAGACCCTGGCCCCCGCGCAGAACGCGCTGGGCCGCATCGCGATCGCGCTGTCCGACGCCTTCAATGCCCAGCACAAGCTGGGCATTGACCTGAACGGCGCGCTGGGCGGCAATTTTTTCTCGCAGGCCAGCCCCGGCCTGCTGGCCAACAGCCGCAACACCGGCAACCTGGTGCTCACGCCGTCGTTTGCCAACACCAGCCAGCTGACCACCAGCGACTACCGGCTGGACGTGGGCGCCGGCCCCAGCTACACGCTGACCCGCCTGTCGGACAACCAGGTCATCCCGATGACCGCGGGTTTCCCGGGCACCGCGCCCGCGAACACCACGACCTTTGACGGCGTCACGCTGACGCTGGCCAGCGGCGCCGGCGCGCCCGGTGATTCTTTTTTGATCCAGCCCACGCGCACCGGCGCGCGCGACCTCACGGTGCTGGTCAGCGACCCGGCCAAAATCGCGGCGGCTTCGCCCATAGTCACCGGCAACACCGCCGCCAACCAGGGCAGCGGCAAGATCAGCGCCGGCAAGGTGGATGCGGCCTACACCGCTACGCCGCTGGCCGCGAAGGTGACGCTCACTTACGACGCGACCACCAACCAGCTGTCGGGCTTTCCGGCCGGTGCGGCCGTGACCGTGACCCGCGCCGACGGCACGCCCGACCCGGCCAGCCCTTACGCGCCGGGCGCCTCCGTCAACTACACACCGGGCGCGACCCTGAGCTTTAACGGTATCAGCCTCAGCATCAGCGGCACACCGGCCCACGGCGACAGCTTTACCGTGGACAAGAACACCGGCGGCATCTCCGACGGCAGCAACGCGCTGCTGCTGGGCGCGCTGCAGAACAAAAAAACCATGGGCGGCGGCACGGCCAGCTTTAACGATTCTTATGCCCAGCTGGTCAGCAGTGTCGGCAACAAGGCCAGGCAGATCCAGATCGCCGGCACCGCGCAGACCAGCCTGACCACGCAGATCCGTTCGGCCCAGCAGTCGGTCTCCGGCGTCAACCAGGACGAGGAAACCGCCAACCTGCTGATGTTCCAGCAGATGTACCAGGCCAATGCCAAGGTCATACAGACGGCATCGACCCTGTTTGATGCCGTGCTGGGCATTAACTGATAGCGCATCAGCGCTCACTTACCAGCACAGCCGCCCCTTCAGCGCCACCAGGAGTCCATGATGCGTATCAGCACCCAGTCTTTTTATGAACAAAGCCAGAGCGCCATGGGCTCGCAGCAAAGCAGCCTGCTGCGCGTGCAGCAGCAGATCGGCGCGATGACCAAAATCCTCGCGCCCTCGGACGACCCGTTGGGCGCCACGCGCGCGCTGGCGGTTTCGCAGTCCATCGCGCTGAATTCGCAGTACGCCACCAGCCGCAAGCAGGCCGAGCAGATGCTCTCGCTCGAAGAGAACTCCCTGCAAAGCGTGACCACCGTGCTGCAGAACGTCAAAAGCCTGCTGGTCGAGGCCGGCAACGGCACCATGACGGACGCCGACCGCGCCACCCTGGCCACCACCTTGCAAAGCGCGTTTGACCAATTGCAGGGCCTGGCCAACACCGACGACGGCAACGGCCAGTTCCTGTTTGCCGGCTTCAAGACGGGCAGCCCGCCCTTTGTGAAACAGCCCGACGGCAGCATCCTCTATGCCGGCGACCAGGGCCAGCGCCTGATGCAGGTCGACGTCTCGCGCCAGATGGCCGGCAGCGACGATGGCCGCAGCATTTTCCAGAGCGTGCAGGGCGGCGCGGGTTACGTCACCCAGGCCCAGGCCGGCAACACCGGAAGCGGCGTGTTCGGCACGACCTCGGTGACCAACATCGCCGACCCCAATTACGGCAAAGACTTTGTCATTACCTTCACCACACCGACCACCTACCAGGTCGACACCAACACCGTACCGCCGGTCGCCGTCGTGCCAACCACCCCCTTCACCCCGGGCAGCCCCATCAAATTCGGCGGCCTGCAGCTCAGCATCACCGGCGCGCCCGCAGCCGGCGACAGCTTCCACGCCTCCACCGCCAAAAACGCCGGCACCGACGTCTTCGCCGCCATCAGTGACGCGATCAGCGCGCTGCGCTCCCCGGTCGACGGCGCCGGCCCGGCCGCGCAGTCCAAACTGCTCAACGCCTTGAGCACCGCCAACCGCAAGATCACCAACGCGCATGACAACGTGCTCACGGTGCGCGCCTCGGTCGGCACCCGCCTGCAGGAACTCGACGCCCTGGGCGACACCGGCGACACCCGCGCCCTCTACGACAAAAGCTACCTGTCAGATCTGCAGGACCTGGACTACGCCAGCGCGATCGCCGAGTTCTACCAACGCCAGACCGCACTGCAGGCCAGCCAGCAGACCTTTGTGCGGATTCAGCAGATTGCGTTGTTTAACTACCTGTAAGAAGAGCCGCGCAACCAGCGCTGCTAGTTTCGTAAGCCCTGCAAAACCCCCAGCGTCCCCGCAAACGCCGCGGCAAAGCGCGGCTCCAGGAAGGGGGCGAGGTATTGCATCAGCAGCTGCAGCATGGCGATGCCGGCCAGCAGTGTGATGGGGAAGCCGACGGCGAAGATGCTGAACTGCGGCGAGACGCGGTTCAGGATGCCCATGGCGAGGTTGAGGGTGAGCAGGGTGGCGATCAGGGGCAGGGCCAGCATCAGGCCGCCGGCCATGATTTCGCCGCCGGCGTTGGCCAGCAGGAACCAGCCGCCGGCGGCCAGGGGTGCGTCGGAGATCGGCAAAGCCTGGAAGCTTTCGGCCAGCACCATGACCAGCATCAAATGGCCGTCGACCGCGAGAAAAATCAGCATGGCCATGACGTTGAGCAGGCGGGCGACGACCATGGTGTTGCCGCCGCTGGTGGGGTCGAAGAAGGACGCGAAAGACAAGCCCATCTGCAGGCCGGCGTATTCACCGGCGGCCTGCACGGCCGCGAAGACCATGCGCATCGAAAACCCCATGGCCGCGCCTATCAGGATTTGCTGGACCAGGATCCAGAAGCCGGCCGCGGAGACCAGGGGCACGGCGGGCATGGCGCCCAGCGTGGGCGCGACGACGATGGCCAGCAGCGCCGCCAGGACGACCTTGGCGCGGCGCGGCACGGCGGCTTCACTGAAGAGGGGGGCGGTGCTGATCAGGGCCAGCATGCGCACAAACGGCCATAGAAAAAACATCAGCCAGAGGTTGAGCTGGCCGGAGGTGGCCGAAAAAACCGGCTGCATGGTTTTCTTGCTCGGACCGCGCCGGCCTCAGCCCACAAGCTGCGGGATGGAAGAAAACAGGTTGCGCATGTAGTCCAGCACGATGCCCAGCATCCACGGCCCGGCGATCACCAGGGTGGCGAAGACGGCGAGCAGCTTGGGGATGAAGGACAGCGTCATCTCGTTGATCTGCGTGGCGGCCTGGAACAGGCTGATCAGCAGGCCGGTGACCAGGGCCACCAGCAGCAGCGGCGCGCCCAGCAGTAATGAAAGTTTCATGGCTTCATAGCCCATGGCCATGACGGATTCGGGTGTCATGCGTGTTCTGTTCTAGAGATAGAAGCTCTGCGCCAGCGCGCCTATCAGCAGCTGCCAGCCGTCGACCAGCACAAACAGCATGAGCTTGAAGGGCAGCGAGATGGTGGCCGGCGGCACCATCATCATGCCCATGGACATCAGCACACTGGCAACGACCAGATCAACGATGAGAAAAGGGATGAAGATGGTGAAACCGATCTGGAAGGCGGTCTTGAGTTCGCTGATCACAAAGGCCGGCAGCAGGATGCGCAGGCTCACCTGTTCGGGGCCCTCGAGTTTTTCGATATTCGCCAGCCTGGCGAACAGGGCCAGGTCGGCCTCGCGGGTCTGCTTGAGCATGAACTGCTTGAAGGGCTCGACGCCGCGCTCCAGGGCCTGCTCAGCGCTGATTTTGTTTTCAGAGAAGGGCTTGTAGGCGGCGCTGTGCACCTTGTCGAAGACCGGCGACATCACAAAAAACGTCAAAAACAGCGAGAGCCCGACCAGCACCTGGTTGGGCGGCGACGATTGCGTGCCTATCGCGGTGCGCAGCAGGCCCAGCACGATGAGGATGCGCGTGAAGCTGGTCATGGACAGCAGCAGCGCGGGCAAAAAAGACAGCGAGGTCAGCAGCACCAGGGTCTGCACGCTGAGCGACCAGGTCTGGCTGCCGCCCGGGCCCTTGGTGCTGGTGATGCCGGGCAGGCCCTGGGCGCCGGCCAGCGCGGGCAGCAGCATCAAGGCCAGCAAGAGCAGGGCCGGCAGCAGGGCGCCCGCGCGGCGGCGCAGGCCGGAAAAATTCGGCTTCATTCCTCGCGCTTCTTGAGCTTGTTCAAGGACTCGAGCAGCTTGCCGGAAAATGCACCGGCGCCGGCAAAACCGGGAAGGCCGGAAAGAGCAGGCGCCGCGTCGACCTCGGGAATTTTTTGCGCGGGCATGCTGTGCAGGGCGCGGACCTGTCCCGCCGCCACGCCCAGCACCAGCCACTGGCCGCCGACTTCGACGACGACTACACGTTCGCGCTGGCCGACCATGGCGCTGGAGACCACTTTCAGCAGGCGGCCGTTGCCGCCGGCCTGCAGGCCGAAGCGCCGCGCCAGCCAGGCGCAGCCAAAAATCATCGCCAGCACCAGGGCCAGGCCCAGGCCGGCCTGCAGCAGGCCCGCGGCACCGAAGGCGCGCGCCGGTTCGGCGGCCGCTGCGGGAACGGTGGGCAGTGTGGCGGCTGCGGACAGGCTGATGCCGGCCGGCAGCAGGGCCACGAGCCCGCGAAGAAACACAGGCTTCATCGGTTCAGCTTCTGCATGCGTTCGGACGGCGTGATGATGTCGGTCAGGCGTATGCCGAACTTGTCGTTGACGACCACCACTTCGCCCTGCGCGATCAAATAGCCGTTGATGAACACGTCCATGGGCTGGCCGGCCAGGCCGTCGAGCTCGACGACCGAACCCTGGGACAGCTGCAGCAGGTTTTTGATGGTGATGCGGGTGCGGCCCAGTTCGGTGGTCAGTTGCACCGGCACGTCGAGCACGCGGTCTATGTCGCCGCGCGCGATCTCGAAGGCGGTGTTGCCCTGCAGCGGCTGGAACACGCGGTCGCCGGCCGCGGTGGAGGGGGGCGCGGGCGCAGCGGGGGCGGGCGCCGGTGCCGGTGCCGGTGCCGGTGCCGGTGCCGGTGCCGGCGCGCTGGACTGCGCCTGCTCGGCGAGCGCGCTGCCCCAGTCGTCGAGCTCGGCCGCGGGCGGCGCTTTGCTGTCTTCACTCATGGTCTTTTCCCTTGCTGGAGTCGCTGTCCTGGTGGTGGATCATTTTTTCCACGCGCAGGGCATAGTGGTTGTTGGAGGTGCCGTAACCGCATTCCATGACGGGCACGCCGTTGACCTTGCCGATGATGGTGTCCGGGATCTCGACGGGCAGCACGTCGCCGGCCTGCAGCTTGAGCAGCTGGCCTATGCTGGACTGCAGGGTCAGGAAGTGGGCGCGCAGCTCGACCTCGGCGCTCTGCACCTGCTGCGACAGCTGCTTGACCCAGCGCTTGTCGACCTCGATCGCGTCCTGCAGCGGGTTGGCCAGCAGGTCGCGTATCGGCTCGATCATGGAATAGGGAATGCAGACGTTGAGCGCCCCGCCCAGGGGGCCGAACTCGATCTGGAAGGTGGTGTTGACCACCACCTCGTTGGGCGCGACGATGTTGGCCAGCTTGGCATGCATCTCGGCGCGCACGTATTCGAACTCCAGCGGGTAGACCGGCTGCCAGGCACCGCCGTAGCTTTCGAGCGTGAGGTTGAGCAGGCGCTTGATGATGCGCTGCTCGGTCTGCGTGAAGTCGCGCCCCTCGATGCGCACGTGGTAGCGGCCGTCGCTGCCGAACAGGTTGTCGACGACCAGGAAGACCAGCTTGGGATCGAACACGAACAAGGCCGTGCCGCGCAGCGGCTTCATGTGCATCAGGTTGATGTTGGCCGGCACCGGCAGGTGGCGTATGAAGTCGCCGTATTTCTGGATCTGCACCGAGCCGACCGAGATGTCGGCGCTGCGCCGCATAAAGGTCAGCAGCGCGCCGCGCAGGTGGCGCGCGAAGCGCTCGTTGATGACCTCCAGCGTGTGCATGCGGCCGCGCACGATGCGCTCGTCCGTGCCGAGCTTGTAGGTCGGCGGGCCCGAGGGCGCGGCCGGCCGCGGGGTGGCCGCGCCGGCGTCGCCGGTGACGCCCTGCAGCAGCGCATCGACCTCGTCCTGCGAGAGCTGTGCTTCATAAGCCATGGGCGGATTCGGGTTTCAGGGTGCCGCTTTACTGCAGCATGAAGGTGGTGAACATCACGCTGGAGATCCGCAGCGAGGGCAGGTTGGCCACCAGGGGCTGGTTCAGCGCCGTCATGATCTCGGTGGCGAGCCTGGCTTTTTCTTCGGGCGTGATCAGCGCGTCGGAGGCGCGGTTGGACAGCACCGTGAGCAGCCGGCTGCGCACTTCGGGCAGGTACTGGGTCACCAGGGCCTGGGATTTGGCGTCAGGCACTTTCAGCGTGACGGCGGCGTGCAGAAAACGGCTGCGGCCGCCCGGCTGCAGGTTGACGGTCATGGGCTCCAGCGCCACAAACAGCGGCGCGGCCGGCAAGGGGGCGGCGGCGGGTGCTGCTTCAGCGCTGCGGCGGTTGCTGAAGTAATAGGTGGCGCCCGCGGCCGCGGCGGCGGCCACGACCGACAGGGCAATCAACAGGGCGATGAGCCGGGGCGAAGGCTGGCGCGCGCTCAGGGGCTTCGCGGGAAGTGTGCTGGTAGCCATGGCTGTGTGGGAGTGGGTGGTCAATGGATTGTTGGGGAAAAGGCCCGCGGTGCATCGCTGGAGCAGCAGGGGGAAAACGCTTCAACTTCGGCATTTGCCGGGCGCAGGCTCGTCACAGGGCCTTTCACCATGGTGTAAGAATTCATCCGCAGATTTCGCGGACATCCACAGATTGAAGAGAAGAAATCTGAAGGAAAAATCTCATTCCCATCCCTGCATGCCGACCACAGGACTCGTCCTGAGGGTTTTAATCTGCGTGAATCTGCGTAATCTGTGGATAGAAGAATTGATCCGCAGATTACGCAGATTTCCACAGATTGAAGAGAAGAAATTCAGACTAAAAGCTTCATTCCCGTCCATGCATGCGGCCGCAGGAGTTTTCATCCTGAGGGCTTTTAGTCTGCGTGAATCTGCGTAATCTGTGGACAGAAGAATTGATCCGAAGATTACGCAGATTACGCAGATTTCCGCAGAATGAAGAGAAGAAATCCAGACTAAAAGCTTCATTCCCGTCCATGCATGCGGCCGCAGGAGTTTTCGTCCTGAGGGCTTTTAATCTGCGTCATCTGTGGATAGAAGAATTGATCCGCAGATGACGCAGATTTCCGCAGATTGAAGAGAAAAAATCCAGACTAAAAACTTCATTCCCGTCCATACATGTCAGCCACAGGACTTGTCATCCTGAGGTTTTTAATCTGCGTAATCTGTGGATATAGAAGGAGGTCAGGCATAGATGTCCACCTTGCCGCGAGGCCTTGCAGGCGTCACGGCCGTGGCAGGAGGGGCTGCCGTGTCGGCTGCCGTATAGGCCGGCCGGGCGTGCCGGCTGTCCTGGCCTTGCTGGCCCGAGGTGAAAGCCGGCTGCTGCTGGCTGCCGGAATCGACCGAGGTATTGCCCAGGCTGATGCCGCTGTCGGCCAGCGTGTTGCGCAGTTGCGGCAGGGCCGCTTCCACGGCGGCGCGCACCGAGGAATGCGCCGACACAAAAAACGCCTGGACCTGGTTGTCGTTCATGCTCAGCGTGACTTTGAGCGGGCCCAGGCCGGGCGGGTTGAGCTGCAGCTCGGCCACCTGCTCGCCGGCCTTGCCCATGTGCAGCATCTGCCGGCCCAGGGCCTGGCCCCATTCGCCGCTGCCGACTTCGGGTGTGAGTGCCGCCTGCTTGGGGGCGGCCGGTACGGCGGGGCCGACAGGCGAGGCGTGGGTGTGGGCCGTGGGGGCTGTGGCGCTGAGGCTGATGCCCGGGCTGGCGGCTGGCGCACTGGTTTCGGGCTGGCTTGCGCTGGGGGCTAAAGCCTGGGCGGCGCTGCCGGCTGTATCAGTGGGCGTGTCCCTGGCTGCTGTGATGGCGGGCGTTTTGGCCGCGGCGGGCTTTTGTTCCGCGCCTGTGTCCGTGCCCAGGACTTCGCGCGCCTCGTCGCCGGGCCGCTGTCTGTTCCCTGAAGAGGGGTCAGACGGGTTCTCATGGGTGGCGCCGGCCGGGATGGCCATGTTCGCGGCGGGCAGGGCGATGGCTGTTGTGTCGCCTGCGGCGGCGGGCGCGGCGGGCTCGAAGGCTTCCCGGCCTTTGCCTGGCGTGGCGGGCAGACCGGGTGCGAGCAGGGCTTGCGGCAGCGTTTGTTCATCGCTCGCAGGGGCTGCATCGTGGGCGATGGCGGCCGTGGCTGCTGCCGCGCTGGCTGCGGCGGGGTCTGCTGCTGGCAGTTCCGCCGAATGCGCGGCGCCAAGGGCCGAAGCCGTGGCGCCGCCTGCCGCGGCGGTCGAGGCGTTGTCGGAACCCGGTGTTGTGGCGATGCGTGTTTCGAGCGGCACAAAAAGCAGTGCCGCGGTGTTGACGGTGTCGGCCGCTTCGGTTTTTTCCTCGGCGAGGCGCCTGGCGGGAAGGGATGCGACCGGCTTGCCGCCGGGTTTGGCGGGCGCTTCGCCCGAGGCCGCGAGCGAGCGCGACAGCACTTCGCCAAAACTTTCGCTGTCGCCCTGGTTCAATTCATCGCCGCGGCTGGCCGATGCGGAAGAGGCCGATGAAGCGTTGCCGGCTGGCGCCGGGGCGGGCGCGGAGAGGGACGGAGGTAGCAGGGACATGGCTTGTTTTTCCTATCCAGTTCTATCTAGTGGCCCTGCAGGCCGGCGCGCAGATGGAAGAACTGGCGCGCGCTGCGTTCGTCGCTGTCGCGCTGTTCGCGTTTGTGCAGCACGGCCATTTCCTGCAGGCGCACGCGGCCGGCCAGGGTGTCGAAGGAATTGAGGCGGCGCTGGCTGCTTTGCCAGTCGCCGCGCCCGGTCGCCAACCTTGTGTCGGCCTGCGCGGTGATGGCGCGCTGCTGCTCGATGGCGCTGTCCAGCGTGCTGATGAAGTGGTTGAAATTGCGCATTTGCGCCGCCGACACGCCCGCGACCATGCGCACCTGCAGCTGGTCCAGGTACTCCTGGCGGTAGCGCTGCAGCAGCTCGAGTTTTTCGGCCGCGCTGGTGCGCGCGGCCTGCAGCTGGCCGAGGCGGCGCGTGGCCTCGTCGGTTTTGTTCTGCGCCAGTTCAATCAGCGTGGCGAGCGGTAGCTTGTTGGCCATGGGGAGATTCCTGGTGTTGGGTGTTGGTGAAAGACGGGGGACGGGGGGACGGGAAGAGGGGATCAAGCCTGGAAGATGGCGTTGAGCTGGTTGGTGGCCTCGCCGTGGCCCACGCGCTCCTGCATGGTCTGCTGCAAAAAAGCTTCCATGCGCGGGTACAGCGCGATGGCCTGGTCCAGCTGCGCGTCGTGGCCGGGGGCGTAAGCGCCCACGCTGATCAGGTCGCGGTTGCGCTGGTAGCGCGACAAGGCCTGCTTGAAGCTGCGCACGGCCTGAAATTGCGTGGGCGTGATCAGCGCCGTCATGGCGCGGCTGATGGAGGCCTCGATGTCGATGGCCGGGTAGTGGCCGGACTCGGCCAGGCTGCGCGAGAGCACCACGTGGCCGTCGAGGATGGCGCGCGCGGAATCGGCGATCGGGTCCTGCTGGTCGTCGCCCTCGGCCAGCACGGTGTAGAAGGCGGTGATCGACCCGCCGCGGCCCTGGTCGTCGCGCGCGCCGTTGCCGGCGCGCTCCACCAGCGCGGGCAGCTTGGCGAAGACCGAGGGCGGGTAACCCTTGGTGGCCGGCGGCTCGCCCACGGCCAGCGCGATCTCGCGCTGCGCCATCGCGTAGCGCGTGAGCGAGTCCATGATGAGCAGCACGTTCTTGCCCTCGTCGCGGAAATATTCGGCCAGGCAGGTGGCATAGGCCGCGCCCTGCAGGCGCAGCAGCGGCGAGGTGTCGGCCGGCGCCGCGACCAGCACGGCGCGCGCCATGCCTTCTTCGCCCAGGGTGTTTTCGATGAAGTCCTTGACCTCGCGGCCGCGCTCGCCGATCAGGCCGACGACGATGACGTCGGCGCTGGTGTAGCGCGCCATCATGCCCAGCAGCACGCTTTTGCCGACGCCGGAGCCGGCGAACAGGCCCATGCGCTGGCCGCGTCCCACGGTCAGCAGCGCGTTGATGGCGCGCACGCCGACGTCCAGCACGCTGTCGATCGGCGCGCGGGTCAGCGGGTTGATGGATTTGGCGGCCAGCGGCACCTCGCGTGAAAACTCCAGCGGGCCGCGCCCGTCCAGCGGCCGGCCGGCGGCGTCGACCACGCGGCCCAGCATGCCGGCGCCCACCGGCAGCCGTTTGGTGCGCGGCCCCAGGCCGCCGGCGTGGCCCGTGGGCGAGTCCAGCGCATAGACGCGCGCGCCGGGCAGCAGGCCGTCGACCTCGCTTTGCGGCATCAGAAAAATCCGGTCGCCGGCAAAACCCACCACCTCGGCCTCGGCGGTTTTTTGCGGGTAGCCGGGCGGCAGCTCGATCAGGCAGTCGCTGCCGACCGGCAGGGG
>NZ_AKIV01000026.1 GCF_000282655.1 Polaromonas sp. CF318
GGCGGCCGAACTCCCCAGCCGCTACATCACTGGCCGCCAGTTGCCCGACAAGGCCGTCGACCTGCTGGACACCGCCTGCGCACGCGTCAAGGTGCTGCAAAGCGCCAAGCCCGACGTGCTCGAGGACAAGGAGCGCCAGATGCAGGCCCTGGCGCGAGAGCAGCGCGGCCTGGAGCGCGACCGCGACAACCACCAGCCGGTGGACGGCGAGCGCCTGGATGCCATCGCCGGCCTGGTCGCCACACTGGCCGCCGAGGCCGAGGTGCTGAAGGCCGAATGGGACAAACAAAAGGGCGCGGCCGATGCGCTGCTGGCCGCGCGCGCCGCCAGCCTGGCCGCCAAGGTCGCCGGTGCCGCGCCGGCCGAACTCGAGGCGCTGTCGCAAAAAGTCGCCGAGGCCGGCAAGGCCTTTGAAGCCGCCCAGGGCGCCAACCCGCTGGTGCGCGTCGACGTGGACCCGGACGTGGTTGCCAAGGTGGTGTCGGACTGGACCGGCATTCCGGTCGGCAAGATGCTGCGCGACCAGGCCGAAAGCGTCATGCGCATGGAGTCCGTGCTGACCGCCCGCATCCGCGGCCAGGACCACGCCATGCACCAGATCGCCGAAGTGCTCAAGACCGCCAAGTCCGGCCTGCGCGACCCGCAGCAGCCGCTGGGCGTGTTCCTGCTGGCCGGCCCCTCGGGCGTCGGCAAGACCGAGACCGCGCTGTCGGTGGCCGACATCCTGTTCGGCGACGAAAAATCCACCGTCATCGTCAACATGAGCGAGTTCCAGGAAAAGCACAACGTCAGCCGACTGATAGGGTCGCCCCCCGGCTATGTGGGTTACGGCGAAGGCGGCGTGCTGACCGAGGCGGTGCGCCAGCGCCCGTATTCGGTGGTGCTGCTCGACGAGGTCGAAAAAGCCCACCTCGACGTGCTCAACCTGTTCTACCAGGTCTTCGACAAGGGCATGCTCTCTGACGGTGAAGGCAAGGACATCGATTTTTCCAACACGGTGATCTTCCTGACCTCCAACCTGGCCACCGATGTCATCACCGAGATGACGGCCGGCGAGGACAAACCCGACGCCGCGACCTTGCTCTCGGCCATACGGCCCATCCTGTCGGCGCACTTCAAGCCGGCGTTGCTGGCGCGCATGACGGTGATCCCTTACTTCACGCTGGCGCAGGATGCGCTGGCCGGCATCGTGCGGCTCAAGCTGGACAAGATCGTCAAACGCCTGGCGCACAACAACAAGATGCGCTTTACCTACAGCGACGCCGTCGTCACGCAGATCGCCGCGCGCTGCACCGAAGTCGAAACTGGCGCGCGCAACGTCGACTTTATTTTGCGCAGCACCATCATGCCCCTGATGTCCCAGGAAATCCTTTCCCGCATGAGCACCGGCACGCAGGCCGGCGACGTGAACCTGGACATCGGCGCCGAAGGCGAATTTGCGGTCCGGTTTACGGACGCATCGGCGGCATAGGACGTTTTCGGCTTCGCGCGCTTCAAAGCATGACAGGACCCTCCAAATGACTTCACTCGATAAAAATCTCAACGCGGCCAACAAACGGTTTGAGTTTGCCTCCGATGCCTATGGCGCCGACAAGTTTGCCGTCATCAAAATGACGGGTTTTGAATCCATTTCAAAACCGTTTCGCTTCGAACTCATACTGGTCTCCGACGATGCCGGCATAGATTTCGACAAGGTTTTGCAGAATGCCGGAAGGCTGCGGATATTCGCGCCTGACGGCGCGTCGTCCACCCCTTACTACGGGGTGCTTGCCGAGTTCGACCAGCTTCAGCAAACCGACGGTTATGTGTTTTACCGTGCCGTGCTGGTGCCCAGGTTGTGGCACTTGTCGCTGTACCAGATGTCCGAGGTCTACCTCAACGACCAGAGCATTCCCCAGATCGTTGAAAAAGTCCTGAAAGACGGCCGCCTCACCAGCGCCGACTATGAGCTCAAGCTGTCCGGCAGCTACCGTGCGCGAAGCTTTGTCTGCCAATACCAGGAAACCCATCTCGATTTTCTTTCCCGCTGGATGGAAAAGGAAGGCATGTATTTCTTTTTTGACCAGGACGGCAGGAAAGAAAAACTGGTGATCGCCGACAACCGCAGCATGCATCCGGCGCAGGCCGTCAAGGTGCTGTACCGCCCGGTCAGCGAGCAGGACACCGGCGTCGCACCCGACTCCGTGCAGGATTTCGTTTGCCGCCAGAGGCCGCTGCCCCGGCAGGTCGTGCTGCGCGACTACAACCACCGCAAGGCCAGCGTCGAACTCAAGGTCACCGAGCCCGTCTTTGACAACGGCGTCGGCGAGGTCAACCTTTACGGTGAGAACTTCCGCAATGAAGAAGAAGGCCGGCGCTACGCCAAATTGCGGGCCGAGGAAATTCTGTGCGGCGCCAAGGTGTTTACCGGCGAGGCCACGGCCGTGGGCTTGCGCAGCGGCTACCTGATGGAGATGACGCGCCATTACCGCGACGACTTCAACGGCCGCTACCTGGTCACCGAAATCCATCACGAAGGTTCACAGGCCGCGGCATTGCTCGCCGGCATCCGGACCAGCTACAGCGAAGGCCAGGGCGGCGAGACGATCTACCGCAACAGCTTCCGCGCCATTCCCGCGGCGACGCAGTTCAGGCCCGAGCGCAGCACGCCGCGCCCGCGTGTCTCGGGCACCATGAACGCGACCATCGATGCCGGCGGGCCCAGCGCCTATGCCGAACTCGATGAGTACGGCCAGTACAAAGTGCAGCTGCCTTTCGACAGCAGCGACAAGGCCGCGGGCAAGGGCTCGGCGCGTGTGCGCATGGCCTCGCCTTATTCGGGCAGCGATCACGGCATGAACTTCCCGCTGCACAAGGATGCGGAGGTGCTGCTGTCCTTCATTGACGGCAATCCCGATGAGCCGGTGATTCTGGGCGCCGTGCCCAACTCGGAAAACCCCAGCATCGTCAACAACAAGAATCCGTACGAGAACCGCATATCGACCAAAGGCGGCAATCAGGTGTTCATGAGTGATGCCAAGGGGAAAGAGGTGATGTGGCTCCATTCACCATTTCACAACAGCACCATTGGCATCGGCTCCACTGACCCCAAGGGCGGCGGCAGCATCTGGACCAGCACTGCCGGCAGCTCGGAAAGTCTGACTGTCGGAAGTTCCAACTCGGCCTTCATCGGCACCAGGAACGCGATCAGTGCCTCCTTCGACACGAGCGCGACCGCAGGTGTTGTTCATAAGGCCGGTATCGGTACCAGTATCAATTGGACGCTGGGGTCGGACGTGACCTGGAAGGCCGGCCGCAGTGTGACGCTGGATGACTCCGAAACCGTGTCACTCAAGACCGATGCCAAGACACAGGCGAACAACGAGGTGTTGATTTCCGGCGGGCAGCGTACTGCCGTCAAGGCCCTCGTTGAGCCCCTCAAAGCCAAGGTCAAGTTGATTGTCGGGTTGAATATCGCGGCAAACATTGCCGTCGCCGCGGGCGCGGCCAGCGCCATTGGAAAGTTTGCGGACGGCGGAAAGTCCGCGAAGGACGACGGCAAGCTGGACCCCTGGACGCCCTATGGCTACGGCGTGGCAGCCGCCCAGGCCGGGTTGGGTACGGTCTCGACGCTCGCCACTCACCTCGTTGTGCGCGCTGCAGCCAATGCCATCGCTACCGCCCTGAAGGCTGATGAAACCTACGCAAGCAACATCAAGGTCAACGGCGACGGGATTGCCATGGCGGTTGACAGTCTGGTGCCTGTCAGCAAGAGCGCAATCACGATCAAGAAAAATGAAGTGGGGCTGAGCTCTTTTTCTGCCACGGCAGCAGGTACGTCCGCGATGAAGGTTCTGCCCAGTGAAATCAAGTTGTCGGCGAATGGGGTGCCCGGCCTGACCAGTAATTTGCTTCTGTCGGCGACCACCGGAACCCTGTCAACGGCCAATCCGGCGGGCACTGTCCAGCTGAAGCATCCCTCGGGAGGATCTGCCAAGCTCGATGCCGAGGGGTTTGTCGCCAAGTCAGGACCCGCCGTGATCTCGGCGGAGCTCGGCCAGGGTGCCTCGATGGCTTGCGGTCGCGTGAGCTCGGTCAATGCGACTCCCAACCAGGTACTGGCCGAATTCGGCAAGTCCAGTCTGACACTTGATGTCTCTGGAGCGACGCTGGATGCGCCCGGTTCCACGATGACGCTCAACGCGGCCGGCCTGAAAGTCAACGGCGCACTGGTCCAGTTGGGTTGAATATGAAAATTTTCAAACCAGACTCCCTTGCGTTACTTCACCGGACGCATCGCTTCGCGAAGCGCAATTATCTGGCGGTGGGGATGATGGGGTTTTTCCCCTTGGGTCGCAGCAGCCTTGAAGAGCTCCTGCCAGAGGCAAAGATGTGGGCTTGTGTTGCGCAGGCACTGGGACCGGACAAAATCCTCGATGAGGGGTTTGCGAAACCTTCGGCGGAGTTCAAGATCTACGGCAGTGCGCATGCACCGGCGGGGAAACCTGTCCGCGAGATGATGGTCTCGGCGCAACTTGGCGGTCTGCGCAAGCAATTACTGGTCAGCGGCGATCGTCATTTCAACATGGCCGGGCTGATATCCGAGCCCCAGCCTTTCCAGGAATTGCAGTTGACGCCGGCAATGGCCTTTGGTGGTGAGGGTTTTGCGCCCAACCCGTTGGGTAAGGGCGCGCAGCAGTCGCAAACCGCAGAGGGAAAACTGGTGTGGCCCTTGCCCAATGTCGAACTTCCTCAAAAACAACTTCTCAGTCGCGGCGATGTCGTTCAGCCCGCCGGGTTCTGGGGCTTCGATGCGCAAGCGCCGCTGCGGTCCGGGCACCTGGGCCGCTTTGATGAAAACTGGATCCGGCATACGTGGCCCCATTTGCCTGACGATACGCAGCTGGAGTATTTTTGTACCGCCCCGAAGGATCAGCGGTTCAGCGGCTATCTTAGGGGTGATGAGGCGTTCGAGCTGCAGGGGATGCATCCGCAACACGCCATGATTTCAGGACGCTTGCCGTCCTTGCGTGCGCGCTGCTTTGTGAACTCTGCCCAGCCGGGCGGAGCCCAGAAATTCGCCGAGATGACGCCCCGCCTGGATACCGTGTGGTTTTTCCCGGGCCTGGAGTGCGGTATCGCCCTTTATCGAGTGCAGTGTGAAATTGCCGAGGAAGATGCCAGCGATGTGCTGCACGTAATGGCTGAGTGGGAGCGCCTGCAGGATACGCCTCAGTCGTTCGAGCACTACGAGCAATACTTCAGACAACAACTGCCCCGTGAGCCCGTATCCGGCGTTGCCGCCGCTGCGCCCGTGGCCGTGCAGGACAAGGCGGCCGAGGCTGTGGCGGTTCCCGCAGTAGCCGCGTCGGCGGTTGCTGCGGCAACCGCGCTGCCCGCTGCGCAGATGGCGCCGGAGATGGGTGAGGCCTACGCTCTGGTCGATCAGCTTGAGCGCCAGACGGCCGAGCTGATGCGCAAGAACGGGCTGACAGAAAAAGATGTGGCCGCGTTCCTGGCGCCGCAAGCGGAGACGCCTGTGTCGCTCGCAGAGGCGGACAAGATGGCGGATCAGCTGGCGCTGCAAACGCGTGCTCTGATGCAGAAGAACAACCTGAGCGAAGCAGATGTGCAGCAGTATCTCAAGCTGCCCGAAGAGAAAAACGCTTCACTCAAGGAAGTTAAAGGGATGCTTCAGGAGATGGAAGACCAGACCCGTGAGCTGCTGAAGAAGAACGGAATGACGGAAAAGGACGTTGAGAAATTCATGGCGTCCAGCCCAGACCGTGCCGACGCCATGGAGAACCTCATGTCGGCCAAGGCCGGCGACGTGCCGCTGAGTGCCATCCCCGACGAATTCCCGAAGATCACCATGCCGGCCTTTGCAATGCCGGAGGCGGCCCCTGCTGCTGCTGCTGCTGCTGCTGCGTTGGTCTTGCCAGACGTGGCAGGCGAAAAGCGGACCCAGCTCACGCGTGAACAGGTCATTGAACGCCATGCGGCAGGGCAGAGCCTGTCGGGCTTCGACCTTTCTGGCGTAGACCTGTCGGAACTCGATTTGTCGGGAAGTGACTTTTCGGGAGCCCTGCTGGAAAAGACAAGTTTTGTCAGAAGCAGGCTCACGGGGACCAATTTATCGGGCGCCCTGCTGCAGGGTGCAGACTTCGAGGCGTCAGACCTGGCGCGGTCGCAATTCGCAATGGCGAGCGCGGGTGCCGGGAAGTTCACTGGTGCAAATCTTCGTGAGGCGCAACTCAGCGGCGCGGATTTCACAGGCGCAGAATTTTCCGGCGCCCGCCTGGACGGCGCCGTGTTGTCCGATGCTCTGTTCGATAGCTCGACCATGGCGGGCGTCAGTGCCGTCGCCTGCCTGGCGGGGCGGACGGGCTTCGATGGCTGCGATCTCAGCGACGCAAACTTCAGCGGTGCCAGCCTGAAGCAGGCGCGCTTCAACGGAAGCAAACTGGCAAACGCCAATTTTTCCGCAGCGACGTGCGATCAGGCAGAGTTCTACGGTGCGGATGCCCGACAGGCCAATTTCGCAGATTCGAGCCTGCGGGCGTCGAGGGCCGATGGCGGAAGCCATTTTGACCGCGCGCAGTTTTCGCGTGCGCAGATTTCCCGGTCCAACTGGGAAGGCGCACAGTTGCCGGGTGCAACGCTGATCGGCGCAGTCGTTGACGACAGCGACTTCAGCAAAGTCAATGCCACAACTGCGGTATTTCGCCTCGCGTCGGCCAAGGGCACACGCTTTACGAAAGCTGATTTGAGCGGTGCCGACTTTACTGCAGTCAACATGTTCAAGGGCTCACTTAACAAGACGAAAATCGACGGCACGGTTTTGCGCGATGCCAATTTTTACGGTGTGGATTTTGAGGGAACCCAGCCAACCATCGCAGCACTTGAGCGGTCCAACATCGATCAGACCATTCTGCAGTTTCGGCCACCGGTGGTCTGAGCCGCGTCAAGCCACGAGTGAACAAACATGAATATCGAAAAATCACTTGAAATGCTGGCAACCCAAAAGCGGTTGGTGGATGCCGACCTGTCAGGGACAGATTTGTCCGGCCGTGATCTGTCAGGCTGCAGTTTCCAGAATGTGATGTTGCGTGGGACGAATTTGAGCCGGGCGAATCTCGCCGGGGCCCAGTTTCAGGGCTGTGTATTCGCCGGCGCTGATCTGCGGGGCGTCAATGCTTCAAACACTGGTTTCTCCAATGTTGACCTGACCGGCTCCAACGCCTCCAGCGCGGATTTTTCGCACGGTTTCTTTGAACAATGCGAGTTCAAGGATGCTTCATTTGCGGGGGCACAACTGGTGCGCACGGATGCCCATGGATGCACTTTCTCCGGGGCAGACTTCACAGGCGCGAACCTCCAGCGCTTGACGGTGATGGATGCCGATCTGAGCGGCGTCCGTTTTTCCGGGGCCTCGCTTCTACAGACGTATCTGAAAGGCTGCATCTTGAACGGCCAGGACTTCCAGGGGTGTGACTTGACCATGACCATCTTCAACCAGGCACAGTTGAAGAATGCGAACTTCAGCGGAACCATGCTGGATCGCACTAGTTTCATGGGCGCTCAACTTCAAGGCGCGATTTTCGTCGGCGCACGCGGAATTTACACCTCACTGATTGGCGCACAGCTCGGCCAAGTGAATCTGACACAGGCAGCTTTCGAAATGTCTGACGCGAGCGATGTGGACTTCGGGCAATGCAGGGCTGATGGCGTGCATTGGCACATGTCGGTCCTGAAATCGTCAAATTGGCAAAGGGCTTCCCTGAAGAGTGCCCGCCTCAATTTTTGTGATCTGTCGCACGCCGATTTTTCAGGTGCCGATTGCTCCGGCGCTGATCTGGACGGTGCCAACATACATGCGATGAAAGACGAAGGTACGCGCTGGAATGGCGCGCAAGTGAGCGGAACCCGCAGAACTGACCCGCTGCTGGCACGCGCCGAGCGGTGGCAGCCGAAGCCGGTTAAATAACATTTTTGAAGGAAGCGCAATCATGCAAAACAATTTGATCCCAATGGCCCGTCCCGGCGTCGACCCAGCCGTGACAATGGTGTATGCGACTGTGACCGGCCGGGTCGAAAAATGGGTTTTCCTGAGTACAGCGGACGCGTCGGTGTCGCGTGCCCTGCGGGCTGACGGCTGCCTGGTCGAACCCGAGTGTGGTGACACTGTCCTGGTATGCGGTGGCGGCGCTACAACTCCCGTCGCGTATGTGCTCGCGGTGCTGGCGCGTGCCGAAGCGAAGACTGCGTCATTGATATTGCCTGGCGGCGTGGCGCTTTGCACCGATCAGGGTAATCTGAGCGTCGACGCTTGCAAAGTCGAGCTCAACGCCAGCCATAGCGTGGCGCTGCACGCACCGGCGATCGAGATGGCAGGGCTGACCGGAGACATGAAATTTCATCGGCTGACGTCGTCGGTGCGGGAAGTTCAGGCACGCTTTGGCATTGTCAATACGGTTGCGCAGGAGGTGACTTCTGCTATCGGCCGGCTGGTACAAAAAACCCGCGACAGCTTTCGCTGGACTGAAAACGTCGATGAAACGCGTGCGGGGCGCATGCGTCTTCAAGTGGAAGAGCGCTTGCACGTCACGGCGAAACACGCAACTGTACTGGCCGAAGGCCAGGTCAAGATCGACGGCGAAAAGATCGATCTGGGCTGATTCCCCCAACACCAGGAAACATCATGTTCGCAGTCACCAAACAGAACGGCCAGTGCATGGCCATGCCCGACGTCTGCAAGACGCCCGCGCCGCCCGCGCCGCCGGTCCCTATTCCCTATCCGAATATCGCCATGCCCATGATGGGCAATCCCTGCACCATGAAGGTCTTGATAGGCGGCATGCCGGCGCTGACCAAGGCGTCAAAGATACCGATGAGCAACGGCGACCAGGGGGGCGTGGCCGGCGGTGTGGTGTCGGGAAAGATGATGGGGGAGACCGAGTTCATCATGGGCAGCATGAAGGTCAAGCTCGAGGGCAACCCGGCCGTCAAGCTTGGCGATCCCACCAAACAGAATGCCGGCAATGGGGTGGGTGCAGTGCTGGCGCCCAGCCAGGCGATTGTCATGATCATGGGCTGAGTCACTCCGCGCAAAGGAAAAAGAAAAATGAAAACCGTCTGGATCACCGCCCTCAAGGAAGACCAGCCCCGCGTGGCCGCCGTGACCGCGGTGCTCAAACGTTACGGCCTGCAATGCAAGGGCCATTTCTGGGTTGACCAGCCCGACAAGATGGCCTGGCGCGTCGCGCTGGAGACCTTGCTCGAGGCCAGGGCCGACGCCTGGCTGGTGCTGGTCGACGCGGACGAAATCAAAAAAACCTCGGTGCGCTATGGCCTGTCGCTGATGGCCTCGGCGCTGCGCAGCGCGCGCGGCGGCTTTCCCATGCTCACGCTTTGGAACTCGCCCCCGCCGGAGCAGGCCGCGCTGCCGCCGCTGATGGCACAGGCCGAGCTGCTGCTCGAGTCGGGCGCGAGCTGGCCTGCCAAGATCGTTGCCAAGGCCAATGTGCCGCCCAAGGCGGCGCCGGCCGAATTCCGGCTCGACGTGCTCGGCAACGAGCGCCTGGGCCAGTGGTTTGAAATCGGCCCGGTGGCCGGCGCCTGGTCGGGCGTGGTGTTCGGCGTGACGGGCGGCGGCGCCGAGATTCAGTTCCAGGCCGTAGGCCCCAAAGGCATGCTGCCGGAAAAAACCACGCTGGAGTTCGCGCAGGAGGGCATGAAGCTGGAAGTCGCCGGGAACGAATACGCCGCATGGGCGGTGCGCAATCAGGTCGATGACAACACGTCCTACTTCGTCAAGGTCAAGGGCTGCCCTGACTCGATTCTTTTTATGCCCTATGCCGAGGAAACGGATGCGGAAGCCACCCTCCTGAGGCTGGTGTGAACCAGCGGGTTCCGGGCTTGGAGCCGTGTTCAGTCCAACCGCTTGCGCGCCGGGCCGGTGATCTCGCCGCCCGCGCTGACCAGCAGGGCTTCGCCCGGGTCGTAGGGCAGTTCGGCGACGCGCTCCTCGTCGTTGAAGCGGTAGCCGACGCGGTAGACCGACTGGCTGTGCGCGGTCTGCAGCCGTGTGCCGCACTGTTTGTCGCGCAGAAAGACTTCAACCGGGATGTCGTCGTCGGGCCCGTTGCCGGGCTCGGGCGGCACGGCCGGCGGAAACACCATGTCCCACAGCGCCTTGCCGGCCAGCGCGCCGCCTATCATGCCGACGGCGATGGGGGCGGGTTTGTGCTTGCCGAGCTTGTCGCCAATGGCGCCGCCTACGACGGCGCCGGCCACACCGCCCGGGCCCAGCACATAGCCGCCACCGGCGCCGCCGAGGATGACCGGCACGGCCCAGCGTTTGTAGACGGCGGCCGTGGCGTGGCGCTTGAGCAGGAAACCGCCCGTGAAGCCGCCCATGGCCGCGCCTATCAGGGGCACGGCGTTGCGCAGCAGCCAGGGCTTGGCGTTGTTCTGGCGCACCAGGTATTCGCGTTCGGGAATCAGCACCTGCCAGCAGCTTTGCTCGACGCTGCTGGTGCTTGCCAGCGTGGCGTAGGCGTACAGCACGGGCGCCACCACGGGAGGGGGCGGGGGCCCGGCATCGGCCACAGGAGCGGGCGCGGTGTCCTGGCCCAGGGCGGGCAAGGCCGGCAGCGCCAGCGCGATGCAGATAAGCCCCGGGTAAATTGCCGCTCCAATTTGCATGGCTTATTATCTTCATTCCCGAATGAATTCACCAAAATTACCTTTAATTACGAGCAGGCAAAACTTGGTTGAACAAAGGTTGCATGGGGTGTGGGCATGGCGGGTGGCGGGGGCCTGCCTGGCGGCGGTCGCGCTGGCGGCGCTGGGTGGCTGCGCCGCGGCCAACTCCATGATGGGCGGCAACACGCGCAAGGAAGCCGTGGCCGAAATCGCCTGGAGTTTCGCGCGCAACGCCATCCTGGTGGAAGTCGAGGCCGACAACCGGCTCAATGAATACAGTGGCGAAGCGCATACGCTGGTACTCGGTGTTTACCAGATGGAAGACTCCGCGGCCTTCTATAAATTGATCGCGGACGCGGCGCTGGTGGGAAAATCGCTGGAAACCGGCAAGGGCGGCGAAGGGTTTGTGCATTTCGCGCGCTATGTCGTGACGCCGGGCCAGCGCAGCATCCTGCAACTGGACCGGGCGCAGAAAGCGAAATTTGTGGGGATCACGGCCGGTTATTACCAGATGGATGCGGCCCGCAGTGCGCGCCTGTTCGAGGTGCCGCTGACGGTCGAGAGCGAGGGGATGGTCAGCAAAACCTACAAGGCCGCGCCCGCGACCCTGGCGGTGCGCCTGAACCTCGGCCCGGACGAGCTGCTCAATGCCGAGCGCCTGAACCGGGACCCGGCGGGGACAAAAGCCAGCGAAGCGGTTCCGCTCGACGGCGGGGGCCGGGAGATCAAGCTGACGCCGGACGCGCTCAAGGACGCGATGAACGTCAACAACGCGGTGAAGAAACTGGACAAATAAGGACAGCAGGCAGCACATGGAAGAAAAACAAGGCATTTACTGGCACCAGGGCATGTTCCTGCAGTCCCAGCATTTCCAGATGGCTGACCTGCACAACCAGTTCCAGCACAAACCCATGCAGGAGTCGGGCCTGCCGCATTTCTGGGGCGTGGGTGAACTCGAGCTGGTCGCCGCGGCGGCCGGCAACCGCACGGTGGAAGTGCAGGCCGCGCGCCTGCTGTTCCAGGACCGCACCTATATTGAATACCCGGGCAATGCCGTCATCAAGGCCAGGCCCTTCGACGTGGACTGGGTGGAGGGCGACAAGCCCTTCACGGTCTACCTGGGCCTGAAAAAGCTCAGCGCCACCGAAAACAATGTGACCATCGCGGCCGACCTGACGGCCGCCGGCGGCGCCGCCACGCGCTATGCCACGCTGGCCAACCCGCCCGAGGTCGCCGACCTGTATTCCGACGGCCCGGCGGCCCAGGTGCGCACGCTGCTGCATGTGGTCAAGGTGTTTTTCGAGGGCGAAATCGACAAGCTGCAGGACTACAGCCTGATCCCCATCGCGCGCCTGGTGCGCGACGGCGACGCCATCAAGCTGTCCGAAAGCTTCATCCCGCCCTGCTACGCGATCTCCGGCTCCAACGTGCTGCTGCGCCTGGTCAAGGACATCCGCGACGAGCTGACCGGGCGCGCCCGCCAGCTGCAGGAATACAAAAGCCCGCGCGAGATGCAGAAGGCCGAGTTCGACGCGAGCTACATGGTGTTCCTGCTGGCCCTGCGCTCGCTGAACCGGGCCAGCCCCTACCTGTTCCACCTGACCGAGACGCGCCAGGTCCATCCCTGGCTGGCCTACGGCGCCATGCGCCAGCTGATCGGCGAGCTGAGCTCGTTTTCGGAGCGCTTCAACATGCTGGGCGAGGCCGAGGACGGCACGCCGGGCCTGCCGCCCTATGACCACGCCGACCTCGGCAAGTGTTTCGACCGGGTGCGCACCATGGTCAGCCACCTGCTCAATGAAATTACCGTGGGGCCGGAGTTCCTGGCCATCCTGCAGCCCCAGGGCGATTACCACGTGGGCCAGCTGCCGCGCAACTTCTTCGGCCAGCGCAACCGCTTCTACCTGGTGATACGCACCGAAAAAGACATGGAATGGGTGGTGGACGCAGTGCAGCGCGACGCGCGCCTGGCCGCCACCGACGAGATGCCGGGACTGATCGCGCACGCGCTGCCGGGGCTGGAACTGATCCACATGGCGGCCGCGCCGCAGGGCCTGCCGCGCCGCTCCTACTCCTACTACTTCCGCATCGAGCAGATGAGCCAGCAGTGGGAGATGGTGGAGCGCGAGGGCTCTGTCGCGCTGTACTGGATGGATGCGCCGGCCGATCTCAAGGCCGAAATTGTTGTGTTGCGGAGATAACGCGTGCGCCTTGTTGACTGTTTCATTCCCTTCATGGCCTATGTGCGCCACTTCCAGGGCCAGCCCTCGGCAAGCGCGGCATCGGTCAAGGAGCAGCTCGACAGCCTGCTGGCCGACGCCCGCCGCAAGGCCCAGGAAGCCGGCATCGCCGAGGCCGACATCATGAGCGGCATGTTCGCCGTGGCCGCCTGGGCCGATGAACTCCTGCTGGCGACCGCCTGGCCGGGCGCCGAGGATTGGAAGCGCCACCTGCTGCAAAAACGCTATTTCAACGTGTCCAGCGCCGGGGTCGAGTTTTTCACCCGCCTCGAGGCCCTGGGCCCGCAGCAATTGGCGGTGCGCGAGGTGTATTTCTTTTGCCTCTGCATGGGCTTTGCCGGGCGCTACGGCCATGACCGCAATCCCAAGACCCTGGAAGACATCAAGCAGGCCAGCCTGGCGCAGCTGGTGCAGGGGGACGGCCTGTACGGCGATTCGGGCAAGGTGCTGTTTCCGCAGGCCTATGCCAGCACCGGCCGCAAGGGCGGCAGGCAGCCCGGCGAGGGCCGCTGGCGCTGGCGCGTCTCCTCGCTGACGCTCAGCGTGCTGCTGGCGCCGCTGGCCGTGCTGGCCGTGCTCTACGGCATCTACCACCTGATCATCTGGCAGACGGCCAGCTCCATCATGGCGCAGATCAAATGAAGGCGCTGCGCACCATCGTCCTCTGGCTGCTGGCCCTCACGGTGCTGGCGCTGCTGAGCTGGGGCCTGGCCCTTTACATGGAATGGCCGCTGTGGGCGGCCGTGGCGGTGTTCTTCGGGGTGCTGGGGCTGTACCTGCTGGTGCGCTTCATCATCCGCCTGGTGCAGGTGTACCGTTCGCGCAGCCGCATGGCGCAGCTGTCATCGGCCGGCCAGGACAAGGTGGCCAAGCAGGCTTCGCCGCGCGCGGTGCTGATCCGCAAATGGAAGACCGCTGCCGCCACGCTGCGCGCCTCCAGCCTCAAGCGCTTCGGCAACCCGCTCTACGTGCTGCCCTGGTACATGGTGGTGGGCCGCTCCGGCACCGGCAAGACCACGGCGCTGACGCGAACGCGCCTGTCCTCGTCGATCCAGAAAGTCAGCCAGAGCGCGCGCATCGAGCAGACCTCGAACTACGACTGGTGGTATTTCGACCGCGCCGTGATCATCGACTGCGCGGGGCGCTACGTGGAGGCCGCCGACCTCGAACAGGACCGCAGCGAATGGGAGCTCGGCCTGGACCTGCTGGCCAAGTATCGCGGCAAGGAAGGGCTTAACGGCCTGGTGCTGGCCATCAGCACCGAGCGCCTGTCCCATCCCGACAAGGACGCGCTGCTCGAGGAAGGCCGCGTGGTGCGCGAGCGCATCGAGCAGCTGATACGCCTTTTCGGCAAGCGTTTCCCGGTCTATGTGATGGTCACGCAGTGCGACCGCATTTACGGCATGGAAGAGTGGGCCCGCCAGCTCAGCGAAAACGCGCTGGAGCAGGCCATGGGCTACCTGGCCGAGCCGGACGGCGGTGAGCCCGGCGAGAACCAGTTCCTCGACAAGGCCTTCGGCAACATCCATGAACGGCTGCAGGTGCTGCGCACCGTGCTGGTGGCGCGCGGCACCCCGGTCGCGCCCGAGCTGCTGATGTTTCCCAACGAGCTGGGCCAGCTCAAGCCCGGCCTGGAGGTGTTCCTGCGCGCCTGCTTCGGCGACAGCGCGTATCTTGAGACGCCTTTCCTGCGCGGCCTGTTCTTCAGCAGCGGCCTGCAGCAGGGCGGCGCCGTCTCCAGCCTGCTGGGCCAGGTGCTGCCGCCGGTGCCGCCGCATCCCAGCGCCAACGCCGGGCTGTTCCTGCATGATTTTTTCGGCCGGGTGCTGCCGCAGGACCGCAGCATTTCGTTGCCGGCCTCGCTGCGCAACCCCTGGCGCACCGCCACGCAGAACCTGGGCATGCTGGCCTGGGTGCTGCTCAGCGTAGCGGCGGCGATCTTGATCACCATCGGTTTCCTGGACAACATGCAGACGCTGTCGCTGCTGCAGGAAAAAGACCGCCTGAGCATACGTTTCACCGGCAACCTGGACGAGGACACGACCACGCTGGAGCGCCTGAGCGACACCATTTCCCTGGTCGAGCGCCGCAACGACAGCTGGAAAAGCCAGTGGATGGTGGAGACCACCAACATGGACGACCTCGAGGAGCGCCTCAAAAGCAGCTACACCGGCAATTTCCGCCGCTACATCCTGCCGACCACAGACGCCAACTACCAGGAAGACTCGGAGCGCATCCTCAAGGACGACCCGAACCACGAGTTCGCGCGCATGATGCGCAACCTGGTGCGCTACATCAACCTGCTGCAGGCGCACGAGCGCGGCGCCGACCGCCAGACGCTGCTCGCCATGCCGCAGCGCCAGCACATCTCGCGCTACACCCCCGAGCTCTACACGCGCCTGAACGACCTCTACATCTCCAACATCGCCTGGTCGGCGCCCACCGATCCCTATGTGCCGGTGCGCCTGCGGTATGAGCAGCAGTTGCTCAACCGCCTGGCTTTCCACGACCCCAACCTCACCTGGCTGGCCGACCTGCCCGACACCAACCCGCTGCACAAGCCCGTCACGGTGCAGGATTTCTGGGTCGGCACCAGCCAGGCCCGCGCGCCCGCGGCCGGGCAGGCGTTGCCGGTGGTGTCCGCGGCCTTCACCAACCCGGGCAAGAAGGAAATCGACAGCTTCCTCGCGGAGATGGAAAAAAGCATAGACGACGGCCCCAAGTTCCTCGCGCAGCGCGGCGCCTTCGAGGCCTGGTACAAGGAAAACCGCATCCAGGCCTGGCAGAAGTTCGCGACCGGTTTTTCGGGCACCGAACGCACGCTGTCGGGCGAGGCCGAATGGCGCGCCGCCATGGGCCTGATCACCAGCGCGCGCAGCCCCTACTTCCGCGTGATGGACAGGCTCAACGAGGAGTTCGACGACCAGCCCGCCACCCAGTTGCCGAGCTGGCTGCGGCTGTCGCGCGAACTGGCCGAGCTGCGCCGGCAGGCCGCGCGCTCCGGCACCGCTGGCGAGGCGCTCAATGTGGTGGGCGCCATCAACAACGTGGGCGGCAAGGCCATGAAGGAAGTCCTGGGCGGCGCGCCCAAGCTGGGTCAGGACACCATCAAGAACAACCTGGACGCGGCGGCCACGCTGCAGAAGTTCTTCAAGGACCTCAACGCCGTGGCCACCGACGTGGTGGTGGGGCCGGCCAAGGCCTACCAGGCGGCGGTGGACTTCCACGGTTTTTCCACCGACCCGGCCGTCAAGGCCTCGGCGCTGCAGTCCACGGCCGACAGCCTGGTCCAGCTGCGCCGGCAGGTGGGCTACAACAGCCCCAACGATGAAATCGTCTGGCAGCTCATGGGCGGGCCGCTGCGCTTTGTGCTGGCCTACACCGAGGAGCAGGCCTCCTGCAGCCTGCAGGGCGAATGGGCTTCCAAGGTGGACTGGCCGCTGCAGACCGCGCCCAACATGGCGGCCATGGTGGAGCAGCTCTACGGCGCCAAGGGCACCGTCTGGGCCTTTGCCGACGGCCCGGCCAAGCCCTTCCTGCAGCGCGACGCCAACCGCTTCGCCATCGTGCAGACCCTGGGCTACAGCGTGCCCTTCACGCGCCAGTTCCTGCCCATGCTCAACGACGCGGCGGGCAAGCGCGTGGAGCAGCTGGTGACGCAGCAGCGCGCCGAACAGCAGGAGCAGACCGACAAGCTCGCGGGGCAGAAAGAGCAGCTGCAGGCGCAGCAGGCCATGGCCCAGATCGACCGCGCGCTGGCCGACATCAAGCAGAAGGTCGACGCCATCAAGGCCCAGGCCCAGCAGCTCACCATCACCGCCCAGCCCACCAGCGTCAACCCCGGCGCCAAGGCCAAGCCCTTTGTGACGGTGCTGGCCATCCAGTGCGCTTCCGGCGCGCGCGTGCTCAACAACTACAACTTCCCGGTCAGCGACAGCTTCCCGCTGGGCGACCGCCAGTGCGGAGACGTCACGCTGCAGATCAAGATCGAGGACGTGGTGCTCACCAAGAAGTACCCCGGCAGCGGCGGTGTCGTGCGTTTCCTGCAGGACTTCCGCGACGGCGCGCGCCAGTTCAACATCGATGAGTTCCCGGCGGCGCGCGCGCGGCTGGACACGCTGGGCGTGCGCCAGGTCGGCCTGCGCTACAACTTCGAGGGCCAGGACGCCATCCTCAAGGCGGCGCAGCAGCTCGAGCAGCTCGAGCGCCAGGAAAAAGACAAGACGGCCGAAAAGCAGCGCCTGCAGGACGCGCAGTTCGCGCGCGAGGAGCGCGGCATCCAGGCCAAACTCTCCAACGCCACCGCCGTGCCGGCCATAGAAGTCTCGCTGCCCAAGCAGATCGGCGTGTGCTGGGATACGCGCATGACGCCGCACAAGCCGCAGGACACGCAGGCCCTGTTCAAGGAACTGGCCGCGGCGCAGCTGCAGGCCGCGCCGGCGGCTACGACGGCACCGGCCGCTCCAGCGCGCTAAGAGTTGGAAGAGAAATTTATCCGCAGATTTGATTTATCCGCAGATTACGCAGATTTCCGCAGATTAAAGACAAGGAATCTGTTCTCGGGAACTCACGGCTGCCCGTTTGCTGATCACACGCGACCTTGCAAGACGATTGTCTTCATCTGTGTAAATCTGCGAAATCTGTGGATATGAATTTATTTGCTCATCCGCAGATGACGCAGATTAAAAGCAAAGATTTTGTACCCGGGGCTTCACGCCTGAACCCGTTGGCCGATCACGCGGCTTTGCACCACGGATGTCTTTATCTGTGTAAATCTGCGTCATCTGCGGATATGAATTCTCCGCAGAGCGGCGCTCAGGTCACCAGCTTGACCGCAGTCGCCGCATCCAGCGCCACAATGCGCGCCAGCAGCGCATCGGCCGCGTCCCGGTCTTCCTCGTTGCGCGCCATCACGCCGTAGGCGACCTGCAGGCCGTCCAGCGCCATGGCCGGGTCCCAGGTGCCGAGCTGGTGGCGGTCTATGGCCTCCACCACGGCTTGCGCGAAGGCCTTGAGGGCGGCGCCTGGGCGGTGTTGCAGCAGCAGCTCGCACAGGCGGATCTGCAGCAGCAGCTGCTCGCGCGCCGGGGGCTGCAGCGCGAGCTGCTCCTGCAGGCAGGCTGCGGCGCTCGCGAGGTCGTCGTTGGCCGCGAGCGCGCGCGCATTGCCGATGGCGGCCGTGACCGCGTCGCTTGCGCGGCCGCCGGCCGCGGGTCCGCCGCCGGCCGCCACGCCGGGCAGCAGCGTGGCCAGCCAGTCCAGCGTGTCGCTCGCGGCAAAAGGCATGCCGCTGGAGAAGGAAAGTTTTTCCAGGCCCGGCAGCCGCGCGAGCAGGCGTGCCGTCTCGTTGCAGACTTCCTGGCGCGCGGCCGCGTAGCCGCTGCCCATGCGCCCCAGCGCCGCGGCGCAGACGCCGTTGAGGTCCAACCAGAAGGGGAAGGCCGCCAGCTGCGCTTCGGCGAAGGCCACGAGTTCGGCGTCCGACTGGCTGTCCTTGAGCCGGGCCAGTGCGTCGCTGACCTGCGAAATCGGCGGCGCGATGCGGGTCTGGCCGCCGTCGGCCGGCGGCAGGGCCTCCAGCGTCGACCAGGCCGCCGTGCGGTTCAGGCGGTAAGACAGGGGGTTGCTGCTGTCGTTGGCGAGAAACCATTCGGCCAGGCTGCCCAGGCGCGAGCAGGCTTCCTCGAGCGCGCGCTCGACGTTGTCGGCCGAGTCCAGCAGCAGCGTGGCCGGCGGGGGGCCGGTTCTTCGGCGGGC
>NZ_AKIV01000027.1 GCF_000282655.1 Polaromonas sp. CF318
AGGTACGGCTTGCGGACGGCCGCCACTTTCCCGCCCGGCTGGTCGGGATGGATCGCATCACCGACGTGGCCCTGCTGAAAATCGAGGCCACGGGCCTGTCGCCCGCCCCGATAGGCGACTCCTCGAAGCTCGCCGTCGGCGACTGGGTCGCGGCGATAGGCTCGCCCTTCGGCTTTCCGGGCTCGGTCACCGCGGGCATCGTCAGCGCGAAGAACCGCTTTCTGTCCGGCAGCGGCGAAACCGCCTTCATCCAAACCGACGTGGCGATCAATCCCGGCAGCTCGGGCAGCCCGCTTTTTAATGCCGACGGCGAGGTCGTCGGCCTCAACTCGCTGATCTACAGCGGCAGCGGCGGCTATATGGGCGTGTCGTTCTCCGTGCCCATCAACCTGGCCGTGGACATTGCAGGGCGCCTGCGCTCGCACGGGGAAGTACGGCGCGCCTGGCTGGGGGCCAGGCTGCAGGGCATGACCGCAGCACTCGCGCAGTCCTTCGGGGTGCGCGACCCCACCGGGGCGCTGGTGGTCCAGGTCACGGCGGGCGGCCCCGCCGCGCGGGCCGGCCTGGTGCTCGGCGACATCATCACGGCATTCAACGGGGCCAAGGTCCGGGATTTCAGCAACCTGGCACTGCAGATGAGCGACCACGGCGCGGGCATTCCCGCGACGCTGGAGGTCTGGCGCCAGGGCCGCAAAACCACCGTATCCGTCGTGCTGGCGGAGTCGCCCGCCGCAGGGTTCCGCGCGCCGGCCACTGCGGATTTCAGCGCTCTCCCGAACCTGGGCCTGGCGCTCACCGAAATCGGCAAGGATTTGCGCGCGCAGTTGCGGATAGACGGCGGCCTGCTGGTGCGCCAGGCCGCGGGACAGTCGCGCAGCGAAGGCATACAGCCCGGCGACGTGATCATCGCCGCCAATGAACTCCGGCTGGACAGCGTGGCGGACTTTGATCGCATGCTGTCGCGCCTGGAGCCCGGCGCCGGCGTCGCGCTGCTGGTGCTGCGGGACGGCCATGCGGCCTATGTGCCGCTGCGCATTCCCGCAGCGAAGAAACTTTAGCGGGCCCTGAAGCAGGCGCCGGCTGGCGCAACAAGCAAACGCTTGAGGAATATCAAAACAGGGCCCCTCCCGCCTGTCTACAGTGACATCACCACTCCGTGGTGGTGATCACCTCACTCAAGGAACAAGCCATGAAAACCGATTTGCAACTCAAGGCCGACGTCACCGCCGAACTGGCCTGGGAACCCGCCGTCAATTCAGCCGGCATAGGCGTCCTCGTCAATGACGGTGTCGTCACGCTCACGGGCCATCTGGACACCTTCGCCGAAAAAGTCGCGGCGGAAAAGGCCGTCCGGCGCGTGGCGGGTGTGCGCGGGTTGGCCATCGAACTGGATGTGAAACTGGTGGCGGCCCACCATCGCAGTGATTCTGAAATTGCGTCGGTCGCAGCGTCCGCCCTGCGCTGGAGCGCGATGTTACCGCCCGACCGCATCAAGGTCGAGGTGGAAAAAGGCTGGGTCACCCTCACAGGGGATGTCGACTGGGCCTACCAGCGCAACACCGCTGAAAAATGCGTGCGCGGCCTGGTCGGTGTGCGTGGCCTGTCCAACAACATCGCTGTCAAGCCCACGGTCAGCGCGCGGGACGTCGCAGCGGAAATCTCCGCCGCGCTCGAACGCCAGGCCGAGCGCGAAGCCCGGCACATCCAGATCGACGTGAAAGGCGGCGTCGTCACCCTGCACGGCAAGGTGCACTCCCTGGCCGAGCGCGATGCCGCCGCCGGCGCCGCGTTCGCCGCCAAAGGCGTCACCCGTATCGTCAACAAGCTGGAAGTCACCGCCTGAGGCGGCGGCCTGTTTCCGCCTATTTTTTTAAGGAATACCCCATGCCCTTTTTTCACGCCGTGGTCTGGCTGGACCATCACCAGGCCCAGTTGATCCAGTTCGACGCCGAACAGTCCGAGGCGCACAAGCTTCACGCGCATTCCCATGCCACGCCCCAGCACGGCAGCGAGGTGCGGACCCAGCATGAATTTTTCGGCGAGGTCTGCGATGCGCTGGACGGCGTCGAGTCGATTCTGGTAACGGGCGGGCACACGGCACAGGCCGACTTCCGCCACTACGTCGACAAACACCGCCCTGCACTGGCGCCGCGCATCACAGGCTGGGAGACCGTGGACCACCCGAGCGAGGCCCAGCTGCTGGCGCTCGGCCGACAGCGGCGACACCAGGCGGCCATAGGCCTGGCCACCGGTCATTGACGGCGTACGGCTAGGACGGGGCCGTTGCCGCGCAGAAGCGGAGCAGCACAAGCCGCTCCACCTGCCAGGGGCCACCTGAGGCGGCGTGCCGGGTCGGCGCCGTCCCCCATCTTCATTCGACGGACAGTGGCCCGAGGTTGGCAACGCACCCGCCCAAGCGGTGGTGCAAAGCCCGTCACCCCGCGCGGCCACGCTACTTGATCCAGCGCAAACCACAAGACCCGGCGAGAACTTATCGTTGCTTTACCCTTTGACCTAGGAGAAATACATGCACACGCGTTCAACTCACCTTTTCACCTTTGCCTTGACTTTCCTGGCGGCAGGCACCGCTATGGCGCAGCAGGCAGCACCTCCCGCAGCACAGGCCGCGTCGGCGGCCCGGCCCGGCCCTCGCGCCGGCATGGGTCCCGGTATCGGCCGCGACTTCACACCCGGCTGGATGATGATGGACCGCGCGGAGCGCGATGCCCATCGGCAACAGATGCTGAACGCCAAATCGGCTGAGGAGTGCCGCCAGGTCCGTGACGAACACCTCAAGCAGATGACCGAACGCGCCAAGACGCGGGGCGTCACGATGCCGGGCCCCCGCCACGATGCCTGCGCAAGCTTTCGCCCCTGAGTGCTCTGCGGGACAATGGTGACAGCGGTCTGCGGACCTCAGTCTTGAATTACCTGTTGCCCGAAAGACTGGCAGAAAGAGTTACCCATGCACATCGACTGGAATGCGTTCACGCCATGGACGGCCCTGGCGGGCGGCGGCCTGATCGGCCTGGCAGCGGCGATGTTCGTGCTGCTCAACGGCCGCATCGCCGGCATCAGCGGAATACTGGGAGGCTTGTTCCGTCCCGCGCGCCGCGACATCGGCTGGCGCGTCGCTTTTGTGGCGGGACTGGTGGGTGCCCCGCTGCTGTTTGCGCTGTTCGCCCAACTGGCGCGGCCGCAGATTGATGCCGGCTATGGAACCCTGATTGCGGCCGGATTCATCGTCGGGCTGGGCACACGCTACGGCTCCGGCTGCACCAGCGGACACGGTGTTTGCGGCATCTCGCGGCTATCGCCCCGTTCGTTGGTCGCCACGGCGGCGTTCATGCTGGCCGGCTTCGCCACGGTGTTCCTCGTGCGTCATGTTTTCTTGTAGGGTGAGCCAATATGTATAGCTTTCTTTCCCTGCTCGCCGGCGCGGTCTTCGGCCTGGGTCTGCTGGTCTCCGGCATGGCGAACCCAGCCAAAGTGCTCGGATTCCTGGATCTGGCGGGCCCGTGGGACCCTTCGCTGGCGCTGGTCATGGCGGGTGCCATCGCCATTGCATCCCCTGCTTTCGGGGTGGCGGGTCGCCGCCCCCTGAGCCTCATGGGGCAGGAAATGAAGCTTCCTTCCTCCCGCACCGTGGACCGGCGACTGCTCGCAGGCAGCCTGCTGTTCGGAATCGGTTGGGGTATTGCCGGCTTCTGTCCGGGTCCGGCGCTCGTCGCGCTTGGCATGGGCGAAGCAAAGGCGCTCGTCTTTGTTGTCGCCATGCTGGTGGGAATGGGCGCGTTTGAACTGTTCGAACGGCTGGGCAATCCCCGCAATCAGAAGGCGGTGTGAGCCCATGGACGCGATGCTCGTCTGGCTGGCCGCCTGCGTGACCGGCGTTGCGCTGCTCTTCTACGAGGCCACGCTTGCCTTTGCCCAGCTCCGCAGGCCTGGGCAGTTGGCCCCGGCGGCGCATGCCAGCTTGCGCGAGCAATGGTTTGCCGCTGTCTCCGCACAGGAGGGCTCCGAGATCCTGGCGGTGCAGACACTGCGCAACGCATTGATGTCGGCATCAATGACCGCATCCACGGCCGCGCTTGCGCTGATGGGCACGCTGACGCTGGCCGTGCCGGCGCTGCGTGAGAAGCTGAGCGGCAGCCCCCGTTGGCATGCCACCTTCGAGCCCTGGCTGGTCATGGAGCTCATCCTGCTGGCCTTGCTGTTCGCTTCGCTGGTCTCCTCGGTGATGGCGGTGCGTTACTACAACCATGCCGGCTTCATAGGAGGCATGCCCGTCGGTTCGGACGCCCGCAAGCAGTGGACCCCGGCAGGCATCGTCTATGTGCGCAGGGCCGGCGTGCTTTATGGCTGGGGTTTGCGGCAGCTGTTGCTTGTCGCCCCGGTTGTGGCCTTTATCCTTCATCCCGCGGCGGGCCCGATCGCGGTGGTGATCGTGCTGGGCGTTTTATGGAAAATGGACAAGATCGGTTCCGGTTTTGCCGATCCGGGCCCGGAGCCTGAAAGCAGGCAACGGGCGCAAAGCAACTCTTCAAGGAAACCCCTATGAGCCGTACAGCGCGTATCCAGGCCTTCTTCGACGCGGAAACCTGGACTGTCTCGTATGTCGTGTCCGACCCGGCCACGGGCAGCGCCGCAGTGATTGATCCCGTGCTTGGCTACGACTTCAAGGCGGGTCGCACACATACCCAGGGGGCGGACGAGATACTGGCCTACCTTGCCACCGAAGGCCTGAAGGTGCAGTGGATACTGGAAACCCACGCGCACGCCGACCACCTGTCAGCCGCCCGCTACCTGCAAAAGCGCGTTGGCGGCCAAATTGCGATTGGCGAGAACATCAAGCAGGTGCAAGCGGTTTTCAAGAAACTCTTCAACCTGGAACGCACTTTCCTGCCGGATGGCAGCCAGTTCGACCACCTGTTCAAGGATGGCGAGCGCTTCGGAATCGGACAGCTGGAGGTCACCGCTCTCCTAGTGCCCGGGCATACACCGGCCGATATGGCGTACGCCTTGGAGGACGTCATCTTCGTGGGCGACACGCTCTTCATGCCCGACGTGGGTACGGCACGCGCGGATTTTCCGGGCGGCGATGCGCACCAGCTTTACCGCTCCATCCGCCGGCTGCTGGCGCTGCCGCGGGAAACGGCGATGTTCGTCTGCCACGACTACCCGCCGGAAACACGGCAGCCCGCGTGGGAGACCACCGTGGGTGAACAGCGGGACAAAAACGTCCACGTGCACGACGGGGTCACCGAGGAGGCTTTTGTCGCGATGCGGACGGCGCGGGATGCCACCCTCGACGTGCCGACCCTGATCCTGCCGTCCCTGCAGGTGAATGTGCGCGCCGGGCAGCTTCCGCCGCCGGACGACAACGGCGTGTCCTACCTGCGGATCCCGCTGAACGCGCTGCCCGGGGCAAAGTCCTGAAGGCGTATGCGCATGTGGTGCCGGCAAGAGCCAGTCCGCAAGCACGCCCCCTGACCCTGCGCCCCTAGGGTGCTTTCAGGCCGGCATGCGCTTCATGCCATGAAGCCGGGCCCTCCCGTTGGATATGGACATGCAGATGCGATGGTAGCTGCGCATGCAGCGCGCGCAGCTGTTTCTCAAGTTCGCTGATACGGTTGATATAGCCCAGCAGGATGGCAACCGTGAAGATGTCCACGTCGAAGTCGCTGCGAATGCTTGCCGCCTGGCGCAAGGGCGCGATGCAACGGGTACTGAAGACCGGCGGTTGAGGCTGGGCGTTGAGCGGCGCCAGCGCACCGTACTCCATCAGTTCCAGTATCTCCTTGCTGCTGAGGCCGCAGATCCGGCCCAGTTCCGGCAGATCCACGGTGTGCCGCCCGTCCAGCCAAAGGGATTCATGCGTTTGCGGATTCATGGGATTGCTCCTTGTTGGCGATGGCACGAGGGTTGAAACGTGATTCCGCGCGCAGCTGCTCGAACAGCGCCCGCTCCGGCGGCGTCAGGGCGGCCGGCACATCGATGTGTGTAACGGCGTACAGGTCCCCCCGCTGCCCGTGGCCCGTGGCCAGGCCGCGGCCGCGCAGGCGCAGCTTGCGTCCGGACCGCGTGCCGGCGGGAACCGTCAGCATCAGCGGGCCATCCAGTGAAGGAACTTCCACGTCCGCCCCGAGCGCCGCTTCCCAGGGTGACAGGGCCAGATCGAAGTAAAGGTCGTGCCTGTCCGCTCGCCAGACAGGGTGCGGTATCAGGGTGATATGAAGATAGATATCCCCGTCGGAACCACCGTGGGCGCCCTTGCCTCCCCTGCCGCGCAAGCGCAGCTTCTGCCCTTCGCAAGCACCTGCCGGGATCGTGACGGCCAGCGTGCGCGAGCCGTCTTCGTGCATCACATCAAGATTGATCGTGGTTCCGCGGTGGGCGTCCTCCAGGCTGATACGGGCCGCGGCCTCGTAGTCGCGACCATGCACGGTCGACGGGCCACCACCGCGCCGTCCCGCGAGCCCGGCCAGCAAGTCCGAGAGATCGACGTCGTCAAAAGCGTGCTCGCTTGATGCGTAGGCCCGGCGCCATTGCGGCGGGGGTGTGAACTCTTCGCCCGCACCACGCTGCTCCAGCTGGTCATAGGCGGCCCGCTTCTCGGCGTCCTTCAAGGTCGAATAAGCTTCCGCAGCTTCCTTGAACTTCAGTTCCGAGTCCGGCGCCTTGGAAACGTCGGGGTGGTACTTGCGCGCCAGTTTGCGATAGGCTTTTTTGATGGCCTCTTCATCGGCGTCGCGCGGCACGCCGAGAATCTCGTAATAGTCTTTGTACTTCATGCGGGGCCCTGGATGGCTGTATTGGCCTCTGGTTCACGGCATGCCGGCGCGGCGTCATTCAACGGACAGCGCGCCCGAGGGAAGGTTGACTCGCAGCGTCTGCGCCGAAGCCTCGTCCCCGGTGGCCTCCGGCTTGGCGGGTGGCTCCGGTGAGCGCACCAGCAGCACGGGAATGGGTGAACGCCGCAGGACGTTTTCGGCGCTGCTGCCCAGCACCACACGCCCGATGCCGCGGCGCCCGTGGGTGCCCAGCACGATCAGGTCGGCGGGCCAGGCGCCGGCTTCGGTGACGATCAATTCATGCACCGGAACCGCGAAGTTGTCGCGCAGCACGGTTTCCACCTCCACGCCCGCCGCCGCGGCAACGGCCTTGGCGTCGGCCAGCAGGCTTTTACCGCCTTCGCGCAGGCCTTCGAGCCATTCGCTGGGATAGCCCGCGTAAGCATCGAATGAGAGCGCGATGGACGTGTCGTCCACGACATGCAGCAGGCGCAGCTTGCCGCCGGTGAGCTTCGCCATGCGGATGGCCTCCTGCAGGCCGTGTTTGGAGGTGGGGCTTCCGTCGACGGGAACCAGGATACGTTGGTACATGGAGCACTCCTTTAGTCGATTAATGGGGAGTTCAGTATTCAGCGTCTTCCCTGTCCGGAATTGACCTGGCTCAAACGTCCTCAAGGTGCCTCGCAGACCCACTGGGTCTTCAGCACTATCGCGTGTGGTGTGTGTAGTTCTTTATGTCTCAGCATGGCGTACGGTGTCCCTCCTGGCGTGTACGGAGCTTGCGAAATGTCAATACAACAAGCGCTTTGCCTGTCTACAGTTTTATGGCCACCAGGTGGTGGCATTCATCCAAGGAAAGAACCATGAAAACAGATATGCAACTCAAGGCCGACGTCACCGCTGAGTTGGCCTGGGAACCCGCCGTCAACGCGGCCGGCATAGGCGTCCTTGTCAACGACGGTATCGTGACGCTGACGGGGCACCTGGACACGTTTGCCGAAAAATACGCGGCCGAGCGAGCCGTGCGCCGCGTGGCGGGCGTGCGCGGGCTGGCGATGGAACTCGACGTGAAGCTGGCCGCAGGCCATCAGCGCAGCGATTCCGAAATCGCCACGGCTGCCGCATCCGCATTGCGCTGGAGTGTCTTCATGCAACCGGACCGGGTCAAGGTCGAGGTGGAAAAAGGCTGGGTCACTCTCACCGGTGAAGTCGACTGGGCTTACCAGTCCAGCACCGCCGAGCAATGCGTGCGCAACCTGATCGGCGTGCGCGGGCTGACGAACAAAATCAGCGTCAAACCCACCGTCAGCACACGCAATGTGGCCTCGGAGATTTCCGCTGCGCTCGAACGCCAGGCGGAACGTGAAGCCAAAAACATCGCGATCGATGTCGAGGGAAGCGTTGTCACCCTGCGCGGCAAGGTGCATTCCCTGGCCGAGCGCGAAGCAGCCGCCGGTGCCGCCTTTGCCGCCAGGGGCGTGACCCGCATCGTCAACAAGCTGGAAGTCACCGCCTGAAGCGGCCCGTCCTTCCGAAACCCCATCACCCATTGAAAGGAAAGATCATGAAACAACTCCGCAAGCTGGAAGACTCGTTCGGCGACTCCATGGAGTCGGCAATGCGCCGCTTTTTCTCCCCCGCCTTCCTGGATACCGACAAGACGGCCCTGCAGATGCGCATCGACGTGGATGAAGAGGCGGATGCCTACACCGTCAAAGCCGACATTCCCGGCGTCAAAAAAGAGGACATCAACATCCAGGTCGACGGCAATGTCGTGCGCATCGACGCCGAGATGAACCGGGAAAAGGAAACCAAGGGCAACGGCGGCAAGGTCGTTTGCAGCGAGCGCTATTGGGGCGACGTGTCGCGCACCTTCAGCCTCTCGCACGACGTCGATGAAAGCAAGACCGTCGCGAGCTACAGTGACGGGGTGCTGACGGTGAAGCTGCCCAAGAAGGCCGGTGCGCCGTCCAGCAAGATCGTGGTGCAGTAGCACGCGTGTGCGCGGCCAGTCGCCATCGCCTCGAACCCGCCCCGGGTTTCGGGGCGCAGCGGCGGCGGGGCACGGGTATCCCGCGCCGGATGCGCCTCAGGCTTTAACCACCAGCACCGCAACAGGTGCATGCCGCACAATCTGTTCGGCGTCGCTGCCCATCAAGACGCGGTTCAGGCCGCGCCGCCCGTGCGAGCCCAACACGATCATGTCGGCACGCACCAGCCTGGCATGTTCCGCGACCACATCGCAAAGGCGCTCGGCGCCAGCTTCCAGCAGCACGCTGTCGCACATCACCCCTTTTTCTTCAGCCAGGCTGCGCATCTGCGCCAGCAGCCTTTCGCCGTCGGTGTGCATGAGGGGAAGCGCCTGCTCATGGTAGGCCCTGGCCGTCTCGAAGCCGTTGATGCAGTCCAGCTCGTCGATCACGTAAAGAAGCCGCAGGCGGGCCCCGTTTAGGCGTGCGAGTTCGATCGCGGCCTCCAGCGCCTTGACCGAGGTCTGGCTACCGTCAACCGGAACAAGCAGTTGGTGTAGTGAGGCCATTTTTAGCTCCTGTCGCTCCTGTCGATCTTGTAGCCGACGGCGCGGTGGGGGGACGGATTCAATGCGAGCCGCATCGAGAAAGTGTCTGAATCGCCGGCGTCGGCGACGGTGAAGCCGGCGGAGCGCGCCAGCCCGGCCATGGCGGTGTTCTCGCGCAGGCATTGGCCGCTCACCTCGGCCGTGCCGCGCGCGCGCAGGTAGTCCAGCAGCCTGTCCAGCAGCAGCCGGCCAAGCCCTTTTCCCTGCCACGGCGCGGCGACTTGGATCGCGAACTCCGCGCGTTCGTTGTCGGGATCGCAGACCGCCCGCACTTCGCCCACCATCTCCGGCGAGTCGCCGGCCCGCGGCGCCAGGGCGATGAAAGTCATTTCGCGGTCGTAGTCGATCTGGCTGTAGCGGGCCAGCTCCGAGTGCGGAACCTCGCGGCGCGCCATGAAAAACCGCAGGCGCATGTCGGCCGGGGTGGCGCGCGCGTAAAAAGTGGCCAGCCGCCGCCCGTCTTCCGGCCGGATAGGCCGTAAAGACAGGCTGATGCCGTTGAGTTGCACCTCCGCCTCCAGGTTTGCCGGATACGGGCTGATGGCCGGCGGCAATGGCGCGGCCCCAGGAGCGTGAAGGCCCATACGGGCATCCACCGCCAAAACCCCGTGTTCGTCCACAAGCAGGGGATTGATGTCGAGCTCGGCAAGCAGGGCTTGCTCGCATGCCAGCCGTGAAATCTTCTGGAGCACGTCGCGCACGGCGGCGGTGTCTGCCGGCCGGCTTCCCCGGTAGCCGCCCAGCAATACATCCATGCCGGCGCGCGACACCAGGTCCTTCGCGAGCGCATCGTTGACGGGCGCCAGGGCGACGGCGTGGCGCGCGTGGAGTTCGACCGCCGTGCCGCCCTCACCGAAAAGAATGACCGGCCCGAACACCGGGTCGCGGGCCATGCCCGCGATCAGCTCCAGCGCCCCGGGCCTGTCGGCCATGGCCTGCACGACGAAGCCCTGCAGCGCCGCATGCGGTGCCAGCCGCGCCAGGCTCTCGTCCATGCGCAATGCCGCCGCAAGCACCTCGTCGGCGGAGGTGAGCCCGATCTCGACCCCGCCGACATCCGACTTGTGGACGACGTCGGGCGACATCACCTTCAGCGCCACCGGGAAACCGATGCGCCGCGCCAGCGCCGCGGCTTCGTTCGCGTCCCGGGCCCGCCCCATCGACAAGGCCGCGATGCCGCAGGCCTGCAGGACTTGGTGGACCTGCACCGCGTCCAGCCAGCGTTGCCCGCAGGCCGCGGCCTCTTGAAGGATTTTGCCTATCCGCTCCGTGTCCGGCGGGCCGGCCTGTTCGCCCAGTCCCGGTAATTCCCGCAATGCGGCCTGGTTACGGGCGTAGGCGGCAAGGTGCAGCCATGCCGTGACGGCGCGCTCCGGCGTGTCGAAGCAAGGCACGCCGGCGCCCGAGAACGAAGCGCGGGCCGAAGCCACTGATGGCGCGCCCAGCCAGCAGGCCAGCACGGTTTTTGCGCGCTGCGCGACCAGCGGCAGGCAGGCTGCGGCGATGTCGTTTGCCGGGACGATGGCCGTGGGCGCGTGCATGAACAGCACGCCGTCGACCTCCGGCGCCGCCAGCAGGATGCGCAGCGCGTCCTGGTAACGCGACACCGGCGCGTCGCCCACAATGTCGACCGGGTTGCCGTGGGACCAGGCCGGGGGCAGGCAGGCGTCAAGCGCGGCCAGCGTCTGCGGTGAAAGTTCGGCCAGCCTGCCGCCGCCCAGGGCCAGCGCGTCGGCCGCCAGCACGCCGGCGCCCCCGCCGTTGGTGAGCACCGCCAGCCTGTGCCCGGCCCAGGCCTGCCTGTGCGCCAGGGTCTCGGCCGCGCCGAACAGGTCTTCCAGCGTGTCCACGCGCAGCATGCCGGCGCGCCGGACGGCCGCGTCGAACACCAGGTCCGATCCGGCGAGCGCCCCGGTGTGCGAGGCCGCCGCGCGGGCGCCGTCGGGCGCGCGCCCTCCCTTGACCACAATCACCGGTTTGTTGCGCGCCGCGGCGCGCGCGGCCGACATGAATTTGCGGGCGGAGGTCACCGACTCCATGTACATCAGGATGGCGCGGGTACCGGGGTCGCTGCCGAGGTAGTCGAGCACGTCGCCGAAATCCACGTCGGCGACGTCGCCCAGCGAGATGAAATGCGAAAACCCTATGCCCCGCCCGTTGGCCCAGTCGAGCATGGCCGTGGCCAGCGCGCCCGACTGCGTGACGAACGCGATGTTGCCGGGCAAGGCATTGCCGGGTGCGAAGCTGGCATTCAAGCCTATGCCGGGGACCAGGATGCCCAGGCAGTTCGGCCCAACGACGCGCAGCAGGTGCGGCCGCGCGGCGTCGAGCATGGCGCTTTCCCAGGTACCACCCTCTTTCCTTGCCTGCCGCAGCCCTGCCGACATGACAATCGCCGCACGTGTGCCGCGCCGGCCCAGTTCGGCGACGATGGCGGGAACACTTGCGGCGGGCGTGCAGATGACCGCGAGGTCGGGCGTGCCGGGCAGTGATGCCGCGTCGGGCCAGGCCTGCTCCCCGCTTATGCGCGTGTGCTTGTGGTTGACCGGCCAGATCGGACCCTTGAAACCTCCCGCCTTGAGATTGCGCAGGACGACGGCGCCCACACTGTTAGCGCGATCGGACGCGCCGATCAGGGCGACCGAGCGGGGTTGAAGCAGCGCTTCCAGGTTACGCACACTCATGGGTGACTCCAAAGCCGCAAGCGTCGGCGGGCTTCAGCCCTTTACCACCAGCACCGGGACCGGTGCATGCCGCACGATCTGCTCGGCGTCACTGCCCATCAGCATGCGCGCCAGGCCGCGCCTGCCGTGCGAGCCCAGCACGATCATGTCGGCATGGGCCAGGCGGGCCTCTTCGGCGACCTGCTCGCACACACGGCCGGTGCCCGACTCCACCAGCACGCTGTCGCACATCAGGCCCTGGTCGGTGACGCGGCGCCGCATCTGCGCCAGCATTCTTTCACCCCCGGCGCGCATGAGCGGGAGCAAGTCCTCGCGATACGCCTTGGGGGTCTCAAAGCCGTTGACGTGATCCAGTTCATCGATCACATGAAAAAGCCGCACATGCGCGCCGTTCAGGCGCGCCAGTTCGATGGCGGCATCCAGCGCCTTGGTCGAGGTTGGGCTGCCGTCAACCGGCACCAGCAATTGGTGTATCGAGGCCATGCGATCAGACGGCGCTGGGCGACAAAGTCGTCGGACGCACGGTTTCCTCTTTTCCCGCGCTGTCGCGGACCGCGCTGCCGAACACCTCCAGGGCGGACGAATAGCTGCCGTCGTCCACCGCGCGCGCGGTGAAGGAGGTCGACAACATCGGAGGCCGGCCGAGAATCCGGTCGATTTCGGCAAAGGCGTTGGTCGCGCCCTGCCCACCCATCACCGAGATGACCGCCACACACTTGAGGCCTCGTGCATGGTCCCGCACAAAACTGCGCATGGGCGCCGCCAGCTCGGCAAGCCAGATGGGCGCGATCAGCACCACCGTCTCAAAACCCCGCGGGTCCGGCCCTTCATAACGAATCGCGGGATGGCGCTTGAACAGCGAATCCATCACGCAGCGCAGCATGCCTGCAGCGCCCGTGCGCGATCGCGCCTCGCTGACCTGGCCGCACGGCCACTTGAATTTGCTCGACAGGAGATCGGCCACACGGCGCGATGTCCCGGTGTTGGAATAACAGACGATAAGGGTTCGCTCGGACATGGTTCTGCTCCTTGGAGGGTTGCGCGCAAACAAAGCTGCGGTCGGCCGGGCGCTGCGCGGGCATCGGCTACAGGCAAAGGGTATGGCGAACCGCCGGCTCGGCCCTTGAGGTAAATCAAGGGCGGCGGCCTTGCAGGGCCGCTGAAACCCGGCGCAAGGCCAGCAGCCACAGCGTCATGGCGCCCAGGATCAGCAACAGCGAGGCGGCGCCGCGCCCGGACGGGGCGACAAAACCCATGACCCCTCGCAGCCATGGCTGCCACAGCACCAGCGAAAGAAGCAGGGCCACCGCCGCGGCCAGGCGAGGCAGCCAGGGGTTTTTGAGGATGTTCACCGAATGGCGGTGAACCAGCACCAGAAGAAACAGGCCCGCGACCAGGCCCAGGAACAGCGTCGTGCGTATCTCGGCCGCCTGCCAGCCCTGCCCCAGCATGCAGCCGTTGGCCGCGAGCAGGGCCAGCGCCAGGCCCAGGCCTTGCAACAGGCCGTAGCTCATGTTGCGCACGGCGAACGGTGAATCCGTGGCCGGCCTGGGCGGGCGACGCATCAGCTTCGGATCCGCCGGCTGCGCCTCAAACAGGATGGAGCAGGCCGGGTCGATGATCAGTTCAAGCAGCACGATCTGCGCCGGCAACAGCAGAGCCGGCCAGCGCAGCAAGGCCGGAATCAGGGCCAGGGTCACGATGGGTGCATGCACCGCGAAGATGAAACGCACGGCGCTGCGGATGTTGTCGTCGACGTGGCGGCCCTGGCGTATGGCCGTCGCGATGCTGGAAAAGCTGTCGTCCAGCAGCACCAGGGCCGCGGCCTCGCGGGCCACGTCGGTCCCGCGCTCTCCCATGGCGATCCCGGCATCGGCGGCCTTGAGCGCGGGCGCGTCGTTGACGCCGTCGCCCGTCATGCCGACCGTGCCGCCGTCGGCCTGCAGCGCGCGCACCAGCCGCAGCTTCTGTTCGGGCCTGAGCCGCGCGCAGATGGCGGCGCTCCTCAAGCGGGTCCGCAGCGCGACGTCATCGAGCGCATCGATGTCCGCGCCCGTGAGCACATCGGACGGATTGGGCAGGCCTGCCTGGCGCGCAATCGCGCTGGCGGTCACGGGATGGTCGCCCGTCATCATGATCACGCGGATGCCCGCCTCGTGGCAATCCCGCACCGCCCGCGGCACCGTGGGCCGCAGCGGGTCGGCCAGGCCCAGCAGGCCGACAAAGCGCAAGGTGAGGTCCTGCTGGCCCGCGGGCAACCCGGCTCCCTGCCAATCGCCGCACGCCACGCCGAGGACACGCAGACCCCTGGAGGCCATGTCCTGCACCTGCAATTGCACGGCCTCACGCCGGTGCGCCTCAAGCTGGCACAGGCCCATGACGGCTTCCGGTGCCCCCTTGCAGGCCAGAAAATACCGCCCGGGCGCGCCGCCCTCATAGGCATGGGTGACGGCCAGAAGCTGCGGCGTGAGCGGATATTGCCGCACCGGCTCAACGCCCAGGCGCGCCCTGGAGTCCGGGGCCAGGCGGGCGTTTCCAAGTGCCCGTATGGCTTTTTCCATGGGGTCAAAAGGCTTGAGCGGCGTGGCCAGCATGGCGCACTCGGCCAGTTCCGCGAGCGCAGCGGGAAGCGGCGCGTTGCTGCCGGCCCTGAAAACGGTGTTCATACCCGCCAGCTCGACAAGTTCCATGCGGTTCAGGGTCAATGTCCCGGTCTTGTCCACCGCCAGCACGGTGATGGCGCCCAGCACCTCGATGGCGTCGACCCGCCGGGTGAGGATTTTTTGCCGGGACAATCGCCAGGCCGCCAGCGCCAGGAACACCGCGAGAACGACGGGAATCTCCTCCGGCAGTACCGCCATCGCAAACGCGATCGCCGGCAGCAGGCTGGCGACAAAGCCCTGCCCGTCCCTGAGCCAGCCCAGCAGGACCAGCAGCGCGGCCACCGCCAGCCCGGCGGCGGCGAATCCCCGCACGATGCGCCGTGACTGCCGGTACAGCCTCGAGGCTGGGGCCTGTGTCGTCGCCAGCGCCACGCCGATGCGGCCCATCGCGGTCCGGCCCGCGGTGGCCTGCACCCGGGCCAGGCCCGTTCCCTGCGTGACCACGGTGCCGGCGTAAAGCGACGCCCCGCTTTCGCCATCGGATTCAAGGCCTTGCCGCTGCGCGGGCCCCGGCAGCTTGGGCCTGGGCACGGATTCGCCGGTCAGCAGCGATTCGTCGGCTTCGAGGGCCCCTTCCAGCAAGTCGGCATCGGCGGCGATGCGGTCGCCCTCGCGCAACACCAGGACATCGCCCCGGACCACCTCGCGGCAGGCGATGCGAAGCTCCCGGCCGTCCCGGATGACCAGCGCGCGCGGCGCCGACAATTCACGCAAGGCCTCCAGCGCCCGCTGTGTTTTGCGCTCCTGGAACAGCGTCAGCGCGACGATCAACAAGACAGAGGCCAGCAAAAATGTGGCCTCGGCCGTGTCCCCCAGCACCAGATAGCCGGTGCCCGCCGCGAGCAGCATGAGGAACATGGGCTCCCTGACAACGCCCACGGCGGTTCGCCAGAAGCTTTGCTGTTCGGTGCCGGGCAAGAGGTTGGGACCGTCCGCCCGCAGCCGCGCGGCGGCTTCCTCATCACCCAGCCCCTGGGCCGCCGGTACGTTTTTTTGCGGGGCGACGGCCTGGGCGGCTGGGCTCATCTATTTTTTCGCACCGGAATCCGCACCCTTGTCCGCCGCCTGCTTGCCGGCCTCGGCCGATTCCTGAGCGGCTTTTTCGGCGCTTCTCAAGGCATCCTGCGTGGCCTTCATGGCTTTTTGCGTTTGCGCCTGGTCGGGCTTGCCGGCCTTGCGCAGCGCATCCTCTGCGCGCCCCGACGCCGCGCGCACGGCGGTTGCCGCCCGCCTGGCGGCTTCGGCCGCTTTCGCCGCCAGTTTTTTCATGTCGTCGGTGGCCGTGGCGGCGGCGTGGTCGGCTTTCTCACGGGCCTTTCTCGCGGCTTCGTCCGCCTTGAGCGCCTGCTCCCGGATATTCGCGGCGGCCCGGTGCGAGACGTCCTGGGCGGCGGTTTCGGCCAGCTGCAGCGTGAGCTTGACGAGGTCGGCTGCCGCGCGGGCGGAGTCGGCCGCCTCCTGCGCGGCCTTTTGCGCGACCGCTTTTGAACGCGCGGCCACGCCCGCCGGCGCGCTGGAGGCCCCGGCCGGGGCCTGGGATTTTTCAGGGGCCTGCGCCATGGCGTCTTCGGCGGTGTAACCCGCGGCGCATGTGGCGAAGGCCGCGGCGATCACAAAAGTCCTGGTGTTCATGGTCTGCCTTTCGACAAAGTTGGACACCCATGATGGCCAGGCCCGATGGCCGGGCATTTGACGTAGCGCAAGGGACGCGCATTCCCGGCTCCATGCAGTCGCCGTTCATCCGTGTTTGCGCCAGATCAAGGCCGGGCAGCCGGACTTTCCGGAAAATTCAACACGCAGCCACCACGGAAACTTCCATCCAACAGATCAAAGGCCCTCTCATGAAGCATTACGACAACTCACTTGCCGGGCACTTCGGCACGATCCTGGCCCAGCGAGAAGCCGAGTTAAGGGCCGTCCTGGACACAGGCAACAAAAAGGAACTCAGCGATGCACAGCCCGGCAACGGGGAGGTGCAGGACTTCAAGGACCTTGCCGAGCGGGAGCTGGAATCCGACATGGCGGCCATGGATGAGGCGCGCGCCGCGATAGAGCTGTCCCAGGTGCTGGCGGCCAGCCGCCGCCTTCGGGAGGGCAGCTTCGGCCAGTGCCTGGAATGCGGCAAGCCCATTGACCTGCGCCGCCTGGAAGTGCTGCCGTCTGCCGCGTTCTGCGTGGCCTGCCAGACGGCCGGCGAAACAACATCGCACCCATTAACCGGCGCTTGATCCGGGTCAATACACCATCACCAGGCGTCGTCAACACTCATGATGTTCCAATCCTGATAAGGCGCTCACCATGTTCAAACGAATCCTGATCCCCGTGGATGGCAGCGACACCTCCACCAAAGCCCTAGTCGCCGCCCTGCAGATGGCGCGTGAGACCGGCGCCAGCGTGCGGCTTGTGTATTTCGTCAACGAGATGGTCTACCTGGGCGGCATGGACCCCTATGGCGGCTACCCGGCCGACCTGGCCGGCATGGTGCGCGAGGGCGGGGCCAAGGTGTTGGCCGATGCCATGGCCGTGGCCCAGTCGGCCGGTGTGGAGGTCAGCCAGGTTATGCTCGATGAACCCGGAAGCCGCCTGGGCGAAGCCGTGGCCACGGCGGCCAGTCATTGGGGAGCCGACCTCGTGGTGGTCGGCTCGCACGGCCGGCGCGGCCTGGGGCGCGTGCTCCTGGGCAGCGGCGCGGAACAGATCCTGCGGCTGGCGCCTGTGCCGGTCCTGGTGGTCCGCAGCGTGCATCCGGAGAATTGAATTTCGCCGAAAGCCGGCTCACTTGTGGAGTGAACCGCGGACAGGACCACGAGACTCAACACGGTAAGGTCCAGCAACCGGAATCCTCGCGGCCATTTAAAGCGGGCTCAACTCCTGCGGCCCAAGCATCCGCACCACAAGACCGCCCAGTTCGGTCGAAGCTTCAACTTGCAGCAGCATCCCATGCACGGCCACGATGCGCCGCACAATGGACCAGCCAAGCCCGCTGCCGCTTTCGGTGTTGCCGGTCACCCGGAAAAACCGCTCACCCAGCCGCCGGCGTTCACCTTCGGCCATGCCCGGGCCGCTGTCTTCCACACGCAAAACCACCCGTCCATCCTGCTGCTGAACCGACACCTTCACGCGCGCCATCGGGGGGCTGTATCTCACCGCGTTGTCTATAAGGTTGCGCACCAGCACGGTCAGCAGGATTTCGTCGCCCTGAAGATGGCAGGATTGCGCGGCGTCCAGCTCCAGCGTCTGGTTTTTGCTGATGGCCTTGGGTGCCAGCTCTGCGACCACGCGCCGCACCAATGCACTCATGTTCACTGGCGCAGACATCGGCAGTGCAACCGCATCCAGCCTCGACAGGGTCAGCAGTTGCTCCACAAGCCGTGCCGCCCGGTCGCAGCCCTCGAGCGTGTTGTGCAGCGCGAGCCTTCGCGGCTCTTCGGCGGTTTCGCCCAGCGCCACCTCGGCCTGTGCCCGGATGGCGGCAATCGGTGTGCGCAATTCGTGGGCGGCGTCGGCGGTAAAGCGCCGTTCAGATTCCAGCAGCGCAGCGATGCGCGCAAACAGGGCGTTCAGGGCATCAACCATGGGCACCATCTCCGATGGCACGTCGTTCACGGCAAGCGGCACTATGGACGCCGGTTGCCGCTCGGCCAGCGCGTGGCCGAGCCGGCGCATGGGCGCAACACCGCGGTACACGGCCCACCACAGCGCAAGGGCAAGCAAAGGAAGCGCCAGGGCCATGGGCCACAGCGTGCTGCGCAGCACCGCCAGCAAGATGTCGTTGCGGGAGCCCGTTTGCTCTCCCACATACACCTGCACATCCTCCTCTGCGCCGTAGGTGGCAAACACCCGCCACGCTGAGCCGGCGATCTGCACGGTGGTGAAGCCGGTTTTGAAATGTTTGCTGCGCTCGACCATGGGCGTGACAGGTGCGTTGGCAGAGCGCAGCGTAAGCCGGTTCTCATGAAACACCTGGAACATCACCTTGGGCGCGTAGCGGTGCAGTGTGGGCGTATCAACGCCACGGTCGCCCTCCTCCAGCTCCTGTGCCTGCTGCACCACCAACAGGGCGGCAGCCTGGGCCAGGTGGCCATCAAGCAGCTCGTCAAGTTCATGGCTCGCATCCAGCCATGTCAGCGCCGCGGTCGCCAGCCAGACCGTCAGCACCACGGAAAGCACCATGGCCATCAGGCGGCCCTGCAGGGAGCTCGGCCGCGGAATCACGATTTCGGCGCGTCGCGCTGCAACATATAACCGACACCACGCACCGTATGGACCAGCGCGCTGCCCAGCTTGCGCCGCAGGTTGTGGACATGAACTTCCACGGCGTTGCTCTCCACCTCCTTGCCCCAACTGTAGAGCTGCTGCTCAAGCTGTTCACGGGAAAGGACACGGTTGGCGCTGAGCATGAGCGCTTGCAACAGGTCAAACTCGCGGGTAGACAGTGTGACGGGCTGGCCAGCCTGGTGCACGGAGCGGGCGGCCGGGTCGAGCACAACATCCTGCGCACGCAGGCACTCCTGCGGCTGGCCGTGCGCACGGCGCACCAGCGCGCGCAGGCGGGCGGCGAGTTCCTGCATATCGACCGGCTTGACCACATAGTCGTCGGCCCCGACATCGAGCCCGCGTATGCGGTCCGGCACCGCGTCCCGGGCTGTCAGTACCAGCACAGGCGTCAAGAAGCCCGCCCGCCGGATGCCGCCCAGGACCTCCAGGCCGTCCTTGCGCGGCAATCCGAGGTCGAGCACGGCGGCGTCATAGACCTGTGCGCGCAACTCGCGTTCCGCGGCCATGCCATCGCGAACCCAGTCAACCTGAAAGCCAAGCTGCCTCAGGCCGGACTGCAGGCCGTCACCCAGCAGCGTGTCGTCTTCAGCAAGCAGGATGCGCATGCGGCAATTGTCCCATTTGTTCCACGGAGGCGCTCAGTCGTGATCACCCTCCACGCCGGCAGCTTTCGCCGCTGCTGCGGGTCGGTCCATCAGGCGGCCGGAGGGAGCGCCTTGCCATTGCAGCCACCAGAAGCCCAGCACCGCCACGAGCATCAGGATTGCCACGCTGCGCCAGGCCCGTGCAACAGCGTCCTGAGGGCGGCCGGTCTTGTAGCCGGTGACCATGGCCCACACCAGGTTCTCACGGTGCAACCAGCTGGCAGCCAGCACACCGGCAATATGCAGCCCCACCACCGCCAGCATGGTGTTGGCGGCCAGCTCATGCAGGTCTTCCAGCCAGCCGCCACCAAGGTCGCTGTAGGTGGCCCAGCCCGTCGCCGCGATCAGCGCGGCCAGCCCCAAAAGCGCCACGATGGCCATCGCGCCGGCCGGATTGTGTCCGATATGGCGCTCCGGCCGGCGGCGCAGCAGGGCACGCAGGTAGCTTGCCACCGCGCGCGGTCCGCGCACAAAGCTGGAAAAGCGCGCGTAACGCGTGCCGATCAGGCCCCAGAGCACACGAAAGATCACCAAACCGGCCATGGTGTAGCCCAGCGTGACATGCAGCAGTCGCCAGCTTTCGCTTTCGGCGGTGAGGTAGGCCCCCGTAAAACTGAGCACCAGCAACCAGTGGAAAACACGCACCGGCGCGTCCCAGACAAGCACCCTGGCCGCGGCCTGTGCTTGAGCGGGTATTTCAGCCGAAGGGTCAGCCGAAGGGGTGCCTGCCGTGTCAGCGAGGGATGCGGATGTCGCGCTCATTGAATTCTCCTTGGTCAGCTCGTGTATGGCAGGCGATGCAGTTGGCTGCGTTTTTGACCGCCGGCAGTTTCCAGGTGGCGGGTGCCACCTCATCGTGTTTGCGGATGAACCACGCGGAACGGGTGATGCGATCCTGCGGCGGCTCTTGCTTCACGCGTTTGTAGGTACCCGCGTGGGCGTCTAGCCAGACGGACAGGTCCTTGACCGTGGCCGCGTCCAGCGAAGCGTCGGTGCCGTAATGGTTCTTCAGGTTGCCCATTACGCGCTGCCACGACGCTGCAGGCAGCATGCCCGGCGGGTACGCCACATGGCAGGCGGCGCATTCCTGCTGGTACTTCGGCAGCAGCGGCACCAGACGCCCGCCGTCGGCCAGAGCGGTGTGCGCAACGCCCACTGCGGCAAGCAGGCCGGCGCAGTAGGTGTAGAAGCGGGAACGAAGATGAAGAACCATGATGTTTTCCTTTCCGGAGGGGGTGTTGCCGGCGTCAGGGCTTGAGCGTGAGCAGCCAGCTCAGCACATCGGCCTTTTCGGCTGCGCTGCATTCGCGGCCCAGCACGTCGTTGCAGTTGCGGCGGAACCATTTTTCGGTTTTCACTGCATCCGTAAAACGCTCAGGGTTGAAGGACGGCGCCAATGGGCCGATCGACTTGCCGGTGGAGGCGTGTTTGCCAGCCTGCGTGGGCACGGCGCCATGGCAGGAGGCGCAGCTCCATTCGCGGCCCTGCCGCGTGGTGAACAGCTGCTGGCCCCGGGCCGGCACGGCAGGCGCACCGGCTTGGGCGGTGTAGCCGCCCAACATCTTCTCCGCCGGCGTGGCTGCCCGGACGACCTGCGTACATACCGTGCCGGCGAGGCAGGCTGCGGCGATTGCGAGGCGGAGACCCCTGCGGCATGGAGGCAACGACGAAAAGTTCATGGAAGACACCTCTTTTTTGAATGGCTTCATGATGTTGCGCCGTCCTTAGGGTTTTCTTAAGCGGGATGCGCTGTGCCCGAAATTGCGGCCGCATGAGGCGCCGACCCTGTTTGACACGCCCGTTTGACCGGAATCAAACGGAGTTCCCGGTCCCGGCCTATCCTCTTGCCATGCCCATCCAAGACGAGGCCCTTCTTTCCGCCCGTGAACGGGTCCATGCGCTGGCCCGTGTTGCGGGCGCGCGGGTGATAGAGACGCACATCTCCTGGGTGCTGCTGGGGCCGGAGTTGGCCTGGAAAATCAAGAAGCCTGTTCACCTTCCTTTTGTCGATTACGCCAGCCTGCAGGCCAGACGACACTTCTGTGAAGAAGAGGTGCGCTTGAACCGGCGGCTGGCGCCTTCGCTGTACCTGGGGGTCACGCGCATCACGGGCACACCGAACTCACCGCAGTTGGATGGCGAGGGGCCGGTGCTCGAATACGCGGTGCGCATGCGCCGCTTTGCGCCGGGCGCCCTGTTCTGCGAAAAAGCCGATGCGGGAGAACTGGGTGCGGGTGACGTTGACGAACTTGCCGCGTTGCTGGCCGGCTTTCATCAAAACGCGCCGCGCGCCGATGCCGCCAGCGGTTTCGCGGGCGCGCCGCAACGCCGGCAGGCGGCGCTGGCTGCACTCGAAGGCGCGCGGCCGCTGATGGACGATGCCGCGCACGCCGCGCTCATGGCCTGGCTCGAGGCCGAGGCGGTGGTCCTCACGCCGCTGTGGACCGCGCGGCTGGCGGACGGCCATGTGCGCGAATGCCACGGTGACCTGCACCTGGCCAATGTCGTGCGCCTGGAAGGCGGTGTCGCGGCCTTCGACGGCATCGAGTTCGAGCCGGCGCTGCGCTGGATAGACGTGCTGGACGACATCGCTTTTGTGGTGATGGATCTTTGCGCTCACCAGCGGCGGGACCTGTGTTTCCGCTTCCTCAATGCGTGGCTGGATGTGACGGGCGACCACGCCGGCCTGCCGGCGCTGCGCTTTGCGGTCGTCTACAGAGCGCTGGTGCGGGCCCAGGTGGAACAGCTGCGCAGTCCCGGCAGCCAGGCCGCGCGCCGCTACCTGGACACGGCTCTGGCATGGACAGCCCCGGGCAATGCCCGCCTGTTCATCACCCACGGCTTGCCGGGTTCCGGCAAAACCTTCGCCTCGCAGCGCATCGTCGAACGGGAGGGCGCGATCCGCCTGCGCTCCGACGTTGAACGCAAACGCCTGCACGGCCTGGCCATGCTGGAGGACTCGCGTGCGAAAGGCATGGATCTGTACCAGGCCGACGCCACCGAGCGCACCTACACCCACCTGTTTGCCGTGGCGCGCACGGTCCTGCAGGCGGGGTATCCCGTGGTTCTCGACGCCGCTTTCCTGCGCCGCGCCGAGCGCGACCAGGCGCATGCGCTGGCGCTGGCCCTGGGGGTGCCGTTTTGCATCGTGGACTGCGAAGCGCCGCTGGACGTGCTGCGCGCGCGCCTGCTGGCACGCCGCGGTGATGCCTCCGAAGCCGATGCCACCGTGCTGGACCGTTTGCGGGAGACGGCCGAACCGCTGTCCGCGCGAGAGCGCGCTTACGCGCAGGCGCCCCCGGCCGGGTAACGCAGCCCGGCCCGGACTTGCGTTTGATCAAGGCCGGCGGCTTCGGCCGCGCCTACAGTGGCAAGAAGGACCGCCATGCAGCAAGAAACGCCCTCCCCCCTCCCCAACCGCCTTCGCCTGCGCAGGCTGGGCATAGACACCTACCAGGAGCCGGTGCTGTACATGCACCGCGACTGCCCCGTCTGCCGCTCGGAAGGCTTCGAGGCGCAGTCGCGGGTGGAACTGCGGCTGGACGGCCGCACCATCGTCGCCACCGTTAACGTGGTCAGCGGCGATTTCCTGTCGCCGGATGAAGCCGGCCTTTCCGAAGCTGCCTGGCGCCTTCTCAACGCGCGGCCGGATGCGGAAGTTTCGCTGCACCACCCCGCGCCGCTCGAATCGCTGGGCCATGTGCGCGCCAAGGTCTACGGAAAGCGCCTGGGCCAGGCGGCGATCGACGCGGTGATACAGGACGTGGCGGCGGGCCGCTA
>NZ_AKIV01000028.1 GCF_000282655.1 Polaromonas sp. CF318
CCCCCCAGCGGCTACGGCGGCAAGCGGGTGGCCTCGGTGGAGGAACTGCGCTTCGTGCCGGTGCCCAATGCCAACACGCGAGTGGAAGGCGCGCTGGCCGGCCAGTTCCACTACGCCGACCTGCTACCGATCGAGGCTTTGCCGCGGCTGGAGAAGGCCGGCGGCAAGGTGGTGCCGATCATGACGCCATCGTTTGGTTTCCCCTACCTGGTGTTCAACACCAAGGAAGGCTCGCTGGCGCGCCAGCCGGTGCGCAAGGCGGTGCAGACCGCGCTGGGTGAAGGCGAGATGCTGGCGGCCGGCTTTGGCGACACGCGCTTTTTCGTCGCTGAGGGCAACCACTTCCCCAAAGGCACGCCTTTTTATTCGACCGCCGGTACCGAGGCTTACAACGAACGCGATGCGAAGAAGGCCAAGAGCCAGGCAGAGCAGGCCGGCTACAAGGGTGAGACCATCCGCATCCTGACCAGCCGCCAATATGACTTTCACTACAACATGGCGCTTATCATGGCCGAGCAGCTCAAGCGCGCCGGCTTCAAGGCCGAGCTGAACGTGGTGGAGTGGGCGACGCTGCTGCAGCGCCGCGCCGACCCCAAGCTGTGGGATATCTATATCACCCATTCCGGCTTGTTCCCCGAGCCCATGCTCTCGCCCCCGCAACTGGGCGATGGCGCGCCGGGCTGGTGGACCTCGCCGGCCAAGCAGGAGGCGCTGGCCGCGCTGAACCAGGAGCCGAACCCGGCCAAGCGCGGGGCGCTATGGGGCAAAGTGCAGCAGGTGGTCTACGACGAAGTGCCCTACATCCAGGTCGGCAAATTCGCCAGCCTGTCGGCGCGCGCACCGGCATTGCAGGGTTACACGCCTTATACCTATCCGTTCTTCTGGAATACAAGCCTGAAAAATTGAGCCCCCACGCTTGAGATGAGCCCCCACGCTTGAATTGAGCCCCCACGCTCGTCACTGCGTGTACTTCGCTGCCCCCCGAGGGGGCCGCGCGCCTGCGGCCCGGCAAAGCCGGTTCCGCGGCTCAGGCTGGTTTCGCTTTGTTTCAGGCCGAATGAGTGTTGACCAGAGCCACTGTCGAATGGATATGAAGATCATTTTTCTGGATAGAACAAGGTCATGACGCGCTATTTGTTATCACGCGCAATGGGCATGCTGGTGGTGATGGCCTTGGTGGCCGTTATCGTATTTGTGCTCACACGTGCCGCCCCGGGCGACCCGATCGCGGTGCTGCTGGGCGACCAGGCCACGGCCGAGGACATCGCCCGGGTGCAGAAGGTCTACGGCCTGGACAAGCCCCTGCCGGTGCAGTTCGTGCTGTGGATCCGCGAGCTGGCTCACGGCAACCTGGGCGAATCGATCTTTCTGCAGCGGCCCGTGACCCAGGCGCTCTGGGAGCGGGCCGAGCCCACCACCTTGCTCTCGCTGATGGCGGTCGCGCTCGCCGCGCTGATCGGCGTGCCCTGCGGCATCGTCTCGGCGGTGTTCCGCGGCAAGGCTGTCGACCAGGCCTTTACCGGATTCGCGATGCTGGGGGCCAGCGTGCCCAGCTTCTGGTTCGGCCTGGTGCTCATGCAGATTTTCGCGGTGTCGCTGGGGTGGTTCCCTGTTTCGGGCTACGGCGAGCCGGGCGCCTCGCTGGCCGAGCGAATCCATTGCCTGGTGCTGCCGGCCACGGTGCTGGGCGTGCTCAACTCGGCGCTGATCATCCGCTTCACCCGCGCCTCCATGCTGGATGTGCTGGGCGAGGACTATGTGCGCACCGCGCGGGCCAAGGGCCTGTCGGAAAACGTGGTGGTGCTCAAGCATGCGCTGCGCAACGCGCTGGTGCCCATCGTCACCGTCCTCGGCTTGACGGTGGCGCTGATGATAGGCGGCGCCGTGGTGACGGAGACCGTGTTCGGTCTGCCCGGTGTGGGCAACCTGGTGGTGAGCGCGGTGATACGGCGCGACTATCCGGTCATCCAGGGCGCGCTGCTGGTGGTGGCCATGATCTATGTGGTGATCAATTTCCTGACCGACTTGCTCTACATGCTTGTTGATCCTCGCGTGAAATACTGAGAAGCCATGAATAACCCTACTGCGCGTCCCGATCTCGCACCCGCGATCCTCACCGTACGGGTGTACGGCTCCGGTCCTCGGCGCGACCTCGGGCCGCTCGCTACGGTTTCTTCACACCTTCTACGCTGCCAAAAAGACTGCGCATGAAAATCCCTCTCACTTTGAAGAAGCTCTTCCGCCGCCGCATCGTGCTGGCGGCCGGCATCTGCCTGCTGGTCGTGGTCGGTGTCGCGCTGCTGGCCAATGTGGTCAGCGGCTACGACCCCAACGATACGGCGGTGCGCGAGCGCCTCTCCGCGCCGACGGCCCAACACCTGCTGGGCACCGACGAGCTGGGCCGCGACCTGTTCGCGCGTATTGCTTATGGTGCGCGTTATTCGCTGACCATCGCCGCGCTGACGGCCATTGGCTCCATTGTGCTGGGCACATTGTTCGGCCTGGTGGCCGGGTTCTTCCGCCGGCTCGACGCGCCCATCATGCGTGTGGTCGACGCGATGATGTCTTTCCCCGATATCCTGCTGGCGATCGCACTGGTCGGCATCCTCGGGCCCTCCATGCTCAACGTGGTGCTGGCCCTGGTGCTGGTCTACACGCCGCGGGTGGCGCGGGTGGTGCGGGCCTCCACTCTCGTGGTGCGCGAGCTGCTGTTCGTCGAGGCCGCGCGTGCCGTCGGTGTCTCCACCGCGCGCATCCTGCTGCGCCACATCCTGCCCAACCTCATGTCGCCCATCCTGGTGCAGGCGTCCTTTATCTTTGCTTACGCCATCCTGGCCGAGGCCGCGCTGTCCTTCCTGGGCGTGGGCGTGCCGCCCGAGATTCCGACCTGGGGCACCATGGTGGCCGGCAGCCAGCAGTACGCCCACCAGGCGCTGTGGATCGTGCTGTTCCCAGGGCTGGCGATCATCCTCACTGCGCTCTCGCTGCAACTGCTGGGCGACGGCATTCGCGATCTGCTGGATCCGCGCCTGAGGAAATCGATGTGAAGGAAATCGACGTGAACCGGTTGGAAGTCCGCCATCTCAGCACCTTTTTCGACACCGACGAGGGCTTGGTCCGCTCGGTGGCCGACGTGAGCTTCAGCATACGCCCCGGCAAGACCACGGCGCTGGTCGGCGAGTCGGGCTCCGGCAAGTCGGTGACCAGCCTCACGCTGATGCGCCTCTTGTCGCGCACCGCCTCCACGCAGATCAGCGGCGAGGCCTTGTTTACCAACCGCGCCGGCCAGACGCTGGACCTGCTGTCCCTGCCCGAGGCCGAGATGCGGCGCATACGCGGCAACGAGATCGCCATGATCTTCCAGGAGCCCATGACCAGCCTGAACCCGGTCTTCACCGTGGGCGAGCAGATCGCCGAGTCGGTGCGCCTGCACATGGGGCTGGACCGCAAGGCTGCACTGGCACATGCGCTGCGCATGCTGGAGCTGGTCGAGATCCCGGCCGCCGCACAGCGCCTCAATGAATACCCGCACCAGCTCTCGGGCGGCATGCGCCAGCGCGTGATGATCGCGCTGGCCATGGCCTGCAACCCGACGCTGCTGATCGCCGACGAGCCCACCACCGCGCTGGACGTGACCATACAGGCGCAGATCCTGGAGCTCATGCGCCGTCTGCAGGCCGAGACCGGCATGAGCATTTTGTTCATCACCCACAACCTCGGCGTGGTGGCCCACCATGCCGACGACGTGGCCGTGATGTACGCGGGCCGCATTGTGGAAGCCGCGCCGGTGCGCGAGCTGTTTGCCCAGCCGCGCCACCCCTATACCCAGGGCCTGCTGGCCTGCCTGCCCGCACAGCAGCGCAAGCGCGAACTGGCCAGCGGCCAGGCCGGTGCCAAACGCCGGCTTTATGCCATACGCGGCCAGGTCTCCAGCCCGATGGCGCCGCCGCCGGGCTGCGCTTTTGAGCCGCGCTGCGACCTGGCCATCCCGCCTTGCCGCGACGCCATGCCCGCGTTGCTGGCCGCCGGCCCAAGCCGCAGCGCGCGCTGCATACGTGTCGAAGAAACAGCCACGGCCACGGTGGAGTCCGCATGAGCACCCCTTTGATTGAAGTCAAAAACCTGCAGCGTTATTTCGGCGCTTCGACCAAGCCGGTGCGCGCGGTCGACGACGTCTCCTTCAGCATCCAGCCCGGTGAAACCCTGGGCCTGGTCGGCGAATCCGGCTCGGGCAAAAGCACCATAGGCCGCACCCTGCTGCGCCTGATCGAGGCCACCTCGGGCCAGGTGCTGTACCGCGGCGAGGACCTGGGCTCGGCATCGAGCAGCCGCATGCGCGCGCTGCGCAGCAAGCTGCAGATGATTTTCCAGGACCCTTATGCCAGCCTGAACCCCAAGATGCGGGTCAAGGACATCCTGGGCGAAGCCCTGCAGGTGCACGGCCTGGCCAAGGGCAAGGAAGCGCGCGAGGCGCGCATTGCCGAGCTGCTGGAACTGGTCGGCCTGCGCGCCGAACATGCCAGCCGCTACCCGCATGAGTTTTCCGGGGGCCAGCGCCAGCGCATAGGCGTGGCGCGGGCGCTCGCGGTCGAGCCCGAGTTCATCGTGGCCGACGAGCCGCTGTCGGCGCTCGACGTGTCCATCCAGGCGCAGGTGGTTAACCTGCTGTGCGACCTGCGCGACCGGCTGTCGCTGACCATGCTGTTCATCTCGCACGACCTCGACGTGGTCGAGTATTTGTGCGACCGCGTCGTGGTGCTGTATCTCGGCCGCGTGATGGAAGTCGCGCCCACGGCCGAGCTGTTTGCGCGGCCGCTGCATCCTTATACGCAAGCCTTGCTGGCGGCCTCACCCAAGCCCGATCCTGAGCACAAAAGCGAACGCATTGCGCTCAAGGGCGACATCCCCAGCCCCGTCAACCCGCCCTCGGGCTGCGTGTTCCGCACGCGCTGCCCGCATGTGATCGATGCCTGCTCCGTCACGCGCCCCGAGCTGCGCGACATGGGCAAGGGCCGCTTCAAGGCCTGCATACGCGACGATATCGCCGGCGCCGTGCCTGTCGCCTTTGTGCCCGCTGCTACATTGGCCGCTGCCTGACCCCCCCAAAAAAAACTCATGACCACATTGCAAGACCTCCTGGACCCGCAGCTCGACCGCAGCTTCAAGGGCTTTCCCCACAACAGCGGGCCGGTGCGCCGCTCCGAGATGGGCAAGCAGGGCTGGAACGTGCTCAAGGGCGACCTGCCGCTGCCCCTGGCCGTCGTCAAACAGTCGGCGATGAAGCACAACCTTGGCTGGATGCAGCGCTTTGCCAAAAGCCAGGGCGTGGACATGGCGCCGCACGGCAAGACCACGATGTCGCCGCAATTGCTCAAGCGCCAGCTCGACGAAGGTGCCTGGGGCCTGACCTTCGCCACCGTCACGCAGATGCGCGCCGGTATCACGGCCGGCGCCAAACGCCTCATCATCGCCAACCAGGTGGTGAACGCCATGGACCTGGCCGGCATCCAGGGCATGCTGCGCGAATACGCCGGCCTGCGCATCGTCTTCCTGGTGGACTCATTGGCCCAGCTGGCGCTGATCGAGGCCTGGGCCCGCGCCAATGCCGCCGCCATGGTTTCGCCCTTCGAGGTGCTGATGGAAATCGGTGTCATGGGTGCGCGCACCGGCGTGCGCAACGAGGCCGACGCCATGGCCCTGGCCGCCGCCCTGCGCACCAGCCTGGCCTGCCGTCTGGTCGGCATAGAGACCTATGAAGGGCAGGGTGCCACCGGCGATTCGGCGGCGGACAAGGCTTATGCCGATGCGCTGATGCGGCGCACCTGCGACATTGCCCTGGCCTGCGACCAGCAGGGGCTGTTCGACAGCGACGAAATTTTGATGACGGCCGGCGGCTCGGCCATCTTCGACCTGGTCAGCGGCTGGCTCACGCCCAAGCTCTCGCGGCCGGTGCGCGGCCTGCTGCGTTCGGGCTGCTACATCACGCACGACCACGGCAACTACAAGCGCCTGGTCAGCTCTGTCAATGCGCGCCTGCATGGCAGCGCCGGCAAAGATGGTCTCAGGCCCGCGATTGAAGTCTGGGCCACGGTGCAGTCCTGCCCCGAACCGGGCCTGGCCATTCTGGCCGTGGGCCGGCGCGACCTGTCCTACGACCTGGAAATGCCGATACCGCTGTCCTCGATAGGCGCACCTGGCGCCGCGCCCGTGGCCGCTCCCGCGGACTGGAAGGTCACGGCGCTCAACGACCAGCATGCCTACTTGCGCGGCAGCGGCCCCGAACTTGCCGCGCTCAAGGTCGGTGACCTCGTGGCGCTGGGCATCTCCCATCCCTGCACCACCTTCGACAAATGGCGCTGGATGCCGGTTGTCGATGAGAATTACACGGTCTGCGATGCCCTCGTCACCTGCTTCTAAACTGCCTGACGCCTTGATGGATCGCGCGGCTTCCCGCGCGCCGCAACCAACCCCATGACCTCACAAGTTCTTGCCAAAATCGCCGAGACCATCGCCAGCGCCCCCACGTCCAGGCGCAGCGTGCTGGAGTTGATCCTGCAGGACCCCCAGCGCGTGCTGGATGAAAGTTTTGAGCAGCTGGCGCAGCGCGCGGGCAGCTCGGTGCCCACCATCATGCGCACCTGCCGCGACCTGGGCTACCCGGGCCTGCGCGAGTTCAAGCTCGCGCTGGCGCAGGAAATGGCCGTCAGCGGCTCCCCCCTGCACCGC
>NZ_AKIV01000029.1 GCF_000282655.1 Polaromonas sp. CF318
CCGCCGTATCCCAGCCGCTGGCGGCCAGGCCGCCGAACAGCGTGGCCTTGGCCGCTTCATGGTCCAGGTGGAAAGGCTGGGGATCGAACTGCGCGGCAAAGGCGGTGATCTGCGCCGCGTCGAGTGCGTACTCGCCGCTCACAAAACGGTCGCCGGGCTGCAGGTCGTCGAGGTAACGCGGCGCGGCGCCGGTTTCAGGCCTTGTGCTCATCTCTTTGTTTTCCCTGGGTTCAAAAACCACTGGCTCAGGCCACGGCCTTGGCCGCCATCTGCCGCGGCAGCAAGGCCTCGCGTATCGGCAGGTTCACCAGCGCGGCGCCCGCGGCCAGCACGATGTCCATGTACCAGACCCAATCGTAGCTGCCCGTGGCCTGGAACACATAGCCGCCCAGGTAAGCCCCCAGGAAACCGCCCACCTGGTGCGACAGCATGACCACGCCGAACAGCATGGCCATGTTGGCCGTGCCGAACATCTTGGCGACCAGCCCCACCGTGGGCGGCACCGTCGAGAGAAAAGTCACGCCCATCACGGCGGCGAAGACCAGCATCACGGCCGGCGTCTTGGGCGCCAGCAAAAACGCCAGCACCGCAAGGCCGCGCGTCGCATACAACAAGGCCAGCAGCGACTTCATGCGCCAGCGGCCCACGGCCCAGCCCATGCCCAGGCTGCCGACGATGTTGAAGAGGCCAATCATCGCGAGCGACCAGCCGCCGACTTCCGGCGGCAGGCCGCAGGCCGCCACCACGCCGGGCAAGTGAGTGGCCAGGAATGCGACGTGGAAACCGCAGACCAGGAAACCCGCGGCCAGGTAGCGGTAGCTGGGTGTGGCCAGCGCCTGGCGGATGGCCTGGCGCGCGCTCAGCGCTTTCACGCCTGAGGCCGCCGCGGCCTGCGCGGCCAGCGCTCTGGAGTTGCCCTTGAGCACCAGCGCCGCCGGCAGCGCCAGCAGGACCAGGGCGCCCAGCCACTGCATGGCGCTGGCCCAGCCGACGGCGGCCGTCAGGCCTATGGCGATGGGCGCCATCGCGAACTGCCCGAAGGAGCCGCCCGCGTTGACGATGCCCGTGGCCAGGCCGCGCTTTTCAGGCGCGACCAGGCGCGTGCTTGCGGCCATCAGCACCGAAGGGCCGGCCATGCCGGCGCCACCCGCGGCCAGCACGCCGATCGCAAAGATCAGCCCGGCCGTGCTGGTCATCAGCGGCGTGATGATGGTGCCCACGGCCACCAGCAGCACACCGAGAAAGATCACGCGGCCCGTGCCTATGCGGTCGGCCACCGCGCCGGCAAAGGGCTGCGTGAGCCCCCACCAGAGCTGGCCGAAGGCGAAGGCCAGGCTGATGCTGCCTATGCCCAGCGCGGTCGAGGTGTTGAGGGCCGAGAGGAACAGGCCCATGGTCTGGCGCACGCCCATGGTGAGGGCAAAGGTACCGCCGGCGGCCAGCAGCACCAGCCAGATGGCGATCCGGCCGGCACTGGAAGGCGCGGCGGGGTTGGAAGGCACGGGGTTATTCATCATCGGCTCCGGGTTCGATGGGGGACAAGAGTTCCAGGGATTCATTGACCAGCGCATGCAAGGCCAGCACGCGTTCGGCGCCCAGCAGCACGTTGAGCTGCTCCTGTGCGGCCTTCCAGCGCGCGCGGGCCTCCTCGCGCTTGGCGCGGCCCGCGGCGGTCAGCACCACGGTGCGGCTGCGCGCATCGCTGCCCGCGGTGAGCTCTATCCAGCCGGCGTCTATCAGCGGCTTGAGGTTGCGCGTCAGCGTGGAAGCGCTGACTTTCATGCCGCGCGCCAGTTCACCGGGCCGCATGGGACCGAGCGTGAGCGCATAGGTCAGCAGGGAATACTGGGTGGTCTTCAGTCCCACCTTGGCCATTTCCAGGTCGTAGTGGTGCGCAACACGGCGCATCAGCTGGCGCAGCTTCAGGTTGGTGCAGCCCTGCACCTTGAGCTCGGCCTGGGTTGACAGGCGGGTTTTCCCGTTCATAATTTAATTGTAGCTACAACTATTGCATATGCAACATTTATGGAAAACATGACCCCACAAGACACATTGGCTCAATGGATGGAACAAAGCGCCGCAGTGCGCATCCGCATGGAAGGCGGCGGTGGCAGGCCGGGCCTGGCGCGGCCGGAAGACGTGGCCGGCAAAACCGGCATGGAAGTCATGACCGCCATGCTGGACGGCAAGCTGCCCTACCCCCACATCGCCGATACGCTGGATTTCGCGCTGATCGAGATCGAGCCCGGCAAGGCCGTGTTCCAGGGCACGCCGCAGCTCAAGCACTACAACCCGCTGGGCACGGTGCACGGCGGCTGGTATGCCACGATGCTGGATTCCGCCGTGGGCTGCGCCGTGCACACCATGATGCCCGCAGGCCGGGCCTACACCACGGCCGAACTGAGCATCAACATCGTGCGCGCCGCCTCGCACAAGACCGGGCCGCTGCGCGCCATCGGCACGGTGATCCACTGCGGCCGCCAGCTGGCCACCGCCGAAGGCCGCATCGTGGGCCCGGACGGCAAGCTGTATGCGCATGCGACCACGACCTGCCTGGTGTTTGAAGTGCCACAGAAATAGCATCGGCGAAGCGCACGCCAGGCTAGGCCGGGCGGGTTGAAAGAAGGGTGTGATGTCTGAGCGCTTTCAGTCACGGCCCGGTCTTAAGCAGGCAATGGCCGCACATGACAGAAGAAGTGCGCAGACACCGTAGATCCATTCAGCCGGCGCGACCGGTAACAACAGGCCGGCGAGCACAGGACCGATGCCCGCGCCCATGTCCCGCCAGACCGAACGTGTGGCCAGGGCTTGTATGCGCCCGGGTCCCGGCGTACGAAGAGCCACCAGAGCCGGCAATAGCGGCAACAGCAGGGCACGCAGGATCACGATGACAAGCGAGCAGGTCCACAGCCAGCCGAAGCCAAAGCCCACAAGGGCCGCGGAAGCCAGCACGGAAAGCGCCACCAGCAGAACCTCGATGCCGTATTTTTCGGCCATGCGGCCGCCGACGGAACCCAGCAGGATTTCCGCCAGGTAGCGGACCGACAGCAGAAGGCCTGCCACGACGACCGGATTGCCCGGCAACAAGTCACGGCCCAGGTAAGACAAACCGATGATGAACAGGCCGTCCAGGACCAGGCCTTCAATGAACGACCAGGTATCGAGGCTGCCCGGGAGCCTGGCCCTTTTTGTTGCCGGCGGCTCACCATGGGGGGTGGTCGGGAGCTGCCGCGTGACCAGCAGCCCGGCCACCGCAACAGCCGCGAACACAAAAAAGATGACTCTGGGACCCAGCCAGAGCGCGCACGCACCGCCCAAAGGCAATGCAAGCATGGGCCCCAAGGCCGTAAATGCGCGGGACCGCCCCGCCCGGCGCGCGGCACCTGCCGGTTCGGCGGTGGCCAATGCCTGGGTGGCCAGGTTAAGCGCTGCAAAGGCAAGGCCCCACAGGAGCCGCAAGAGCAGCAAAGCGACGAATCCCGTGAATGTGGCGTAACCCAGCGCGCAGATCGCGGCTGCAACCACCGCCAGGGAGCAGGTGAGCCTCTCGCCGTTGCGGGCATAAAACTTCGCCACCATGCCGTAACCGGCGATGCGCACGAGGCGATTCGCCGCCAGGAGAAGACCCGCTTCGGGCAAAGTGACGCCAAACGCGGGCGCGAACATCGGCAAGAGCAGGTAGAGCACCGTGTCTCCCGGAAGCGACAGCCCGAGCGCCATAGCGGCATGGCGTGAATTGCGGTCCGGGTCAGAGGCCATGGGTTGTTTCATGAGCCGCATGGTGCGCGGTGCCAACGCTCCCGACAAACGATATTCGTGCGCAGTACGTGTGAGAAAATGACACGCATGTCGCCCCGCTTACCTCCGTTGAATGCGGTCCGTGCTTTCGCGGCGGCGGCGCGGCATCTGAGCTTCACCCGCGCAGCCCTTGAGTTGCACGTCACACACGGCGCCATCAGTCGCCAGATCAAGACGCTGGAAGCTTTTCTGGGCGTGGACCTGTTTGAGCGAAAGACCCGGCAAGTCCATCTCACGGCGGCCGGCCATCAGTTCCATGCGCAGGCCGGGCCCGCACTCAATCAAATTGGCGAAGCGGCCCAATCGCTGAGGGCCCGGACGCCATCGTGCGCGGTGAGGGTCAACGTCAGGCCTACTTTCGCCGTGCGCTGGCTGATCCCACGGCTGCCCGGGTTCGTGGCAAAGCACCCGGACATCGAACTGCAGATGATGACCAGCACGCTGGCGCCGGATCAAGCGCCCGAGGCATTCGACCTTGCCATCCGGCGGAGCACCAGGGGATGGCCGCAGGCGATGCAGATTCGCCCGTTCCTGGAGGACGAGGTCCTGGTCGTTGGATCTCCGGCATTGTTCGCCCGTCGTCCCGTCACCGATCCGCAATCTTTGGCTTCCCATGTCTTGCTGCTGTCGAAATCGCGCGGCAATGATTGGAGCAACTGGAAAAAGCATGTGAAGGCTCCCGATCTGGAACCCGCCAGCTGCCTGCAGTTCGAGCACCTGCATTTTGTCCTTCAGGCAGCCGTCGACGGGCTGGGTTTCGCGCTGGCCCCGACCACCTTGATCGCCCATGACATCGCTTCGGGACGGTTGATCTGCCCTTTGCCTGAATTGCGGATGGCGCTGAGCCGCCACTACTTTGGCCTTGCACCAGGCGCGACACCCGAGGCGCAGTGCTTTGTGCAATGGCTCATGGAAGAGATGAGAACCGCACGATAGGCTCAGGAAACCCGCCGTTTGTTTCCTGCGTCTTCGACCTGAGGCTGCGCGCGCACGCCTTATCATTGCCGCGAGGATTTTTTCTGCTGTGCCCCATTGCGGGAGCTAGCCAGGCCAATCGCCTCTATTGCCTTTAATGCCTCTAATGCCCTGAAGGAGGTAACCCATGACCCTGGACTGGAACGCCTTCACACCCTGGCCCGCGCTGGCGGGCGGCCTGCTCATAGGCCTGGCCGCTGCGATGTTCGTGCTGCTCAATGGGCGCATCGCCGGCATCAGCGGGATCCTGGGCGGCTTGCTCAAGCCGGTGCGCGGCGACGCCGGCTGGCGCCTGGCTTTTGTCGCCGGGCTCATCGCCGCTCCTTGGGCCTATGCCGCGCTCTCAGCCTTGCCTCGTGTCCAGGTGGATGCCGGCTATGGCATGCTGGTCGCCGCCGGATTGCTGGTGGGCATAGGCACGCGCTACGGCGCGGGGTGCACCAGCGGCCATGGCGTGTGCGGGCTTTCGCGGCTGTCGCCGCGCTCGATGGCGGCCACGGCGATCTTCATGGGCGCGGGTTTTGCCGTGGTGTTCCTGGCGCGCCACCTGTTCAGGTTTTAGGAGAAAACCATGCTGATGCTGTCTTCCCTGCTGGTCGGCCTGGTGTTTGGCCTGGGCCTGATCGTCTCGGGCATGGCCAATCCCGCCAAGGTGCTCGGCTTCCTGGACCTGGCCGGCCCCTGGGATCCCTCGCTCGCCTTTGTCATGGCCGGTGCCATCGCCGTGGGTTTCTTCGCCTTCCTTCTGGCCAAAAAACGGCGCCTGTCCCTGCTGGGCGCCGAGATGAAGCTGCCGGCCGCGGGTCGCATCGACCGCAGGCTGGTGGCCGGCAGCCTGCTTTTCGGCGTGGGCTGGGGCCTGGCCGGATTCTGCCCAGGCCCTGGCCTCGTGGCCCTGGGCATGGGAGAGCCCAAAGCCGCGGTGTTTGTGCTGGCCATGCTGGCCGGCATGGCGATCTTCGAGCTGCTCCAAAGGCGGCGGCCATAAGCGGCATGGACCCCCGGGGCTATGGGCGTGGCCCGTGCACGTCCGCGCGCGCCGCAGGATAATCATTCCATGCGACTCCTACACACCATGCTGCGCGTTGGCAATCTCCAGCGCTCCATTGATTTTTACACCCAGGTGCTCGGCATGAAGCTGCTGCGCACTTCGGAAAACCCCGAGTACAAATACAGCCTGGCTTTTGTCGGTTACGGCAACAACCCCGAGCACGCCGAAATCGAGCTGACCTACAACTGGGGAACCGACAGCTACGACATGGGAACGGCCTTCGGCCATATCGCGCTGGGCGTGCCGGACGCGTATGCGGCCTGCGAAAAAATCAAGGCCGCGGGCGGCAATGTCACGCGCGAAGCCGGCCCTGTGAAGGGCGGCACCACGGTGATCGCTTTTGTGACGGACCCGGACGGCTACAAGATCGAATTGATCCAGCGCGCCGAGAACGCTTCGGGCGCGGGCCTGCGCTAGGCGCTAGGCGCCAGGCTTCACTCGCGTTGCAGGCGGCAGGCCTGCTGCGCCAGCGCCGTCACCTGCGCCCAGTCGCCGCGCGCCAGCACGTCGGCCGGCGTGAGCCAGGAGCCGCCTACACAAACCACATTGGGCAGACTTAAAAATTCCGCGGCGTTGGCCGTGGAGACGCCACCCGTAGGGCAAAACCGCACGTCGCCGAAAGGGCCGCTCCAGGCCTTGAGCATGGCCGGCCCGCCTGCCTGCATGGCCGGGAAAAACTTCAGTTCGGTCAACCCATCTTCCTGGGCCATCATGATTTCGCTGCCGGTGGCCACGCCGGGCAACAAGGGCAGGCCGGCATCGCGGCAGGCCTGGCCCACGGCATGGGTGTAGCCCGGGCTCACGGCAAAACGCGCGCCGGCCATGGCGCAGGCTTGGGCGTCGGCGGCGCTGCGCACCGTGCCCGCACCGGCGACGGCCTCGGGCACATCGCGCGCGATGGCTTCGATGCAGGCCAGGGCCTGCGGCGTGCGCAGCGTGACTTCCAGCATGCGTATGCCGCCGGCCACCAGCGCGCGCGCCAGCAGCACCGCCTGTTTCACGTCGGTCAGCACGATGACGGGTATCACCGGCGCATCCTGCATCACCTGCAGGGCGGTCAGCTTGCCGCCGGGTTTGATGTTCACATCCACGATAAAGCTCCTTCTTCAGCGGTCAGCGCGTGGCGGCGCATGCCGGTAAACAATTCACGGCCCATGCCGACGGCATTGCCGGCGCGCAGCTCGGCAGGCATGGTTTCAAGCGGGCGTGCGGCCCATTCCGCCTCCGCCACCAGGACCTTGAGTTCACCGGTGACGGCGTCGACACGGATCACATCGCCGTCGCGCACCCGGGCTAACGGCCCGCCCGCGGCCGCTTCGGGCGAGACATGGATGGCGGCCGGCACCTTGCCGGAGGCACCGCTCATGCGGCCGTCGGTGACCAGCGCGACCTTGAAGCCTTTGCCCTGCAGCACGGCCAGCGGCGGCGTGAGCTTGTGCAGCTCGGGCATGCCGTTGGCCTGCGGGCCCTGCCAGCGCACCACGCAGACCACGTCGCGGTTGAGTTCGCCGGCGTTGAAGGCCTGGTGCAGGGCTTCCTGCGAATCAAACACCCGGGCGGGCGCTTCGATCACATGGCGGTCGTCGGGCACGGCCGAGACCTTGATCACGCTGCGGCCCAGGTTGCCCTGCAGCAGCTTGAGGCCGCCGGTGGCGCTGAAAGGTTTGGCGACGGGCCGCACGATGCTTTCGTCCCTGGAGTTGCCAAGCTCATGCCAGGCCAGCGCGGCGCCGGCCAGCGCCGGTTCGCGTGTGTATTCGCGGATGCCGCCTTCGCGCACCGTGAGCACATCCTCATGCATGAAGCCGGTGTTCAGCAGCTCGCGGATGATGAGCCCCGGGCCGCCCGCAGCCTGGAACTGGTTCACGTCGGCGCTGCCGTTGGGGTAGACATGGGCCAGCGTGGGCACCACGTCGGAAAGGTCGGAAAAGTCATTCCAGTCGATCACGATGCCGGCCGAATGCGCCACCGCGACCCAATGGATCAAATGATTGGTGGAGCCGCCCGTGGCCAGCAAGGCGACCATGGCATTGACGATGGCCTTCTCGTCAACGATCAGGCCTATAGGCGCAAAACGTTTTGCCTTGACGATGCCCAGCACGGTGCGCGCTGCTTCGCGCGTGAGTTCCTCGCGCAGGGCGTTGCCGGGATTCACAAAGGCGGTGCCGGGCACATGCAGGCCCATGGCTTCGAGCAGCAGCTGGTTGCTGTTGGCCGTGCCGTAGAAGGTGCAGGTGCCGGGGCTGTGATAGGACTTGAACTCGGAATCGAGCAAGGCGTCACGGCCCACCAGGCCCTGCGCGGCCTGCTCGCGCACATGGGCTTTCTCCTTGTTGGGGATGCCGGAAGTCATGGGCCCGGCCGGCACAAAGACCGTGGGCAGGTGGCCGAACTGCAGCGCGCCTATCAGCAGGCCCGGCACGATCTTGTCGCACACGCCCAGCATCAGCGCCGCGTCGAACATGTCGTGCGAGAGCGCTATCGCCGTACCCATGGCGATCACGTCCCGGCTGAAGAGGCTCAGCTCCATGCCGCTGGTGCCCTGGGTCACGCCGTCGCACATCGCAGGTACGCCGCCGGCCACCTGGGCCGTGGCACCCAGCTTGCGGGCTTCGTCCTTGATGAAGGCCGGATAGGCCTGCAAAGGCGTGTGCGCCGACAGCATGTCGTTGTAGGCGGTGACGATAGCGATGTTGGGCTTGCGCTCGGTCACCACCTTGAAGCGGTCGTCCAGCGGCATGCCTGCGAAGGCATGAGCCACGTTGGCACAACCCATGCGGTCCAGGCCGGGGTCGCGCGTGGAAGCCGCATGCAATTGCGCGAGGTAGGCCTCGCGCGTGGGACGGCTGCGCGCGGCGATACGCGCGGTGATGTCTGAGACTTTGGGATGAAGGGCCATGGTGGGGCTTTATGGAGTTTGGGTGGCGGGGCACCGGGTCGCCGTAACTTTATTACTGACTCTATGGTAACGGGTTACCGAACCATTTCACGCCAGTGTGGTTACGGTACGGTTACCAAATACTCTGCCCGCAGGGCGGAACGCTGGGCGTCAGCCCTGCGCCTTTGCGCTTGTCAGCGACTCTCTACGCCGCACCGCACCTGGTAGCCTATTGCAGCGAGATCTCGACGCGGCGCGCCTCGGCGTCGCTGCCGCCGGCCAGCTGTTCGGGTTTCTTCAGTTCGATCTGCCGCTCGGGAACGCCCGCAGCCTTGAGCGCATCACGCACGGCCACGGCACGCTGCCTCGCCAGGGCCGCGTTTTTGGCGGCATCGCCCGTCGCGTCATGAAAGCCTGAGATGACCAGCATGCGGCCGCCCTTGGCGGCCTTGACCAGGTCGGTCATGGCATCCACCGCGCCGGCGGCGAGCTCGGCCTGGCCGGAGGCAAAATAAAAGCGCACCACGCCTTGCTCGACCTTCACGCTGGCGGCATCGGCCGCGGCTTGCGAAGCCTGGGAGGCCTGTATGGCCTGGCTGACGTCGGGAAGGATCGCGGCAGGCGGCGGTGTGGAAGCAGCAGTCGCCGGGGCTTGCGCCGCGGCCGCCACGGCGGGAACAGCAGGCGGTCCGGCGGGCTCGACGCGATGCAGCCGGTACAAACTGATGCCTATGACCAGCGTGACGACAAAAACCATCAGGCCCAGAACGAGCGCCAACACCAGGCCCTGCTGGCCTTCATCGTCCTGAGAAAACATGGTCCCACTCCCGTCACATAAGCCGTCACAAAAACTCGGCCCATTGTAAAGTGCGGCTGTGGAAAATTCAGCCAAGCAAACAGCCGCAAACGGCCCTTCCGTTTCCCGCAACCCCGACCACATGCTGGAGACCGTCATGCGCGAATGGGGCGGCAAGGATGACCTCTGGATATTCGCCTATGCCTCGCTGATCTGGCGGCCGGAGTTCGAGCATGCGGAAGAACGTTTTGCCACCATCCACGGCTACCACCGCGCGCTCAAGATGTGGAGCCGCGTGAACCGCGGCACGCCGGAATGCCCGGGCCTGGTCTTCGGCCTGCTGCACGGCGGCAGCTGCAAGGGCATGGCCTTTCGCATCCCGCGGGCGCAGGTCGCAGGCGCCCTGCCCGCCCTGTGGAAGCGCGAAATGCCCAACGGCGTGTACGACCCCAAGTGGCTGCGCTGCCAAACCGCGCAAGGGGATGTACAGGCGCTGGCCTTCACCCTGTCCAAGCGCAGCCCCAGCCACACCGGCGTGCTCAGCGAAGACGTTTACCGGCGTATTTTTTCAGACTCCTGCGGGCGCTACGGCACCACGCGCGAATACGCGCAGCTCACCTATGACAAGCTGAAGACCCTGGGTATCCACGACCATGCGCTGGGCAAGCTGCTGGCGCTGGTTAACGGCTAGGAACTCTTTCATCCTTGCCATCACGGGCCATGCAGCCTAAAGTGGGCGTGTTTTACAACTCACCAACATTTCAGGAGACCGCATCATGATTTACCGTCTGGCGCCGCTTGCCGCGGCCCTTGTGCTCAGCGCCTGCGCATCCACCATGAGCGGCCCGCGCGCCGTGGCCCAGCTGCAAAGCACCACCGGCAATACTGCGGCCGGCACCGTGAACTTCACCCAGAGCGGCGACAAGGTGCTGGTCTCGGGCGAGATCCGCGGCCTCAAGCCGAATGCCGAACACGGCTTTCATGTGCATGAAAAAGGCGATTGCTCCAGCGGCGACGGCATGAGCACCGGCGGCCACTTCAACCCCGGCGGCCAGCCGCACGGCAGCCACTCGGACATGGCCCACCATACCGGCGACCTGCCCAGCCTCAAGGCCGACGCGGCGGGCGTCGCGAAGTTCAGCTTTGAATCCAAGACCATTGCCGTCGGCAGCGGCATGAATAACATCGTGGGCAAGGGCCTGATCGTGCACCGCGACCCGGACGACTTCAAGACCCAGCCCACCGGCAACTCCGGCCCGCGGCTGGCCTGCGCGGCGATCGCGCTTATCTAAAAGATTCAGCGCTGCGCCAGTAGCGCTTCGGCGCGCTGCAAATCTTGCAGCGTGTCGATGTCGATGACCGTACCCTCGTCGGCAACATCGAGAAAGCCGACCGCATTCAGCGCGGCCTGCGCCTGCACCACCGGGGACGCACCCCGGTTTCCCGTCAGCGCCAGCAAGGCATCTCGGCAGGCGGCCGAAAACCCGACCGGATGGCCGCGTGCCCCCTCGAACATGGGCACCACCACCGCATGCCGCGCCAACGCGTCGGCCACCGCCCGCAATGTGGCGGCCTGCACCAGCGGCAAATCGCCCGGCAAAACCAGCCAGCCCGAAGCTTCCGGCGTAGTCCGCACGGCGGCCGCGATGCTGTCGCCCATGCCGGGGTGGCCCGCATCCTCAAGGTGCCAGGGCAGGCCGCTGGCGGCCACGGCCTCCAGCGTGCGCACCAGCACCGGCTTGCCGGCCAGCAAGGCCTGCAGCTTGTGCGCGCCGCCGCCGGAGGCGGCAAAGCGCTCGCCCCGGCCCGAGGCCAGCACCAGCACCGTGGGCAGGCCCTTTTCCATCACGCCAGCTTGAAAGGCAGCTCGCGCGGCGCCGGTTTGCCGGTGAGCTTGGCGATGGCATTGGCAAAAGCCGGGGCCAGCGGCGGCAAGCCGGGCTCGCCCAGGCCGGTGGGCGCATCGGCGCTGGGCACGATGAACACCGCCACCGTGGGCATGTCGGTGATGCGTGGCACCGGGAAGTCGCCGAAGTTGCTTTGCTCGACCACGCCGTCTTTCAGCGTGATGGCCGCGCCCGGCAGGCACATGGACAGGCCCATCAGCGCGGCGCCCTGCACCTGCGCCTCGACGCTGGTCGGGTTGATCGCGAGGTTGCAGTGCACGCCCGCGGTGATGGCGTGCAGCACCGGGGTGTTGTCCTTGACCGAGGCTTCAACCACATAGGCCACCACGGTGTTGAAGGACTCATGCACCGCCACGCCCCAGGCGCGGCCCGGGGCCAGCGTGCGTTTGCCGTAGCCGGACTTGTCGACCGCCAGTTGCAGCGCGGCCGCGTGGCGCGGGTGCTTGCTGCCGAACTGCTTCATGCGGTAGGCCACAGGGTCCTGCCCGCTGCCGCGCGCGATTTCGTCGATCAGCGTCTCCATCACGTAGGCGGTGTGCGTGGAACCCACGCTGCGCCACCACAGCACCGGCACATTGAGCTTGGGATGGTGCACCGACAGGCGCATGGGGATGTCGTAAGGCTCTTTCATGCCTTCGACCATGGTGCCGTCCACGCCGTCCTTGACCATAAAGCCTTCAAACGGCGTGCCGCCGACAATGGACTGACCGACGATGACGTGGTCCCAGCCCAGGATATTGCCCTGCGCGTCGAAACCGATCTGGGCGCGGTGCACATGCATGGGGCGGTAGTAGCCGCCCTTGATGTCGTCCTCGCGGCTCCACAGTGTGCGCACCGCGGCCGTCAGCCCGGCGCCACGCGCGGCTTTGGCGACGTTGCAGGCTTCCACCACATAGTCGCTGGTGGCGATCGCACGGCGGCCAAAACCGCCGCCGGCCATCTGCACATTCATCTTGACGTTTTGCGGCGCCACGCCCAGCGCCTTGGAGGCGGCCAGCGTGTCCAGGCCCGGCATCTGCGTGCCCAGCCAGAGTTCGGCCTTGGCGTCCGCGCCCTGGCCGCTCAGTTGCACCGTGCAATTGAGGGGTTCCATGGGCGCATGGGCCAGGTAGGGGAACACAAACTCTGCGCTGATCTTTTTGGGCGCCGAGGCCAGCTTGCTGATGTCGTCCTTGTACTTGAGCGCGCCGGTCTTTTGCGCCAGCGCGCGGTAGCTCGCGAGCTGCTGGGCGCTGTCGACTTTTTCAACGCCGCTGGTATCCCATTCGACCTTGAGCGCATCGCGGCCCTGCTTGGCCGCCCAGTAGCCCTCGGCCACCACGGCCACGCCTTCGCCGCCGCGGTCCAGCGGCACGCGCAGCACGGCCTTCACGCCGGGAACGGCTTTGGCCGCCGTGTCGTCCAGTGTTTTGACCTTGCCGGCAAACACCGGCGGGTGCGCCACCACCGCCGTCAGCATGCCGGGCAGGCGCACGTCGATGCCGTAGCTTTGGCCGCCGCTGGATTTGGCGCGTGCGTCAAGCCGGCCCGTGGGCTTACCGATGATGCGGAACTGTTTTGGGTCCTTGAGCGTGACCGCCTCGGGCACCGGCTGCTTCATGGCCGCTTCGGCGAGTTCGCCATACGTCAGGCGCTTGCCGCCGGGGCCTATCACCACGCCCTGCTGGGTGCGCAGGCTGCCGGCGTCCACGCCCCATTGCGCGGCGGCGGCCGAAACCAGCATGGCGCGGGTGCGCGCGCCGAGTTCGCGGTACTGCGTGTAGGAGTTCTTGATCGAGCCCGAACCGCCCGTGAGGTGCATGCCGAAAGCCGGGTCCACATAAGCCGGGTCGGCATTGCCGTGCTGGCTTTTGACCATCGCCCAGTCGGCGTCCAGTTCCTCGGCCAGGATCATGGGCAGGCCGGTCTGCACGCCCTGGCCGAAGTCGAGCCGGTTGATGGTGACGGTCACCGTGCCGTCCTTGTCAATGCGCACAAAGGCAGAAGGCTGCTGGGTCGGCTTGAGGCTGGATGCGGCTGGCGCACCGGCCGTTGCCATAGTTTGCGCCTGCGTCAGCAGCGGAAACGCCCCCAGCGCAAAGCCGCCGGCGGTCGTGACCTTGAGGAAACTGCGGCGCTGCAGGGCGGCGTCGGCGATGCTTTGCGCGGCGTCCTGCGCCTTGTGCATCAGGGCTTGCAGGCCTTTGGGCAGCTGGCTGGCGATATCGAGGGTGTCTGTGGAATTCGAATACATGGCGTTCTCCTTCAAGCCAGGGTTTGGGCGGCGTCTTTGATGGCGGCGCGTATGCGCACATAGGTGCCGCAGCGGCAGATATTGCCGGCCATGGCACCGTCGATGTCGGCATCGCTCGGCTTGGCGTTGGACTTGAGCAAGGCGGTGGCGCTCATCACCTGGCCGCTCTGGCAATAGCCGCACTGCGCCACGTCGTGCTTGACCCAGGCGTCCTGCACCGCCTTGCCCACGCGGTCGGTGGCCACGGCCTCAATGGTGGTGATTTTCTGGCCGGCGGCGGCCGAAATCGGCGTGATGCATGAACGTATGGGCGCGCCGTTGAGGTGCACGGTGCAGGCGCCGCACAGCGCCGCGCCGCAGCCGAACTTGGTGCCTGTCATGCCCAGCGTGTCGCGCAGGGCCCAGAGTATGGGCGTGGATTCGTCGGCGTTGACGGCCAGGTCCTTGCCGTTGATGTTGAGGGTGGGCATCGTGGAACTCCTTGGGTTGTTGTTAGTGGGGAAGAAGCCGGAAAGCAGTCAGCGGAGAAATGAGAAAACTACTTGCCGAATATATATTCGCTTAAAGAAGAGTTTTTATCAAAATAACTTGGCCTACTGATATCAGGGGGTATTGCCCTTTCGGGGCGGTTCAGGCGATTCAGCCGATCAGGCCTTGATGGCGTCCCAGCACAGGCTGAAGGCCGCCTGGTGCACGGCTTCGTCGTCGGGCAGCACCTGGGTGCGTATCAGGTTGGCGGTTTCCCGCACCGAACCCACCACGCTGGCCGTCAGCAGGGGCAGCGGCACGGGTTTAAAAATCTCCTGCTGCTGGCCTTCTTCCATCAGCGCCAGGAAGCTGGCCGCCAGGCGGGTCGACAGCTCGCGGTTGCCCTGCGTGAACCAGGGGGAGTTGTAGTACTGCTCCTGGAACACCACCTCGGCGTAGCGCTCCAACCGGTGCCGCAGCAAATTTCCCCAGATGCGGCGCACCCGGCTGCGCAGGGGGGTGCCGGCAACCACGCCGTCCATCAGCCGGAGCATGGTCGCGGTCTTGGCCTCTTCATAGAGCTGGCTGATCAGCTCGTCCTTTGACGGGTGGTAGACGTACAGCGTGCTGGTGGCAATGCCGGCCGTGCGGGCGATGTCGGCCATGGTCAGGCCGCTCAGGCCGGTCTGGGCCACCAGGTTGAAGGTGGCCTCGGCGATCGCGCGCTGCTTTTCGTCGTCTTTGGGCTTCATGGGAAGCTGGAAATATAAGCGAATATTAATTCGGCAACAAGCCCACCCTCGAGCACACAGCATTCGCGCACGGCAAGGGCCGGCTGCCGGCAAGGGCATGGTGCCAGCGGGCACAATCAAGGGCATGAGCCAGCCCACCTCCTCCATTGCCGACCTGCGCAAAAGCTATGAACGCGCCGAACTCAACGAAGACGCCTCGCAGGCGGACCCGCTCAAACAATTCGGGCAATGGCTGCAGGAAGCCATCGCCGCCGAGGTGCCCGAGCCCAACGCCATGACGCTGGCCACCGTGGCCAGCAACCTGCGCCCCTCCACCCGCATCGTGCTGATCAAGGGCTATGACGAACGCGGCATCACCTGGTTCACCAACTACGACAGCCGCAAGGGCCAGGAACTGGCCGGCAACCCCTACGCCGCGCTGCAGTTCCACTGGGTGGAGCTTGAGCGCGTGGTGCGCATCGAGGGCGTCGTCGAAAAAGTCTCCGCCGAGGAAAGCGACGCCTACTTCAACACCCGGCCGCTGGATTCCCGCATAGGCGCCTGGGCCAGCCCGCAAAGCGAAGTGATTGCCGGGCGCGGCGTGCTGGTGGCCAATGCAGCCAAGTACGGCGCGAAATTTTTGCTGCAGCCCCCGCGCCCGCCACACTGGGGAGGCTACCGCCTCAAGCCCGACAACTGGCAGTTCTGGCAGGGTCGCAAGAGCCGGCTGCATGACCGCTTGCGCTATACGCTGCAGGATGGCGGGGACTGGTTGCGCGAGCGGCTGGCGCCTTAGTCGGCCAGCCGGCCCAGCCGCTCAATGCGTTGCTGCGCCACCACCGCCAACTGCGCGGCGTTGACCAGACCTGGCGCGATTTCCGCGAGCGGCACCAGCACAAAAGCCCGCAGTGCCATGCGTGGATGTGGCACGGTGAGGCGGGCTGAAGCTATGTGGCCGCTGCCGTAAAGCAGCAAATCCAGATCCAGCGTGCGCGGCGCATTGCGGTAAGGCCTTTCGCGGCCTGCCTGTTGTTCGATGTGCTGCAGTTGGTCCAGCAGATCAGGAGCGCTGAGGCTGGTCTCGATTTCGACCACGGCATTGAGGTAATCATCGCCCGGCGCGGCCGCCGCACCACCTGCATCGGTGTCCAGCGGCGCTGTTTTATAGAGGCTGGAAGATTGAAGCACCCGCGTCCACGGCAGGCTGTTTATGGCCTGAACAGCATGGCGCAAGGCCACTGCCGCATCGCCCAGATTGGCGCCCAGGGCGACGTAGGCGCGAACCATGAAGCGCTCAGGCGTTGGAGGCTGTGTCCGACGACGGCGAGGGCGTATCGCCACCCGCACCTTCCCCGCCCGCACCACCACGGTTAGTGGGTTTGCGGCGGCGACGGCGTTTTTTGGCGGGTGCGGCATCGCCCTGCTCGCCGGATGCATCGGCCGCGTCGGGTGTAGAGCGCTCGGCATGGCCGGTGTGACCTGCTCCAGCTTCGGCATCCGGGCGCTTGACGCGAACCCGCGGCGCCTGCGGCTTGCTCTGCTGTTCGCGGCGCGCCTCTTCAATCATGGCGTGGCGTTCGTCGTCGTAGGCGGTACTGAATTTTTCCCACCACTCGGCCAGCTCCATGTCGATTTCGCCGGTCTGCGCGCGCAGGCGCAGGAAGTCAAAACCGGCACGGAAACGCGGCTGTTCCAGCAAGGAATAGGGGGCGCTGCCCGTGCGTTTTTCAAAGCGCGGCTGCATGGTCCAGATCTCGCGCATGTCGGTGCCCAGCTTGCCGCGGCCCGAGACGTCGCCGATCTTGGCGTTGAAGGCATCGTCGATGGCGTCCTGCAGCGCGGGCATGAGGTGCTCGCCGCGCTTTTTGCGCTGTTCCCAGCCCTCGCGCACGTCGGACCACAGCACGCAAGACAGCAAAAAGCTGGGCGCCACCGGCTTGCCTTCGCCGACGCGGCGGTCGGTGTCTTGCAGGGCGAGCTTGAGGAAGGGCTCGTCGGCGTTTTCAACCACGACGTCGAGCAGCGGGTAGATCCCGGTGCCCAGGCCCAGGAACTTGAGCTGCGCGATGCTGGCCAGCGCATGGCCGGTCTGCAGCAGCTTGAGCATTTCATCGAAGAGGCGCGACTGCGGCACGTCGGCCAGCAGGCCTTTCATCTCGCGCAACGGGGCCACGGTCTTGTCTTCGAACTTGAAGCCCAGCGCGCTGAGCTTGGCCGCAAAACGCACGGCGCGGATGATGCGCACCGGGTCTTCGCGGTAGCGCACTGCCGGGTTGCCGATCATGCGGATGATTCTTTTTTTGGCGTCCTTGATGCCGTTGTGGTAATCGACCACCACCTGCGTTTCAGGGTCGTAGTACATCGCGTTGATGGTGAAGTCGCGGCGCGCGGCGTCCTGCTCTATAGGGCCCCAGACGTTGTCGCGCAGCACCCGGCCGGAGGCATCGACCGCGTGCTTCATGCCGGCGAGTTCGCTCTTGCTGGTGCGCTCGTTGCCACCGACCTGCTCGGCCAGGCTGCTGTCCAGGTGGGCGCGGAAGGTCGAGACCTCGATGACTTCATGCTCGCGCCCGCGGCCGTAGATGACGTGCACGATGCGAAAGCGCCGGCCGATGATGAAAGCGCGGCGAAACAGCGACTTGACCTGCTCGGGCGTGGCGTCGGTGGCGACGTCGAAGTCCTTGGGGCGCAGGCCCACCAGCAGGTCGCGCACCGCGCCGCCGACGATGTAGGCCTCATAGCCGGCGTCCTTGAGGGTGCGCACAACGTCCATGGCGCGGTCGTCCACCAGCGAGACGTCAATGCCGTGTTCCTTAACGGTGACATCCTGGCGCTGACCGAAAGGTGATTTTTTGACCCGCTTGACGCCGGGATCTGTGCTGTCTGATTTGCCAAACAGCTTGTCGATAAATTTTTTGATCATGAAAAACTAGTGAAACAGCTCAAGTATGCGCCATCCGCGCTCTGCCGCCAGGGTCCGCAAGCGGGCGTCCGGGTTGGTGGCGACGGGGTGGGTCGCCTTCTCCATCAGGGCCAGGTCGTTCAGGGAATCGGTGTAAAACGTGGTTTCCACCTCGTCCCAGCCGAGCTTGCGGTCCGCCAGCCATTGTTCCACGCGGGTGACCTTGCCTTCACGGGCCGAGGGCGTGCCCAGGATCTCACCGGTCAGCCAGCCCTGGGCGTCGCGCTCCAGCTCGACCGCGATCAACTCCTTGACGCCGAAAGCCTCGGCAATGGGACGCGTGACGAATTCATTGGTGGCGGTGACGATGACCAGCTCGTCACCGGCCGCGCGGTGCCCGTCCACCAGCGCCCGCGCCTGCGGGGTAATGGCTTTTTGCACGACCTCGCGCATGAAGCGGGCATGGGCGGCGGCTGACTTGGACGCGCCCTGCTCGCGGATCGCCTGGGTGGCGAAGCGCACGTAATCGTGGATGTCCAGCGTACCGGCGCGGTAATGTTCGAAAAATTCGGCATTGCGCCGCTTGAACTCGGTGCTGTCGCACCAGCCCAGCGCGATCGTGAATTCGCCCCACTCGTAGTCGGAATCGATAGGGATCAGCGTGTGGTCCAGGTCAAACAGCGCAATCTTCACGCGTGGGCTCCGGTTAGCATGTGGCCCAGCTTGAGCTGGGGGTGGGTCCGCTGCAGCGCAATCAGGCCTTCAAGCGCGCGCTTGCGCCAGCCTGGGCCGCGGTCCAGCGCGTCGTGCCAGGCTTCGAGCAGGCTTTCCGGCTGCGTTGCCAGCAGGTAGTCAAACAAGGCCGCGGCTTGCTGCAAATCCTTGTTGGCCTTGGTCCGCATGGCGCCCGACCGCTCCCCCACGATCAGCAGTTTGTGCACCGCATAACGCTCGGGCGCGGGAATGCTCACCGTGACGGCGCTGCCGTTGCGGTCAACCAGCACCGCCTGCGTCACCCTTTCGAGCGAGAACTCCATGAAACGCAGCGGCTGCAGGCCGACATTGAGGTTGGGAATGACGATGGGGCCGTCGCCGCCCCGGTGGGCCGATGTCAGGAAATCGATCTGGAATTCCGGATCCCCGCTGAGCTTGTAGGAAGCGCCCGCCCCTCCGCTGAGCTGGACCAGGGGAATGAACCCTTGCTCGAAGCTCGTCAGCGCGGCATGCACGTCGATCTGCACATCGGCCGGCAAGGCCACCGAAATATTCTTGCCTGCATGCGCAAAATCGACATCGGTGGTTGCCCCTCCGGCAAACCATTTGACACCCAGCATATTGCCCAGGGCGATGAAAGCATGCGTGCCGACCAGCACGCCGCCAGCGCGGAAAAACCCATAGTCGGACAGGCGGCGGACCGCGCGCACATGCTTGGGCAAGGCCGGCGCGCAGCCGAGCGCCACGGCGGCCTTGGCCAGAGGCGCCAGGGCCGCGTCCGGTTTGACGGCCGGATTCCTTGCGCGCTCGACGGCGGCACGGACGGCATCGGTATCGGGCCCCACATACAGCTGGCGCAGCTGCCCGTTCAGGTCGCGATAGGAAAAATACCAGTACACCGCTTCCTGCACTGTCTTGCGCGAAAAACTGCCATGCAGGTTTTCAATGCTGCGGTTGAGTTCCAGCGAAATCGCCACATCCGCCAGCTGGGCGTAAGCCGTCTGGGCGGAAAGGGAAAGTTCGACATGGAGAGGCATGGGTCAACTATACAACAAATTTATATTTGTTGTATAGCTCGATACGCAGCCGGTTCATCCGTTTTCCAGCATGGACTTGATCAGGGGGATGGTGATGGCGCGCTTGGTTTGCAGGGCATAGCCGTCAAGCTGGTCCAGCAGTTGCATCAGGCTGCCGAGGTCGCGCGAAAAGCGGGTCAGCATGAAGTCCATGGCTTCGTCGCTCAGGAACACGCCGCGCGCGTCGGCTTCGCGCCGCAGCACGGCGCGCCGCTCGGGTTCGGTCAGGGCCTGCAGGGCGAACACATGGCCCCAGCCCAGGCGGGTGCGCAAATCTTCGCGCAGCGCCAGGTCTGCGGGTGGCACGTTGCCGGCGGCCAGCACCCAGCGCGGCCGGCCGTCGGACGCGCTGAGCGCATTGACAAACCAGTTGAAGGCCGCCTGCTGCTGCACCGCGGTGTAAAGGTGGCATTCGTCGAGAATGACGGCGGCCCAGGATTCGTTGAACTCGGGCGGCTCCAGCAGCGAAGCGTCCATCCAGCCGCTGGAAGCGCCCTGCTCGCGCAGCGCCTCGCGCACGGCCTTGAGCAAATGGGTCTTGCCGCTGGCGGCCTCACCCCAGAGGTAGGTGGGCACCGGCGAGCGCAGCGTGTTGCCGGCCCAGAGTTCCAGGTGCTTGAGCGCGGCCTCGTTCGGTCCGCCGAAAAAATTGGCGAACGAAGGGGCCGAAGCCAGCCCGATGTCCAGCGCAATCTGTTTCATGCCCACCATGTGCCTATCCCTGCCCCATCGTCGTCACCCGGCCTTGTAAAGCCGGCTGGCCATGTAGCTGGCCTTGAGGCGGCGTATGCCCACCAGCAGAACGGCGCTGGCCGGCAGCGCCACCAGCACACCGACAAAGCCGAATACCTGGCCGAAAGCCAGCAGGGCAAAAATCACCGCCAGCGGATGCAGGCCTATGCGCTCGCCCACCAGGCGCGGCGTGAAGTACAGGCTTTCCACCAGTTGCCCCACGCCATAGACCACGGCCACCATGACCAGCGCCTTGAGCGAGGCGAATTCCAGCAGGCCGGCCAGCACGGCCAGCAACAGGCCCAGGCCGAAGCCGAGGTAGGGGATGAACATCGCCAGGCCGGTGAAGACGCCGATAGGCACGGCCAGGTCCAGGCCGAACAGGGCCAGGCCCACGGCATAAAACACCGCCATGATCAGCATGACCAGCAACTGGCCGCGCAGGTACTGGCCCAGCACCGCGTCGGCTTCTTCGGTGAAGCTGTCGAAGCCGCCGCGCAGGTGGGGCGGCACCAGTTCGAGCACGCGGGCGACAAACTTGTCCCAGTCCATCAGCAGGTAAAACAGCGCCACCGGGATCAGCACGGCGTTGCCGACCACGGCCAGCGCCACGCTGCCGCCCAGCTTGAGCGAGGACATCAGCGAACCAAACAGGTCCTCGAAGTTGGCGTTGAGGTACTTGAGCACAAAAGCCTTGATGCTGCCCACGTCCAGCGCCACATGGATGCCGAACTGCGCCAGCCAGGGCGCCAGGCTGGTGTTGAGCCGGTCCGCCAGCAACGGCACCTGCTCGCGCAGTACCGGCAGCTCTTTGGCCATGATGGGCACGATCAGCAAAAACAGGCTCAGCAGCACCACGATGAAGAGAAATTCGACGATGACCACCGCCACCACGCGCGGCAGGCGGCCCTTGCCCATGTCGTCCAGCCGGTTGACCAGCGGCGTCAGCGCATAGGCCAGCACGGCGGCCACCACAAAGGGCGTGAGTACCGGCCCCAGCAGCCACAGCGCGAGGACGACCAGGGCAGCGATCAGGCACCAGGCGGCGGCGCGTTTTTGGGCGGTGGTGAATTGCATAAAGCCTTGGGTTGAGCTTGCCGGAACAATCGCCGGAAGGGCCTGAAAGCGGCCGAATGGGTAGCCTTTAGAATCTCAGGCTGAATTCTATCGGGCTTGCAGGCCCCTCCAGCGCCGCAAACCCGGCTTCCAGCCCCTCATTCGCCCCCATACCGCTCTTACCGCCCTTACCCGTAGCAAAGCCGACACCATGACCACCTCCTCCTCTTCCCCCCTGAGCTACAAAGACGCGGGCGTTGACATCGACGCGGGCGACGCGCTGGTCGAACGCATCAAGCCCCTGGCCAAAAAAACCATGCGCGAAGGCGTGCTGGCCGGCATAGGCGGCTTCGGCGCGCTGTTTGAAGTGCCCAAGCGTTACAAAGAGCCCGTGCTGGTCAGCGGCACCGACGGCGTGGGCACCAAGCTCAAGCTGGCTTTTGAATGGCAGATGCACGACACCGTGGGCATAGACCTGGTGGCCATGAGCGTCAACGACGTGCTGGTGCAGGGCGCCGAGCCGCTGTTTTTCCTCGACTACTTCGCCTGCGGCAAGCTCGACGTCGACACGGCCGCGGCCGTGGTCGGCGGCATTGCCAAAGGCTGCGAGCTCAGCGGCTGCGCATTGATAGGCGGCGAAACCGCCGAAATGCCCGGCATGTACCCGGCCGGCGAATACGACCTGGCCGGCTTTGCCGTGGGCGCGGTCGAAAAATCGAAAATCCTGACCGGCAAGGACGTGAAAGCCGGCGACGTGGTGCTGGGCCTGGCCAGCAGCGGCGTGCACTCCAACGGTTTCAGCCTGGTGCGCAAATGCATAGAGCGCGCAGCCGGCAATGCACCCGCCACACTGGACGGCAAGCCCTTCAAACAGGCCCTGATGGAGCCCACCCGCCTTTACGTCAAGAACGTGCTGGCCGCGCTGGCCGCCCATCCCATCAAGGCGCTGGCCCACATCACCGGCGGCGGCCTGCTGGAGAACATTCCCCGCGTGCTGCCCGAAGGCACGGCTGCCCACCTCAAAAAGGGCAGCTGGCCGCAGACCGAGCTGTTCGCCTGGCTGCAAAAAACCGCCGGCATCGACGACTTCGAGATGAACCGCACCTTTAACAACGGCATCGGCATGGTCGTCGTGGTAGATGCCGCCAACGCGCAAGCCACGGCCAAGACCCTGCGCGACGCGGGCGAGCAGGTGTACGAGATCGGCGTGATCGCCGCCAAGGGCGACGGCGCCGCCGTCACCGTCGGCTAAAGCGGCCGATTCAAGCCAGCGCCAGCCCCGCCACACCCAGCAGCATCAGCGCCGTGCCCAGCACCTGCGAGGGCTTGAGGGCCTCCTTGAGCAGCCGGGCACCGACCAGCGTGCCGATCAGCATGGACATCTCGCGCACCGGCGCCACATAGCTGAGCGGCGCGGACTGCACAGCAAACAGCACCAGGCAGTAGGCCAGCGGCGACAGCAAGCCGACCAGCACGATGGCCGTGCGGTGCTGTCGCCATTGCGCGGACAGCAAGGCGCGCCGCGGCAAAACCCAGGGCGCGAGCAACACCGTGCGAAAGCCAAGGCCCGCGGCATAAAACAGCACCGGCGCCATGCCCAGGGATTTCACCGCCCAGCCGTCAATCACGGTGTAGCCGGCAATGCAAAGGCCGGTCAGCCCGCCCCAGAGTACCCCGCGCCGCCGCCGCGCATCCCCGCTGCCTGCAATGCCCGCCGCGCCACCGGACGTCATGAAGACGCCCGCCAGCACCAGGGCCACGCCCAGCCAGCCCAGTGCACTGGGCAGTTCGCCGAGCAGAGCCACCGCCCCCAGCACCGCAAGCAGCGGCCCGGTGCCCCTGGCCATGGGATAGACCACGGCGAAATCGGCCACCCGGTAGCCTTTTTGCAGCACCAGCGAATACACCAGGTGCAGCAGCGCGCTGGCCAGCGCCGCCAGCCACATCCAGCCGTCGAAGGCCTGGGGGTGTTGGTGCCATGCGAGCAGGGCCACCGGCGCCGCGGCCGCCATACTGACGCAGCCGAACAGCCAGATAAAAAGCAGGCCGCCGGCCGCGCGCTTGGCCACAATATTCCAGAGCGCGTGGCACACCGCCCCCGCGAGCACCAGCGCCAGCGTCTGGGCACTCATGCCGGCGCGCCGGGCTCGGGCAGGCGAAAGCGGCTGTCCAGCAAGGTTTTGACGCGCCCGGCCACAGCCTCGCACTCCTGCGGGCTGAGCGGCGCGAACCCCGCTGCCCAGGCCACCATGTCCTCCCAGCGCGGGAATTTGGGGGACTCGCCCCAGCGCCAGTCGGGATGCGCCGACTGCCGGTTGCGCCCCAGCACATGCAGGTGCACCCGGCGATGCGCCTGCACGTTCTTGGGCCCGGCGGGCGGGGCCTGGTCGTTGAGCGCCCAGTTGCCCGCCTCCCAGTAATTGAGGCAGCCTTCATGCAGGGCGGGCAGCACGTCCAGCATGGCGCGGCCCGTGGCGGCCACCAGGCAAGACCAGTGGGCCAGTTCCATCGGCGCCAGCTCGCTGCGCTCCCAGACCGGCCGCGGCGGGTTGACGACCAGATGGCCGCCGTCGCGACGGTCGCACAAAAGGGCGTCGGGCAGAAGCAGGGTGCCGCCAGGGCAGCTGTGCAAAACAAGAGGCATGGGGAAAACCTTTGACAGTAAATAATGAGTAAATATGATCAGTCGATGAACGGGTCAGTCGCCATATTCATTGAATTTCCTCTGCATCGCACCTAAAACCATGAGGAAAGTAGCCTCTAATGATGAGTAAAACAGATGACTTCCACCTCCCGGCACTACCGCTCAATGCCGTACGGGTGTTTGTGGAAGCCGCGCGCCAGCTCAATTTCAGCCGCGCCGGCCGCGTACTGGGCATGAGCCAGGGCGGTGTCAGCCGCCATGTCGCCACGCTGGAGCGCTATTTCGGGCAGCCCCTTTTTGCGCGCAGCGGCACTTCGGTACGCCTGACCGATGCGGGGCGTCTGTATTTCGACACGGTGCAGGACGCCCTGTCGACGATAGAGCTGGCCACCCGCCAGTTGGCGCAAAGCCAGGCCGGCACCCGCCTCATCGTGCGCACCTCGCTGCCCACCTTTGCGATGACCACGCTGATTCCCGCCCTGCCCGGCTTCCAGCCCGCGGCCCCGGTGGCGGTGGACCTGGTGACCTCGCTCTCGCCGCCGGGCCCGGGCGACAGTTACGACGTGCTGGTCACGCGCGACCTGGCCGTCACCGGCGCCGAGCACTGGCTGCTGGCCGCCGAAAACCTGGTGTGCGTGGCGTCCCCCGCGCGTTGCCGCGAGTTCGCGAACCAGCCCATCAGCCAGTGGCAGTTTCTCGCGGCGCAGTCGCGGCCCGACGTGCTGGCCGCCTGGTCCGCCCAGCTGGGCGTTCAGGCGGCCGGCATCCATGTCAGCGCCAGCTTCGACCACTACTTCCTCGCGATCGCCGCAGCAACGGGCGGCATGGGCCACCTGGTGGTGCCTGAACTGCTGGTGGCCGAACCGCTGCGCCGCGGCCACCTGCTGCGGGCCTCGCCTGCGGCGGTGCGCGGCGACGCCAGCTATTCGGCCTATATCAACCCGCGCAGCACCGCCCCCGAAACCGCCCGGGTGTTCTGCCGCTGGCTCAAGGGATGGTTCAGGCAGGCGCAGGAAGGCCCGGCGGACGCGCTACAAAAACACTAGCTGCGGGGACCGATGCCAATTGGCTTGCGCTGGACTTTTTGTTATTTCTGTATCAAACTGTTCTACTGGTCCGTCTTTGGAGCGCTCATGCCGGTCATCGCAGTCGTCAACCGCAAGGGAGGCAGTGGCAAAAGCACACTGGCCGCGCACATCGCCGCCTGGTGCGCGCGCAATGGCAGCTCGGTCATGCTGGGCGACGTGGACCGCCAGCAGTCGGCGCGCAGCTGGCTCAAGCGCCGCGGCGCTGACCTCCCTGCCATCGCCCCCTGGGCCGTGGACCAGAAAAACATGCTGCGCGTGCCCACCGGCATCACGCACGTGGTGCTGGACACGCCGGGCGGCATGCACGGCTTCGAACTCGCGCGCGTCGTGATGTTCGCCGACGCCATCATCATGCCGGTGTGCAACTCCATGTTCGACCGCGAGTCGGCCGCGCAGTGCCATGCCGACCTGGTGGCCCTGCCCCGCGTGGCCAGCGGCCGCTGCCGCCTCGCCACCGTGGGCATGCGCATAGATGGGCGCACCAGCGCGGCAAAAGTCCTGGAGGAATGGTCGGAAGGCCTGGGCATGCCCTTTCTGGGCGCATTGCGTGAAACCCAGCTGTATGTGCGCAGCCTGGAGCGCGGCATGACGATGTTCGACTTGCCGGCCAGCGCCGCCGCGCCGGACCTGGCGCAGTGGCAACCCATCCTGAATTGGCTCAGGCCCACGCTGTACCCGCCGCAGGCGGCTAACGACGCCCCCGAACAGGCGCAGGCCAGGACGGTGGCCAAGGCCCCGGCCCGGGTGATCGCGCCCCGGCCCTCGGTCGCCGCGACGCTGGGTGCCAGGCCGCTCAACCCGACACCGGAACAAAAAGCGGCGGCAGCACCGCGCCTGGGCAGTTCCCTGCCCGGCAGCCTGATGCCGGCGCAGGAATCGCTGGTGCATGGCGCCCGCATGTCGGCCCAGAGCACGGCCCGCGCCGTGGGCCGGCCTATCCAGGTCAGCAGTGCGCCGGCCATGTCGCGCAATGTCAATTCGCCCGACGGCCAGCAGATCCCGCAGTTCCTCAAACGCGCCACCTGAGGCGCTGCATCGCCCCTCGTCAGACGGCGGCGAACGTTTCCCGAACTTCGCGCGCGGCCTGCACCATATTGCCCAGCGCCGCCTCGGTCTCGGGCCAGCCGCGGGTTTTGAGGCCGCAGTCGGGGTTGATCCAGAGGTTTTCCGCCGGAATCACCGTGGCCGCCTTGCGCAACAGCCGCACCATCTCGTCCACCGTAGGCACGCGCGGCGAGTGGATGTCGTAGACGCCGGGACCTATCTCATTGGGGTATTTGAAGTCGCCGAAGCCGCGCAGCAGTTCCATGTCGGAGCGGCTGGTTTCAATCGTGATCACGTCGGCGTCCATGGCCGCGATTTCCGGCAGGATGTCGTTGAACTCCGAATAACACATATGGGTGTGGATCTGGGTTTCGTCAGCCACGCCGCTGGCGCTGATGCGGAAGGCGCGCGTGGCCCATTCCAGGTAAGGCTTCCAGCCGGCGCGGCGCAGCGGCAGACCTTCGCGTATCGCAGGCTCGTCGATCTGGATGATGCCTATGCCCGCGCCCTCCAGGTCCGCCACCTCGTCGCGTATCGCCCAGGCGATCTGCCCGGCGGTCAGGCTGCGCGGCTGGTCGTCGCGTACAAATGACCATTGCAGGATGGTGATGGGGCCGGTCAGCATGCCCTTCATGGGCCGCTTGGTGAGGCTTTGCGCATACACCGTCCAGGCCACCGTCATGGCTGCGGGGCGCGCCACGTCGCCGTAAATCACCGGCGGCTTCACGCAACGCGAGCCATAGGACTGCACCCAGCCATTGACCGTGAAGGCAAAACCGTCGAGCTGCTCGCCGAAATACTCGACCATGTCGTTGCGCTCAGCCTCGCCGTGCACCAGCACGTCCAGGCCCAGTTCTTCCTGCTTGCGCACGGCGAGGCGGATTTCGGCCTGCATTTTTTCGGCGTACTGCGATTTTCCGATCTCGCCGCGCTTGAAGGCCGCGCGCGCAGCGCGTATCTCTGCGGTCTGAGGAAACGAGCCTATCGAGGTGGTCGGAAACAAGGGCAGCGCAAAACGTTGGCGCTGCACCTGCTGGCGCCGGCTGAAGGGCGAAGGCCGCTGGTCTGTGCCCGCGGCGGCCCGGGCCAGCCGCGCCGCCACGGTGGCGCGGTGTACCCGCGGGCTGTTGCGGCGCGCCTGGGCCGCGAGGCGGGCGGCAGCCAGCTCGGCCTGCACCGAACTTTCTCGGCCTTCGAGCGCGGCCTTCAGCATGCGCAGCTCGAACAGCTTTTCCACCGCGAAGGCCAGCCAGGACTTGAGTTCGGCATCCAGCGTGTCCTCGGCCTGCAGGCTGTAAGGCACGTGCAGCAGCGAGCACGAAGGTGCCAGCCAGAGCTCGCCCCGGTGCTTTTCGGCCACCGGCCGCAGCCTTGCCAGGGCGGCATCGGGGTCGGTGCGCCAGATATTGCGGCCGTCGACGATGCCCACCGACAGCACCTTGTGGCTGGGCAGCCAGTCGGCGATGCCGACGAGCTCTTCGGGAGCACGCACCGCATCGACGTGCAGGCCCGCCACCGGCAGCTGGCAGGCCATGCGCAGGTTCTCCTGCAAGGGTGAAAAGTAGGTGGCCAGCAGCAGCTTGACGCCGCTGCGCGCCAGCCGCCAGTAGCTGGATTCAAAAGCCTGGCTCCAGGCGGGCGGCAAGTCCAGGCCCAGGATAGGCTCGTCCATCTGCACCCATTCCACGCCCTGGGCCTTGAGGCGGGCGAGGATTTTTTCGTACACCGGCAGCAGTTTTTCGAGCAGGCCGAAGCGATCGAAATCCGGCGCCTTTTCCTTGCCCAGCCAGAGGAAACTCAACGGCCCCAGCAACACGGCCTTGACGGCATGGCCGGCTTCCTGGGCCTGCGCGACCTCGTCAAACAGGCGATCGCAAGCCAGGCTGAACTCGGTGCCGGGGCCGAACTCCGGCACCAGGTAGTGGTAATTGGTGTCAAACCACTTGGTCATCTCCAGCGCGAAGCTGCCGCCTTCCGCCTTCTCGGGTGCGCAACCACAGTCCGCGCTATGGGTGTGGCCGGCTCCGGCATTCACACCGCGCGCCATCGCGAAGTAACGGCTCAGCGCGGGCTCCTGGCCGCTGAAACAAAAGCGCGCCGGCTCGCAGCCCAGCATCTGGATATGGTTGGCCACATGGTCGTAAAAAGCGAAGTCGCCCACCGTCACAAAATCCAGGCCCGCTTCTTTTTGGACCGCCCAGTGGCGCTCACGCAACCCGGCGCCGGCAGCTTCCAGCGCGGCAAGGTCTATCTCGCCGCGCCAGTGTTTTTCAAGCGCGAATTTCAGTTCCCGGTGCGCGCCCATGCGCGGAAAACCCAGAGTGTGTGTATGGACCATGCAGGCTATCTCCCGATTGCGAATCAAACAAAGAACGCGATGGTCGGCCAGATTCAACTATTATTCAAACGAAAGATATTGCCTTTCAATATGAAAATTATTGATTCACACAGTTCACCATGACGCTATCGATTCTTGAACTGCGCCACCTGCGCACCCTGACAGCCCTGCGCGACAGCGGTAGCCTGGTGCGCGCGGCACAGTTGCTCAACCTCACGCAGTCGGCGCTGTCGCACCAGGTCAAGCTGCTTGAAGACCGCTATGCCGCGCCGCTGTTCGAGCGCAAGTCCGTACCGCCGCAGTTCAGCACCACGGGCCTGCGCCTGCTGGCGCTGGCCGACGCGGTGCTGCCGCAGGTGGAGGAGGCTGAACGCGACGTGGCACGCCTGGCGACGGGGCGCTCCGGCCAGCTGCGCATCGCGGTCGAATGCCATACCTGTTTTGACTGGCTGATGCCGGCCATGGATGCCTTTCGCACACGCTGGCCCGAGGTGGAGCTGGACATCGTCTCGGGCTTCCACCCCGACCCGATCGCGCTGGTGCTGCAGGACCGCGCCGACATCGCCATCGTGTCAGAGGCCGACGCCGACGAAACCGTGGACTTCCATCCGCTGTTCCGCTTTGAAATCATGGCGCTGCTGGCCAACCATCATGCGCTCACGGCCAAGGCGCACCTCACGGCCAGAGACTTCGCCAACGAGACGCTGATCACCTACCCGGTGCCCGACGAAATGCTGGACGTGGTGCGCCAGGTGCTGGAGCCGGCCGGCGTCAAACCCGCGCGCCGCACCACCGAACTGACGATTGCCATGCTGCAATTGGTGGCCAGCGGCCGCGGTGTCGCCGCGCTGCCGAAGTGGGCGGTGCAAAGCTACCTGGACCGCGGCTATGTGAGCGCCCGGCCCATAGGCAAGAAGGGCTTGACCGGGCGGCTTTATGTGGCGTGCACAGAAGCCACCTCAGGCCGGCCCTGGCTGGCCGACTTTGTGGCGATCACGCGCGAGAGCTGCTTTCTCACGCTCAGCGAGATCGAGCTGCTTTAAGGGAAGCTCAGTGCCGGCCCTGGCGCAGCTGGGCCAGGCGCTCGGCCATGGCGTCGATGTCGAGCGCGTCCTCGGCATTGGCCAGGTAGATTTCCAGATCGGCCATCGCGCGCTCCGGTTCGCCATGGGCGGCCCAGGCCAGGCCGCGGTCGCGGTATTCGGTCCAGGCTTCGGGCTGCAGCACGATGAGGCGATCCTGCACCGGGATCAAGCGCTGCCAGTCTTCCTGGGTCTTATGGATTTCCTTGAGGTTGCGCAGCATGCGGCTGATGATCTCGCGCGGCGGCGCCGACTGCAGGTACAGGCCCATGGGCACCTCGAATTCGTCGCCCGGGCTGCCGCCATGCTGCCGGAAAGGCTCGAGCCGCTCGGACAGCTCTTCACGACTCAGCGACTGGCCGCTGAACGGATCTATCACCACCTGGCCCTTGGGCAGGTTGACCTTGACCATGAAGTGCCCCGGAAAGGCCACGCCGCGCGCATTGAGGCCCAGGCCCAAAGCCAGTTCCAGCCAGAGCACAGCCAGCGTGATGGGAATGCCGCGGCGCGTGCGCAGCACCGCGTTCAGGTAGCTGTTGTCGGGGTCGTAGTAGTCGTTGACGTTGCCGCCGAAGTTCAGGTCGTGGAAAAAGAACTGGTTCAGCGCGCGCAACCGCTGCAGCGCGGGTGCGTCGGCCGGCAGGCGGCGCTTGAGCCGGGCCAGCAGCTGGTCGACGTCGCCCAGAACCTGTTGCACGTCCAGGTCGGGGTATTCGTCCTGCGCCAGGCTGATGGCGGCTTCCAGAAGGGGGAAATGCTCGTCGCTTTCCACCAGGCTGGAGAAATATTGCAATGGTGACGGTACAGCCAGATTTAATTGCATGGCCCCTACTTTCTCATAAACCGGCGCAAAAAGGCATGCGGGAAATGCCGCTCGGGGCCTGGAGCACGCCGCCCGTCAATGTCTCAGCAGCTTTGTCACCTTGAGGCCGGAGACCCACAGCGCCGCGAAATACAGCAGCGCCGACGCCAGCAGCACCAGCGCCAGCCAGCCGATACGCTCCAGGGAATGGCTTTTCAGGGCAACCCAGTTCACCGCCCCGGCGGCCCACAGCAAAAAGGCCGCGAGCAAGGCGCTGGCGCCGCCCACCTGCAGGGCGAACTTGCCCCAGCCCGGCACCGGTTTGTAACTTCCGCGCTTCAAAAGCCCCAGCAACAGCCACAGGGCGTTGACCAGCGCGCCAATGGCGATGGACAGCGTCAGGGCCGCATGCTGCAGCAAGGGCACCAGGAAAAAGTTCAGAACCTGGGTGAACACCAGCACGCAGACGGCGATACGCATCGGCGTGCGCATGTCGTGCCGGGCATAAAAGCCCGGCGCCAGCACCTTGACGGCCACGATGCCCATCAGCCCCACGCCGTAGCTGGTCAAGGCCGCCGTCGTGCGCTGGACGTCGAGGTCGCTGAACGCGCCATAGTGGTACAGCACCGCGACCAACGGCTGCGAGAAAGCCAGCAGGGCCACGGCACAAGGCACCGACAGCAGAACCACCAGGCGCAGGCCCCAGTCGAGCATGGAGGAATAGCGCGCCTCGTCCTGGCTGCCGCGCGCCGCGGCGAGCTGCGGCATCAGCACCACCCCCAGGGCGACGCCCAGCATGGCGGTGGGAAACTCCATAAGGCGGTCGGCGTACGTGATCCAGCTTACGCTGCCGGTGGCCAGGTGCGAGGCGATCTGGGTGTTGATGAGCAGCGATATCTGCGCCACGCTCACACCGAGCAGGGCCGGCAGCATCAGAGACAGCACCTTGCGCGTGCCGGGGTCGTTCCAGGACCGGCGCAGGGCCGCAAAGCTCGCGCCTATGCGCGGCAGCAAGCCCAGGCGCCGCAGTGCGGGCAGTTGCAGGCCCAGTTGCAGGATGCCGCCCACCATCACCCCCACGCACTGGGCATAGATCGGCTCGATGCCGTGCCTGGCAAACCAGGGAGCCCCCAGGGTGATGGAGCCTATCAGCGCCAGGTTCAGCAGCACGGGCGAGGCGGCGGGCACGGCAAACCGGCGCCAGGTGTTGAGGATGCCGCCGGCCAGCGCGACCAGCGACATGAAGCCGATATAAGGGAACATCCAGCGCGTCATCACCACGGCGGCGTTGTAACCCTGAGGCTTCAGGCCGCTGGCCATGGCCCAGACCATCAGCGGCGCGGCCAGCACGCCGGCCACGCACAACAGGACCAGCGTCCAGGTCAGCAGGGTCGCGACGTGGTCGATCAGCTGTTTGGCGCCCTCTTCCCCTTGCTCGGCCTTGCAGGCCGCCAGCACCGGCACAAAAGCCTGGCTGAAAGCACCCTCTCCGAGCACCCGGCGGAACAGGTTGGGTATGCGAAAGGCGACGTTAAAGGCGTCGGTCATGGCGCTGACGCCAAACACCGAGGCCATCAGCAGGTCCCGGACAAGGCCCGTGACGCGCGAGGCCAGGGTCAGCAAGGAAACAGTGGAGGCGGCTTTAAAAAGTGACACCGGTGGAGTTTATGCGGCCAAAGGCCTGGAACTCGATAAAGTTTGCCGCCAAAGCGGCCCAAACCAGACGCGATGCGTAGCGAGCCGCGGAAAACCAAGTTAGAGACGCGGAACCGGCTTTGCCGGGCCGCAGGCGGGCGGCCCCCTCGGGGGGCAGGGAGCTACACGCAGTGAGCGAGCGTGGGGGTATATAATGCTAGGTTTGCTGCAACATCCACAGACTCCTCCCCAGGATTAAAGGAATACATATATGGCTACCGCCAAACCCAAGAAAAAGAACCCGCGCCTTGCGTCGGGCCGCAAACGCGTCCGCCAGGACGTCAAACTCAACGCCGCGAACACCTCGCTGCGCTCCAAATACCGCACCGCTGTGAAAAACGTCGAAAAAGCCGTTGCAGCCGGTGACAAAGACAAAGCCAAGGACCTGTTCGCCAAGGCCCAGAGCATTGTGGACACGGTTGCCGACAAGGGCATCTTCCACAAGAACAAGGCAGCGCGCGACAAGAGCCGCCTGTCCGCCAAGGTGAAAGCCCTGGCACTGGCCCCCGCAAAGGCAGCCTAAGCAATTAGGCAAATCGCCCGGACGGCATCTTTCTCATGAAAATACCGTCCGCCGTTTTGTAGGGTGCGCTGCAGCAAAGCAAAAAAGCCGTCGAAAGACGGCTTTTTTGTTGGCGCTTCAAAAACCTCAGTCAGCCCTTGGGCGGCGGGTCGGGGAGTAAGCAGGCCTCGGCCATCTGCAAATCGTTGTCTTTGGCGAAATTGATGGCGAAGTCCCAGGCCATGGGTTCGGCGTCGCGCAGTTCCGAGTTGACGACCACACACTTCACGCCGTTGATGACGGTGGGAACGCACCAGGGGGAGTAGGTCAGGTGACTGCCGGGCTGGGGGCCGCCGGGGCGGAAATGGCTCATCACACCGCACAGCCTGTCGGCCCAGTCGCTGGGCCGGAAGGTTTTGCCGTCGCGGGTAATACCCTGGATAAAGACTTCTTTGGCGGTGTTGGAGACCATCGGGTGGAGGGTTTTTTGCACTGCCCGGCACGGGAAAAGGATGGGATTTCAGCCCATGCTGCAGCGCACAACAATTCTAGCTTAACTCTGACTCTTATATAAGACTTGAGGGACAAATTTTCAATGGCAGCGATAGCGGGCAGTGCCGGGGCGCTTGCATTGCAGTGATGCAGGAACGTCACAAAAGGCCGCAAAGTCTGCGCCTAAAATCAGCCTGTACTTCGACTCAGGGGGTATCGGAACAAAGTGAAAGTGATGGATTCGGGCCCAGGCCTAGGCGCAAACCGCAGACATAGCCCTGGCTATGGCGAGGATTTGTAACAACGGCATGGGTTCGAAGGCGCACTTTCATGTTTCGATACCTCTGAGTCGGAGTACCAAGCCCGCATCAACTGCTGCGGGCCTCGAATTTTCCGCACTGTCACAGCCCTTGTTCCGGAGTTTTCCATGACCGCAGCCCTGCCCAAGCACATCGAAGCCGCCTCCCCCCACGTGATGAACACCTACGGCCGCCTGCCCATCGCGCTGGACCACGGCCAGGGCTGCCGCGTCTGGGACGTCAACGGCAAGGCTTACCTCGATGCGCTGGGCGGCATCGCCGTCAACACCCTGGGCCACAACCATCCCAAGCTGGTGCCGGCCCTGCAGGAGCAGATCGCCAAGCTGATCCACACCTCCAACTACTACCATGTGCCGCTGCAGGAAGCCCTGGCGGCCAAGCTGGTCGAGCTGTCGGGCCTGGAAAACGTGTTTTTCTGCTCCACCGGCCTGGAAGCCAACGAGGCCGCGCTCAAGCTGGCGCGCAAGTTCGGCCACGACAAGGGTATTGAACGCCCGGAAATCGTGGTTTATGAAAAAGCCTTCCACGGCCGCAGCATCGCCACCCTGAGCGCCACCGGCAACCCCAAGGTACAGGCCGGCTTCGGCCCGCTGGTCGAGGGCTTTATCCGCGTGCCGCTCAACAACATGGACGCGCTCAAGGCCGCCACCGCCAACAACCCCAATGTGGTCGCCGTGTTCTTTGAGGCCATCCAGGGCGAAGGCGGTATCAACAGCATGAAGGACGAGTACCTGCGCGAGGTGCGGGCCCTCTGCGACGAACGCGACTGGCTGCTGATGATCGACGAAGTGCAGTGCGGCATGGGCCGCACCGGCAAATGGTTTGCCCACCAGTGGGCCGGTATCAAGCCCGACGTGATGCCGCTGGCCAAGGGCCTGGGCTCGGGCGTGCCGGTTGGCGCGGTCGTGACCGGCCCCAAGGCCGCCCACATTTTCGCCCCCGGCAACCACGGCAGCACCTTCGGCGGCAACCCGCTGGCCATGCGGGCCGGCGTGGAAACCCTGCGCATCATGGAAGAAGAAGGCCTGCTGGCCAATGCCGTGAAGGTGGGCGAGCACCTGCGCGCTGCACTGGCGCGCGGCCTGGCCGGCGAGAAAGGCGTGAAGGAAATCCGCGGCCGCGGCCTGATGCTGGGCATCGAGCTGGCGGTTCCCTGCGGCGAGCTGCTGGGCCGCGCCGCCGAAAACGGCCTGCTGCTGAGCGTGACCGCCGACACCGTGATCCGCATGGTGCCCTCACTCATCATGACCACGGCCGAGGCCGACGAGGCGGTGGCCATCCTGGTTCCGCTGATCAAGCAGCTGTTGAAAGAGAAAAACGCGTGAGCACTGCGATCCCCTCCACGCCCGCACCCGTGCGGCACTACCTGCAGTTCAGCGACCTGAATGCGGCGGAATACGCCTACCTGTTCGAGCGCGCCGCCATCATCAAGAAGAAATTCAAGACCTACGAAAAACACCAGCCGCTGGTTGACCGCACGCTGGCCATGATTTTCGAGAAAGCCTCGACCCGCACCCGCGTGAGCTTCGAGGCCGGCATGTACCAGCTGGGCGGCAGCGTGGTGCACTTGACCACCGGCGACAGCCAGCTGGGCCGGGCCGAGCCGATCGAGGACAGCGCCAAGGTCATCAGCCGCATGGTCGACCTGGTGATGATCCGCACCTTCGAGCAGACCAAGATAGACCGCTTCGCCGAACATTCGCGCGTGCCCGTCATCAACGGCCTGACCAACGAATTCCATCCCTGCCAGATCCTGGCCGACATCTTCACCTACATCGAGCACCGCGGCTCCATCAAGGGCAAGACGGTGGCCTGGGTGGGCGACGGCAACAACATGGCCAACACCTGGCTGCAGGCCAGCGAAATCCTGGGCTTCAAGGTGCACGTCAGCACCCCGGGCGGCTATGAGGTGGACCAGTCCATCGCCGGCATACGCTCGGCCGACAGCTACAAGGTTTTCAAGGACCCGATGCAGGCCTGCGCCGGCGCCGACCTGGTCACCACCGACGTCTGGACCAGCATGGGTTACGAAGCCGAAAACGAAGCGCGGAAAAAGGCCTTCGCCGACTGGTGCGTGGACACCGAGATGATGCGCGCAGCCAAGCCCGATGCCCTCTTCATGCACTGCCTGCCTGCGCACCGTGGCGAGGAAGTCGAAGCCGACGTCATAGACGGCCCGCAATCCGTGGTCTGGGACGAGGCTGAAAACAGGATGCACGCGCAGAA
>NZ_AKIV01000030.1 GCF_000282655.1 Polaromonas sp. CF318
CGGCAGCCGCACGGCGCAGCCGACGCGGGTAAAGGCATTCATTGACCTGGCGGTCAAGCGCCTGGTGGGGAATAGTGAGTTTGTCTTGACGGCGAAGGAACTGGCGGCGGCGGAAGCAAAGGGGCGCAAGGCGTTTGTGTCTGGCTGAGGGGTCTCAGGCCACGCCAATCAAAACCTTCGCTTCTTCAAGCTCCGCATGCTCGAACGCAGGCGCAAAGTCCTCCAGTTCCCGGGGCAAAAGGCTCACCTCGCTTGAAACGGCGACAGTCCGCCACTGCACGACGGCCGCCACCACTTCCGCCAGGGTGCGCAGCGCATCCTCGGGCGTCAGTTCAAAGCGCGCGGCTTGCGCCAGCAATTGCTCCACCGAGGTGATGGCGCCCGTGTCTTCACTCAGCCAGGTCTTGGACTCCCGCTCCTTGTCGGGGAAGGGGTTCAGGTCAAACGCCGGCGCCAGGCGCCACAGGTTTTTGCCCACATACAGAAAGCCGATGTTCTGCAAGTGGTCGTCGACATTGGTGATCAACAGGTTGAACACCAGCCGGCGCCAGAGCTGCCGTGTGTCGTTCGCGAATTCAACGACCCTGGAGCGCATCGCGTCCACCACTTCCGCGTAGGCCCGCTCCTCGTTGCGGCCGGCCTGCAGCAAGGTGGCGCCCGACATATAGGGAATCCGTCCGTTGTCCGCGGTGCGGTCAAAGCGCCGGATCAGCGCCACCGGCTCACCCTGCACCATCACCACGCGCGCCCTGGCGGTGTCTATGCCGGCTTTCTCCGCCAGGCGCAAGGCCAAAACTTCGCCGCGCGTGACGCTGCGCTCGTCCTGCGCACTCGGAAACTTGCCCATGGCCAGCCAGCCGTCGCTGTCCACCACCGTGCACTTCGGGCGCATTCCGCCCAGCGAGGTGCCTTTGCCCTGCAGGTACTTGAGGTCGGCGGCCGACTCCGTGTTCAGCTCCACCGCACGCGAGGCGCTTAATATTTTTTCAAGCTCCAGCAAGGGCGGTGTGGCGCGTTTTCCTTCTTCGGGCGCGCGCAGGTAGCCGCGCTTCGCGTCGCGCAGGCGCAGCGCGCCGATGCGGCTGAAGTCGTCCACCGCGCATAAATAGTCCAGTTCCGTCAGCGCGCCCAGCGCGGGCTTGCTCTTGCGCTCTTTCGCATGCGCGCGCGCGATCACGCGGCGGCCCCATGCGTCCGGCTCGGTGTCGGCCAGGGCCTGGAAAAAACAGGAGTCATCCTTGCCGGGCGCCTTGCGGACCTGGAAGCCTTGCACACGTTGCAGGTCTGGCGAGATGTCAAATACGCGCGCCTCTGTCAGCCATGCCGGCGCATACGCGAACTGCGAAAACTCCCGTTGGCCGGCCTTCACATAAACCAGCTTGCCTACGGGCAGTTCGTCGCGCCCGATGAAGACGTCCAGCTCCGACTTGCCGCCCGGCTCCGGGGCTTTGGTTTTTTTGGGAGGGGTGGCCATGGCGATTCCTTGGGGCGATTCAGAAAGCGCCGCTATCAGCCCTGGCCTTGGGCAAACGCGCCCGGCGCGGCAGTTTCTCATCCATCAGCGCCAGCCCAACAGCGTCTTGCTGCGTGTCCAGCAACTGGTCCAGCGCACCCAGGCCGCCCAACACTTGCAGGGTGCGCGCCAGGTGCTGCAGCGCGGTACCCGGGTGGCCCGCCTCCATGCGCCGCACCGTGTTCACCGACGTGCCTATGCGCTCCGCCAATGCCGCCTGCGAGAGGTTGCGGCGCAGCCGCGCCAGCGCGATGTTCTGGCCAAGGCGCTGCAGGGTCCGGTCAACGGAGAAAGGGATGGGTTTCATAAAATTAATCTAAATTTGGATTCTTAAAAGATTTAAAAGTCCAAATAAGAGTGATTATCTGCTTAGATGGATAGATATCAATAGAATTTTAAATAAAAGTCTAAATATATTCTATTAAATCTAATAAAAATCTAAATATGAGTTGTTAAATGGATTTTAAGGTACTCAGATTTGGACTTTGGCTTTTGGGCAGCCGGCGCCCTTGCTGCACGATGGCTTATGGGAGCCGCCCAAGGCGTGCGCTGTGGGTCAGGCTTGGGCAGCCTCTGCCTGTCCATTCAATGGGCTTGGCCACTCACAATGGACAAACACCGAGCCTGGACAAATTGCACTGGCCAATGCTTTGGCCGGCCATGCCTTGAACATCGATGGCATCGACACGCGGGGTGCGATAGGTCGATAGATAAAAATCAAAAAGCGGCGTCAGCGCCCCCTCGGGTCAAACTTCAGTGCAATTCAACAATTAGTGGGGCACATCAGACGGATGACCAGAAGACTCCCTAACCTTGTCCAACAATACCAAGTTGCTGTTTGGGAATGGTGAGGAGAACTCTTGCTAATGTCCGTTGACCACTCCCGGCCTGTCATGAGTTCGGCTGGCGCGCCGTGTCGCAAACCGGCCGGTGTCGCCCCGATCCCTCAGAGACAGCAGATCAACAAGTGAGAAATCAACAGATCCACACGCCTAGCCAAAATGCCTAAGCAGCACCAGTTCCCACTTGGCCCCTTGCGGCCACAAACGGCACAGCCCCCTCCACCGTCTCCCAAATAAACCGCCCCGAGGGGCTGTTCTGCTCCTCGACGATATGCGCGACCAGCCCGGCCGCGCGAGAAATGACGGCAAAGCCGCGCATCACGGCGGTCGGCACGCCGATCTCCCCCAGCAGCGCCGCGACGGCCCCGGTCGCATTGATGGTGATGGGCCGGCCCGCGACGGCATCGACGGCGGTTGAGAGTTTTTCGAGTGCGCGAATCTTGTCGCCGGCCAGTTCGGGTTCGGCGCGGGCCAGGTCGAGCAGCTTGTAGGCGCGTGGGTCTACCGGCTTGTGCAGGTGGTGGCCGAAGCCGGGAATCGGGCTTTTGAGGTTTTTGTAGTGGCTGGCGATGGCCAGGGCTTCGGCTTCGGGGTCGGCTGCCGCGGAGATGCGGTCCAGCAGGCCTGAGCAGTTTTCCATGGTGCCGACGAAGGAGCTGCCCACGGCCAGCAGGCCGGCGGCGACGGCGCCTTGCAGGTTTTCGGGGGCGCTCATATAGACCAGGCGGGTGGAGATGGCGCTGGGTGTGAGGCCGTGTTCCATCAACACAATCAGTACCGCGTCGGTGATGCGCAGGTCCACGCCGCGCGGTGCGCGGTTCAGGATTTGCATCAGCATCACTTCGGTGAATGTCTTTTTGCCCATCAGGTCTTGCACCAGGTCGGCATTGCGGTAGTGCAGGCTGGTGAGGGTATGGGTGCACAGGCTGGTGACGGGCTTGGCGCTGGGTTTGCTGCTGTTGCTCATGGAAAGTAATCTTTCAGGGGGACGTTGCGGTTGTGGCACCTGCTAGCGCCAGGGCCTGCGCGCGCACGGCGCTTTTGAGCACCTTGCCGACGGGCGAGCGCGGCAGGCTGTCGTGGAAGTGGATGTGTTTGGGGGTCTGCACCGGGCCCAGGCGTTCGCGCACAAAGGCGATCAGCTCGGCCTGGCTGGTTTGCCAGCCGGGGCGCAGTTGCACCGCCGCCTGCACGGCTTCGCCCCATTTGTCGTCCGGTATGCCGAAGACTGCGCATTCATGCACGGCCGGGTGCTGGCCCAGCGCGTTCTCCACATCCACGGGGTAGACGTTAAAGCCGCCGGTGATGACCAGGTCCTTGAGCCTGTCCTTGAGGTAAAGGTAGCCGCGTTCGTCAATCAGGCCGCGGTCGCCGGTGTGCAGCCAGCCGTCCACAATGGTTTCAGCCGTCAGGCCGGGCAGGCGCCAGTAGCCCGACATCAGCAAATCGCCGCGCGCCACCACCTCGCCGACCTCGCCCGCGGGCAGCAGCCGGCCGTTGGGCGCCATGACGGCCACGTCGCTGAACCAGGTGGTGCGGCCCACGGCGGCCCAGTTGCGCTCGTCCTCAAAATCCTCGGGCCGCATCACGGTCAAGATTTGCGGGGCCTCGGTCTGGCCGTAGGTGGTGCCCAGCACCGGGCCGAAGAAGTCGCGCACTTCGCGGATTTTTTCGGGCGGCATGGGGGCGCCGCCGTAGATCAGGCGGCGCAGTTTCGGGAAGTCGGCGCGCGATGCACCGGGCAGGGCCATCAGCATGTAGACCAGCGTGGGCGGCATAAAACTCACGGTGCCGCCCTTGTGCTGGAAGGCCGCGCGCACGGCCTCGGCGCCCGCGCCGGCCAACAGCACATGGCAGCCGCCCTGGGCCAGTATGGGCAGCAGGTAAGTCGAGGTGCCGTGGGTGATGGGCGCGGCCACCACATAGCGCTCATGCTCGTCAAAACCCCAGGCATGGATCTGGTTGCTGATGTTGGCCATCCAGGCGCGGTAGGTCTGCATCACGCCCTTGGGCGCGCCTGTGGTGCCGCCGGTGAACTTGATGGCCTGGGTGGCCTCGGGCGGCAATATGAAGCTGGGGCGCTGAGCGCCCGCGTGGCGCGCGCTCAGCGCGGCCAGGCTGGGGGCGCCGTCATTGCCGGCCACGCCGCAATAAATGCGCCGGCCGGGCGCGCCTTCGAGCAGGGGCACGCACTCGGCGTCCAGGATGATGATGGACGGCTCGGTGGCGTCAATGATGCGGCGGATTTCAGGGGCGGTGCTTTTGGGGTTGAGCGGCACCCAGGTCTTGCCGCAGGCCAGCACGGCCAGCAGCGCGGCGATGTGCTCGCTGCTGTTGCCGGCGCAGATCGCGACACGGCTTTGCGGCAGCGGGTCTATCTCTACCAATGCGGCGGCAAAGGCCGAGACCCAGGCGGCCAGCGCGTCGTAGCGCAGCGTGCCTTCGAGCGCGTCGATCGCGATGCGCTCGGGCCAGCGTTCGGCGGCGCGCCAGAAAAAATCAATCGGGTTCATGCGGTGCTTCCCTTTCCCTGGTTGTTATTCAGCGCGCGCGCCGGACTGCTTGACCACCTCGCGCCAGCGTTTGGCTTCCGAGAGTGTCCAGCTGCGCATCTGCGCGGGCGTGCCGGGCTCGGGCGTGGCTGCGAGGTTGAGCAGGCGCTGGCGCACCTCGGGCAGGGCCAGCAGCTTGACGAGCTCGCTGTTCACGCGCTGCACCACGGCTTGCGGCGTGCCGGCCGGCCCGGCGATGCCGAACCAGGACTGCACGTCAAAACCCGGGAAGCCCGACTCGGCCACCGTGGGCACCTCGGGCAGCAGCGGCGAGCGCTGGGCGCTGGTGATGGCGATCGCGTTGAGCTTGCCGCCGCGCACATGCGGCAGGACCGAGGGCGCGTTGTCAAACATGGACTGCACCTGGCCGCCCAGCAGGTCGGTGACGGCCGGTGCGCTGCCGCGGTAGGGCACATGCAGCATGGGCGCCTTGGCCGCCATCTTGAAGATCTCGCCCGAGAGGTGGATCGACGAGCCGCTGCCGGACGAGGCAAAGGTGATGCCGTTGGGCGAAGTTTTGGCGAAGTTCACGTAGTCGGCCAGGGTCTTGACGGGCAGCTGCGGGTTCACCACCAGGATGTTGGGCACCTTGGCGATCAGGCCCATGGGCTCGAAGTCTTTGAGCGGGTCGTAGCCCAGCTTGTCGTAGAGCGAGGCATTGATGGTGTTGGCGATGGTGTAGACGTACAGGGTGTAGCCGTCGGCCGGCGCGCGCGCGACGATCTCGGCGCCCACATTGCTGTTGGCGCCCGCGCGGTTGTCCACCAGCACGGGCTGGCCCAGCTGCTTGCCGAGCTCCACGGCAACAATGCGCGCAATCACATCGGTGGCGCCGCCGGCCGCATAGCCGACGACCAGCTTGATGGGCTTGCTGGGCCAGGCCGCGGGCTGGGCCCGGGCGGGCAGGGTGGTGCAGGCGAAGGCTGTGAACAGCGCGGCCAGGGCCGCCCGGCGCGATGGGGTCTTGAACAAACTCATATAGAAGTGTCTCCTGTTGTTGGTATGCGCTGCGTGTGCCTGGCCTCTGGGGGCGGCTTGGCGGCAACAGGGAAATTCTTGACCAGGCCCCGCCAGGCAACAAATTCAAACGTCCGGCCAGCGGACGTTTTATAGTCCCCTGCATGGCCCCGCGTTCTTCTTCTTCAAAACCTTCCACGCCCCTTGCCGAACCGATGGAACCCGCCGATGACGGCGGCAGCCGCACCCTGCGGCGCGGCC
>NZ_AKIV01000031.1 GCF_000282655.1 Polaromonas sp. CF318
GGCCGCCGGCGACCGGCTGCAGCTCAGCGGGCCGCACAACCATTTCCCGCTGGACCTCAACGCGCCGGCCTACCTGCTGGTGGCCGGCGGCATAGGTATCACGCCGCTGCTGGGCATGGCCCAGTCGCTGGCCGGGCGCTGCGCGCCATCGGGCCGGCCGCTGCGTATGCTGTACGGCGTGCGCAGCGAAGCCGAGCTGGCTTACGGCCAGGCGCTGCAGGCCTGCCTGGGCCCGCGGCTGCATGCGGCCGTCGACGCGCGCATCGATTTCGCCGCCGAGATCGCGGCCTTGCCGGCCGGTGCGCAAATGTATGTCTGCGGCCCCGTGCCCATGCTGGACGCGGCGCGCCATGCCTGGGAAGCCTCGGGCCGGCCGGCGACCGACCTGCGTTATGAGACCTTCGGCAATAGCGGACGCCTGGCGCCGCAGGCCTTTCGTGTGCGGATTCCACGCCACGCGCTGGACATCACCGTACCGGCCGACTGCAGCCTGCTGGACGCGCTGGAGCAGGCCGGTGTGGAAGCCGTGTCCGACTGCAAGCGCGGCGAGTGCGGCCTGTGCACGCTGGACGTGCTGGCGCTGGACGGCGAGATCGACCATCGCGACGTCTTTCTGAGCGAACATGAGAAACAGGGAAACACACGGCTGTGCGCCTGCGTCTCGCGCGTGGTCGGCTCGGTGACGCTGGATTCTTCCTACCGGCCCGATGCTTGAGCGAACTTGAAAATGAGGGCGCAACTTGTGTGCGATCAACAGGCCATGTGCGCGATGATCGCGCAACGCCGCCGCACCGGAGCCCCACCGGGAAACGGCAAGCGCCAGAATAAAAGCCCATGGCGTTCGTATGAAGAACATTTGTGCTGATAGCGCACTCAGACTAGACTCGCAGCGTTTTGCGGCCAAATGCCAGGAAGCCGCGGCCCGCCGGTTTGAACGCGGCGTCCGACACTGAGAGAAATTACCAGGAGACAAGCATGAAAAAACGTACCTTCCTCACCGCCGCCGCGCTGTCGGCCGCAGCCCTTGCCGCCGCCCCGGCGCTGGCCCAGGACAATACCTTCAAGATAGGCCTGATCCTGCCGATGACGGGCCAGCAGGCCACCACTGGCCGGCAGATCGAGGCGGCCGCGCGGCTTTACATGGCGCAGAACGGCGACACCGTGGCGGGCAAGAAGATACAGCTGATCGTGAAGGACGACACCTCGCTGCCGGACACCACGCGCCGCCTCGCGCAGGAGCTGGTGGTCAATGACAAGGTCAATGTGCTGGCCGGCTTCGGCATCACGCCCTCGGCCCTGGCCACCGCACCCATCGCGACGCAGTCCAAAACGCCCATGGTGGTGATGGCGGCGGCGACCTCCAGCATCACGCAGGCCTCGCCCTACATCGTGCGCAGCAGTTTCACTTTGCCGCAGGTCTCGGTCGCGCTGGCCGATTGGGCGCCCAAGAACGGCATCAAGAAAGTGGTCACGCTGGTGTCCGACTACGGCCCCGGCATAGACGCCGAAAAATTCTTCAAGGACCGCCTGACCTTCAACGGCGGCGAGGTGACCGACGCGCTGCGCGTGCCGCTGCGCAACCCGGACTTCGCGCCCTTCCTGCAAAAGGTGCGGGACAACAAACCCGACGCGCTGTTCGTCTTTGTGCCCTCGGGCGCGGGCGCCGCGGTGATGAAGCAATTCCTCGAGCGCGGCCTGGACAAGGCCGGCATACGGCTGATCGCCACCGGCGACGTGACGGACGACGACCAGCTCAACGACATGGGCGACGGCGCGCTGGGCGTGGTCACCTCGCACCACTACTCGGCGGCGCATCCCTCGGCCGTGAACAAGAAGTTTGTGGAGGCTTTTTCCAAGGCCAACAAGGGCTTGCGCCCCAACTTCATGGCGGTCGGCGGCTATGACGGCATGCGCGTGATTTACGAAGCGCTCAAAACCAGCAAGGGCCAGGGCGGCGGCGACGCGCTGCTCGCAGCCATGAAGGGCCAGCTGTTTGAAAGCCCGCGCGGCAAGATCTTCATCGACGCGCAGACGCGCGACATCGTGCAGGACGTCTACCTGCGCAAGGTCGAGAAGAAGGACGGCCAGCTTTACAACGTGGAATTTGACGTGATCAAGGACGTCAAGGACCCAGGGAAGAGCAAATAACCCCCCGAAGCGCCGCTTCGCGGCGCCTCCCCCCCTGCTGGGGGCAAGCTCTGCGGCCCGGCAAAGCCGGTTCCGCGCCCTTCCTTGGAATAGGCTCCTTCAAGCAAACACGGATCATCCGGCAAAAGCATGCTGACCCTTCTTTTCGACGGTATCGCCTACGGCATGCTGCTGTTCATCCTGGCGGTGGGCTTGGCGGTGACCATGGGTTTGATGAATTTCATCAACCTCGCGCACGGCGCCTTCGCCATGGCCGGCGGCTATATCACCGTGCTGCTGATGCAGCATTTCGGCGTGCCGTTTTTGCTGTGCCTGCCGCTGGCCTTTATCGGCTCGGCGCTGCTGGGCGCCGTACTGGAGCGCACGCTGTACCGGCCGCTGTACAACAAGCCGCACCTGGATCAGGTGCTGTTTTCGATAGGCCTGGTATTCATGGCGGTGGCCAGCGTGGACTACTTCGTCGGTTCGACGCAGCAGATCGTGCAGCTGCCGCAATGGCTCAAGGGCCGCACCGAGATCGGCAGCGGTGCCTGGATGCTGGGCATGGGCCACTACCGGCTGTTCATCATCGCGGTCTGCGCGGCGCTGACGGTGGGCCTGCAATACCTGCTGGCGCGCACGCGCTTCGGCAGCCGCCTGCGCGCCTCGGTGGACGACCAGCGCGTGGCGGCCGGCCTGGGCATCAATGTCAACGTCGTGTTCCTCTCGACCTTCGCCGTGGGCTCGGGCCTGGCCGGCCTGGGCGGCGCGCTGGGCGCCGAGGTGCTGGGCCTGGACCCGGGCTTTCCGCTCAAGTTCATGATTTATTTCCTGATCGTGGTGGCCGTGGGCGGCACCTCGTCGATCACGGGGCCGCTGCTGGCCGCGCTGCTGCTGGGCATCGCCGACGTGGCGGGCAAGTACTACATCCCCAAGCTGGGCGCCTTCATCGTCTACAGCCTGATGATCGTGATCCTGATCTGGCGGCCGCAGGGCCTCTTTGTGCGCAAGGGAGGCAAATAGATGAACGCCCAGACTTCGCTGCTTAAAAGCAGCCGCTGGAAACCCTGGGAGCCGGTGCTCTGGCTCATCGCCTTCGCCGCACCGGTGCTGATGCCCAGCCATGCCTCCCTCATCAACGAGATCGCCATCGTCGCGCTGTTCGCGGTGTCGCTGGACCTGGTGCTGGGTTACACCGGCATCGTCTCGCTGGGCCATGCGGCCTTCTTCGGCATAGGCGGTTATGCGGCGGCGCTGTTCGCCAAGCTGGTCATGCCCGACCCGCTGCTGGGGCTGGCCGTGGGCATCACCACGGCCACGTTGCTGGGCGCGGTCTGTTCGCTGACCATTCTGCGCGGCAGCGACCTGACGCGGCTGATGGTGACGCTGGGCGTGGCGCTGATTTTGCTGGAGCTGGCCAACAAGCTGGACTGGCTGACCGGCGGCGCCGACGGCCTGCAGGGCGTGGTCATGGGCCCGCTGCTGGGCCGCTTCGAATTCGACCTCTCGGGCCGCACGGGTGCCTATTACTCGCTGGCCGTACTGCTCATCCTGTTTATGCTGATGCGTCGCCTGGTGCATTCACCGCTGGGCGCGACGCTCAAGGCGATACGCGACAACCGCCTGCGCGCCATGGCCATCGGCATTCCGGTCGCATCCCGGCTGGCGGTGGTTTACACGGTGGCGGCCGGCGTGGCCGGGGCGGCCGGGGCGCTGCTGGCGCAGACCACCGGCTTTGCCTCGCTGGACTTGTTCGAGTTCCACCGCTCGGCCGACGTGCTGCTGATCCTGGTGGTGGGCGGCGTGGGCTGGCTCTATGGCGGCGTGGCCGGGGCGATTGTGTTCAAGCTGATGCAGGATGCGCTCTCGTCCATCACGCCGCAGTACTGGACCTTCTGGATAGGCCTTTTCCTGGTGGTGCTGGTGCTGGTGGGCCGCGAGCGCCTGGTCCGGCCCTGGACCTGGCTGCCGCGGCGCGGAGGCCGGCCATGAGCGCCCAGGACGCGGTGCTGTCCGCGCAAGGCCTGGTGATGCGCTTCGGCGGCATCGCCGCCACCAACAATGTGAGCCTGAACCTGCGGCGCGGCGCGCGCCATGCGCTGATAGGCCCCAACGGCGCGGGCAAGACCACGCTGGTCAACCTGCTGACGGGCGTGCTGCAACCCACCGAGGGCCGCATCGTCCTCGAAGGCGAGGACATCACGCGGCTGGCGCCGCACCAGCGCGTCAAGCGCGGCATGGTGCGCACCTTCCAGATCAACCAGCTGTTCGACTCGCTCACGCCGCTGCAGACGCTGGCGCTGGTTGTCTCGCAGCAGGCCGGCCTGGGCGCGAAGTGGTGGCAGGCACTGGGCCGTAACCGGGCCGTGGCCGAACGCTGTGAGCAATTGCTGGAACAGTTTCACCTGACGGAGGTGATGGACCAGCCGACCCGCGTGCTGGCCTACGGCAAGCGCCGCCTGCTGGAGATCGCCGTGGCGCTGGCCTGCGAGCCGCGCGTGCTGCTGCTGGACGAACCCGTGGCGGGCGTGCCGGCCGGCGAGCGCGAGGAACTGCTGCAAACCGTGGCCGCGCTGCCCGCCGACGTTTCCGTGCTGCTGATCGAGCACGACATGGACCTGGTGTTCAGTTTCGCCACCACCATGACGGTGCTGGTCAACGGCACGCTGCTGACCGAGGGCACGCCCGAGCAGATTGCGGCCGACCCGCAGGTCAAGGCGGTCTACCTGGGCCATGGCGAGGAGGTGGCCCATGGCTGAGCTGCTCAAGGTCGACAAACTGCGCGCCGGCTACGGCGAGGCGGTGGTGCTGCACGAGGTCTCGTTCACACTGGGTGAAGGCCAGACCCTCGCGCTGCTGGGCCGCAACGGCACCGGCAAGACCACGCTGATCAACACCCTGGCGGGCGCAACGCGCCAGCACGGCGGGTCCATTTCCTTCGGCGCAGGGCCGGCCATGGTGGCGCTGCACCAGTTGCCCTCGCACGAACGCGCAGCCAGCGGCATAGGCTGGGTGCCGCAGGAGCGCAACATCTTCAAGTCGCTGACGGTGCACGAGAACCTGACGGCGGTGGCGCGGCCGGGCAAATGGAACCCCGACGGGGTGTACGCGATGTTCCCGCGCCTGGCCGAGCGCAAGACCAACCTGGGCACGCAGCTGTCGGGCGGCGAGCAGCAGATGCTGGCCGTGGGCCGGGCGCTGGTGCTCAACCCCAGGCTGCTGCTACTCGATGAACCGCTGGAAGGCCTGGCGCCCATCATCGTGGAGGAGCTGCTGCGCGCCATACGCCGCATCACGCGCGAGGAGGGCCTGAGCGCCATCATCGTGGAGCAGCACCCGCAGGCCATCCTGGCGATTTCCGACAGCGCCGTGGTGCTGGACCGCGGCATGGTGGTGCACACGGGCACGGCCCAGGCGCTGCGCGAGCAGCCCGAGCGCCTGGACCAGTTGCTGGGCGTGGCGCGCTGAGCGGCCGGGCCGCCGGCCCGGCCACCTGTTCTGTATTTCGCGCTTAAAGCGTTCAAAAAACATCTACGCGCCGTTATCGTGAACCAGCTTCACGGCAACACGGCTTTCCATGCCCAAAAGTCAAAAGCGATCCACCTTTTTGCGTAGATTCACTTACTAGGGTTTTCCCCTCCAACGGCCTACAATCGCAGACCCTTACAAGAAATTGACGGTCATCCGACCGTTCCCGCTGGAGACCCTGCTGATGCTGACCCCCCCCGCCGCGACGCCTGCCGACCGTGAAGAAAAACGCGCTGAACTGCGCCGCGCCGCGCTTGAATACCACGAGTTTCCGACCCCCGGCAAGGTGGCCATCGCAGCGACCAAGCAGCTGACCAACCAGCGCGACCTGGCTTTGGCTTACTCCCCCGGCGTTGCGGCGCCCTGCGAGGAAATCGTCAAGGACCCGAACAACGCCTTCAAATACACCAGCCGCGGCAACCTGGTGGCCGTGGTGACCAACGGCACCGCCGTGCTGGGCCTGGGCGACATCGGCCCGCTGGCCTCCAAGCCGGTCATGGAAGGCAAGGGCGTGCTGTTCAAGAAGTTCGCCGGCGTCGACGTGTTCGACATCGAGATCGACGAAAAAGACCCGGCCAGGCTGGTCGACATCATCGCCTCGCTGGAGCCGACCTTCGGCGCCATCAACCTGGAAGACATCAAGGCGCCCGACTGCTTTTATGTGGAGCGCGAGTTGCGCAAGCGCATGAAGATCCCGGTGTTCCACGACGACCAGCACGGCACGGCCATCACGGTCGGCGCGGCGGTGCTCAATGCGCTCAAGGTGGTCGGCAAGGGCCCCGGCCAGGTCAAGCTGGTGACTTCCGGCGCGGGCGCGGCGGCGCTGGCCTGCCTGAACCTGCTGCTCAAGCTGGGCATACAGCGCGAAAACGTGTTCGTGACCGACCTGGCCGGCGTGGTCTATGAAGGCCGCACCGAGCTGATGGACGAGGACAAGATCCAGTTCGCGCAGAAGACCGACGCGCGCACCCTGGGCGAGGTGATCGCGGGCGCGGACATTTTCCTGGGCCTGTCGGCCGGCGGCGTGCTCAAGAAGGACATGGTCGCCAAAATGGCGGCCAAGCCCATCATCCTGGCGCTGGCAAACCCGAATCCCGAGATCACGCCCGAGGACGTCAAGTCCGTGCGCGACGACGCCATCATGGCGACCGGCCGCACCGACTATCCCAACCAGGTCAACAACGTCCTGTGCTTTCCTTATATCTTCCGCGGCGCGCTGGATGCCGGCGCCTCCACCATCACCGTCGAGATGGAAATCGCGGCCGTGCATGCGATCGCCGAACTCGCGCAGGCCGAGCAGAGCGAGGTCGTGGCGGCCGCCTATGTGGG
>NZ_AKIV01000032.1 GCF_000282655.1 Polaromonas sp. CF318
ACTACACGTTTGACGGGGACCAGAACCTTCATTGACCAATTCCTTGACGGGTGATGAAAAAGTGGCGCGCAGGGCTATCCCCGCGCGGGGAAAAAAATGGAGGCAGCCTCAGGCCGCGACGACGACGGGAATTTGTGTGGCCGGCGGCGTATTGCGGCTGCGGCCGCAGCGCACCAGGCCGTCGATCATCACCATGCCGACGCCGGGGATGTCGCCGCGCTGGATGCTGTCGAGGATGTCCCGCCCGGCGGAGTGCTGGGCCTTGTCCATGAAGACAAAGTCGGCATCGCGGCCGGCTTCTATCAGGCCGCAGTTGAGTTTGCGGATGCGCGCCGTGTTGCCGGTGGCAAAACAGAAGGCCAGCTCCGGGGGGATGTTGCCCAGGCTGCAGAGCAGGGAGATCAGGCGCAGCATGCCCAGCGGCTGGACACCCGAGCCGGCGGGGCCGTCGGTGCCCAGGATGACGCGGTGCGGGCACTTGAGCTGCAGCGCCGCCTGGGCGGCGGCGATCGCGACCTTCTCATTGCCGTTGTGGACGATCTCGATCGCGCGCGAGGACTTCTCGCAGAGTTCGCAGACATGCGCTTCTGATAACGCCGTGTGCCCGCCGTTGATGTGGCCTATCACGTCCGCGTCAGCCTCCAGCACCACGTCCTTGTCGATCAGGCCGGAGCCCGGAATCGACGGGCCGCCGGTGTGGATGGTGCTCTGGATGCCGTATTTGCGCGCCCAGCCGACCATCTCCTTGGCCTCGTAGCCCGCCTTGACGGAACCCAGGCCCACTTCGCCGAGCAGGGTGACGCCGGCCTCGGCCAGGTCCTTGAAGTCCTGCTCGGTCATGCCTTTTTCGATGATGGGCGCGCCGGCCAGGACCTTGACGCCGCCCGGGCGGAAGTTGTCGAAAGCGCGCTGCGCGGTGATGGCCAGCGCCTTCAGGCCCACGATGTCCTTGGGCCGTCCCGGCAGGTGAACTTCGCCGGCCGAAATCATGGTGGTGACGCCGCCGTGCATGGTCGAGTCTATCCAGCCGATCTGGTTCTGGCGTGGCGTCCAGTCGCCGAAGACCGGGTGCACATGGCTGTCGATCAGCCCGGGCGCCACGCAGGTCCGCTGCGCGTCGATCACGGTCTGCGCGTGCGCGGTGTCGCAGTCCTTGGCCTTGCCGACGGCCACGATCAGCCCGTCGTTCACGACGATGGTGTCGGCGTCCAGGATGGGGCGGTCTATGTCGCCGGACAGCAGCAAGCCGATGTTTTTGATGACGACTTTTCCAGACTTGCCGGTCGATGCTGCTTCTGCCATGGATGGCCTCTTTTCGGTGGTGTGTGGGGAAATCAGGGGTTCAGCATGACGGTGCGCAGCACGGTGCTGATGATGAAGGCCTGCCACTGGGCCAGCGCTTCGGGCGACTGCAGGTCTTCGCCGAGGAAGGCCGACAGCGTGTGGCGATTGGAGATGTAAAAGTAGCCCGTCGCCGCGATGAGCAGGTAGACGTTGCGGGCGGAGATGTCCGAGCGGAAGATTTTCTTGCGCACGCCGCTTTCCAGCAGCTGCCGGATGATGGCGATGGCAGGCGACGAATAGTCGCGCGCGCGCTGCGATTTGGCGATGTGCTTGCCGCGGTGCAGGTTCTCCGTGTTGAGCAGGGTGATGAATTCCGGGTTCTTGCTGTAGTAGGAGACCACGAAGCAGATCACGTCCGTCAGGGACTCGATGGGATGCTCGATGTCCAGCGACAGTTCGAGCTCCGCGTCGTTCATGCGGCGGTACATGTCTTCGAGAACTTCGATGAACAAGCCTTCCTTGCTGCCGAAGTAGTAATAAATCATGCGGTCGAAGGACTTGGCCGACTTGGAGATTTTCTCCACGCTGCCGCCGTCGTAGCCGTAACGCGCGAAGACCTTGGTTGCCGCGCGCAGTATGTTGTCGCGTGTGGTTTGCGCGGCCTGCTCCCGCACGCCCGGCCGTTTGGCCGCCGCGCGTTTGGGCGTCGCGGCGCGCGGCGTGGTGGTTCTGGCTGTCTTCACTGTCATGGATGGGTGTCCGGTCGCGGTTGGCAAAGGGGTGGGCGGGTTGCAGCCGGGGAAGAAATTTCCCGGCTAGTACTGCAACCCGGGAGTAGCGAAACACAATGAAAGCGATGGATTCGTGCCCAGGGCAAGGCGCAAGCCGCAGCGAAGGCTGGACGCCTTCGCAAGGGTTGCAACGCCGCCATGGGTGCGAAGACGCGCTTTCATGTTTCGATGCTTTCGGGTTGCAGTACTAGTGTAGGGTGCAAGCAAACGCCGGGCCATCTTCCTCCTCACTGCTCGGCGAAGGCGCGTTCAATGACGAAGTCGCCCGGCCTGGAGGTGTTGCCTTCCGTGAAGCCCCTGCCTTCGAGCATGTGTTTGAGATCCTTGAGCATGCCGGGGCTGCCGCAGATCATGACCCTGTCGTGCGCCGCGTCCAGCGGCGGCAGGCCCAGGTCCGCCTGCATCTTTCCGCTTTCGATCAGGTCGGTGACGCGCCCCATGTTGCGGTAGGCCTCCCGCGTGACGGTGGGGTAGTACAGCAACTGTCTGGAGATCAGGTCGCCGAGGAATTCGTGCTGGGGCAGGTGCTCGACGACCAGGTCGTGGTAGGCCAGCTCGTCGGCCTGGCGCACGCCGTGGACCAGCACGACCTGCTCGAACCGCTCGTAGGTCGCCGGGTCGCGGATGATGCTCATGAAGGGCGCCAGGCCCGTGCCGGTCGAGAGCAGGTACAGCCGCTTGCCCGGCAGCAGGTAATCGATGACCAGCGTGCCGGTGGGTTTGCGCCCGACGATGATCTTGTCGCCGACCTGGATGTGCTGCAGGCGCGAGGTCAGCGGGCCGTCTTCCACCTTGATGCTGAGGAATTCCAGGTGCTCCTCATGGTTGGGGCTCACGATGCTGTAGGCGCGCAGCAGGGGCTTGTCATTGACCCTGAGTCCGATCATGGTGAAGTGCCCGTTGCTAAAGCGCAGCGAGGTGTCGCGGGTGGTGGTGAAGGTGAACAGGCGGTTGGTCCAGTGGTGAACGGACAGGACGGTTTCTTCGTTGAAAGCGCTCATGGTGGGGGGGGTGTGGAGGGTCGGTCGGTGTATGAAATGGGGTGCGGGCCGGCGGCCTTCAGCCGAGATCCAGGCCCGCCAGCTTGTCGGTCTTGTCTTTCCACAGCTCGGCGTCCGGCAGGGGCGCGATGCGCTTGGAAATGGTGGGCCACAGCTTGGACAGCCTTGCGTTGATTTCCAGGAAGGGCTTGAACTGCTCGGGGGTGTCCGTGTCCGCGTAAATGGCGTTCACCGGGCATTCCGGAATGCAGACGGCACAGTCTATGCATTCGTCCGGGTCTATGACCAGGAAGTGCGGGCCCTGCTTGAAGCAATCCACCGGGCACACGTCCACACAGTCGGTGTATTTGCATTTGATGCAGGCGTCGGTCACTACGTGGGTCACAGGAACTCCTTTGCGCGGCGCTTCGGGCCGGCGATCGTCGATGCAGGCAATGTGCCACATTAATGTAGTGAACGCAACATTTAAGTTAAGTGCCTGCAACATTTTTAAAAATAAATTGGAGGCCGCGGTGCAAATCCTATTGCGCGGCAATTCCGTATCCGCTACATTGAATTTAAATGTAGCAAATGCAACATGTAAATTAAGTGCGCACTACATTGGGGATTGCGCCCCGGGATGGGGCCGGTGCGAACAAGGTGAACACGATGACCGAACACACAAAAACGGACGGCCTGCCGGGCAGGGACGGCCTTCCCCAGGTGCTGGAAAAGGCCAGGCCGCGCAATGAGCGCATGAACAGCGAGAAGATCGAGTGCAATGCCTGCCCGGTGCTGTGCCAGATTTCCGACGGCCGCAGCGGTGCCTGCGACCGCTATGCCAACCACGGCGGCACCCTGGTGCGTGTGGACCCCGTGCTGCTGCTGCGCCGCACCCTGTCGGGTTCGGAGCCGCAGCTGGTCTCTTTCGCGGGGCGTGAAGCCGCGGCGCAGCCCGCGCCGCAGGGCGGCGCCGCAGCTGCCCCGCCCGCGGCGCCGGCCTGGAGCGGCGACCTGTTGCTGGCCGACGAGGTGTTTGTCACCGGCGTCGGCTCGTCGACGACCTACCCGGACTACAAGCCCGCGCCCTTTATCGTGTCGTCGAAGGCGGCCGGCGTGGACCTGGTCACCGTGGTCACCGAAGGGATTTTCAGCTACTGCAGCTTCAAGGTGAAGATAGACACCGATCGCTTCCTGGGCGCGGAGCAGGCCAATGTGCGCTGCAAGGGCGAAGTGGTCGGCCACGTGACGACGGCCGAATACGGCTCCCAGATGCTGTCGCTGGGCGGCGTGCACCACTTGACCGGCGGCAGCAAGAAGGAAGGCCGTGTGACGGTCGAGATGATGCAGGCGCTGGGCAACAAGCAGGCCGTGGAGTTCACCATCGACGGCGGCTCGCAAATCCTGATCCAGGCGGGCCGCGCGCCCGTCGTGAACGGCGTGGAGGAAAAACGCATGCGCGTGGGCTGCGGTTCGGCCACGGTCGGCATCTTTGCCAAGCAGCTGTTCGGCAAGCTCGATGAGGTGGTGGTGGTCGACGACCACATCACCGGCGTGCTGACCGAGCACCAGGCCGGCCGCTGCCTGGACATGCCGCCCTCCGGCATCAAGATGCGGGGGCGCAAGTCCACGCCGGGGCGCTATTTCCAGGTTGCCAATCCCGGTGTGGGCTGGGGCGGCACCGACATCGCCGACCCGCTGTCCATCATCGAGACCTGGGATGCGTCCGTGGCCTGGCCGGGCCTGCGCCTGCTGATGACCTCCACCACCGGCGAGCATGCGAGCTGGTATGTGCTCGATGAGGCGCTCAACCCGGTCGAGCAGGAGATGCCGCCCGAAGTGCGCCGCATCGTGGAGCGCATCGGCGAGAACTGCGAGCCCTCGCTGTCCACCGTGCTCTTTCTCGGCGGGGCCGGCGGCAGCTTGCGCGCCGGTGTCACCGAAAACCCCGTCCTGCTGACGCGCGCCATCAAGGACGCGCTGGTGAATGTCACCTGCGGCGGCGCGCCGGCCTATGTCTGGCCGGGCGGCGGGATCACGGTGATGGCCGACGTCATGCGCATGCCGGACAACAGCTTCGGGACCGTACCCACGCCGGCCATCGTCGCGCCGATTGAGTTCAGCATGAAGCTGGACGACTACCGCGCGCTGGGCGGCCACATGGACCATGTGCGCACGCTGGAGCACGCGCTGCACCGCGGCGCCTGGCACAACGAAGGCGCGCCCACGGCCCTGGCCTGGGCCGCGCTGCCGGCGGCCAATCCCTGGCCGCTGGCGCGTCCCCCGCTCCTCGGCTAGGCCTGCTCGCCATGAACGCCCAACGCACGCAACTGCCCGACGGCCGCTGGCATTTCCAGCACGGGCCCATGGACATCGTCATAGGCGCCAACGGCAGCCCGGCCGCGGTGGAGGCGGCGCATGAGCAGGCCTGGCAGCGCTTCGGCGGCATTCTCGGCGAGCTGGTGCGGGAACTGCCTGTGTTGCGGCAGCCCGTGCAAGGGCCGTGTCCGCTGAGCGGCCCGGTGGCGCGGCGCATGTGGCATGCGTGCCGGCCCTACCGGAGCGGCTTCATCACCCCCATGGCCGCGGTGGCCGGCGCGGTGGCGCAGGAACTGGTCGCCTGCTACGCGGCGAACGGCATCACGCGGGCCTGGATCAACAACGGGGGCGACATCGCGCTTCACCTCGCGCCTTCGCAGTCGGTGCGCATAGGCCTGTATGCGGACATCGACCGCCTGGGCGTCGATGAAATCCTGCACGGCATGCAAACCGACGGGCAGTTCGAGGTCGACAGCGCCCTGCCTGTGCGCGGCGTGGCCACCAGCGGATGGCGCGGCCGGAGCTTTTCACTGGGCATCGCCGACAGCGTCACCGTGCTGGCGCGCACGGCCGCCGAAGCCGACGCGGCCGCGACCGTGATCGCGAATGCGGTGGATGTGGCCGATGCGCGCATCCAGCGCCGGCCGGCTTGCGAGCTGAAGGACGACAGCGACCTCGGCACGATTCCCGTCACGGTCGAGGTGCCGCCGCTGGAGCCCGAGCTGGTGGGCCGCGCGCTGCACGCCGGCCTCAGGCGCGCCCAGACCTTGCGCGCGGCCGGGCTGATCTGGTCGGCGGTGCTGGTGTGCCAGGGGCAGTTCATGAGCACCGCGACCGGCGGCTCGGTGCAAAGGCTGGAAAACCCTCGCGGCGGCCGGCAAGCTGGTTCGGTATTTGCTTAATGAAATGAATGGACCTTCAACCATGATTGAAATCAGGCGCATCTTTACGCACGTGGAGCAGATACGGCACGAATTCGGCCCCGAGGCGCCCACGCCGCTGCTGCGCGGGGCGATTGCCGCGGTGCTGGCCAACCCCTTCGCCGGGCGCTATGAGCCCGACATCCTGCCGATGATGGACGCGCTGCAGCCCGTCGGCATTGACATGGCCCGGCGCCTGCGCGCCGCGATGGATGTCCCGGCGGAGCGCATCGAGGGCTATGGCAAGGGCGCAATCGTCGGCGCGGCCGGGGAACTTGAGCACGGCGCGCTCTGGCATGTGCCGGGCGGCTACGCCATGCGCGAGCTGCTGGGCTGGAAGGGCGACCGCAATGCCTATGCCAAGGGCAAGGCCGAGGAAAAAACCGGGCAGCCCGGCAACGCGCTGTCCATCGTGCCCTCCACCAAAAAAGTGGGCGGGCCGGGGACGGCGCTCGATGTGCCGATGACGCATGTCAACGCCAGCTATGTGCGCAGCCACTTCGACGCCATCGAGGTGCGCGTGCCGGGCGCGCCCCTGCCCGACGAAATCGTCTTCATCCTCGCGATGAGCACGGGCCCGCGCATCCACGCGCGCGTCGGCGGCCTGGCCGCCAGCGCGATCGCCAAATGGGACGGCCTGCGCTGAGCCGCGCGCCACCTCTACCCCCACACATTGAGACAAGGAAACACCATGAGCGCGAAGATCCGAAAAATCATTGTCCAGGTCGATGAGACGCTGATCGAAATGGGGAAGACCGTCACGCCGCCCACACGCCGGGCGCTGGCCATGGCCGTGATAGAAAACCCTTTTGCCGGGGCCTACGTGGAAAAGCTCGACGAGCTGGTCGCCATCGGCGAAGAACTCGGCGGCCTGCTCGGCGGCAAATGCGTGCAGGCCCTGGGCATAGCGCCGGGGCAGGCGCACAGCTACGGCAAGGCCGCGATTGTGGGCGAGGCCGGCGAGCTCGAGCATGCCGCGGCCATCCTGCACCCCAAGCTCGGCGCACCCCTGCGGCTGGCGGTGGAAAAAGGCGCGGCCCTGGTGCCGTCCAGCAAAAAGCGCGGCGGCCTGGGCACGGCCATCGACGTGCCGCTGGGGCACAAGGATGCGGCCTTTGTGCGCAGCCACTTCGACGCCATGGAAGCGCGCGTGGCCGATGCGCCGCGCGCCAATGAAATTGTGGTTGCTGTCGTCGTCACGGACAGTGGCCGGCCACTACCGCGCGTGGGCGGGTTGCAGGTCCACGAAATCAAGGGCGAGGACGGGCTGCGCTGACGCGGGGCCTGCTACCCATCCATCCTATCCACGACAAACAGGAGTATTTATGAAGACGCACCACAAGATGATGCTGAGCGCCGTGACCTTGCTGGGTCTGATGGCTTCGATGATGACGGCGCATGCGCAGGACGTCATCAAGATCGGCGAGGTCAACAGCTACAAGGCCCAGCCCGCTTTCCTGGAGCCCTACAAAAAGGGCATGGAGCTGGCCGTCGAAGAGATCAATGCCGGGGGCGGCATCAACGGCAAGAAGGTGCAGCTGTTCATCCGCGACGACAACGCCAATCCCGGTGACGCGGTGCGCGCCGCCGAGGAGCTGGTCTCGCGCGAGAAGGTCGACGTGCTCACCGGTTCCTTCCTCTCCAACATCGGCCTGGCGCTGACCGATTTCGCCAAGCAGAAGAAGTTCTTCTTCCTGGCGGCCGAGCCGCTGACGGACAAGATCGTCTGGCAGAACGGCAACCGCTACACCTTCCGCCTGCGCACCTCGACCTATATGCAGGTCGCCATGCTGGTGCCGGAAGCCGCCGCGATGAAGAAAAAACGCTGGGCAGTGGTCTATCCCAATTACGAGTACGGGCAGTCCGCGGCGGCCACCTTCAAGACCCTTTTGAAGGCCGCCCAGCCCGACGTGGAGTTTGTGGCCGAGCAGGCCCCGCCCCTGGGCAAGGTCGACTCCGGCAGCGTGGTGCAGGCCATGGCCGACGCCAAGCCGGACGCCATCTTCAATGTGTTGTTCGGCGCCGACCTCTCCAAGTTCGTGCGCGAGGGCAACACCCGCGGCCTGTTCCAGGGCCGCGAGGTCGTGAGCCTGCTGACCGGTGAGCCCGAGTACCTCGATCCGCTCAAGGAAGAAACGCCCAACGGCTGGGTGGTGACCGGTTATCCCTGGTACGGCATCCAGACGCCCGAGCACAAGGCCTTCTTCCTGGCCTACCACGGCAAGTACAAGGACTATCCGCGCCTGGGCTCGGTCGTCGGCTACAGCGCCATCAAGTCCCTGGCCGAAGGCATCAAAAAAGCCAAGTCCACCGACACCGAGAAGCTGATCACGGCGTTCCGGGGCCTGCAAGTGACGACGCCTTTCGGCCCCGTGGTGTTCCGCCCGGAAGACCACCAGTCCACCATGGGCACCTATGTGGGCCGCACCAAGAATGACGGCGGCAAGGGCGTGATGGTCGACTACCGCTACCTCGACGGCGCCAAGTTCCAGCCCAGCGCAGCCGAAGTCAAGAAGATGCGCGCCGCCGACTGAAAGCACGGGCACACCGGCCTGCCCGGTGCGCAGGGGCCCCAGGCGCGGCGGACAGGCCGTCGCGCCCGCAGGCTGCCGGTTTCCCGAAGAAAAGGTTTATTCATGAGCTTCTCAGGCTTTATCGTGCAGCTGCTCAACGGCCTGGCCGGTGCGTCCTCGCTGTTCCTGGTGGCGGCGGGGCTGTCGCTGATCTTCGGCGTCACGCGCATCGTCAACTTCGCGCACGGCTCCTTCTTCATGGTCGGCATTTATGTCGCCTATTCCCTGGTGGGTGCGCTGGGCAGCAGCCTGGGCTTCTGGCCGGCCCTGCTGATCGCCGCGCTGGCCGTCGGCGTGCTGGGCGCCCTGGTGGAAATCCTGCTGCTGCGCCGCGTCTACCGCGCGCCCGAACTGTTCCAGCTGCTGGCCACCTTTGCGCTGGGCCTGGTGATCAAGGACGGCGTGCTCTGGTTCTGGGGCGCCGAAGAGCTGCTGGGCCCGCGCGCGCCCGGCCTGACCGGTTCGGTCTCCATCCTCGGCCGGCAGTTTCCTTCTTACGACATTTTCCTGATCGTGGCCGGGCCCGTCGTGCTGGGGCTGCTCTGGCTGCTGCTCACCAGGACGCGCTGGGGCACGCTGGTGAGGGCCGCCACGCAGGACCGCGAAATGGTGAGCGCGCTCGGCGTCAACCAGGCCTGGCTGTTCACCGCCGTGTTCGCACTGGGCGCCTTGCTGGCCGGCCTGGGCGGCGCGCTGCAGTTGCCGCGCGAGCCCGCCAACCTCGAGATGGACCTCAACATCATAGGCGCCGCCTTTGTGGTGGTCGTGGTGGGCGGCATGGGCTCGATTCCCGGCGCCTATGTGGCGGCGCTGCTGATCGCGGAGCTCAAGGCGATCTGCATCTGGCTGGGCCTGGTCGAGATTGCCGGCATCAGCATTTCCTTTTCCAAGCTGACCCTGGTGGTGGAGTTCCTGGTCATGGCCGTGGTGCTGGTGGCCAGGCCCTGGGGCTTGTTCGGCCGGCCCCAGGCGCCCAGCCGCCATGCGGGCGCGGCGGAGCAACCCCTGCGCCGGCCGCAGCGTCTCTACAAGGCGGGTGGCGCGGCCTTGCTGCTGCTGTTGGCCCTGATGCCCGCGCTCGCGGCGCAATCGCCCTATGTCACCGTGCTGCTGATCGACCTGCTGGTGGCGGTGCTGTTCGCGGCCAGCCTGCACTTCATCATGGGCCCCGCCGGCATGCACTCCTTCGGCCACGCGGCTTACTTCGGCCTGGGCGCTTACGGCGCCGCCTTGCTGGTGCGCAGCCTGAACATGCCCATGGAGCTGGCGCTGGTTGTCGCGCCCCTGGTGGCGGCGCTGGGGGCTTTCGTCTACGGCTGGTTCTGCGTGCGCCTGTCCGGGGTCTACCTTGCGATGCTGACGCTGGCCTTCGCGCAGATCACCTGGGCCATCTGCTACCAGTGGGACGCCTTCACCGGCGGCAGCAACGGGCTGACCGGCGTCTGGCCGGCCGCGTGGCTGGCCGACAAGCGCGTCTACTACTACCTGACCCTGGTCCTGGTGGTGGGCGCGGTGCTGTTCATGCACCGCATGCTGTATTCGCCCTTCGGCTACGGCATGCGCGCGGCGCGCGATTCGGTGCTGCGCTCGGACGCCATCGGCATGAACGTCAAGCGCATGCAATGGGCGGCCTTCGTGATCGCCGGCGCGTTCGCGGGCCTGGCCGGCGCGCTCTACGCCTTCTCCAAGGGCAGCATTTCGCCGGAGAGCCTGCACGTGGGCAAATCCATCGACGGGCTGGTGATGGTGCTGCTGGGAGGCATCCAGACCCTGGTCGGGCCGGTGGTGGGCGCGGTCACCTTCACCTGGCTGCACGACACCGTGGCGCGCAACACCGACTACTGGCGTGCCATGCTGGGCGCCATCATCCTGATCCTGGTGTTGCTGTTTCCGCAGGGGATCGCGGGCTTTGCCAAACAGCTGCTGGCCAGCCGGCGCGGCGCGGCGGGAGAAAAATCATGAGCTTGCTCAAGGTCACGGGCCTGGGGAAATCGTTCGGCGGCGTCCGCGCGGTGGACGGCATCAACTTCGAACTCGCCGCCGGCGAACTGCTGGCCCTGATAGGCCCCAACGGCGCCGGCAAGTCGACCACCTTCAACATGGTGAACGGCCAGCTGCGCGCGGACAGCGGCTCCATCCAGCTCGACTCCCAGGAGCTCGTCGGCCTGGCGCCGCGCGAGATCTGGCGGCGCGGCGTCAGCCGGACCTTCCAGATCGCCGAGACCTTTTCCTCGCTCACGGTGGTGGAGAACGTGCAGATGACGCTGCTGTCGGCGGACCACAAGATGTTTTCCATGTGGCGCCGCGCGGCGGACCACAAGCGCGACGAAGCGCTCGCCCTGCTTGAGCAGGTCAACATGAAAGCCCAGGCCGACCGGCCCTGCAGCGAGCTGGCCTATGGGGACGTCAAGCGCGTGGAGCTGGCCATGGCCATGGCCAACAACCCCAAGCTGCTGCTCATGGATGAGCCTACCGCGGGCATGGCGCCGCGCGAGCGCAACGAGCTGATGGCCCTGACCAAGCAGCTGGTGATGGACCGGGGCATGGCGGTGCTGTTCACCGAGCACAGCATGGACGTGGTCTTCGCCTATGCCGACCGCATGATCGTGCTGGCGCGCGGACGGCTGATCGCCGAAGGCAAGCCGCTGGAGATCCGCGACCATCCCAAGGTCCAGGAAGTCTATTTCGGCAGCGGCAAGACCTTCGAGAAAAAAGCCCTTGTAAAGGAAGCCGCCTGATGAGCACCGCGAAGGAAATCCTGTTGCAGGCCACCGGCTTGTCGGCCTGGTATGGCGCGGCCCAGATATTGTTCGACGTCGGCCTCAACGTGCGGCGCGGCGAGGTCGTCGCCCTGATGGGGCGCAACGGCGCCGGGAAATCGACCACGCTCAAGACCCTGATCGGCATGCTCGACAAGCGGCGCGGCAGCGTGTCTTTTCTGGGCAAGGACATTTCAAAGAGCGAGCCCCACCATGCGGCCCGCATGGGCCTGGGTTTTGTGCCGGAAGACAGGCGCATCTTCACCGACCTGACGGTGACGGAAAACCTCGAGGTCGGGCGCCAGCCCGCGCGGCGCTGGCCCGACGGCAGCGAAGCGCCGCTGTGGACGCCGCAGCGGCTCTTCACCCTGTTTCCCAACCTCGGTGAAATGCCGGGCCGCGCCGGCGGCCGCATGAGCGGCGGCGAGCAGCAGATGCTCACCGTGGCGCGCACCCTCATGGGCAATCCCTACCTGGTGCTGCTCGACGAACCCTCCGAGGGCGTCGCGCCCGTCATCGTCGAGCAGATGGCCCAGATGATTCTGGAGCTCAAGGCCCAAGGGGTCAGCATTCTTTTGTCGGAACAGAACATGCACTTTGCCGAACTGGTGTCCGACCGCGCCTATGTGCTGGAAAAAGGGCAGATCCGCTATGAAGGCTCCATGGCCGAGCTGGCGGCCAACGACGAAGTGCGCCGTGCCTACCTGAGTGTCTAGCCTCGCGCCATGACCTGGAATCTTATGAAACTGATCCTCCCTGCACGCCGCCTGGCCCCGGCAAGCACAACGGCTCCAGCTTTGTGGCGCTTGAGATGTACACCTCAGCGGGCAGCCTGATCCGATGACCGTGGATGCCGTCACACTGTCCGTCAACCGGGTGGAGCACACGCTGCCGGTGCCGCCCGGCACCTGCCTGCTGACGGTGCTGCGCAACGACCTCGAATTGAACAGCCCGAAATACGGATGCGGCCTCGGCGAGTGCGGCGCCTGCACCGTGCTGGTGGATGGGATCGCGGCGCGTGCCTGCGTGATCCCGGTGGGCGGTGTGGCCGGCCGCGAGATCACCACGCTGGAAGGCCTGGGCACGGCGGCGGCCCTTCATCCGGTCCAGCAGGCTTTCATCGAGGCGCAGGCCGCCCAGTGCGGCTACTGCCTGAACGGCATGATCATGATGACGGTGGCCTTGCTGGCGCGCAACCCCTCGCCCAGCGAGGACGAGATACGCCGCGAGCTGTCGGGCAACCTCTGCCGCTGCGGTACCCACCTGGAGATCATGCAGGCCGTGCTGCGCGCGGCCGAACTGACACGGCAAAACAGTGCCCAGGGGAAGGCGGCATGACGCGCCGCGCCGACACACCGCGCACGCGTGCGGATTTTCAGGCGGCCGCCGGCGTGCTGCTGGTGAGCCGCGAACCGCCCGCGCCGCCGCCGCCGGCCAGGGGACAGCCGGCACTGGTCAGCGGCAACCCGCGGGAAGGCCTTGAAATCCTGGTCGCCGTCTGGGACGACGGCAGCGTGACGGCGCTCAACGGCCATGTGGACCTGGGCACCGGCATACGCACGGCGCTGGCCCAGATCGTGGCCGAGGAGCTGGACGTCGCGCTGGAGCAGGTCAACATGGTGCTGGGCGACACCACGCGCGCGCCCAACCAGGGCGCGACCATCGCCAGCGCCTCCATCCAGGTCCATGCCATTCCGCTGCGCAGCGCCGCGGCGCAGGCACGGGCCTGGCTGCTGGCGCGCGCCGCGGCCGTGCTGCAGGTGGACGCTTCGCTGCTGTCGGTGCGGGACGGGCGGGTGTCCGTCATCGGGCACGAAAGCCGCGCTGTGGACTACGGCGTTTTGGTGGCCCGACAGCACACACAGCTTCTGCTCGCGCCGGACACGCCCGTCAAGGCGGCGGCGGACTACCGCATCGTGGGCACCAGCACGCCGCGCATCGACATCCCTGCCAAGGCCACCGGCGCGCTGACCTTTGTGCATGACATGCGTGTGCCCGGCATGCTGCACGGCCGCGTGGTGCGCCCGCCCTATGCCGGGGCCGACCACGGCGACTTCATCGGCAACACGCTGGAGTCGGTCGATGAGTCCTCGATCGCGCACATCCCGGGCATACGCGCCGTGGTGGTGATACGCGATTTTGTCGGGGTGGTGGCCGAGCGCGAGGAGCAGGCCGAGCAGGCGCTGCGCGAGCTGCGCGTCCAGTGGAAATCCTGGCCCGGGCTGCCCAGGCTGGACGACCTCGAGCAGGCGATACGCAACAACCCGTCCACCCAGCGCAAACTTGTCGATGAGGGCGATGTCGATGCCGCCATGGCCGGTGCCGCGCAGGCGCTGGCGCGCAACTATGTCTGGCCCTACCAGATGCACGGCTCCATAGGCCCTTCCTGCGCGGTGGCCGACTGGCGGGCGGAGCGCCTGACGGTCTGGGCCGGGACCCAGAACCCTCATGTGCTGCGCGCCGACCTCTCGCGCCTGACCGGTCTGGCCGATGTCGACATCGACGTGATCCGCATGGAAGCCGCCGGCTGCTACGGCCGCAACTGCGCCGACGACGTGGCGGCGGACGCGGCCCTGCTGTCGCGCGCGGCAGGCAGCCCGGTGCGCGTGCAACTGACCCGCGAGCAGGAACACGCCTGGGAGCCCAAGGGCGCCGCGCAGCTCATGCAGGTCAACGGCGGCCTCAACGAAGACGGCTCGGTCGCGGCCTATGACTTCCAGACCTCCTACCCGTCCAACGGCGCGCCCACCTTGGCGCTGCTGTTGACGCGCACCCTGGAGCCGGTCGCGCAGGCCTTCGAGATGGGCGACCGCACCGCGCGACCACCCTACGACTACGGCAACCTGCGCGTCGCCGTCAACGACATGCCGCCCATGCTGCGCGCCTCCTGGCTGCGCGGGGTGTCGGCGCTGCCCAATTCCTTCGCGCACGAATCCTATATCGACGAGCTCGCCACCGCCGCCGGCGTGGACCCGGTCGAGTTTCGCCTGCGCTACCTCAAGGAGCCGCGCGCCGCCGAACTGGTGCGCGCCACGGCCGAACGCGCCGGCTGGGTGGCGCACACAGGGCCGCAGCAAGGGCCGGCCGGCGCCGGCGAGGCGGCGGACGTCCTGCACGGCCGGGGCTTCGCCTATGCCCGCTACGTGCACAGCAAGTGGCCGGGCTACGGCGCCGCCTGGGCCGCCTGGGTGGCCGATGTCGAGGTCAACCGCAAGACCGGCGAGGTGCATGTCAGGCGCGTGGTCGTCGGGCACGACGCCGGCACGCTGATCAACCCGGCCGGCGTGCAGCACCAGATCCACGGCAATGTGGTGCAGACCACCAGCCGCGCCCTGGCCGAGCAGGTGACGGTGGAGCCGCAAAAAAACACCGTGGCTGGCCTCGAATGGGGCAGCTATCCCATCCTGAATTTCCGCGACGTGCCGGTGATAGAGGTCGTCACCATGGCGCGCCCCGGCGAGCCGCCGCTGGGGGCGGGCGAGTCGTCGTCGGTGCCGGGCACGGCGGCCATCGCCAATGCGATTTTTGACGCCACCGGTGTGCGCTTTCGCCAGCCGCCGTTCACGCCCGAGGTGGTGCGCGCCGCGCTCAACCCCGAGCCGGAAAGCCCACCGGCCGCCTTGCCCATGCCCGAGCGCCCAGCCGCGCGCATGCCCGGGGGTGCCGCATGGCCCAAAGGATTGAGTGCCTGGTCACGCGCCGGCGCTTTGCTGGCGGGGGTGTTCGGCGTCGCCTGGGCCTTGCTGGGCGGGCGGGCGGTGATTGCGCCGATGACGCAGGTCACGCCATCCGGCGCCTCCATCTACACCGCGGCGACGCTGGAGCGCGGCCGCCGGCTCCCCCCCCCC
>NZ_AKIV01000033.1 GCF_000282655.1 Polaromonas sp. CF318
TGGCGGGCGACACCCGCCGCGCCATGGAATTGCAGCTCAAGCTCCTGCCGCTGCACAGAAACCTGTTTATTGAAGCCAACCCGATTCCCGTCAAATGGGCCATGGCCCGGATGGGTCTTTGCGGCGGCACCTTGCGCCTGCCCATGACGCCGCTGGAAACATCGAACGAAGCGGCCGTGGAAAACGCCTTGCGCGCCTGCGGCCTGATTTGATTTGCCTGATCTGATTTTTAAGGGAACCCAAGTGAAGATATCGCCAACACGTCCTGCATTTTCAAAAGCCCGGAGCGCCGCAGCCGTGTCCGCGCTGGTTGCCCTCGGCCTGCTCGCCGGCTGCTCCTCCCTGCGCGAGGTAATGGACGGTGAACGCGTCGATTACAAGAGCAGCGGCGCCAAGGGCCCTTCGCTGGACATCCCCCCCGACCTGACCCAGCTCAGCCGTGACACCCGTTACGTGGTGCCCGGCACGGCGGTGTCCGCCAGCAGCTACCAGGTGGGCCAGCCTACGCAGGCCGTGCAGACAGCCACCGCCGCCGTCGGCGACGTGCGCATCGAGCGCGCGGGCACCCAGCGCTGGTTGGTCGTCAACCGGCCCGCCGACAAGCTCTGGGGCCCTGTGCGCGACTTCTGGCTGGAAAGCGGCTTCCTGCTCGCGCAGGACCAGGAAAACCTGGGCATCATGGAAACCGACTTCGCCGAGAACCGCGCCAAGCTGCCGCAGGATTTCATCCGCAGCGCGCTGGGCAAGGTCTTTGACGGCCTCTATTCGACCGGCGAGCGCGACAAGTTCCGCACGCGCCTGGAGCGCCGCCCCGATGGCGGCACTGAAATTTACGTCAGCCACCGCGGCATGGTGGAAGTGATCACCGGCGGGAAAACCGGCAACGCCGCTTCCGGCGACAGCACGGTCTGGCAGCCTCGTCCCGCCGACCCGGAACTTGAAGCCGAATTCCTGCGCCGCCTGATGGTCAAGCTGGGCGTGTCGCAAGAGCAGTCCAAGGCCCTGGTGGCCGCGGGCGCCACCAAGCAGACCTCACGCATCGCCACGGTCAACAACCTGCCCGTCGTGCAGATCGACGAAGGTTTTGACCGCGCCTGGCGCCGGGTCGGCCTGGCGCTGGACCGCACCGGCTTCACCGTTGAAGACCGCGACCGCAGCCAGGGCACCTACTTCGTGCGCTACGTCGAGCCGGTCACCAACAAGACCGAGCCCGGCTTCTTCAGCAAGCTGTTCAGCGGATCGCCGGCCGCCACGCCGCCCTTGAAATACCGCATCGCCGTCAAGAGCCAGGGCGAGAGCACCACGGTTTCCGTCCTCAATGCACAGGGTGCCGCCGAATCGTCGGCCAATGCCCAGCGCATCGTGCAGGTGATTGCCGACGACCTCAAGTAATCCGGGCTTGCCGCCCGACGACCGCCCCGGCCACGCATTGCGACGCCTATGTTGAGGTTCAAAAGCCTGGGCAGCGGCAGTTCGGGCAATGCCACCGTGGTCGAAGCAACGGGAATCGCGCCTTCGCGGGTTCTTGTCGACTGCGGGCTGGGCCTCAAACACCTGCTTTACCGGCTTGGCGAGGCCGGGTTGCAGCCCGAGGACATCCATGCCGTGTTCATCACGCATGAACACGGCGACCATATCGGCTGCGCGCGCTCGCTCGCCCTGCGCTACCGCATCCCGGTCTGGATGAGCCACGGCACGCATGCCGCCATAGGCGCGCCGGATTTCGACGGGCTGCTGCACATCGCGCGTGACAGCAAGGCCATAGAACTGGGAGGCCTGCAGCTCACACCGTTCACGGTGCCGCACGACGCCAGGGAGCCCTTGCAGCTCAGCTGCAGCGACGGTTCGGCCAAGCTTGGCATCCTGACCGACCTGGGCCACGCCACCACCCATGTCATGTCGCATCTCATGGCATGCGACGCCCTGATGCTGGAGTGCAACCACGACACCGATATGCTGGCGCGGTCGTCGTATCCGCCCTTCTTAAAGCGGCGCGTGGGCGGGCAGTACGGCCACCTCTCCAATGCCGCGGCGGTGGAAATTGCCCGCACCCTGGTTCATGGGCGTTTCAGGCACCTGGTGGCCGCGCACCTGAGCGCGCAGAACAACCGGCCCGCACTGGTGCAGGCGCTGATGGCTGAAACCTTGGGTTGCGGCGCGGACGACATCGTCGTGGCCGGGCCCGACACCGGAACGCCCTGGCTTTCGCTTTGAGGCCGCGGCATGGGCCCGGCGCTTGCCGCGTCCACGACAGGGAAACAGCGGCCATAAAAAAAGCCGCCTTGCGGCGGCTTTTTTCAACTCGCTGAAGAATTACTTCTTGGCAGCGCTGGCAGCAGCGGTGGTTGCAGCGGCGGCAGCAGCTTCAGCGGAAGGAGCAGCGGATGCGGCGGCGGCAGGTGCGGATGCATCGGCAGCGGGAGCGGATGCAGCAGCGGCTGGTGCGGAAGCTTCAGCAGCAGGAGCAGGAGCTGCAGCGGCTGGTGCGGGTGCTGCGGCTTCTTCTTTCTTGCCGCAAGCAGCCAGTGCAACAGCGGCAACGATAGCTGCCAAAACGAGGGACTTGTTCATTTTTACGATCCTTGATGATATTTAAGAAAACAATTTCCGGAAATTGTCAAAAGAAACCCAAACCGGAATTCAAGTTATTTTTGACCGGGGAAAGGACTCGAGCTCTTTCTACCCAGCTTTAAATTATATGCTGGATATTACAAGTCCGGAAACCCTTAGTCGGCAAAGCATGACCGTATAACGCCCCCGCGTGAGGCTTGCGCAATCCTTGCGTTCAAAGGCCCAGGGTAGTGGCCGGGAAGGCTGGTGAACTTTTCAGCAGCCTTTCATTGAGCCGCTCCCTCAGCGTGACCCGGCGCGCCGGCTCGGACCCGGCCATGCCCGTGCAGCGCTGCAGGTCCAGGCGTTCAAAGACCCAGCCCGGCCCCAGCAAGGCGCTGGGCAGGTCATCGGCCGGGGCCGACGCGTTGGCACGGCATTCAATGATGTGGGCCCAGGTCCGCCGCCAGGTGACGAATCGGGCATGCCGGCGCAGCACCTCGTCGTAGTTCCTGGCCAGCATGGTGAAGGTCCGGCCGGTTTTGGACCAGTCGTTCAAGGCCTGCACCACCACGCGCTCCCCCAGAGGCCAGTCTTCAAAATCCGGGTCGCAGACGATGATTTCACGCCAGCCTTGCTGCGCCGCCGCGGCAAAAGCCAGGCGGATCATCTCGGTGAAGTCGACGCGCCCGCTGAAACGGCCTTCCGGCAAGGCCTGCGGCGGGGTGGGTGTTGTGTCAGTCTCCATGGAGTATCTCCTTGGCAAAAGTGGCTAACAGGTGCTGGCCGGATCAGGAATCCGCGTGCGGCTCCTGTCGCAGCCAACCGGCATCATGCCAGTCGCCCAGCAATGCCATCGCCGAGGCGCCGGCCTTGCGCAACTCCTGCGGCGCCAGGCCGCGTCCGTCGGCCAGCCGGCGCATCAGCGTCGCATCCGCGCCTTTGGCTCGGTAGCTCTCCCCGTTGATAAACACATGATCGGCGTCATACATCATCCGCGTGCGCGCATCCAGCCTGACCCCTGCCCGGCCGGCCCGCGCGGCCTCGGCATCCCATTCATCCGCGGCTTCGTCAAACCACACGGAGGGCTTGGGCTCGGTCATGTACTCGCCCAGCGCGCAGGCCAGCGCAAGGGGGTCTTTCAGCGCGTCCTGCACGGCCTGGCTGGCGAAAGCGGCCAGCTCTGACGGCAAAGCCGCCGGGGTGGCGGTGGCGTCCTGCGCGGGATCGCGGTAGATCTCGGGGGCTTTGGCTGTGCGGCGACCCGCGGGGGCATCCGACTGCCGGTCGTCCTCGCTGAATTCCGCCAGGCGCTGCAGCAGTTCCGCCGCCAGTTCGCTACGCCCCGGTGACCTGAAGCCAATCGAATAGGTCATGCAGTCGCCCGACACCGCCGCCTCGGCAATACCGTCATGGGCATAACGCGGGGGCAGGTAAAGCATGTCGCCGGCTTCCAGCACAAACTCCTGCTCAGGCTCGAAGTTCTGCAGGATCTTCAGCGGCACGCCCTCCTGCAGGCTCAGGTCTTTTTGACGCCCTATTTTCCAGCGCCGCCGCCCGCTGGCCTGCAGCAGGAACACGTCATAGCTGTCAAAGTGCGGCCCCACGCCACCACCCGCCGTGGCGAAAGAGATCATCAAGTCATCAAGCCGCGCATCGGGAACGAAACGAAACCGCTGCAAAAGCTCGTGCGCGCCGGCGTCATGCAGGTCTACGCCCTGCACCAGCAGGGTCCAGGCCTTCTGGCTCAGCGGCGGCAGGCTGCGCGGCGCAAAAGGCCCCTGCTTCATGCGCCAGCCCTTGGCCTGCTGGACGATCAGGCGCGACTCCACCTGTTCGCTCGCGGCCAATTTGAACAGGGCCGCGCGGCTCAGCAAAGGCTGGAATCCGGGCAGCGCCTGGCGAACGAGAAGCGGCTTTTTCTGCCAGTGACGGCGCATGAATTGCGCCGGGCTCAGGCCGGCAAGGAGCGCTAGAGATTGGTTTACATCCATGGGACAATTGTCCGATGAAAATCACCCCGCAATGCGTCGTAGCCCTAACATGGACGCTGAAAGACACCCTGGGCGATGTGCTGGATGAGCTGGATGAACCCATAGAGTTCCTGCTGGGCGGTGACGACCTGCTGGCCAAGATCGAGCAGGCGCTGCAAGGCCATGAAGCCGGCGACAAGCTTGAACTGCACCTGGAGCCCGAAGACGCCTTTGGCGACTATGACGAAAGCCTGGTGTTTCTCGAGCCCCGCAAGGTTTTTCCGGCCGAACTCGAAGAAGGCATGACCTTCGACGGCGCGGCCCTGCCCAAAGGTGTCAGCGGAACGGCGCCGCACGACCATATCTATACGGTCACCGAAATCTATCCCGAGCACGTGGTGCTGGACGGCAACCATCCGCTGGCGGGCATCGCCATCCGGCTGGCGGTCAAGGTCGAGTCGGTGCGTGAAGCGAGCGAAGAGGAAATCGGCCAGGGCTCCCTGGGCACCGGTTTCTTCAAGCTCGAGCCGCTCACGCCCGGAAGCGGCACCCTGCACTGAGCAAAAGGCGGCGGCAGCACCGTCCCGCCTTTCAGGCTCCTGCTGCTTACATGCGGTACAGCAGGCCGTTCTCAATCCTCACGCGGTCACCTATGCGCAGGTCGCCGGTGGAAGGCACGTCATAGGCACGGCCGGTGCCGTTGTCGAGCTGCACGGACACGCGATAAGTTTCACGCACCGTGGTGTTGCGGTTTCTTTCAATCGCATTGCCGGCCACGGCGCCGCCCACAGCGCCGGCAACCGTCGCCACGTCCTTGCCGGTGCCGCCGCCGATCTGGTGGCCCACCACCGCGCCGGCCACACCACCGAGGATGGCGCCTATGCCTGAGCTCCTGGCTTGTTCCGGGGTGCGAAACACTTCAACGTTGCTGACCCGTCCGTATTCGACATAGCGGTTCTGCTGGTTGGCGGGATAGCTCCCAGCGGGATAGGTCTGGTTAGGGTAGCTGGCGGTGTTGGGGTAGGCGGGCGGGTAATTCGCGTCGGACGTCGGCGGCGGGTTCATGGGTGCGCAGGCGGCCAGGGCGGCCAGCGCCAGCACCATGGACGCAGATGAAATAAAGCGGGATGTGTTTCGCATGAGTCTCTCCTGTTGGTAAGTCATGAGATCCCGGCACCACAGGCGCATGGACTCTCATGGCTTATTAAGGATGCGACCCGCTCCTCCCCGGGTGGGGATTGGGCCTGTGGTGGCGTGGGAGCCGTGTTGCAGGGGTTGTAGGAAAAAACCCCCACCTCTGCGCGCGACAGCCAGGGCGCCGGGCTCAGGCCTTGCCGGTGGAGCCGTAGCCGCCCTCCCCACGCTCGCTGGCGGGGAATTCGGAGACCACGTTGAACTGCGCCTGCACCACGGGCACGATCATCAGCTGCGCGATCCGCTCCATGGGTTCAATCGTGAAGGGCACGTCGCTACGGTTCCAGGCGCTGACCATCAGCTGCCCCTGGTAGTCGCTGTCGATCAGGCCCACCAGGTTGCCCAGCACGATGCCGTGCTTGTGGCCCAGGCCGGAGCGCGGCAGGATCAGCGCGGCATAGCCCGGGTTGCGCAGGTAGATGGCGATGCCGGTGGGCACCAGTTGCCAGGCATTGGCGGCCAGCGTGAGCGGCGCATCCAGGCAGGCGCGCAGGTCCAGGCCGGCGCTGCCGGGCGTGGCGTAGGTGGGAAGGTTGTTCTGAAGGCGCGGGTCGAGAATCTTGACGTCGATGTGCATGAAACTATTTTCTACGGAATGGTTGATTTTTTTGGGCCCCTTCGGCCTCTTTGGCCGCTTGCTGCGCCAGTTCGCGCAGGCGCTGGAGCAGCGCCCCGGATGAGCGGCGGTTGGCCTGGAAGATCGCCCACGCGCCATATACCAGCAGCACGGGCAGGAACAGGAAAGCGGCGCCGGGCACCACCTCGGACAAGACCTGGGTGGCGATCCACAGGATAAGCACCCATTTGACGTGGGTGACAAAGGCGGCGCCGGTGACTGCGACCGGTTCAGGTTTGGCGGGCGGCGTAGCGATGCCGGCCGGAGACGGTGGGCGCGGCGCGGTCTTTTCCCGGGGCTTGAGCCGGTCTTCACGGGCTTCGGCCGGCGCATGCGCATTCGCACGGGTCAGGCGCTCCACATAAGCCACAAAATCGCCGTCCGGCGGCGTGTTGGAGGGAAGGTTCACGATGCCGCCGCTTTCCCTTTGGAGGCATCCGCCATCCTGGCCGCGATCTCACCCATCAGTCGCCTCGCCAGCGAGAGCTTGGAAGCCCGGGGCAGCGCAGTGCTGCCTTTCGCATCCACCAGCAGCAGCGCGTTGTGGTCCTGGCCGAAGGTGTCGGGGCCGATGTTTCCGACCAGCAGCGGCACTTTTTTACGCAGGCGCTTGGCTTCGGCGTTTTCCGCGAGGTCCTGGCTTTCCGCCGCGAAACCCACGCAGAAAAGCCGGCCGGCCTGTGCCGCAGCGGACTGGGCCACGCTGGCCAGGATGTCCGGATTCTCGGTGAACGCGAGTTGCGGCGCCTGGCCGGAGCCGTCTTTCTTGATTTTCTGGGCCGAAGGCGCGGCGGGCCGCCAGTCGGC
>NZ_AKIV01000034.1 GCF_000282655.1 Polaromonas sp. CF318
CGCCAGCCACGACCAACGGCGGTTGTCCTGTTCGCTGCCGGCGCCAGTCTTGATGCCGCTGTCCTCGCTGTAGGGGTTGAACAGCCAGTAGCGGTACATGTACACGTCCTGGCCGTCGCTGGAGGTGATGTTGCTGTAGGGTGTGCGCTGGGCGCGCTTGATCAATGCATCAACCACCCTGGGGCGGCTCACGATGGCGGCGATGATGTTCCAGATGAATTTCATACGGAGTGGTGGGCGGGTTGGGTTGATGGGTCGGCGGCATGCTGGGCCTGCAGCAATTCGCCACAGAGAGTTGCCTCGGGGCGGCCATAGCGGATGTCTGCGGACCTGGCCTTGCAGTCACGCAGGAAGTCCATGACCAGCGCCTCGGCGGCGTTGAGGGGTTCGCCGACCCGTGGCGGGCCCGTGTTGGTCTCGACGGTGACGCCAGCGCCAGCGGCGTTGCAGTGGATAACGACCGTGATACTTTTCATGCGTGATGCTCCTCGGTGGTTGATGCCGATTTCTCGGCGTGCTTGACCCAACTGCGCGAAAGAGGCGCAAGGGCACAGGTCTTGATGCGGGCGCGCAACTCGCCGTTGAAGTTGCGCAGGTGGTAAAGGCGCAGGTCCAGGCAGCGGCCCGGCACCAGTTCGGCCTGGTGGGCCTCGAAAAAGGCAGTGGCTTCGTCGCCGAGCCACTGAGCCACCAGGCCGTCAGGAAAGAGTTGCCGGCACGTGCTGCCGGCGTGCACGACCATGCCGCGCGGCCCGCCTGGCTTGCTGCAGGTGCAGCACCGCATACGCAGGTAGACGCGCACGCTCAGGCATTCATCGTCGGCAGGGATGGAGACGGCGCCGAGCATGGTTACGCCTCGTTTTGGGCGCGGATGGTGCCCGCGACCTCAGGCGTCAGGCGCTCCGACTCATAGGTGGTGAGCCACAAAACGTGGAATCGGGAGCCCTTGGGCTCTGGATTGAGCGTTGTGGTGCCATTCAGGTTGTCGCGATAGGCGGCATTGTGGGCGGCGGCTATGACCCCCGCTGCGGTCTTGCCGATTTGCAGTGGCTGGCCGACTATCCAGAAACGGCGGCCTTTGTGGCGGCCCTGGAATGGATCGGCGATGCCGCTGGACCAGATGATGTTTTGCTTGCGTGGCGCATCGGGCACCTTGGCCTGCAGCGTGCGCACGTCGCTCTCAATGGTGGACAGGTCGCAGGTGCGGTATTCCAGGACATCGTCGACCTCTTGCAGCCGCTGGATGAACCAGAGGATGAACAGAACTCCGCAGATGCCCGCAGCGAACACCGCCAGCAGGAGCACGGTAGGCGTGAGCCATTCAGGGAGGTTCATAGCGCCACCTGCCTGACGCCGCGGCGCGTTGTGCAGACGAGGTGACCCTCGGGCGTCCAGCGGGCCTCGCTGTTGGGGCCACGGGCTTCATTGCAGACCTGCTGCGCGATGGCCTGGCGCTTCGCGCTGCCTTCCTCGCTGGCCTGCAGGTCCTTGAGCAGTTGCGAGTCGGCCCATTCCTGGCTGGCGTTGGGCGTGCCGCGCAGCATGTCTTCCAGTGCGGCTGGCAATACCAGCACGGCGGCTATGGCGAGCGCGCCCAGCCAG
>NZ_AKIV01000035.1 GCF_000282655.1 Polaromonas sp. CF318
CAGCTCGCGTAACACGCGAGCGCCGGTCCGATCTGTACAAGGAGCGGGGAAAGCCCAGGCGTTGCGTGTCCCGGCCCTTCACAGGGCTGCGGCCATGTCTGCAAGCGCTTCGTCCTGCCTGCACTCCAGTGCAATGGCGGCGCCGCGAAGTGCGGGCGATTGCGCCGCCTTGATCACATAGACGGGTATTTCCGCCAGGCCTTGCGCGAAACGGCCCTTGGACTCGAAGCGTTGCCCAAATGACGAGCGCCTGAAAGCATTGCCCAGGCGGGGAACAATGCCGCCGCCGATGTATATGCCACCGTAGGCACCGAGCGTGAGCGCCAGGTTGCCCGCGACCGTTCCAAGAAATGCGCAGAACAGGTCCAGGGCCTCAAGGGCCTGTGGGTCCTCACGCTCAAGAGCCGCCGAGACGACGCCCGCCGCGTCGAGGTCGACAAGCGCCTTCGCGCCATCGATCTCCTGCACGGCGCGGTGAATGTCCGCCAGTCCCCTGCCGCACACCGCGCGCTCGGCCGACACATGGCCATACCGGGAACTGAGCCACTGCATCACGGATTGCTCCCGCGGCGTGCAGCCCGCGAGAGTGACATGGCCTCCTTCGCCCTCGATGGCTATCCAGCCGCCCCGCCCGTCGGGCAGCAAGCCGGAGACACCCAAGCCGGTGCCAGGGCCGATCAGCCCCATCGCTGCCAAGGGGACAGCCTTGCCGCCTCGAACCTGTCGCAGCTCCGCGGAGTCCAGGGCCGGCAAGGCCATCGCCAGGGCGGTGAAATCATTCAGCACCCGCAACCTGGCGAATCCGAACTCCGCAGCCAGTGCACGAATCGAGAAAGTCCAGTGATGGTTGGTCATTCGCACTTCATCGCCCCGCACGGGGTTGGCGATGGCAATGGCGCAGTACGCGGGTGCTTGCCGACCCAGAATGGCGAGGTAATGCCGCATCGCATCCGCAAGCCTTGCGTATCCGGCGCAGGGCAAGGTCATCACGTCGGCGATGGTCTCCCCCGCGCCGTTCTGCCAGGCAAAGCGCGCGTTGGTTCCACCGATGTCGGCCAGAAGCCGCGTATCGCCGTCCGCAGCCACCTCAGGACAGCAAGACAGCGCCATCACTCCATGGTGATTTTTGCGGTCTTCACAATGTCGCGGTACAGCGCGGCTTGAGGCGCGACAAACGCGCGCAGCTCGCGCCCGGGCATTGGGGCGACCGTGATGCCCGCCTCCGCGAGCTTGGTGCGCACCTCGGGCTGCGCAAGAGCTTCGAGCAAGGCCTTCTCATAGGCGGCCACGATGGTGGGAGGCGTTCCGGCTTTCAGGAACAAGCCTTGCCACAGCGGCAGCGAAACGCCGTTAAACCCCTCTTCCTCGCCAATGCGCCTGACATTCGGCAACTGGACGACACGCGCGCCGTCGGACACCGACAAGGCCTTGATCTTGCCCTCTTTGAGGAAGGGCATCGCGGTCGACAGGACCAGCACCGCGCTGTCCACCTGCCCGCCGACGAGGTCGTTCACGATCTGCGCCCCGCCGCGGTAGGGGATGTGAAGCATTTCCACCTTCGCCTGCTTGTTGATCAGCGCCCCATAGAGATGCTGCATCGTCCCGATGCCGGGGGTGGCGTAATTGAAGCCGGCCTTGCCGTTTTTGCGCAGCGCACCCACCAGGTCGGAGAGCGTCGCATAAGGGGAGCCCGCAGGAACGGCAAAGATCATCGGCACCGCGCTCATCCGCCCGACGGGCAGAAGGTCTTTCTCCCAATCGAGCCGGGTCTTCGGGTTGACCATCGGCACGAGCACGGTATCCGTGCCGCCCATATAAATGACGTTGCCGTCTGCCGGTGCGTTGAGCACTTTTTGCGCGGCAATCATGCCGCTGGCTCCCGCGACATTTTCGACAATGACTTGGCGTCCCAAGCGCCTGGACAGCTCGGTGCCGACAACACGCGCGACCAGGTCGGCACTGCCGCCGGCGGAGTACCCGACCACCAGCGAGATGGGCTTGTCGGATTGCGCATGGACAACACCCGACAGCAGTGCGCCGGCGCCTAGCAGGGCAAGTTGATTCAACAATCTGCGATTCATGCCGGGCTCCTTTCAGAAGGTGTGTTTGATGCCAAGGTCGAACGCCGTCGTGCGGCTCTGGCCGACCTGCCTGGCGGAGCCTACATTCGTGTACAGCAAGGTGCGCTTGCTCAGGTCGTACTGGATCCCCGCCCCCACCATTTTCGAGTTGAGGTGGGTCGCCGGGCGCAGGTTGCCGTAAGAGACATAGGTGCGCCCAAAGCTCAGGGGCACCAGCGCCGATACGGTGAACGAAGTGGCATCGCCGTTTAGGCCGCCCTTGGCGCGTGAATAGCTGGCCGTGGGGCGGACCACACCGAAGTCGTAGCCCCCCGCGATGAGCTTGAGATTGGTCCTGTTGTCCAGGCCGTCGTAAGCCGCGCCAAGCCAGACCGGGCCGTCCTTGTACTGGACGTTGGCGGAGGTGCTTCGCTGGCGCGTGCCTTCTCCCAGGCCGGTTGCCAGCTCGAAGCTCACGGCGCCCAGCGCCGGCGATTTGTAGCCGATGGTGTTGCTCCATCGGATGTTGGAGGCCTCAACCGTCGCGGCAACCGGGAGGTAGTTCGCATAGGTGTAGGTGGAACCGGTCTGGCTGACATAGCTCCAGAGCGTGGGGTCGGTATTGAGCGCAACCGTGTACGCTGCCGAGTATTCGCGGCCGGAATAAATCTCGCCCCAGTCCTTGCTGCCGATGGCAAGGACCGAGCGGCCCAGCCAGAAGACATTGGCATTGCTGAGCGCTCCCGTGTCCGTCGCAAACCGGGTTTCGATCTGAAAACGCGTGTAGATGCCGCCGCCCAGGTCTTCCTCGCCGCGAAAACCCAGACGGGAGGTGTTGCCGGCCTTGATGTTCCAGTCGTCGTTGGGAGCCCGGCCGGGCAGCATCCCGGCGGGCGTGGTACCGCTGGTCGCTTTTGTGAGGCCTTGGTCAACGATGCCGTAAATCGTCAGTGAAGACTGGGCGTGTACTGAAAAAGCCGGGGCCAGCGCGCTTGCGGCCAGCAATGCGCTGCGCACGGCAGCGTTTCGGGCCCTGCATAGGCCCAAAGGTGGAAAGAGGAATGTCTTCAAGCTTGTCTCCTTGTTATGCGCCGGCTCCATCAGCCAGCGGAGGCAGTATATATGTATTTATTGTATTACAGTACAATTAATATTGTATTTATCAAAATTTCAAGCAGAACTGCTGCAGGGACTTCTGAGAGACTCGTGAAAGCCAAGCTAGCCAAAATCACTGCCAACCCTCGACACCAATGCAATTCATACAATATGTACCGACATCACGGCTTGTCGGACTTCCCCTTGTCAGCGCCAGCCCCCGAGCAAACCGTTTCCGCCTGACTGGAGCCCTATGAACATCGGAATGTTCGAATCCTTCATCACCGGCCATTGGTTCAGCGCTGAAGCCAAATGCATCTGGAGTGATGTCGCCACGCTGCAGGCCTGGCTCACCGTCGAAGCCGCGCTGGCCCGCGCCCAGGCTGAACTGGGTGTCATTCCTGCCGAGGCCGCCAGCACAATCGCGGAGAAAGCCGATGCCCGGCTGTTCAACCTGGAACGCCTCTCCAGCGACATTGCCTTCGCGCAGCACCCGCTCGTTCCCGTGCTGTACCAGTTCGAAGAGCTGTGCGGCGAGCCTGCCGCCGGTTTCATCCATTGGGGTGCGACCACCCAGAACATCTTCGACACCGCGAGCTCACTGCAGATGCTCGAAACGCATCAGCTCCTGACGAACCATCTGGATGCGGCCATTGCCGCCTTCGGCCAACTCGCGCTGGCGCATCAGGCAAGCGTGATGCCGGGCCGCACGCACGGCCAGCACGCATTGCCCATGACTTTCGGATTCAAGCTCGCGGGCTGGCTGGACGAACTCGACCGCAACCGCGATCGGCTCAAGCAGCGATTGCCATCGTCATTCGTGGCAAGCCTGGGCGGAGCCATAGGCACTTTCGCGGCCATGGGCAGCGCGGGGCGAGAGGTTGAGGCGCGAATGGCCAAGCAGTTGGGTCTTGAGCCCGCCGGGCTGCCCATGCGTTCGTCCTACGACCGCGTGTGTGACTACATCTCTGCGCTGGGGCTGCTCGCCGGCACCGCGCAAAAAATCGCCCAGGATGTCGTGTTCATGCAGCGCACCGAAATCGGCGAAGTTGCAGAGGCCTTCCACATGGGGAAGGTGGGCAGCTCGACCATGGCGCAGAAACGCAACCCGTCGACCGCACTGTTGCTGGCCAGCCTGGCGCGCATGATGCGGGCCCGTGTGCCGGCGGCGCTCGAGGCCATGGTCCGCATGGATGAAGGCGACTCCTCCGCGACCAACGTCACGGATACGCTGCTGCCGGAAATCGCCATCCTCGCGGCGTCGATTGCCCAAACCCTTTCCACCCTGGCCCGCGGCCTCGTCGTGCACCCCGAGGCGATGCGCCGCAACCTCGATTTGTCAAACGGCCTGATCGCGTCGGAAGCCGTGATGATGCGGCTGACCCGGTTGATGGGGCGGCATGAAGCGCATCAATTGCTCTACGAAGCGGCGCAGCGGTCCCAGACCGAGGGCGTGCCCTTTATGACAACCATCGGCGAGCATCCCCTGTTTGCAAAACGCGAGCTTCCGCCCGACCTGGTGCAGGCGCTCGTCGCCAGCAGCTATGTCGGGGAATCGGTGGCGCTCACGCGCGAAACCGTAGAGCGCGTGGTCGACGGCGGCGCCGCAATGGACTGACCCGCTTTGCTCGTCACTGGGATCAGGCGCACACCATAGGGAATGGAGGGGTCAGCCCAGCGTGCGTTGATCGCCTGGTACAGGGACTCGATCTGGTCGGCAACGCTGCACCCCACGGTGTCAAAGAAGTTGGCATGCTCATTCGCAAGATCCGTGCGCCCCAGCAACACCACGCTCAGCGCCGATGGGATGCCGATACCGGCCTCCGACATCAGTTGCCGAAACTTGGCGCCGTCTTCAATGCCCCATGCCACCAGGGCAGTGAACGGCAGCTGCCCTGAAGCATCCCGGCTGGCTTTGACCAGGTCTGCAAGCGCCGCTTCATAGTGGTCGTCAGGCAGGTGCGGCACCGTGATTTCGTGGAGCTCCGCGTCCGCCAGGTTGCTCTGCAGGTATTCAAACCGCCGGCGGCCCATCTGCGTTGCCAGAACGGGGGACGACGTTGCCGCGTACGCGATGCGGCTATGGCCTTGCTGCCGCAAAAGGGCAATCGCCTTGGCCAGGGGTTCGCCCCATTCCATGCCGACCGCTTCGACATCCGTGCCGGCGAGCGTCGCGCCGTCCACCGCCAACACATCACATTTATCCCTCAGCGCGGCCAGCAGATCGATGGTGATGGTCTTGTAGGTCGACTGGACGACGCAGGCGTCAAAGCGCGGCGAACCTTTCAATACGGTGCGCGCATGGGCCGGGTCGGTGTATGACACTTCCAGCACGCGATGCCCGTCGGCGGTGAAGCGGCGCTGCAGGCCTTCCACCAATACGCGGCCGCGGGTGATGCTGATGGAGCGCCTGAGCAGCAGCACCGACCTCGTTGCCTGCAAGCGAGGGCCGGCGTTAGCCAGCGCTGGCTCGCCATCCCCCCGAAAGTAGGTTCCACGCCCCACCTGTGAATCGATCAGTCCCCTGGTTTTGAGGCCCTGAAAAGCACGCTGAACCAGCATTTGCGATACGCCGAAGCGGCGCATCAAATCACGTATGGGTGGCAGGCGATCCCCCGGACGGGCATTGTTCGCCAGCTCGTCCAGGTACTGTTCCAGGTCGGAGGCCGTATTGTTCATATACATACAATACAACACATTTCACCGGCGCCCGCCACCTGGAAGGCGGGACACACCACCGGGCTCCCTTCGCTGAGCCCGGCAAGCTTCACAGACGCGTCAACCGCGGCCCACAAACGGCATCTTCGTGGCCATGATGGTCATGAACTGCACGTTGGTCGACAGCGGCAGCGCCGCCATGTGCACCACCGCGGCGGCCACTTCGTTCACATCCATCATGGGCTCAATGGCGATCTCGCCGTTGGCTTGCGGCACACCCTTGGCCATGCGGGCCGAGAGTTCGGTCAGCGCATTGCCGATGTCGATCTGGCCGCAGGCGATGTTGTACTTGCGGCCGTCCAGCGAAATGGACTTGGTCAGGCCCGTGATCGCATGCTTGGTCGAGGTGTAGGGCGCCGAGTTGGGGCGCGGCGCATGGGCCGAGATCGACCCGTTGTTGATGATGCGGCCGCCCTGGGGCGACTGCGCCTTCATCAGCTTGATGGCCCCCTGTGCGCACAGGAAGGAGCCGGTCAGGTTGATGTCGACCACATTGGTCCACTGCTCAAAGGTGATGTCCTCAATGTTCACCGGCGGCGCACCCACGCCGGCATTGTTGAACAGCAGGTCGAGACGGCCGAACTTTTCCTTGACCTTGGCAAAGGCCGCCGCCACGGACTCTGGCTTGCTCACGTCGGTGGGCAGCGCCAGGGCGCGGTCCGTGCCGGATTCTTTGGCGACTTCATTGAGCGGCTCCACGCGACGCCCCACCAGCGCCACGCTATAGCCCTCACGCAGCAGGGCCAGGGCCACGGCCTTGCCGATGCCGGTGCCCGCACCGGTGACGAATGCGACTTTGCCGTTGGACTTGTTCTCGGAATTCATGGTCTGCCTTGTCTCTCTGGAAGGGTTGGAGGGAGTATTGGTAAATCGATGCAGCGATGCGCCACAGGTCTGGATTGTGCCCCAGCCTCGCGCAGGCCGCATGACCCCTGGACAGGCCAGCATCGGCAGATACTTTAAGTCTCAACTATTTTTCAGATTGTTGGAAATAACCGACACCACGGCTTTTTTGCCGGTGCTACCTTTGGATCCATGCCTGCCGCCACCCCATCAGCACCGCGCAAACTCTGGGACATTTCGCCACCGGTCGATGAAAACGCGGCCGTGTTCCCCGGTGACACGGCCTACTCCCAGACACTGCATTTTTCCCTGGCGCCGGGCTGCCCGGTCAACGTCAACAGCATCACGCTGTCCCCGCACACCGGCGCGCATGCCGACGCGCCGCTGCACTATGCGAATGGCGCGGCCAGCGCCGGCGAGCTGGACCTCACCCCCTACCTCGGGCCCTGCCGCGTGATCCACTGCCTGGACTGCGGCCCGCTGGTCTTGCCCGAACACGTCGCCCACGCCTTGGAAGACCTTCCTGCGCGCGTGCTGCTGCGCACTTCGCACAGTGCCAGCCAGGCCTGGGACGCCTTTACCGCCATCGCACCCGAAACACTCGAGTTACTGGCAGGCAAAAACATCTGCCTGATCGGCATAGACACGCCCAGCGTGGACCCAGCCACCAGCCAGGACCTGCCCAGCCACCACCAGCTGCTGGCGCACGGCCTGCGCGTGCTGGAAAACCTGGTGCTCGACGAAGTGGCCGAAGGCGACTACGAACTGATTGCCCTGCCGCTCAAACTGACCCGGGCCGATGCCTCCCCCGTGCGCGCCGTGTTGCGCGAACTTCCCTGAAGAAAAAAAGATGACCACTCTGCAAGACTGCCGAACCCTCGACACGCAAGACCCGCTGCGCGCACTGCGCGAACAATTCACGCTGCCCGAAGGCGTGATCTACCTCGACGGCAACTCGCTGGGCGTGCTCCCCGTCACGGCGGCCGCCCGCGTCGCCGAGGCGGTGACGGCCGAATGGGGCCAGGGCCTGATCCGCTCCTGGAACAGCGCCGGCTGGTTCGAATTGCCGCAACGCCTGGGCAACAAGATCGCCCGGCTGGTAGGCGCAGCCCCCGGCGAGGTGGTGGCCACCGACAGCACCTCCATCAACCTCTACAAGGTGCTCAGCGCCGCACTGCACATCGCAGCACAAGACGCACCCACGCGCAAGGTGATCGTCAGCGAGCGCAGCAACTTCCCTACCGACCTGTACATCGCTGAAGCCCTGTGCCGTGAGCGCGGCTTTCGCCTGCAACTGGTGGAGCCTGAAGAAATCGCGGCCGCCCTCACAAGCGAGGTCGCGGTGTTGATGCTGACCCATGTGAACTACCGCACCGGCGCCATGCACGACATGGCCGCCCTCACCGCCGCGGCCCATGCCGCCGGCGCGCTCACCGTCTGGGACCTGGCGCACAGCGCGGGCGCGGTGCCGGTGGACCTGAATGCGACGAAAGCCGACTTCTCGATTGGCTGCGGCTACAAATACCTCAACGGCGGCCCCGGCGCGCCGGCCTTTGTCTGGGTCAACCCCAAGCATGCCGACCGCTTCTGGCAGCCGCTGGCCGGCTGGTGGGGCCATGCCGCGCCGTTTGCGTTCACGCCCGATTACCGGCCTGCGGCAGGCATCTCGCGCTACCTCTGCGGCACCCAGCCCATCCTGAGCATGACCGCGCTGGAATGCGGCCTGGACACCGTGCTCGCCGCCGAAGCCCTGGGCGGCATGCGGGCCCTGCGCCAAAAGTCGCTGGCACTCACCGACCTGTTTATCCAACTTGTCGAGGAACGCTGCGCGGGCCACGGCCTGGGCCTGGCCACACCGCGCGAACATGCGCAACGCGGCTCGCAAGTCTGCCTGACTCGGACCGAAGGCGCATATGCCATCGTGCAGGCCTTGATCGCGCGCGGCGTGATCGGCGACTTCCGCGCCGGCGACGGCGCAGCCGGCAAACACCTGGACATCCTGCGCTTTGGTTTCACCCCGCTCTACATCGGTTTTGAAGACGTGTGGAACGCCGTCGAACATCTGAAGCAGGTGCTTGAAACAGCCGAATGGCGAAAAGCCGAATTCAACCAGAAGCACGCGGTCACCTGATGAATAGCAACAAACCACAAGCCCCCGAAGACATCGTGCGCGACGAAAAAGCGCAGCTGGACTTCAGCCAATCCATGAGCTACGGCGACTATTTGCAGCTCGACGCCATCCTGGGCGCGCAGAAACCGCTCTCGCCCGACCACAACGAGATGCTGTTCATCATCCAGCACCAGACCAGCGAACTCTGGATGAAACTGATGCTGCACGAACTGCGCGCGGCGATCGCCAACGTCGCCAACGACGAACTCGGCGGCGCCTTCAAGATGCTGGCGCGCGTGAGCCGCATCATGGAACAGCTGGTCCACGCTTGGGACGTGCTGGCCACCATGACCCCGCCCGAGTACAGCGCGATACGCCCCTACCTGGCCAACTCCAGCGGCTTCCAGAGCGCGCAGTACCGCTGCATCGAATTCGCGCTCGGTAACAAAAATGCCGCCATGCTCAAGCCCCACGCCCACAGGCCCGACCTGCTGGCGCAAGTGCAGGCCGCCTACCAAGCCCCCTCGCTTTACGACGAAGCCCTGCGCCTGCTGGCCCGCCGCGGCCTGGCCGTTCCGGCCAGCCACACCCAGCGCGACTGGACCCAGGGCTACGTCGAGAGCGACGAAGTCGAGCAGGCCTGGCTGGTGGTGTATCGCGACCCGAAGAAATACTGGGACCTTTACCAGCTGGGCGAAGAACTCACCGACCTGGAGGATGCTTTCAGGCTCTGGCGATTCCGGCATGTGACCACGGTGGAACGCGTCATTGGCTTCAAGCGCGGCACCGGCGGAACCGGCGGCGTCAGCTACCTACGCAAGATGCTGGACGTGGTGCTGTTCCCGGAGATCTGGAAATTGCGCACCGACTTATAGGCACCCCCGGGGTGCTGACGGTGGCCTACCGGGCTTTGGTGATCAGCAAGCGCCGCCGGCGCGATGACGCGCCGCCGCCGCTGTCCCGGAAATACCCCGGGTCGACCTGGTATGCCTCTGGACTTCCTTCCCCGACAGACGCCCCGAGCTGGCGAGGATTTCCGCCTGTTCACGGCGCAGGCTGTTGAGCGCGGCTATGGGGCCCATGCCGAAGTTTTCCGCAAACTTGCGTTGAAAAGTGCGCCGGGACATATTGCACAGGTCCGCCATCGCGTCGACGGACCAGTCGTGGTCAAGCCGGGCCTGCAACAACTCGATCAACTGGCGAAAGGGTGCGGCGGCCCGATCCTGAATCCTCAGGGCCTGGCTGTATTGGCGCTGATCGCCGTCCCTGCGTAAATAGACAAGCAGCCGCCGCGCGACACGTTGTGAGATGTCGGCGCCATGGTCGCGCTCGATAAGGGCCAGCGCGAGGTCGATGCCGGCCGTCACACCCGCCGTGGTCCAGTACTTGCCGCTTTCGCAGTAGATCTTGTCGTCGTTGACCCTGAGGTCCGGGAAGTCCCGCTGCAACCTCCCGGCGGATCGCCAGTGGGTGGTGACCTCCCGGCCATTCAACAAGCCGGCGGCGGCGAGCAGGAAGGCCCCCGTGCAAACGCTGCAGGTTCTGCGTGTGGCCTGGTCTCTTTCCCGCAGCCAGTCGACCAGCTGGAGATCGGCACATGCCGCATGGACGCCGCCACCGCCCGGCACCACCAGCGCATCGATCGGCAATGCCGCGGCAGCCCCCAGACCGTGGTCCACATGGATTTTCAATGCACCGTCGGCGCTCGTGACGGCGTCCTTCTGTGCCATGGTGGTCAGGCGATACACCGGAACGCCCACTTCTTCATTGGCCGTGGTAAATGCCTGCCACGGCCCGGCCAGGTCAATGGGCTGGAAGCCGTCGAACAAAAGAAATGCCACCCATTTTGGCGCACATTCGCCCGCTTTTGGCACTGCCCCTGCGGCAGCTGGCCTTACCTTCAGCGTCTTAGGAAGGGTGTTCATGAAAGTTAATATTATTCTCTTCAATGCCCTGACACAACTTGATTTAACGGGGCCTTTTGAGGTCCTGGCACGTGTGCCGGGGGTGCAGGTTGAGCTCGTGGGGAAGTCGCTGGAGCCGGTCCGCTCGGACCGCGGCCTCACGCTGGTGCCCACCACGACCATCGCAAACGCACCGCCCTGCGACCTGCTGGTGGTGCCGGGGGGACCTGGAACCGACGATGCCATACTGGATGCCGAGTGGGTCGGTTTCACCCGCAGGCAGGCAAAGTCGGCGAAGTACATCTTCGGCATCTGCACGGGCTCGCTGCTGCTCGGCGCCGCGGGCCTTCTCAGGGGCAGGCGAAGCACCTGCCACTGGCAGG
>NZ_AKIV01000036.1 GCF_000282655.1 Polaromonas sp. CF318
ATTTGTCTAAGTTGTTGTACCGTTTCGCACTCTTCAAGATAAAGTTTCTCCCACTTGTAGGAACGGAAAAATCGTTCTATCCTTTGGTTGTCTAATGCTCTTCCTTTTCCATCCATAGATATTTTGATACCGTTATTTTTTAATAGATTTATGTAATCATCACTGGTAAACTGTGAGCCTTGATCACTGTTCATGATTTCAGGCTTGCCATATCGCTTTATGGCCTTTTGGATTGCTTCTATGACGAATGTCTTATCAAGAGTGTTTGATAGTTCAAACCCAACAATATACCGAGAATACCAGTCTATTATTGCAACCATATACATGAAACCGCGTTTCATTCGGCAATAGGTCACATCTATGGACCATACCTGATTAGGATGATCAATTTTCAAGTTTCTCAACAGATATGGATACAAATTCTTACCATGTATTCGTTTGCTGAGGTTGGGGCCAGGACAGAATCCATGTATGCCCATTTCCCTCATATAACGCCGGGTCCGTTTTCGATTGATATGAATGTGATAATCCTTGTTCAATATACTTGTCATCCTGCGATAGCCATATTCCGGATAAGACGCGTAAATTTCATCAATGATACGCTTAATCAGGTATTCCTCCTCATTTACCGGAGCAGGCTTGTAGTAAACGCTCGTACGGTTTAAGCTCAATAATTCTGCTTGCCTTGTTATGCTGAGTTTCTTCTCATTTCTATCAATCATTTTCATGCGGTCTTCTCGGGATTTAGAGGAGGCCAGATTTTTTTTTAAGCCAGGCAACCTCATATGATAGTTGACCAATTTGCTTAAGCAGTTCGTCCTTCTCCTTTTCATACGACTGTTTGACCTTCTCTACTTCATCAGTTTCCTTGCTGAATACTCTGCCCGCATTGCTTATGAATTCAGTCTTCCAGCGACTTAACAGGTTTGGATGAATTCCATATTCTGCAGCAATCTCATTCAGCGTTCTTTCTCCCTTGATGACCTCAATCACTATTTTTGCTTTTTGTTCAGGTGTAAAATGTTTTCTCTTTTCCATAGTTCCATTCTAACTTATTTGGGCTGTTTTGTCTGTCTTAATTTTTGGTATCATTATACAGCAAACCTCCCATGTCCTCCGGCATCGAATGTGC
>NZ_AKIV01000037.1 GCF_000282655.1 Polaromonas sp. CF318
TTTCACGCATAAAGTTCAGATCGAAAATAATTTCTTGGTCTTTACGACCACCAAGATAGTCAAGAAACTCATCCACCACAATCAGATAGCCTTTGTCGGGATACTTGGAGGAAAACAAATCCATCATATTAACAAACACATCTTTATTTGAAATAATATCTTTTTCATCCGGAAAATCAAAGAAAGTATAATGCTCCCCATTGTCAAGACAGTTTTTTAGCTTTTCTAAGTTAGCTCTCCTTTCTTAATTTTGTATAATCTTTACAACTGTGCACTCTGTTGGAGGATGTCAAGGGCGAGCGTAAGCGAGTTCATCTTGACCCTTGACATCCTTTGGACATATATCCTTTTGCTTTCCGGTCTGTTATGACAGACCGGCTGCCTTCCGGTGAGGACGGGGTTTGGGGCGGAGCCCCATAATTCTATACAACTGCCAGTAGCTGGTCATATCCTCCAAAGTAATACTCTGCCGGTGTTTTGTAATCCAATGACTGGTGCGGTCTCCTATGGTTATAGTGCTCCACATATTCCTTTGTGATTTGTCTAAGTTGTTGT
>NZ_AKIV01000038.1 GCF_000282655.1 Polaromonas sp. CF318
CTGCCCCCCGGGGGGGCCGCTGCGCCTGCGGCCCGGCAAAGCCGGTTCCGCGGCCCCTGCTGGGTTTAAGAGTTCAGCGAGCGCGACCAGTAGCGAGGTATTCCACCAGTGGGGGCCGAGGGTCCGGCTTTGCCGGTCCCAGGCGCCGCCCCCTTGAGGGGGGGACAGGCTACACGCAGTGAGCCTGGGCGGGGGTAGCATCGAGGTTATGCTGCAAGTCCGCCACCTCGCCAAACGCTACCTGGACACTCCTGTCTTCAGCGACGTCTCGCTGGACGTCGCGCCCGGCGAATTCGTCGCCATCGTCGGTGAATCAGGCGTGGGCAAGTCCACGCTGCTCAACTGCATGGCCGGGCTGGACAGCTGGGATGAGGGATCCGTGCAACTCAAGGGCCAGGACCTCGGCGTGCTTGGCGACGACGGGCGCGCGCTGCTGCGCCGCCGCCATGTGGGTTTTGTGTTCCAGGCTTTCCATGTGTTGCCGCATCTGGACGTGGCGCAAAACGTGGCGCTGCCCTTGTTGTTGCTGGAGCGGCCCGACGCGACCCGGGTGGAGGCCATGCTGGCGGCCGTGGGCCTGGCCGGCCTGGGCGCACGGTTGCCGCAGCAGCTCAGCGGCGGCCAGCTGCAGCGCGTGGCCATCGCGCGCGCGCTGGTGCACAAGCCCAGCCTGCTGCTGGCCGACGAGCCCACGGGCAACCTGGACCCGTCCACCGCCGCCCGCGTGATGGACGCGCTGATCGCCCAGACGCGCGGGCAAGGCGCCTCGCTGGTGCTGGTCACGCATTCGGAAGCCGCCGCCGCGCGCGCCGACCGCATACTGCACCTGAACGCAGGCGGCATACGCGCCGGCTGAAATCGCCGCCGGCCGGGCGTCAGGGCCGCAAGGATTCAGCGGCGAAGGCGGCGGCAAAAAGAAGGGACTCGTGTTCCTTGCCAAGCTTGCTGCGTTGGGGCTCCGGCCACGCCTTGCGCTGGAAGGCGGCATGCACCTCGGCCAGGCCCTGGGCATGTGCTTGCAGGGCAAGCCGCCTGGCCCCCCTCTCGCCATGGGTGCCTACCCGAAAGACCTTGCTCTGGCGCCTGCCCAATTCATCCAGCCAGAAAGCCTGCCAATAGGGAGCGGGCAGGCCGCCCGGCACTTTGGAAGGCGCCAGGTAGCGCGCCACGCCTACCGTTCCCGATGAATTGCCTTTGCTTTTCTGCGTGCGGCGCCACAGGCGATGGTCCGCATCGAACGTGGCGATGTGCGCTTCCAGGGCATCCCGGTAAATCCTGGCCGCGGCGAGCGACTTGCGCTTGCCGCCGTAGCACAGGTCGGTAAAAGTCCTTGCAATGGTCTGCCCATAGCGGCGGACAGTGACGCGCCAGCTTCTTTCGCGATCGGATTCGACGCGGGTGATGCGGCGCAAAGGGTTTTGAGGGTCGGTTCTAAACATGGTCGGGTCTGCCGCGCTGGGTTCAGGCCATGGGGCCAGGTGGGAGAAGTACCTCGATGAAGCACTTTTTTTAAGACCCTGAACCGTATGCGAACTCACCAGGCAGACCCGCGAACATTGTCTTGGCGCGGCTATTGTTTGTTGGATTTTCCGTATCGAAACGGCATGCAAGCCCGAACGCGGACAGCAAAGCACACGCGTGGCCGCGTCCCCGACAACAGGCGAACCGGAAAAAAAGCGGGCAGCGGCCGTCCAGGGCAAAGCCCGGCACCTCCGCCCTTGCGACGGCTCAGCGCGCGGCCAGCAGCTCCGCGTAGCGCGCCAGGTCGACGTTGCCGCCGCTCACGATGATGCCTATGCGCTCGCCCTTGGCGGGCGGTTTTTCTTCCAGCGCCTTGCAGGCGCCGGCGAAGGACAGGCAGCCCGTAGGCTCCACCACCATCTTCATGCGTTCGGCGAAAAAGCGCATGGCCTCCACCAGCTGCGCGTCGCTCACGGTGAGGATATCGTCCACGTCGCGGCGGATGATGCCGAAGGTGTATTCACCCAGGTACTGGGTCTGCGCGCCGTCGGCAATGGTTTTGGGTGTGGCGATGCGCACGATGCGGCCGGCGCGCAGCGATTGCAGGCCGTCGTCGCCGGCTTCGGGCTCCACGCCGTAGACCTTGCACTTCGGTGCGAGCGCGCGCGCCGCCAGGGCCGAGCCGCTGGTGAGGCCGCCGCCGCCCAGGCAGATATAGAGACGGTCCAGCGCACCGGTTTCCTCGAACAGTTCCTTGGCGGCCGTGCCTTGGCCGGCGATCACGTCGGGGTGGTCGTAAGGCGGGACCAGCGTCATGCCGCGCTCGGCGGCCAGCCTCTGGGTCAGGGCTTCGCGGTCTTCGGTGAAACGGTCATAGAGCACCACTTCGGCGCCGTAGCCGCGCGTGGCGGCCAGCTTGGCGGCGGGCGCGTCCTGCGGCATCACGATCACCGCCGGCATGCCCAGCATGCGCGCCGACAGGGCCACGGCCTGCGCGTGGTTGCCCGACGAAAACGCGATGGCGCCGGCCTTGCGCTGCGCCGCGTCGAACTTCGACAGCGCATTGAAGGCGCCGCGAAACTTGAAGGCGCCCATGCGCTGGAAGTTTTCGCACTTGAAAAAAAATTGGGCGCCCCAGCGAGCCTGGGCGGTGGCCGACTGCAGCACGGGTGTGCGGTGCGCATGGCCTTCAATACGCGCGGCGGCGGCAATAACGTCGTCGTAGGTGGGGAGTTGCATGGTGGAGCAGGCTTTCATGTCAGGACGGAAAATTCAGGGCCTAGCTTAAACGAAGGCGGTGTTTTCCCGGCAGCAACAGGCAAGCCCTTTCTGTACCGGTACAGATGTCGGCTGGCGCTGCATTTGCGGCGCTGAAGCACAATGAAGCCCATGCGCGCCCTGCTCTTTAGCTTCTCCTGGCGGGAATTGAAACACCACCCCTGGCGCAATGCCGCCGCGGCGGCGGCCGTGATGCTGGGTGTGGCGCTGGCGTTTTCTGTGCAGCTGATCAATGCCTCGGCGCTCAGCGAGTTTTCCCAGGCGGTGCGCGCGGTCAACGGCCAGCCCGACCTGGAGCTGCGCGCCGTGCAGGGCGGCTTTGACGAAAGCCTGTACCAGCGCGTGGCCGCCGACCCGCGGGTCGCCCTGGCCAGCCCCGTGCTGGAGATCAGCACCTACGCGGTCACGCAAACCGCGACCGGCCAGGCCGAACGCCTGCCGTTGCGCATCATGGGCGTGGACGTGCTGGCAGTCGGCGCCATGGCGCCAGCCCTGATGCCTGTGCCCGCATCGAACGCGGAGCGCCTCGCGCTGTTCGCGCCCGGCACGGTGTTTTTGAATCCGGCCGCGCAGCAGTTGTTCGGCGCCTCTTCGCTGCGCCTGCAAAGCGGCCTCGAACTGCGCGGCGTGAGCGTGGCCGGCACGGTGGGCGCGGGCGGCGGGCCGCTGGCCGTGATGGACATCGCCGCCGCGCAAGACCTGTTCGGCAAGGGCGGCCAGCTCTCGCGCATCGACGTGCGACTCAAGGCTGGCGCCGAAACGCAAGGTTTTATCGCCTCGCTGCAACTGCCACCCGGCATCACGGCCACGGCACCGGGCGATGCGGCCGAACGCGTGAGCAACCTCTCGCGCGCCTACCGCGTCAACCTCACGGTGCTGGCGCTGGTGGCGCTGTTCACCGGCGCCTTCCTGGTGTTCTCGGTGCTCTCGCTCAGCGTGGCCAAGCGAGCGCAGCAGTTCGCGCTGCTGGGTGTACTGGGCCTTACGGGCCGCGAGCGCTTGCGCCTGGTGCTGGCCGAATCCGTGTTGCTGGGCCTGGCCGGCAGCGTACTGGGCATCGCGCTGGGCACGGCGCTGGCCGCGCTGGCATTGCGGCTGCTGGGCGGCGATTTGGGTGGCGGCTATTTTTCCGGTGTCGCGCCCAGCCTTCAGTGGAATGGCACGGCGGCTCTCACCTATGGCGCGCTGGGCGTGCTGGCCGCGGCCGTGGGCGGCTGGTGGCCGGCGCGGGCCGCGCAAAAGCTGCCGCCCGCGCAAACACTCAAAGGCCTGGGCGCCAGCGCCGGCGCCGGCAAGGGCCACTGGCTCAGCGTCGCCCTGGCCGCCGCCGGCGGCCTGCTGGCGCTGGTGCCGCCGCTGTTCGGTATTCCGCTGGCGGCCTATGTGTCCGTGGGCCTGCTGCTGGTGGGCGGCATCACGGCCCTGCCCTGGCTGATCGCGCTGCTTTACGACAGGCTCAGCCCCCACGTCGCCCACCACCTCTTGCCGCTGCTGGCGGTGGAGCGCGCGCGGCGCGTGCGCGAAAGCGCGGCCGTGGCCGTCAGCGGCGTGGTGGCCTCGCTGAGCCTGGCGGTGGCGCTGACGGTGATGGTCGCGAGCTTTCGCGAATCGGTCACGCGCTGGCTGGACGTGGTGCTGCCGGCCGACCTCTATGTGCGCACGGCGCTGGGCAGTTCGGCCAGCGACACCGCCTATTTCTCGCCGGAATTCGTCGAGGCGCTGGGCCGCCTGCCCGGCGTGGCGCGCGTGGGCGCCGCGCGCACCGTGCAACTGCTGCTGGACCCGGCAAGGCCGGCCGTCACGCTGATCGCGCGCCCGCTGGACGACCCGGCCAGCGCGTTGCCGCTGGTGGGCCGGCGGCTGCCGGTGCCGCCCGGGCATATCGGCATCTATGTGAGCGAGCCCATGGTGGATCTGTATGGCGCGCGCCCGGGCACTGTCTTTCAGCCGCTCTCGCAGTCGCTGCAAGCCGCAGCGGGCATGGCAACGCCGCCCTTCTATGTGGCGGGCGTCTGGCGCGACTATGCACGCCAGTTCGGCGCGATTGCCATGGCCCGCGCCGACTTCGAACGCCTGACCGGCGACCGGCACGCCAACGACCTGGCGCTGTGGCTGGACGGCAGCGCGGGCGATGCCCAGGTGCAGCAATCGGTGCGAGCGCTGGCCGAGCGGCAGTCGGGCGCGGGTGCACTGCTGGAGCTGGCCTCGGTCAGCGAGTTGCGCGCGACCTCGCTGCGGATTTTCGACCGCAGCTTCGCGGTCACCTACTGGCTGCAGGCGGTGGCGATCGCCATAGGCCTCTTCGGCGTGGCGGCCAGCTTCAGCGCCCAGGTGCTGGCCCGCCGCAAGGAGTTCGGCCTGCTGGCGCACCTGGGGCTCACGCGGCGGCAGATCCTGGCCGTGGTGGCCGGCGAAGGCGCGGCCTGGACCTTGATAGGCGCGCTGGCGGGCCTTACGCTGGGGCTGGCGGTCTCCACCGTGCTGGTCTACGTGGTGAACCCGCAAAGCTTTCACTGGACCATGGACCTGATGGCGCCCTGGCTGCGCCTGGGCCTGCTGTGCGCGGCCGTGGTGGTGGCGGGAACGCTGACCGCCTGGCTGGCCGGGCGCGCCGCGGCAGGCAGGGACGCGGTGCTCGCGGTCAAGGAAGACTGGTAGGCCGCGGCCGCGCCTGGCCGGGAGGGCGGCTGGGTGCATGCAGCCGCGCCGTCCTACAGCGCGCAAGGCCGGTTTCCCACGCCGCCCGGCCCTGCCGCGCCGCACACTGGTTCCCATGCGGACCCCGGCCAACACCCGGGCCACACATTCGCCCCCTTCTGTCATCCCTTCACGCACGGGAGCACGCCATGAGCACCACCCTGAACGCCAATCCCGCCTCCCACGCCGGTTCCCACACGGGCGCGGCCGGCCAGCGGCCGCCGCACATGGCAACCCGGCTCGCCCACGGCCTGCTGGCCGTGCGCAACGAAGACGGCAGCGTCACGCTGGAGATGGCGCAGCCGCTCACGCTGCAGGCCGAGGAACTCGAGGACCTGGTGACAGACCTTGCCGGCTTGCGCGCCGAGCTGGATCCGCCCTACCCGCTGGACTGCCCCCCGCTGTGTGCGCTGGAGCCCTGCTATACGCCGCGCCATTGGGTGGCCTGCGACCCGCTGACCGGCAAGATCTTGCTGTTCCTGCGGCACCATCTTTTCGGCTGGCTGGGCATCGTGCAGACGCCGGAAGCCTCGCTGGAGATGCTCAAGTCGGTGGCCGTCGAAATGAAGAAGCTGGAACTGTCGGAGCGCAGCCCGGGCCAGGGCCTGCACTGAACTAAAGGATTAGTGGCGAAGCTGGCCGCAATCCCATCGGCTTAGTTTTTGCCAATGCAGGCGCCTTCAGGTGAAGGCGCTTTCGTTTGCTTACGCATAGTCACGTTTTTGTCCCGCAATTGTCATCACGGGGCCGCCCTGCGCTCCTAACATGGAGGCCATATCCCCCAAAACCGAAATCACTTCAAAGAGGTCTTCACCATGGCATCCGTCAAAGCACCGCCACATGACTACCGCATTGAAAACGTGGACCCGGTCAAGGGCAGCCTGTTGCCGCCCAGCAGTTCCAACCATGTTTTTGCGGACTATTCCCTGGCGGTCGCCGTCGCCGTCAAAAGCGTCGCCGACCCCACCCGTCAGGAAGTGCGCGTGGTCCATATCCCCAGCGGCGAAGTCGTGTTCCGCACTTCCGGCTCTTCCGGCGCGAGCCAGCCATTTTGAGCAACACTTGTTCAGGCCAGCCGTACGCTGGCCGCGAAATGGTCGTAGACCACCGCGATCCTTCGCAGGTGGCGCGACTCGGCATGCGCCAGCAACCACAGGTCTGACTCGCAGCCTTCCAGCGTGCCGCCCAGCGGCACCAGCGCCGGCTCACCGGCCAGCATGAACACCGGCACAATGCCCACCCCCAGCCCCGCCTTGATCGCATCCGTCACCGCCACAATCCCGTCCGCATAGTGGCGCGGCGTCACCTTGGGCAGCTGCTTGCGCCGCCACAGCACCGAAGGGTGTTCGGGCAGGGCTTCATCGGGCGCTATCCAGTCAAAGCCGGCAAGCGCGTCCAGCGCTGAGGGTTTCTTTCCCGCCGACAAGGCCTTGGCCTGTGCCTTGAGGCCGCACAGCACAAAACGCACCGTGCCCAGCTTGCGCCCCACCAGGTGGTCGGGCGGCTTGCGCGTGGCGCGCAGCGCCAGGTCGGCATCGCGCCGGCTCAAGCTGGCCAGCTCGTTGCCGGTGCGCAGGTCCAGCTGCAGCAAAGGATGCTGCGCCAGCAAGGGCTTGAGGGACGGCAGCACCAGCCCGCGCAGCACGGCGTCGGTGGTCGTGAGCCGCACCCGGCCGGCCACGCCTTCATGCGGATGCTGGGCACTGGCGCGCGCGGCTTCAAGCTCGGCCTCTATGCGCTCGGCATGCGGCACCAGGCCCTGCATGGGTTCGGTCGGCAGGTAGCCGAGGCGGGAGCGTTCAAACAGGCGCTGGCCCAGGCTTTTTTCGATCCGCTGCACCGAGCGGAACACCGTGGAAGCGTCGGCGCCTAATCGCCGCGCGGCTTCGGCCAGCGTGGCCCCGCGCACCAGCGCCAGCAGGGTTTGCAGGTCGTAGGCCGTCAAAGCGTATTGCGTTTTTGCAATCAATGTTTTCATGATCGCTAATTTACATTGCTTTTCTGCAAACATACAGTGGCGACTCCTTCAACTCCCGCCCTGACCAGGCACCGCACCATGAGCACCACGTCTTCTCCTGAAACCCTCGCCGCCAGCCACGGCGCCACGCTGCTGCGCATCGCGCTGGGCACCATGTGGATCACTCACGCGCTGCTGAAAATCTTCGTCTTCACCCTGCCCGGCACCGCGCAGTTCTTTGAATCGGTCGGCCTGCCCGGCTTTATGGCCTATGCCGTGGTGGCAGCCGAGCTGGCCGGCGGCGCCGCGCTGTTGCTGGGCTTTTACGGCCGCCAGGCCTCGCTGCTGCTGGCGCCGGTCCTGGCGGTCGTCGTCTGGGTGCACTGGCCCAACGGCTGGGTCTTCACCAGCCCCAAGGGCGGCTGGGAATACCCGTTGTTCCTGCTGGTCGCCTCGCTGGCGCAATGGCTGCTCGGCGACGGCGCCTGGGCCGCGCGCCGCAGCAGCCTGCTGGCGCCCCGCTGAATGCACAGGGAACGCGCCATGAAGCTCACCCTCATCAGCCACGCGCTGTGCCCTTATGTCCAGCGCGCGGCCATCGTGCTCGCCGAAAAAGGCGTGGCCTTTGAGCGCCGCGATGTGGACCTCGCGAACAAGCCGGACTGGTTCAAGGCCGTCTCGCCACTGGGCAAGACGCCGGTGCTGCTGGTGGACGGCGACGCGATTTTTGAATCCGCCGTGATCTGTGAATACCTGGACGACACGCTGCTGCCGCGCCTGCACCCGGGCGATGCGCTCCAGCGCGCGCAGCACAGGGCGTGGATGGAGTTCGGCTCCGCCCTGCTCAATGCCATCGGCGCGTTCTACAACGCAGCCGATGCAGCCTCCCTGGCGCGGCACCGTGACGACATCCGGCGCCGGTTTACCCAGCTCGAAGCCGTGCTGGTGCACGAAGGGCCGTATTTCGCCGGCGCATCTTTCGGCATGGTGGATGCCGTGTTTGGTCCGGTGTTCCGCTATTTCGATGTGCTGGACGGCGTGGGGGAAGATGGCTTCCTTGAGCAATTGCCAAAGGTGCAAGCCTGGCGCACCGCACTGGCCACACGCCCGTCCGTCCGGCAGGCGGTGGGTGGCGGCTATGCCCGGGACTTGCAGCGCTTCTTCCTGGCCCGCGGCTCCGAACTCTCGCGCCGCATTGCGGAGCGTGATAGTTGAGCTTGCTGCCATCAAGTGAATGGCTGCTTTCAGCCAGAAGCCGCCGCCCACACCCAGTGCAAAACCATGAATGCATCCCAGATCGGCTGACTGGACACGACACGTTCGGGTGCATCCGCGCCTCAGGTTTCAACGCAGCTGGGCGCCTGTATGGGCCGGCGCTGCTGTTCTTCAGTCGCGGATCACGGATGCCAGGTTGCCCGCAGTGCCGTGGACGGCATGGCGCCGAGCGCTAGCCCGAGCTGCTTCGCCGCCAGAACCGTGGCGGGCGCGTAACGCGCGAGTACCGAAGCCGTCAACCGTTCTACCGGCCCCGCCGTGCTGACAGAGCCCAGCACGGCGCCATGGTGCCCGCGCACGGCAGCTGAGACGCTCGCCATTTTCGAGTTCCGCTCGCCGCGGGTGATGTGGAAACCGCGTTGGCGGATGCGCTCATTGAGATCACCCGGTTCGCCCAGGGCGGCCGAGATCACCCGGCCGGCGGATCCGCGGTCCAGCGGAAAAACCTCGCCGGAGCGAATTTGGCTATGAACACCTGCCGTTCCCTCGCAACGCATCAGGCAGCTGCGCAGGTTGCCTTCGAAAACGAAGAACGATGCGCTTTCTCCCGTGGCCGCACTCAGCTGGCGCAGGATGGGCTCGATGGCGGCATCGAGGTCGAACTGCGCCTGGTAGCGGGAACCCATCCAGCCTGCTGCGGGGCCTAGCCGCCACGCACCGTCTTCGCGCCTGACGAGGAACCGGGCTGCAGCGAGCGTGCGCGCAAGCCGCAGCACCGTGGGTTTGTGCATGCCGGTACGGCGTGCGAGTTCCGCAAGCGGCAGAAAGAGCTCGTCGCCTTCGAAGGCCGTGAGGATAGCCAGGGCACGCGCCACAGCCGCGACGTTCTCGTCGCCTGGACGCGCCGAGGTTCCCTCCGGCCCATCCGTGAGAAGTCGCTTCGGCGTGACAGGCGGCGGCTTGAACCTGGACTGTTGCGGCATGGCCGGAGTGTATTCCCAAGTCCACGCCCGTTACGTCAGGCGTAACGCATTGCCATGCGGGACCAGCGTCCGGATCATGCCCCCATAAATAAAGGAGACACGTTCGATGACATACATGTACACAAGCCGCCGTAGCTTCCTCGCCTCGGCGGCGGCGTTTGCCGCGTTTGGCGCCCAAGCCCAGGGCGCCTCCCCGGCGCCCACCCGGATGGTGATTCCATTCGCTGCCGGAGGCGCCACCGACGTCCTAGGTCGCGATCTCGCCAAGGCCATGAGCACCGCCTTGGGGCAACCTTTTGTCATCGAGAACGCGGGCGGTGGCGCCGGCGTGCCTGCCGTGCAAAAGGTGACGGGCGCAAAGGCCGATGGCAGCACGCTGCTATTCGCCGCCTCCGGCAACATCACGGCGCAGCCGCTGCTGCAGAAGCCGCGCGTGGACATCCTGACGCAGCTCACGCCGGTGGGGATGATCGCCACGGCGCCGCATGTGCTGGTGGTGGCGGCGAAGATGCCGTTCAAGACGGTCGCGGAGCTGGTCGCCTATGCGAAGGCACATCCGGGTCAATTGAACTTCGGCTCTGCAGGCGTCGGAGGATTGGCGCACCTGGGCACCGAGCTGTTCGCGCGCGCGGCGCAAGTCGACATCAAGCACGTTCCCTACCGCGGTGCTTCGGCGGCGATGACGGACCTTGTCTCCGGCCAGATTCACGCGATGTTCGGAACCATGCCGTCGTTCACCGGCATGGTCCAGAACGGCATGCTACGCGTCGTCGGCATCACCGCCCCCAGCGCAGCAACACCGCTGAGGGGTATCCCACTGATCGCGAACACCGTCCGGGGCTTCGGCTACAAGAGCTGGAATGCCCTCTTCGCGCCAGCCGGCACGCCCGCGCCGGTCATCGCGCGGCTCTACGCGGCGATGAAGCAGGCGTCGGCGGACCCGGGACTGGCAAAGCGCTTTGAGGAACAAGGCGTCGACACCGAGCTTGCTGACTCCGCCGAACTCACCGACATGGTCCGCAAGGAGACCGCGGTGTGGGACAAGGTGATCCGCGAAGCTAACATCCAGGTCAACTGAGCGCCGCATGCCGCAACTTGCCTCTTACGGACCGGCCCCCATGGAAACGCGCCTGTCGCCGGGCGCACGTCCCACCGCCCCGCCGGGCTTGCGGAAATTCCTGTCGCTGCAGGATTTCGAGACGGGCGCTCGCCGTCACCTGCCGCGACCGCTCTTTGAATACATCGCCGGTGGAGCGGAAGACTCGGCCTCGCTGCACGACAACCGCGCCGCATTTTCCGAGTTCGGTTTTGTCACACGGGTGCTGCGCAATGTGTCGGGCCGCAGCCAGGCCGTCGATCTTCTCGGAAGGCGCTACGCGTCACCCTTCGGCATCGCGCCGATGGGTATCAGCGCGCTGAGCGCGTATCGCGGCGACCTGGTGCAGGCGCGCGCGGCTGCGGCCGAGGGCGTGCCGATGATCATGAGCGGCTCCTCACTCATCCCGCTGGAAGAGGTGATCGCCGCGGCCCCGGAGACCTGGTTCCAGGCTTACCTGCCTGGCGAGACCGCCAAGATCGAAGCCTTGATCGATCGCGTCGACCGTGCGGGCGTCAAGACGCTCGTGCTGACGGTGGACACCGCCGTTCTTGCGAATCGCGAGAACAATGTGCGGGCAGGCTTTTCCACTCCCCTGCGACCGGGTTTGCGCCTTGCGTGGGAGGGGCTCACCCATCCGCGCTGGACGATAGGCACCTTCCTGCGGACGATCATGGCGCACGGCATGCCGCACTTCGAGAACTCGTACGCGACCCGTGGCGCTCCCATCCTGTCGTCGCGGGTGGCACGTGACTTCGGCGCCAAGGACCACCTGGACTGGGAGCATCTGGCGCTCATCCGCCGCCGATGGAAGCGCACCTTGGTGGTGAAGGGACTCATGCACCACGAGGATGCGCGCAAAGTGCGGGACATGGGCGCCGACGGCCTGATCGTGTCGAACCACGGCGGCCGCCAGCTCGATGGCACGGTTTCGCCGCTGCGCGTCCTGCCCGAGGTCGTCCGAGCGGTGGGCGCCGACTTCCCGGTCATGATGGACAGCGGCATCAGGCGCGGGACGGACGTCCTGAAGGCGCTCGCACTGGGCGCCAAGTTCGTGTTCGTGGGCCGCCCGTTTAACTATGCGGCCGCCGCGGCCGGAGAAGAGGGCGTGCGCCATGCGATCCGCATCCTGGCCGACGAAGTCCAGCGCGACCTGGGCCTGCTCGGGCTGAGCTCCATTTCGGAAGTGCACGGCGCACAGTTGCGCGACCTGGCCAGCCGCAAGCACCCAACACAACTGCAAACATGAACGAAATAATAGTCCGCGACTTCGAGGCCGTGCGCGGCAACTATGCGGCCGCCCTCACGCACTTCCTGCGCCGGCACGGTTCCGAGCTTTCGCAGCGCGTGGATGGCATTGCCGCCACGGCTTCGCAAAGGCCCTAGGCCTGGCGGAAGTTCGCGAGGATTTTGAGCAGGTTGCGCGTGGCGCCGTCCAGCGCCTCCGGCGGCCGATGCACCATGGCCGTGTGGCGTACCAGCGCGGGCTTGAGCGGCAGCAGTTGCACGTCATGCCGCACATGGGACTCTTCCTGCGACTCCTCCCGCGGCAGCACGGCGGCGCCGTAGCCGGCGGCGACCAGGCTCTTGATGGCCTCGGAATAATTGAGTTCGATGCGCGCGCGCGGCGTGAAGCCCGCATCGGCAAACCAGGCCATGGTCATGCGGTACATATGGGTGGGCGTCTCGTTGAAGATCAGCGGCTTGCCCGCCAGCCAGGCCGGCGTGGCGTGTTTCGGCGCCTTCCAGCGCTTGGGCACAAAAGCCATCATCGGGTCGCTGCGCCAGTGCGTGATCACCATGCCGCGCTGCGCGGGCGGCGGCGTGGCCACCAGCCCCACGTCCAGCGTGCCCTGCGCCAGCCGCTCCAGGGTATCGGCCGAGCCCAGGATGCTGACCTCGACGTCGATATCGGGATGGGCCAGCTCCATGGCTTTGAGCACCTGCGGCAAAAAGTAGACCAGCACCCCGGTGGTGCTGCCCAGGCGCACGCGGCCGGCGCGGCCTTCGACGTGGCGCTTGACCGCATCGACCGCATCGTCGGCGTCGCGCAGCAGGCGGCGGGCCCGTTCCACCAGCACGGCGCCCGCCGGCGTGGGCTCGACCTTGCGCCCGCCGCGCACCACCAGCGGCGTGCCGAGGCGGCTTTCGAGTTCGCTCACGTGCAGGCTGACGGTGGGCTGCGCCAGGTGCAGGCCCTGCGCCGCGGCCGAAAAAGTGCCCAGGTCGGTGATGGCCACCAGGGTGCGCAGCTGGTCCAGGTTCAATTCACGCATGGAAGGTGCTTCATGACATGCCTCATCAGGAATACTGATAGTTTTAATCAGAAAACTCAACTTCCACAATACCAGAATAAATTGCACCATGGGCGCCTGGCTTCATCCACACCGTCACACCCTTAGGAGCACCCCATGCCTTGCGCCGCCATTCCCACCGTCACCCCGAGCTTCAGTCTCACAGCCGGCATGCACCGTCTCGCGGACATGGCGGCGGCGCTGTGCAGGCTCGGTAGCGCCTGGTTCCTGCCATCGCACGGCAACGCACCGGGCGGCTTGGTGCCCACCCGCCTGCAGCGGGACGAACTGATGGCCATGAGCAGCCATCAGTTGAGCGACCTGGGCATAGGCCGCAGCGAGATCCCGGCCCTGTTCTGCGAGCCCTCTTCCTGGAGAGCCGACCGGCATTGAAGGCCGGCCCCGGGGGCCCCGCTTGCTGCGAGAATCGGGGCTATGGCCGCCCTTCAAACACCCAGCAGCCCCTGGCTCAGCGCCGCTGTCGTCCGCATTGAAGCCGACTACCAGCGCAGCGCCGACACCCACCTGATCCCCCTGCCGCTGCCGGAGTTCTCAGCGCGCGGCATCGACTTCTACCTGAAGGACGAATCCACGCACCCGACGGGCAGCCTCAAGCACCGGCTGGCGCGTTCGCTGTTTTTGTACGCGCTGTGCAACGGCCTGATCCACGAGAGCAGCACCATCGTGGAGGCTTCCAGCGGCTCCACCGCGGTCAGCGAGGCCTACTTCGCGCGCCTGCTGGGCCTGCCCTTTATCGCGGTGATGCCGCGCAGCACCTCACCCGAAAAAGTCGCGCAGATCGAGTTTTACGGCGGGCGCTGCCACTGGGTGGACAGCGCCGCGCAGGTCTACGACGAAGCGCGCAGGCTCGCCCGGGAAACCGGGGGCCACTACATGGACCAGTTCACCTATGCCGAGCGCGCCACCGACTGGCGCGGCAACAACAACATTGCCGAAAGCATGTTCAGCCAGATGGCACGCGAAAGGCATCCGGTGCCGCGCTGGATTGTGGTGGGCGCGGGCACGGGCGGCACCAGTGCCACCATAGGCCGCTACGTGCGCTACCAGCGCCACGACAGCCGGCTCTGCGTGGTCGACCCGGCGGGCTCGGTCTTTGCCGCCTACCACCGCAACGGCGATGCCGGTCTGAGCGGCGCGGGCTCGCGGATCGAGGGCATAGGCCGGCCGCGCGTGGAGGCCAGCTTTATCCGCACCGTGATAGACCGCATGGTGGAAGTCGCCGACGTGGACTCCCTCGCCGCCATGCAGGCGCTCTCGCAGTTGCTGGGGCGCCGCGTCGGGCCGTCGACCGGCACCAACCTGGTGGGCATGCTCACGCTGGCCCACGAGATGCTGGCGCGCGGCGAGCAAGGCTCCATCCTGTCCTTGCTGTGCGACTCGGGTGATCGCTACCTGCCGACTTACTACAACGCCGAATGGGTGGCCGGCAAGATCGGCGACTGCACGGCCGCCCAGGCGCAGATCGCCAGGCTGCTGCGGCCCGCGGCTACCGCCTGAAGAACCCCCCATGCCCATGCCGCCGCCCACGCGCACCTTGCCCGCCCTGCTGCCCAGGCGCAGCCTGCTGTTGGCCGGCGCCGCACTGGCCGGATGGGGAGGTGTCACCCGCCCAGCCCGGGCCTTGCCCGCCAAAACCCTGGCGTTTCCGCGCGACCGCGGCGCCCATCCCGAATTTCGCACCGAGTGGTGGTACATCACGGGCCACGCCAGCGCCGAAGCAGACAGGCAGGCCTTCGGTTTCCAGCTCACTTTTTTCCGCTCACGCGTGGACGCGACCCAGGGCATGGCCTCCAAGTTCGCCGCCAGACAGTTGCTCTTTGCCCACGCCGCCTTGACCGACGTGCAGGGCAAAAAACTCTGGCACGACCAGCGCATCGCGCGCGGCGGCTTTGGCATTGCCGCCGCCAGCGAACGCGACATGGACCTCAAGCTGCGCGACTGGTCGCTCAAGGCCCAAGGCGGCAGGTACACTGCGGAGTTGCCGTCCAGCGACTTCGCGCTCAAGCTCGCGTTTGAGGAAACGCAGGAACTGCTGCTGCAGGGAAAACAAGGCCTGTCGCGCAAAGGCCCCGAAGAAAAACAGGCCAGCTACTACTACAGCCAGCCGCAGTTAGCCACACGCGGCACCCTGCGGCTCAAGGGCCAGGATTTTGCCGTGAACGGCAAGGCCTGGCTGGACCATGAATGGAGCGAGGAAATACTGCACCCTGAGGCCGCGGGCTGGGACTGGATAGGCATGAACCTCACCGACGGCAGCGCCCTGACGGCCTTCCGGCTACGCGCCAAGGACGGCAGCACGTTGTGGGACGGCGGCTCCTTCCGTTCGGACAAAGGTGGGCTCTACACCTTCAGCCGCGGCGAAGTCATTTTCAAGCCCGTGCGCACCTGGAAAAGCCCGCTGACACAAACCACGTATCCCGTGGAATGGATAGTCCGAACCCCCGCCGATTTTTTCACCGTGCGGGCTGTCATCGACAACCAGGAACTCGACAGCCGCCAATCCACAGGCGCGATCTACTGGGAAGGCCTGAGCGAGCTGATCGACAGCAACGGCAAGCGGGTGGGCATGGGCTACCTTGAGATGACAGGGTATGCGCAGCCGCTGCGGATGTGAATTCGTCGCCTCTCTTCAAACTTCAACAGGAGAAATCCATGCGCTGGGTAGCCATCTTTGACGACAAACCCGGGATGCTGGCCGTACGCCAGGAGCGTGAGCCCCTGCACCTGGCTTATCTGCGTACCCATGAAAGCGAAATCCTCATCGCGGGCGGTTTGCGCGAAGCGCCGGGTGGCGGCTTTGTCGGCGGGCTCTGGGTGCTGGAGGTGGAGTCCCGCGACCGCGCCGTGGCGCTTGTGGAGAACGATCCTTACTTTGTGCCCGAGCACCGCGGCTACCGGCTGCTGACGTGGGGCAAGGCACTGGCTGACAAGAAAGTGGTGTTGTAGGCGGCGCTGATGTGCTCTTCGCCGGGGCGGCTTGCCGCCTCGGCGTTACCCCGGAGTGACTACACTGGTACGTCCCCCACATACCCTTTCCCAAAACTCCAAAAATGGAATTCTTCACCCTGGTGGCCTGCGTCGCCATAGCCGTCTACATCCTCAAACTGTCGGAAGAGCGCCGGCGCATCACCCTGCTGGGCAGCCACCTCGGCCAATACCAGATCGAAAAACTGATGGAGACCCTGACCGACGGTTACCTCCGGGCCCTGGGCGAGAAAGAACCGGAGCGCCGCGAACAGGTCTGGAACCAGCTGGCCGGCAGCGAGCTCAAGCTGTGCGAGCAGTTCACCCTTTTTGCCGCGGGCTTTTCCAAGGTAGATGAGGTGGAGGCACGCACAAGCAAGCTGCCGATCACGTTTCCCTTCGCCACCAGGCTGCTGCCAGGCCTGAGCTTCGACATGCGGAAAATGCTGGCGGTCCATGCCCAGGGCATTCTGCGGGCGGCGGAAAACAGCGCCCGGCGCACGCCCAAGGACAAGGCCTTCACGATGTCGGCCGAGCTGTTCCTGATGCAGCACAGCTGCCACTGGTTCTGCAAGTCCAAGGCCGTGGCCTCGGCGCGCATGCTGGTGCGGCACAAGACCTCGCATGAGCAGCTCGTGGCCTCGGTGTCGCCCGAGACGCGCGAGGCTTATCTCGCCTTGGTGTAACGGTGATCAAGCAGCACAGTGCAGGAATGTTCACCACGATCAGACTGCTGATTTCCATCGTTGCCGGGTCCGTGCTCGGTTGGTTTTTTCTTGGCTTTGTATGCGGGATCACAGGCTTGAGGGGGAGCGTGGCTTGTGGGCATAACGCCTACATCTGGCTTCCTCTGTGCATTCCGCTGGGAGTCCTTATCTGTTGGTATCTGCTGGGTCTCCTGCAGAGATACAGAACAAAAGCCAAACACAATAAGCTTGATCGAAACACTGGCGGTACCTGACACGCCAGGCGGCACAAACAGCACAGGCACCGCACCACCGTGCGACCACTTCTCAAGGTAGATACCCTTTCCCTCAATGACAACTGACCAGATCTCTGACATCTATCACGACGAAGCGCCGGAAACGGCGTGGGAGCAGCTATTGCCTTTGGCGAACGCTGGAAACCCGGTCGCGCAGTTCTATATGGGCCACCTTTGTGATGAGCTCTCACCACGCGACCAGGAGCAGGCGTACGCCTGGTACCAAAAGTCCTCCGACGGCGGTTTTCTTGAAGGCACGCATTACCTGGCGAGCTTCACCTACCACGGCATGGGCACCCCGTGCAACGTAGAGGCGGCTTTGATTCTGTTTCGCAAATCAGCCGAAGCCGGGCTGGACGCCTCGCAATGGAAGTTAGGGCAGCACCTCCTGCAGTCGGATGAAGACCACGAGGAGGCAATTCGCTGGCTTAAGCTGGCAGCCGTACAGGGGCATCCCGCCGCCGCAGACCTTTTGCATGAAAACGGCGAAGATATTTAACCGGCAGCGCGGCACAGCGCAGCGGCGGGACAGGACCCATGCACGACACACGGTACGATCCAGCGACTTCAGCACTGGGCGTTAGAAGCAACAACATGCTCAACGGTTTGTACAAATTCTCCGGATAGTCAGCCACTGGCCTGTCACCCGCGCTACAGCGCGCCACCCCTGACCGTCCTATATTTCCAGCCATGACGGAACCCACACTCCTGAACACCCTGCAGGCGGTAAACCAGACCGCCTCCTTCAATCGCTGGGCCGGTTTTGAGGTCGTGCGCGCCGCGGCCGGCGAAGCCGAGATACGCATGGCCTGGCGGGAAGAAGACATGGGCCAGTACGCCGGTTACCTGCATGCGGGCCTGATGGGCGCCATGCTGGACACGGCTTGCGGTTATGCGGCCGCCACCGTGGCGGGCCGCGTGCTGGCCTCGCATTTTTCAGTGAACTGCCTGGCACCCGCCGTGGGTCGCGGCTTTGTGGCGCGCGGGCGCGTGGTGAAGGCCGGGCGCAAGCAGGTGTTCGCGAGTGCGGAGCTGTATGCCGGACAGGACAGTGGCGAGTTGCTGCTGGTGGCTACCGGCAATGCGATCCTGGTGCCGGTGGAGCCGCAGGCAAAATTCTGAGTTCATTGATAACAGATGGATTGATGCTCAAAGGCTCGTCAATCACTTTCAGCAACGGGGTAGGTCACAGTGAATCCTTCTATTGGGGATACACAACGCGGTAGACGGTCTGCCCCTCGTTCCAATATGAGGGCGCATGCCGAACCTGAATTTTTTGCGCCGGTGATTCGCCTACGGTGTCACCGTCCAGAATGACCGGCCCTTTTGAAATAAGGTAATCGCTCATCCACGCAACCAGCGTGAAAAGCGATTTTCCATCGACATTCGCATCCTTGGATTCGATCTCCATGAGATCGAACTCCTTCATGCCCCTTGTCGAAATGCTCCAGCCTTTCAGGAGGTCGTTGCTGAGACGGTAGTTGACCCACAGCATTACAGGCAAGCGCTGCCGCGAAGCTACCCCACTCAGTTTCAGAAACACGTCTCTCGATTGAAGGTTGCCCTGCCAATAGCCCGCAATCGCATTGGCATCCGGCATGAAAGATGCCACCACCTGGGTCAGGAGCAGCGCTGCACCAACCTTGTCAAGCTTGACATCGAGCATGGTGACGATGAGATGCGCCTTATGCGGTGCGACGGATTGGCAGGCGTCCGGCCAGTACCAGGCAAAACGGCAAACGTCTTCGAGTTCCTTGTTGGGAATGGGGCTGTCTACCAGGCCAATGGCCACCGTGCCTTCGGCAACGCGAAAGAGTATGACCTGATCACCGGCCTCCATCTTGTCGATCAGCAATGAATTTCCGAGCCGCTGCTGAAGGGCCGCCTTGACTTGTTCGCCAGAAGGCATCTTCGGCTCGGCGAGCACCACAAAAGCCAGGCCTTTGACTTTGCTTGTTTCCGCCAGCGCAGGCGAAATCAGGGATACAAAAATGACCAGAGTTGTAACGAGGCGGTATATTGATTTCACAAGGTCACCATAGTTTGAAAACCGACTTCTTGCGCTTGTAGCAGAGCAAGGGAATCGACTCCGGGTCCAGCAGCGACGGATCAACAGGCCCCTCAAGGTGGTACCCAAAAAACTCGCGGAGCACGCCCTCTCCAAGCTCCAGCGGATGAAACGGAAACGGATAGGGCGGTTCATCGTCGTCCATATCCGCTGGGTCAACTGCCGGGTGGGCTCCATCCCAATACGGTGCCTCGAATGGCAGGCGTCGACCGATATCTTCAACGATGCCGTCATCAGGTGACAGGCTCAGGGAGCGCTCCAGCTTTCCGTTGCGCCACACAGCGAATGCCAGCCAATCCACAACGCTGTGCATCGCATGAAAGTGCACGGTCCTGGAACCCGCATACTCAAGGAATCGCGCTGGAATCTTTGACGGATGATCGATGACGAACTCCTCGGCGGCCACGATCACCATGCCCGGAAAACAGCCGATGCGAATTTCGTTGTCGGGCGGAGAAGTCCACATGAGGGAGCTGTCTTCCAGCGGCTCAAGTTTTTCTTTGGGAAAAAGTGCCGCCGCGACCTTACTCGTCTGATCTCGATCCAGTGCTGGCCGGGAGGCAAGCGACTGACGGGGATCTCCATCCGAGATAACAATCATCCAGGTTCTCGCGCCCATAGTGCTCCGATGTCTTGAGTGGCAATCGCAGATTCAAGTAATGGCCAAACGCCCAGCTTCGACCATACCGCAAACTGAGCCCGCGCCTGTCGTCCGGCTCAGGCACCGCAGCAATAACACCGCTCCGCGAACTGCTTCAGGACGCCCAGTGTCCCGGCCCAGTAAAACTGCAGGTGCTTAAAGATACTGACCGTCGGGAAGCCTGCCACCATGAGTGTCAGCGACGTCGCTTCTCCTTGCGGCGTCAGGCTGAAGGTCAAAGTCGTGAAATTTCCAGGTTCATCGGGAAGCCGGGATAAGGAACTCAAATGGGTGTAGCTGAGCCGCTCCATATGCTTGAACGCCAAGACCACGCCGATGTTCCGGAAGCGCAAATGGTGGATACCACTCACCACCAACGGGTTACCGACTTTCCAGTCGGTCTCTATTTCGATTTCCATCTCTGGTTCGCCCATCCACACCTTCATTTTCTCGGTATGGACCAGGCTATCCCACACAACCGGCGCTGGCGCGTCGATAAGCGTGTTGAGTTCGAAGGACTGAGTCATGGTGCTTCACTTCTTTGGACCGGTTTGGCCCGGCAAATATATGGTGCCTGAAGGCCTGTCAGGCGGCGACACCACCGTTCCGGATTTCCTTCAAGATGTCCGCCGCGGGTCGATCAAGCCTCTCACTTTCCCGGCCACCCTTGAGAACATAGTCACCACCCCAACGCAGATGCTCGTCCGCATACAGAACCCTGATTTCGATCGCGGGCCATTTTTTCGAGAGTGCCTTGACCAATGGCTTGGGAAAAGCTGATGCCGTGGTGAAGCTGACAATGATCCGGTCACGCTCCGCGTCAACATCGGAGTCCTCGGCGTTCCACTTCGAGCCCCAGTTCTTCTTGCACCAGCCGTGCCAGGACCCAAAGCCGTGCTTCTCGATGTTCTCCTGGTACTGGCGCACGGGCGCCAGGTACATCTCCGCGCAATCGAGGCTGCGGATGCATGCCAGCAGCTGCTCACGGGACTCGAGCGGAAACGGATGGCCCAGCTTCGCGGCCGACTCCTTCCACGTCCAATACTTTGCAGGCTCTGTCCAGTCGCCATAGAGCGCGTCGTAACCCGTCGTCACCGCGCTACTTTCTTCAATCTCAAGCTCCGGCGGCATCGGAACCACCGAATTGAAATCGAAGGTTCCCGCGCTGAAATGGGTATCGCGGCAAGAAGCCAGGGAGTCAGGATCTCCTGAAAGTTGCAGCAAAACGAATACGGCGTCTGACATGGCAGCCTAAACCTGGAGGGGAAGGGTCCGGAGCAGGCGCTTATTTCAACTCGGCGTAGGCCATCTCACCGATCTTTTTTGCCAGCGTGTCTATGCCCAGCCAGGCGTTCCGGTAGTAGTCTTCGACGGGATAGGTTTTCCCCTGGTAGGCAATGACGGCCTTGATTTCGTCCTTGCCGGCAAACGCTCCGGCCATGAAGCGCGCGGCATCCTCGCGCGCCACATACGCCTTGACAGTCAGGCTGGCTTCTTTTTCTTTCGTCACCTTGCGCCCTGCCTTCGCCGCAGCTTCGTTGTAGCCGCCGGCGATGAGGGAAGGAATCGTCGGCTTCACCACGCAGGGACCGCAATCCAATGTCACCTTGAGGGTGGGCAACTCGGCCACGGAAGCTGCGGCTGTGGCGGGTTGTGGCGCAGAGCCAGGTTGGGCTGTGGTGGCGCACCCCGAGAGGATGACTGCGCAGGCCGCGAGAAACAGGCCAAGGTGATTCTTGATGTTCAAGGGAAAGCTCCTTTGGGTTTGAGGATGATGGCTCGTAAAGCCTAGCGCAGTGTATGCCGCCACGCCAGCGACACATCATAAGAAAATTCCTGTCTCGCCACGCCCTTTAGAGCTTCACCGGCTTTGTCATCAACCTGACCAACTCCCGATTCCATAAACACCGGGATATGTGGCTACTGAATGAAAAGCCAAAGAAAAAGGCGCCCGCGGCGCCTTTTTCTTGGATCGACCGATCCGTAAATGCCTCAGTGCGCCCCGGCCGCCGCGTCCGCACTCCCCGCCCCGGCCTTGGTATGCCGCGTCAAAAACACCAGCGGAATCAACAGCAGGAAGATCAGCGCCGACACATAAAACACGTCGTTGGCCGCGAGCATATAGGCCTGCTGGTCGACGAGGCGGTTGATGGTGCCCAGGGCCTGCTCGGGCGTGAGGCCGGCACCGGCCAAACCATTGAGGGCGCTGTTGGTGGCGACGCTGCCTTGGTTCACGTATTCGCTGATCTGCGCATGGTGCATGGCGGCGCGGTCCTGCCAGATGGTGGTGGCAATCGAGGTGCCGAAGGAGCCGGCCGTGATGCGCACGAAGTTGGACAGGCCCGACGCCGCCGGAATCTTCTCGGGCGCGATGCCCGACAACGTGATGGTGACCAGCGGGATAAAGAAGAAGGCCATGGCCACGCCCTGGATGATGGTCGGGATCATGATGGTCTGGAAGTCGGCCTGGGTGTTGAAGTGCGAACGCATCCACAGCACCAGCGCGAACACCATGAAGGCAAAGGCGGCGAAGCGGCGCGGGTCAACCTTGGCGATGTTCTTGCCGACGATGGGCGACAGCAGCAGCGCAAAAGCCCCCACAGGCGCCAGCACCATGCCGGCTTGCGTGGCGGTGTAGCCCATGTATTGCTGCAGCCACAGGGGCAGCAGCACCACGTTACCGAAAAAGAGGCCGTAGCCCACCGACAGCGCGAGCGCGCCGGCCCAGAAGTTGCGTTTCTTGAACAGCGTGAGGTCCACCACCGGGTGCTCTTCGGTGAACTCCCAGATCACGAAGGCAATCAAGCCTACCAGCGCGATGATGGCCAAGGCGATGACTTCGCCGGAATGGAACCAGTCCAGCTCATGGCCTTTGTCGAGCATGATCTGCAGCGAGCCGACCCAGACCACCAGCAGCGCCAGCCCCACGGAATCGATGGGCAGCTTTTTGGTTGGGCTTTCGCGTTTGCGGAAGATGCTCCAGGTGATGAAGGCCGCGCCGACGCCGACGGGGATGTTGATGTAGAAAATCCAGGGCCAGGAAATATTGTCGGTAATCCAGCCCCCCAGCAGCGGCCCCATGACCGGGGCGATCAGCGTCGTCATGGACCATAAGGCCATGGCCAACCCCGCGAGCGCCTTGGGGTAGCTCGACAGCAGCAGCGCCTGCGACAGCGGAATCATGGGCCCGGCGACCAGGCCCTGCAACACGCGCAGAAAGATCAGCGTGGTCATGTTCGGCGCCAGGCCGCACAGCCAGGAGGTCAGCACAAACAGCATGACGCTGGCCGTGAACAGGCGCACCTGGCCGAAGCGTTGCGACAGCCAGCCGGTCAGCGGCACGGCAATCGCGTTGGCCACGCCGAAGCTGGTGATGACCCAGGTGCCCTGGTTGGGGCTCACGCCCAGGTCGCCGGCAATGGCGGGCAGCGACACGTTGGCGATGGAGGTGTCGAGCACGTTCATGAAGGTCGCTGCCGACAGGGCCAGCGTGCCCCACAGGCGGGCCGACCCCGTCAGCGGCGGGGGTGGGATATAGGCGGAAGCGGGTGCGGAAGCCATGAAAGCCTTGCGAAGAAAGAGCGGGTGGAAACCGCGATGGAGGTTTACCGCGGTTACGCGTGCTTGGGGTGAGCGACTCAGGGCGCCGTGCGCTTGCCGGCCAGCGACAGCGTGTGACTGAACGCGAGGGTCTGGGCATCGCCGCCGGCCTGGGTGGGCAAGGCAGCCCCGCCCGGCTGCGGCGCCGGCCTGGCCGCGTTGGCGGCCTTGGCCGACTTCAGGGCAGCTTTGCCGGTGTTGGCGGCGATCACGCGCTGCACATCCCTGTCGGCCGCATCGTCCTGCGCGCCATAGGTCTGGGTGTGCGCCAGGGCGGCATCGCGCGGCGCGTCGGCCAGGGTCTTGCCGTCCTTGTTGCTCACGTCGACTTCGGCTTCCATGGAGAGACCCACGCGCAGCGGGTTCTCGGCCAGCTGTTTGGCGTCCAGCGCGATGCGCACGGGCACGCGCTGCACCACCTTGATCCAGTTGCCGGTGGCGTTCTGCGCGGGCAGCAGCGAGAAAGCGGCACCGGTGCCGACGCCCAGGCCCGCCACCGCGCCCTTGTACTCGACCTTCTTGCCGTAGAGGTCGGCCACCAGGGTGACGGGCTGGCCTATGCGGATATTGCGCAGCTGCACTTCCTTGAAGTTGGCATCGACCCAGACCTGCTTGAGCGGGATGATGGACATCATGGGCGTGCCGGCGGCCACGCGCTGGCCGAGTTGCACCGTGCGCTTGGCGACATAACCGTCAACCGGTGCGAGCAGGCCCGCGCGCTGCGTGGCCAGGAAGGCTTCGCGCACCTTGGCGGCGGCCACCTGCACGCTGGGGTGCTGCTCGATGCTGGTGCCTTCGGTCAGCGCCTGGTTGCTGGCGAGCTGCTCGCGCGCGGCGGTCACGCCGGCCTGCGCGGCGGCCAGGGCGCTTTTCGCGGTGTCCAGTTGCGTGCGCGCATGGTTGAGTTCTTCCTTGGACACGGCGCCGTTGCCGGTCAGCGACTGGCGGCGATTGAGGTCGTCATTGGCGCGCGCAATGTCGCTTTGCGCCTTGACCACGTCGGCATCACGCAAGGCGATCTGCGCGGCCAGCGTGCCGTTGTTGGCGTAGAGCGTGCGCACCTGGCGCACGGCCTGGGCCAGCGCGGCTTCGGCCTGCTCGAGCGCGACCTTGGCGTCGGCCGGGTCCAGCTGCACCAGGGACTGGCCGGCTTTCACGAAGTCGGTGTCGTCGGCCATGATGGCCATGACGGTACCGCCGATCTGCGGGGTGATCTGGATCACATTGCCCTGCACATAGGCGTTGTCGGTGGACTCGTAGTGGCTGGCCACCAGGTATTCATAGGCGGACCAACCCAGGCCGGCCACCACCACGACGGCGGCCAGCGCGGTTAGCGCCTTTTTGCGTTTCGGGTTGCCCGCAGGCGCCTGCGCCGGTGCGGCGGCTGGCGTGGAGGCTGGGGAAGCGGCGGAATTGGAAGATTCAGGAGTGCTCATGGTGTTTGGGTCTGCTGGTTATCTGTGGATGTCTGTCTCTGCGGGTTGTCTGCGGCTGGCTCAGAAGGCCGCGGCGCTTGCATGGCGACCTGTGGCCACGGCGGGGCCGGGGGTGTAGCCGCCGCCCAGTGCGCGTATCAGCGCCACCTGCGTGTCCAGCGCGCGGGCCGACAAGTCCACCGCCTGCCGGCGCTGGGCCAGCACGCTGGTTTCCGCCGTGAGCACGTTGAGGTAGTTGCCCAGGCCGGCCTTGTAGCGCTGCACGGCAATTTCGTAAGCGCTTTCGGCGGCGTCCTGGGCGGCGCGCTGCTCGGTTTGCTGGCGAACAATGGCCTGCGAGGAAGCGACCTGGTCGGCGACATCGCGCACCGCGTCGATCACGGCGGCGTTGTAGCTCTCCACCGCGGCGTCGAGGTCGGCGGTCTTGCCGCGCAGGTTGGCGCGCAGCCGGCCCGCGTCAAAAATCGGCAGGCGCAGCGCCGGGCCCACGCCCCACTGCCGGCTGCCCGAATCCAGCAGGTTGCCCAGGCCTATGCTGGAGAAACCGGCGAAGGCGACGAGGTTGATGTTGGGATAAAACTGGGTCTTGGCATTGGCCACGTCCTTGGACGAAGCCTCGACGCGCCAGCGCGCGGCGGCGATGTCGGCACGGCGGCCCAGCAGGTCGGCGGGGATGGTGGCGGAAACCGCGACGTTTTTGATCGCGGCTTGCGCGGTCGGCGCCAGCGCGGCGGCCCCATCGGGTTGGCCCACCAGCGCACCCAGCGCATTGCGTGTGAGCGCCATCTGCTCCATCACGGTTTCAAGCTGCAGGCGCGCTTCGGGCAGGCCGCCCTCGCTCTGGCGCAGTTCAAGGCGGGTATCCAGGCCGGCGTCGACGCGGTCGCGCACCAGCTTCAGGGTTTCCTCGCGCTGCGCGAGCGTGCGGCGCGCCACATTGGCTTGTTCATTGAGGCGCACCAGCTGGAAATAGCTGCGCGCGACATTGCTGGCCAGCAGCACACGCGCGGCCTGCGCGTCGGCCTCGGCGGCATTGGCGCTGCCCAGCGCGGCGTCGAGCGCCGCGCGGTTCTTGCCGAAGAAATCAAGCTCCCAGCTGGCATTGAGCTGGGCCGTGCCGCTTTCGCGGATGGAGCCGGCCAGCGGTGGCGGTACCGCGCCATTGGCGGTGTAGCGCTGGCGGGTCAGGTCGAGCTGGCCGGTGAGCTGCGGCAAGGTGGCGGCGTCGGCCACCTCGATCACGGCCTGCGCGCGCGCCAGCCGCGCCTGCGCCAGCTTGAGGCTGGGGCTGGTTTGCAGGGCTTGCGCGACCAGGGTATTGAGTTGCTCGTCGCCGAAGTCGCGCCACCATTCAGCGGCCAGCGGCGCCTGCGCCGCAGCTTGAGCACCACCGGAGTCTGGATTGGCCTTCAGGCCCAGCGAGGGCGCGTCGCGCATGCTCGCTTGTGGCGTGATGCCGGACATGTCGGCGCAGCCGGTCAGGCCGGTCGCCATCAGGCCCACGGCCACCACGCTGGCGGCGGCCACGAGGGCCATGCGGAAGGAAGCCTGCCAGACCGGCAGGCTTTGGTCGGCATTGCCCGGCGTCACGCCGGGGGCGGCGGCCCGGGGAAAGTCACAGGTGTTATTTGTCATGTTGTTCATTCGCTGCTTGGAGGGTGTGCGCGGTTTCGAGGATGCGGCGCAGGTAGCCTTTGAGGTTTTGCCACTCCTCGACCGAGAAGCCGGCCAGGTGGGCGTTCTGCACGCGGCTGAGCACGGCGGGAATTTCCTTGGCGGCTTCGCGGCCTTCAGGCGTGAGCTCGATGTTCACCACGCGCCTGTCGTCGCTGGAGCGGATGCGGCGGCAAAAGCCCTTGGCTTCGAGCCGGTCCAGCAGTCGGGTCATGGAGCCGGCGTCGAGCTGGCATTGGCGCGCCAGTTCGGCCACGGTGGAGGCCTTGCCCAGGTAGAGCTTGAGCATGGGCACCCACTGCGCGTTGGTCAGGCCTTTGGGCTCGAGTTCACGGGTGACTTGCTGCGAGACGCTATTGATGATCTGGCGCATCAGGTAGCCGGTGCTTTGGCCGGCGTCGTAGTCGGAGGCGCAGTAGAACTCCGCCGGCAACCCGCAAAGAGGGGTTTCGGGACTGCCGGAGATTGGCTGGCCGGGCTGCGGGCTGACGGTTTTGGATTTCATGGAAGCGAATAATACATGCCTAGACAATTAATGTCAAGGCTGTGTTTGTTTGGGCTTTTGTTGCTTGGGACTCCTTTGTTCGGGCAATTTCTTGGCCGGCTTTGTGACTAAACTCGCGGCATGGCTACCTCCTCCTCTTCTCCGTCTCCTTCTTCCTCGCCTCTCCCCTCCTCTGTACTCGCCGCCTCCGGAGCCATCGGTGCCAAGGGCTCGCCCCGTTCGCTGTCCGGCCTGCTGCCTTTTTTGCGGCCCTATCGGGGCCACATCCTGCTGGCCGCGGTCTTCCTGGTGCTGGCCGCGGTGGCGACGCTGGTGTTTCCGCTGGCCTTGCGCAGCCTGATCGACGGCGGCTTCAGCGCGGCCGGCAAGGGTGAGCAGTTGATGGCCCTGCGCACGCATTTCTTCGAGCTGTTTGCCGTGGCTGCGGCGCTGGGGCTTTTTTCGGCCGGCCGCTTCTATATGGTGAGTTGGCTGGGCGAGCGTGTGACGGCCGACCTGCGCAACGCGGTGTATGCCCATGTGCTGCGGCAAAGCCCGGAGTTTTTCGAGACCACGCAGACCGGCGAAGTGCTGTCGCGCCTGACCGGTGACACGACGCTGGTGCAGACCGTCGTGGGCTCCTCGCTGAGCATGGGCCTGCGCAATGCCGTGATGGGCGTGGGCGCGCTGGGCATGCTGGTCTACACCAACCCCTATTTGATGGTGCAGGTGCTGGGCGTGCTGGTGCTCATCGTCGCGCCCTCGGTGTGGTTCGGCCGGCGTGTGCGCAAGCTCTCGCGCGCCAGCCAGGATCGTGTGGCCGACTCCAGCGCCATCGCCGCCGAGGTGCTCAATGCGATTCCGGTGGTGCAAAGCTACACGGCCGAGGCACGCGAAGCCGGGCGTTTCGACCAGTCGACCACCAGGGCTTTCAACACGGCCGTGCGTCGTGCGGGCGCACGTTCGGTGCTGGTGGCCTTCATCATCATCGCGACCTCGGCGGCGCTGCTGTGGGGCCTGTACCAGGGAACGCAGGCCGTGATGCGCGGCGACATCACGGCGGGCCACCTGGGGCAGACCGTGGTCTACGTGATCATCCTGGCCAGCGCTTCGGCGGTGCTGGGCGAGGTCTATGGCGACCTGCTGCGCGCGGCGGGCGCCACGGAGCGGCTGATGGAACTGCTGGCCTCGCGCTCGCCCGTCAGCTCGCCGGCCAGGCCTGTGCCTGCCCGGTTGACGCAGGCAGGCAGCGCGATCCGGTTTGAGGCGGTGAACTTTCACTACCCTTCGCGCCCGGCGCAGGCCGCGCTCAGCGATTTCAGCCTCAGCGTGGCACCCGGTGAAACCGTGGCCATCGTCGGGCCCAGCGGCGCGGGCAAAAGCACGGTGTTCCAGTTGCTGCTGCGTTTTTACGACCCGGCTTCGGGCCGCATCGAGCTCGACGGCGTGCGCACCGACGCCATGTCCTTGGAAGACCTGCGCAAGCGCATCGGCATCGTGCCGCAGGACGCAGTGATCTTCTCCACCAGCGCGCTTGAAAACATCCGCTACGGCAAACCCGAGGCCAGCGACGAGGAAACCCGCGCCGCCGCGAAAGCCGCCTTCGCGCACGAGTTCATCACGGCCCTGCCCGAGGGCTACGACACCTTCCTGGGCGAGCGCGGCGTGCGGCTGTCGGGCGGGCAGCGCCAGCGCATCGCGATCGCGCGCGCCATGCTGAAGAATTCGCCGCTGCTGCTGCTCGACGAAGCCACCAGCGCGCTGGACGCCGAAAGCGAACGCATGGTGCAGGCGGCGCTGGAGTCGGCCATGAAGGGCCGCACCACGCTGGTGATCGCCCACCGCCTGGCCACGGTCCAGCAGGCCGACCGCATCCTGGTGCTGGACCATGGCCGGCTGGTGGAACAGGGAACCCACACCGAACTGGTGAACCGCGGTGGCGTCTACGCGCGGCTGGCCGCCCTGCAATTCACGGTATGAAGCCCGCCGGGTCGCCCGCCCAGGCCCGGCGGCTGAATTCAAGTCCGACGATATGCATAATTTGCATAGATCGTGGTGCACAATGCCTTGGACTATTCGGGGGCGGGCTTTTAAGCTCCGTGCACTGAGTTTCACCAAGAAATCCCACAAGGAGTTTTTCATGTCGCACGCCTCATCCGGCCCCGTCCCCGCGGGCTCCCACCCCCTGCCCTCCTACCTCCAGGCCGACAACCTCGGCCCCTGGGGCAACTACCTTCAGCAGGTCGACCGCGTCATCCCGCACCTGGGCAGCCTGGCGCGCTGGGCCGAGACGCTCAAGCGCCCCAAGCGCGTGCTGATCGTCGACGTGCCCATCCACATGGACGACGGCACCGTCGCCCACTTCGAGGGCTACCGCGTGCAGCACAACGTCTCGCGCGGCCCCGGCAAGGGCGGCGTGCGCTTCCACCAGGATGTCACGCTGTCTGAAGTGATGGCCCTGTCGGCCTGGATGTCCGTCAAGAACGCGGCGGTCAACGTGCCTTACGGCGGCGCCAAGGGCGGCATCCGCGTCGACCCCAAGAAGCTTTCCCGCGGCGAGCTCGAGCGCATGACGCGCCGCTACACCAGCGAGATCGGCATCATCATCGGTCCCAACAAGGACATCCCGGCGCCCGACGTCAACACCAACGACCAGATCATGGCCTGGATGATGGACACCTACTCGATGAACACCGGCTCCACCTCGACCGGCGTGGTCACGGGCAAGCCGGTGGACCTGGGCGGTTCGCTGGGCCGGCGGGAGGCCACGGGCCGCGGCGTGTACACCGTAGGTGTGGAAGCGGCCAAGCACATAGGCCTGGACATCGCGACTTCGCGCATCGCCGTGCAGGGCTTCGGCAATGTGGGCGGCGTGGCGGGCAAGCTGTTTGCCGAAACCGGCGCGCGCGTGGTGGCGGTGCAGGACCACGGCGGCACGATTTACCGTGAAGCCGGCCTGGACGTGCCGGCGCTGCTCAGGCATGTGGAAGCCAACGGCAGCGTGGCCGGTTTCGCCGAGGCCGAAGTCATCACCAACGACAAGTTCTGGGACGTGGACTGCGACATCCTGATCCCCGCCGCGCTCGAGCAGCAGATCACCGAAGCCAATGCCGGCCGCATCAAGGCGCGCATGATCATCGAAGGCGCGAACGGCCCGACCACGCCGGCCGCCGACGACATCCTGCACGACCGCAACATCCTGGTGCTGCCGGACGTGATCGCCAATGCCGGCGGCGTGACGGTCAGCTACTTTGAATGGGTGCAGGACTTCTCCAGCTTTTTCTGGGACGAGGAAGAGATCAACAAGCGCCTGGTCAAAATCATGAAAGACGCCTTCGCCGGCGTCTGGCATGTGGCGCAGGACCAGAAGGTGAGCCTGCGCACCGCGACCTTCATCGTGGCCTGCAAACGCATACTGCACACGCGCGAGCTGCGCGGTCTCTACCCCTGATGGACAGCAGCGCGGCCGACGGTCCCGGCGACGGGCGGCCTGCGATGGCCGCTTTTCGCCGGCCCGCGGCCGCCCTGTTTCTGGGCGCCCTGGTGGCGATCCTCGCGGCGCTGCTGGGGCCTTTGCTCGACGGCCCGGCCATCGCGCGCTGGAGCGTGCAAAGTTATGAAGATGAAAACCTGCGGGCCGCCTTCGCGCTGATCGCCATCCGCCACCTGCCGATGTTCCTGCTCGCGGTAGCCGCTGGCAACCTGGTATTCAGACTGCTCAAAAACCCCTCACTCGCCCTGCTGGCGCTCAGCGCCCTGCCATGGCTGCTGTATGTCGTCGTGACCGGTACCATGGACTCCATGGCCGTCGGCGAAAGCCCGTTCAGCTGGGTGAGTTATGAGCCGGCCTATTTCATCTGGCCGCATTTCGTCGCCATCCCGCTGGGGCTTTATGCGGCCAATCGCATGGTGCGGCGCCGGGCGAAGCCCGCGCCTCGATGAGCGGCCAGGCTACTGCAGCGTTTCCTTGACAGCCGCCGGCAGCGGCAAGGGCATGACTTCAATGCCCTCCTCCAGCAACTCAACGGCTTCGCGCACGCTGGTCTGGCCGCGGATGCTGCGCGCCTCCTGCTCGCCGTAGTGCATGCGGCGCGCCTCGTCGGCAAAACGCGTTCCCACATCCTCGGTATTGGCCAGCACATGGCGCAGGGCCTGCAGAAATGCGGCCTGCTGCGCCTGGCTGGCGCCGGCCGGCACGCCCGTGACGGCGGCCACGTTGCGCCCCGCAGTGCTTTCCTGCGCATTCACGGCTGTGGAGGATGACGGGGATTGTTTTGCGGACGCATCCGGGTCCTGGCGGCCGCCCAGGTTCAGGCGCGGTGCGCTCGGGAGTTTTTGCACGCTTTTGTCGGCGCACAGGGGGCACTCGACCAGGCCGCGCGACAGCTGGCCCTGGAAATCGTCTTCGGACGCAAACCAGCCTTCAAACACATGCTGATGCGAACACTGGAGATTCAGGACCTTCATGGGCGGATTATCGCCGGGGAGTCAGGCAATGGCAGGCTGCCAGTCCAGAGCCCATGCGCCCGACAGCACGTTTTGCAGCCACAGTGCGCCCGTCAGCGTTTTGGCGTCGGTCACTTGCCCGTTCGCGCACCAGGACAACAATTCGGCGGGAGTGGCGGTAAAGACGTCGAGAAATTCGCCGGCGTCGAGCTTGCGCGAGCCCTGCGCCAGCCCGCGCGCGAACCAGATGTCGATGAACTCGGTCGAATAGGAGATCACCGGATGCAGCACACCGGCACGCGCCCACTCGCGCGCGATGTAGCCGGTTTCCTCGAGCAGCTCGCGCTGCGCGCAGGCCAGCGAGGCCTCGCCCGGGTCCAGCTTGCCCGCGGGAAACTCGACCATGACGGCCTGCACCGGGTAGCGGTATTGGCGCTCCAGCACCAGGCGGCCATCGTCGCATTGGGCCACGATCATCACGGCGCCGGGGTGGATGATGTATTCGCGCGTCGCCTGTGTGCCGTCGGGCAGGCCGACGGTATCGCGCATGGCGTGGAGGAAATGGCCCTTGAGGATTTCCGTGGAAGCCAGCCGGGTCTCCACAAGATGCGCATCGGCCGGCTTGCCGGCTTCAGGGTCGCCCGGTACCGCGACTTTTTTCATGGCCGGTGCTTGAACAGGTAGCGCCAGGTGAAACCGGGAAAGGCAAAGGTGATGAAGAGCGCGCCGGTGATGGCGTAGAACTCCCAACCCTGCGGTGCGATCTGGCCGCTGCGCTGCTCAAGGTAAAGGCCCAGGCCGCCTATGAGGAAGTACCAGACGACCATTTCACCCAGCCGGATAGCCAGGTTTTTGGGCTGCGTGAGGGCGTAGACCGCGAACAGGCGGTTGCTGACGAAAGGCAGGTTGGCCGCCAGCAGGGCCAGCAGCACCACCAGCCAGACCGAAGCCGTTTGTGTCATGAACCCAGGGACTTGACGATGCTGTTGATCGACTGGGAGCACAGCGTCATCAGGCCGCCGGGCAGCATGCCCAGGATCAGGATCAGTGCGCCGTTGATCGCCAGCACCACCTTGGCGTCCGTCGGCCCGGAAACCGGCTGGGCATTGTGGGCCAGCGGCGCGTCAAAGTACATGACCTTGACCACGCGCAGGTAGTAAAAAGCACCGACCAGCGACATGACCACGGCAAAGACGGCCAATGCGATGTAGCTGGCCTGTTGCGACGAGACCAGCGCCTGCAGGACGGACAGCTTGGCATAAAAGCCCACCAGCGGCGGCAGGCCGGCCAGCGAGAACATGCAGATGGCCATCACACCCGCGTACAGGGGGCTGCGCTGGTTCAGGCCGGCCAGGTCGACGATGTCCTCGGACTCATGGCCGGCGCGCGCCAGCAGCATGATGATGCCGAAGGCACCCAGGGTGGTGAGCACGTAGGTCAGGGCGTAGAACATCGCTGCGCTGTAGGCGGACTCGGTGTTGAGCTGGTTGCCGTTGACCACGCCGGCCAGCAGGCCGAGCAGCAGGAAACCCATCTGGGAGATGGTCGAGAAGGCCAGCATGCGCTTGAGGTTGGACTGGGCGATGGCGGCCAGGTTGCCGACCAGCAGCGAGCCTATCGCCATCAGGGCCAGCATCTGCTGCCAGTCAATCGCCAGCGGCAGCAGGCCCTCGACCAGCAGGCGTATGCAGATCGCGAAGGCCGCGAGCTGGGGTGCGCCGCCTATCAGCAGCGTCACCGCCGTGGGTGCGCCCTGGTAAACGTCGGGCAGCCACATGTGGAAAGGCACGGCCCCCAGCTTGAAGGCCAGCCCGGCCACGATGAAGACCAGGCCGAAAATCAGCACCTGGTGGCGGACCTGCCGGCTGGCGATGGCGTTGAACACTTCATTGAGGTCCAGGGAGCCGGTGGCGCCGTACAGCATGGACAGGCCGTACAGCAGGAAGCCCGAAGCCAGCGCGCCGAGCACGAAATACTTCATGGCCGCTTCCGTGGCGATGGCGTTGTCGCGGCGCAGGGCCACCAGCGCGTAACTCGACAGCGTCAGCAACTCCAGGCCCATGTAGATCACCAGGAAGTTGTGGCCCGAGATCATCACGAACATGCCCAGCAACGCGAACAGGCTCAGCGTGAAGAATTCGCCGCCGCGCAGCATCTCGCGGTCCGCGGCGTAGGGCCGGCCGTACACCAGCGTGATCATCAAGGTGATGCAGGCAAAGCATTTGAGCCAGCCGCCCATGGGGTCGACGACCACCATGTTGCCGAAACCGTAGAAAGTCTGACCGCCCACCGCGTAGGCGGCTTCCATGGCGGCCACAACGGCCAGCGTCACCAGGGTGAGCACATAGGTGAGCGTGCGCTGCGGTGTCTTGACGCCCAGATCCACCAGCGCGATCACGCAGGCCATGGTCAGGAGTATGAGTTCGGGATAAACCGCGATCCAGGAGAGTTTGTCTATCATCTGAATTCTTTGTAGTTGCTCGGTCGGCTTCAGTTCAGCTTGGAGACTGCGACATGCTTGAGCAGGTCGGCGACCGACGTGTTCATCACGTCCGTGAAGGGCTTGGGAAAGATGCCCATGTACAGCACGGCAATGGCCAGCAGGGCCAGCATCAGGAACTCGCGGCTGTTGATGTCGGTGAGCGCCTTGACGTCCTCATTGGCCACCGGGCCTAGGTAAACGCGCTTGTACATCCACAGGGTATAGGCTGCGCCAAAAATGAGCGCGGTCGCCGCTGCGCCGCCTATCCAGAAGTTGTATTTGACGGCGCCCAGAATCACCATCCACTCGCCGACGAAACCCGCCGTGGCCGGCAGGCCGCAGTTGGCCATGGCGAACAGCAAGGCAAAAGCCGCGAACTTGGGCATCGTGTTCACCACGCCGCCGTAGCTGGCGATCTCGCGCGAATGGACGCGGTCGTAGAGCACGCCTATGCACAGGAACATGGCGCCCGAGACAAAGCCGTGGGCAATCATCTGCACCAGGCCACCGGAAACACCGAGGTCGTTGAAGATGAAAAAGCCCAGCGTGACAAAACCCATGTGGGCCACCGACGAGTAGGCCACCAGTTTTTTCATGTCCTGCTGCACCAGGGCCACCAGTCCCACATAGACGACGGCAATCAGGGACAGCGCGATCATCAGCCAGGCCCACTCGTGCGCGGCATCCGGGGCGATGGGCATGGAAAAACGCAGGAAACCGTAGGCACCCAGCTTCAGCATGATGGCCGCCAGCACGGCGGAGCCGCCGGTGGGCGCCTCGACGTGCACGTCGGGCAGCCAGGTGTGGACCGGCCACATCGGCACCTTGACGGCAAAGGCCGCGAAGAAGGCGAAGAACAGCAGCGTCTGTATGGTGCCGCCCAGCGGCAGCTTGTGCCAGGTCAGGATGTCGAAACTGCCGCCCGATTTGTTGTACAGGTAGATCAGCGCCACCAGCATCAGCAGCGAGCCGAGCAAGGTGTAGAGGAAGAACTTGAAGGCCGCGTAAATCTTGTTGGGGCCGCCCCAGATGCCGATGATCAGGTACATCGGGATCAGCGTGGCCTCGAAGAACACGTAAAACAGGATACCGTCCAGCGCCGCGAACACGCCGATCATGAGCCCGCTCAGGATCAGGAAAGAGGCCATGTACTGGTTCACGCGCGTCGTGATGGCTTCCCAGCTGGCGATGACGACCACCACGTTGATGAAGGCCGTCAACAGCACGAACCACAGCGAGATGCCGTCGACACCGAGGTGGTAGTTGACGTTGAAGCGCTGGATCCAGCCGCCCTTCTCCACGAATTGCATGGCCGAGGTGCCCAGCTCGAAGCCGCTGTACAAAGGCAGCGTAACCAGGAAACTGACGACCGCGCCTATCAGCGCAACCCAGCGAACGCTGCGCGCCTGCTCGTCACGGCCCAGCGCCAGCAGAACCACACCGAAAACAATCGGTGTCCAGATCGCAAGACTCAACAAACCCATTCTTGTTCTTCCTTGATTTTGTTGAACTGATCAGCGATTGAGCCAGACGAAATACGTCATCAACACAAACACGCCAACAATCATGCCGAAGGCATAGTGGTAGATGTAACCGGACTGCAGCCGGCGCACCACGCCGGAGACCCAGCCGACGACCTTCCAGGAGCCGTTGACCAGTGCGCCGTCGATCAGCTTCTGGTCGCCGCCCTTCCAGAGGGCGGTGCCGAGCAGGCGCGTGCCGCGAGCCAGCACGTTTTCGTTGAACCAGTCGAAGTAGTACTTGTTGTCGAGCAGCGTGAACACGGGCATGAACATGCGCTTGATCGCGGCCGGCAGGGCCGGGTTGACCATATACATATACCAGGCCAGCACCGAGCCCGACAGGGCCAGCCAGAACGGCGGCGCCATCAGCCCATGCAAGGCCATCTGGGCCGGTCCGTGGAACAGCTGCTTGAGCTCTTCCATGGCGGGGTGTTTCTCGAGGTTCACGAAGATGGCATCCTTGAAGAACCCGCCGTACAGCATGGGCTCAATCGTCATGAAGCCGATGACCACGGACGGGATCGCCAGCAGGATCAGCGGCACCGTGACGACCCAGGGGGATTCGTGCGGTTCGTGGTGCGCGTCATGGTGGCCGTGGTCGTCGTGGCCATGATGGTGCGCATCGGGATTCTGGTCGAAGCGCTCCTTGCCGTGGAACACCAGAAAATACAGGCGGAAGGAGTAGAAGGCCGTCACGAAGACGCCTGCCAGCACCGCGAAGTAGGCAAAGCCGGCACCCGCCAGGTGGCTCTCATGCACGGCTTCAATGATGCTGTCCTTGGAATAGAAACCCGCGAACAAGGGCGTACCTATCAGGGCCAGCGTGCCCAGCAGCGAGGTGATCCAGGTGACGGGCATGTACTTGCGCACGCCGCCCATCCAGCGGATGTCCTGGTTGTGGTGCATGCCGATGATGACCGAGCCCGCCGCCAGGAACAGCAGCGCCTTGAAGAAGGCATGGGTCATCAGGTGGAACACCGCGACGGAATAGGCGGAAGCGCCCAACGCCACTGTCATGTAGCCCAGCTGCGACAGCGTGGAATAGGCGACCACGCGCTTGATGTCGTTCTGGATGATGCCGAGGAAACCCATGAACAACGCCGTGATGGCGCCTATCACCATGATGAAGCTAAGCGCGGTGTCGCTGAGCTCAAACAGCGGCGACATGCGCGCCACCATGAAGATACCGGCGGTCACCATGGTGGCCGCGTGGATCAGCGCGGAGATGGGGGTCGGACCTTCCATGGAGTCCGGCAGCCAGACGTGCAGAGGGAACTGCGCCGACTTGCCCATGGCGCCAATGAAAAGGCAGATGCAGACCACGGTGACCAGCATCCAGCCGGTTCCGGGAAATGTCAGCTTGGAGAGTTCATCGGCCTTGGCAAAGGCCTCAGCGTAGTTCAGCGTGCCGGCATAGGCGGCGATCAGGCCGATGCCGAGGATGAAGCCGAAGTCGCCCACGCGGTTGACCAGGAAGGCCTTCATATTGGCAAAAATGGCGGTCGGCTTGTTGAACCAGAAGCCGATCAGCAGGTAGGACACCAGGCCCACGGCTTCCCAGCCGAAGAACAGCTGCAGCATGTTGTTGCTCATGACGAGCATCAGCATGGAGAAGGTGAACAGCGAGATGTAGGCGAAGAAGCGGTTGTAGCCCTCGTCTTCTTCCATGTAGCCTATGGTGTAGATGTGCACCATCAGGGACACAAAGGTCACCACGCACATCATCATGGCCGTGAGGCCGTCGACCAGGAAGCCGATTTCCATTTTCAGGCCACCGACGTTCATCCAGGTGTAGAGCGTTTCGTTGAAGCGCGCGCCGTCGATGGCCACGCTCTTGAGCGTCATGGCCGAAATGATGAAGGCCACCAGCACGCCGAGAATCGTGAGGCTGTGCGACAGGCGCCGGCCTATCCAGTTGCCGCCGAAGGAGGTGCCGAGGATACCGGCCGCCAGGGCGCCGGCCAGCGGCGCCAGCGGGACGGCCAGCAGGGCCGATGCGGAGAGGGTTTGACTCATCTTGTTGTTAGCCCTGGAGCGTGTTGAGTTCGTCGACGTTGATGCTGGACTTGTTGCGGAACAGCAGCACCAGGATGGCCAGGCCGATGGCCGATTCGGCCGCGGCGACGGTCAGGATGAAGAACACAAAAACCTGGCCAGCCATGTCGTTCAGGTAATACGAGAAGGCCACAAAGTTCATGTTGACCGCCAGCAGCATGAGCTCGATGGCCATGAGCAGAACGATCAGGTTTTTGCGGTTCAGGAAGATGCCGATGACCGACAGCGCGAACAGCATCGCGCCCAGCGAAAGAAAGTGTCCGAGGGTGAGCGTCATGGTTTCTTTTCCTCGGCGGGTGCGGCGGCAGCGGCCACAACCGGTGCGGGCATCACGGATTTCATCTTGACTAGGCTGACACGGTCAGAGCGCTTGACCCGGATCTGCTCCGACGGGTTCTGGTATTTGGAGTCCTTGCGCGCGCGCAAGGTCAGCGCGATGGCGGCAATGATGGCCACCAGCAGGATGACCGCGGCAACTTCCAGCGGATACAGGTATTCGGAGTACAGCAGCTTGCCGAGCTCCTTGGTATTGGAAAGCTGGGCGCCTATCTGGCCCGCGCCGGCCGCGACCTTGGGTGGCTCACGAAAGCCGCCCATCAGCACGTAAGACATTTCCAGCGCGATGATGGCGCCGACGGAGCCGGCCAGCGGGAAATGCTTCCAGAAGCCCTTGCGCACGCTGTCGATGTTGATGTCCAGCATCATCACGACGAACAGGAAGAGCACCATCACGGCGCCCACATAGACCAGCACCAGCGTGATGGCCAGGAACTCGGCTTTGAGCAGGATCCAGACGGCGGACGCCTGGAAGAATGCCAGCACGAGGTACAGCGCCGCATGCACCGGGTTGCGCGCGGTAATCACCTTGAATGCCGCAAACAGCAGCACCGCGGCGAAAACATAAAAAAGACCTGTTTTAGCGTCCATGTTGTTGTGGATTCTTTCTTGAGCCAGCGGCCTGGGGTTCAGCGGTACTTGGCATCCGCCGCGCGGTTGGCGGCAATTTCGGACTCATAACGGTCGCCCACGGCCAGCAGCATCTCTTTGGTGAAATACAGGTCACCGCGCTTTTCGCCGTGGTATTCAAAGATGTGGGTCTCAACGATGGAGTCGACCGGGCAGCTTTCTTCGCAAAAACCGCAGAAGATGCATTTGGTCAGGTCGATGTCGTAGCGCGAGGTACGGCGGCTGCCGTCTTCACGCACGTCGGACTCGATGGTGATGGCCATGGCCGGGCACACCGCTTCGCAGAGCTTGCAGGCGATGCAGCGCTCTTCGCCGTTGTCATAACGGCGCAGCGCATGCAGTCCGCGAAAACGCGGGCTCAGCGGGGTCTTTTCCTCGGGGAACTGGACCGTGATCTTGCGGCTGAACATGTACTTGCCGGTCAGGGCCATGCCCTTGAACAGCTCGGTGAGCATGAAGCTCGAAACAAAATCCTTGACGGAAGCTACAGCGGAAGACATGGTTCTATTTCCAGATGTTGTAGGAGGTCTGCATCCAGGCACCGACCACCACCAGCCAGACCAGGGTCACGGGAATGAAGATCTTCCAGCCCAGACGCATGATCTGGTCGTAACGAAAGCGCGGGAAGGTGGCGCGCACCCACAGGAACATGGTGACCACGACAAAGGTCTTGGCGCCCAGCCAGATCCAGCCCGGGACCCAGCCCAGCACTGCATTGAACAGAGGGAAGTCGAATGGCGGCAACCAGCCGCCCAGGAACATCAGCACGGCCAGGATGGCGACCAGCCACATGTTCGCGTATTCGGCCAGGAAAAACATCGCGAAGGCCATGCCCGAGTATTCGACCATGTGGCCGGCCACGATTTCAGATTCGCCTTCGACGACGTCAAAGGGGTGGCGGTTGGTCTCGGCCAGGCCGGAGATGAAGTACACGACAAAGATCGGCAACAGCGGCAGCCAGTTCCAGGACAGGAAGGTCCAGCCGCTGCTTGCCAGCATGCCCTTGCCCTGGCTCATGACGATGTCGGTCATGTTGAGGCTGCCCGTCACCATGAGCACCACCACCAGGCAGAAACCCATGGCGATTTCATAACTCACCATTTGCGCCGAGGCACGCATGGCGCCCAGGAAAGCGTATTTGGAGTTGGAGGCCCAGCCCGCGATGATCACGCCATAAACTTCCAGCGAGGTGATGGCCATGAGGAACAGCAGGCCCGCGTTGATGTTGGCCAGCGCGATCTCGGGCCCAAAGGGAATGACGGCCCAGGCGGCCAGGGCCGGCATGATGGTCATGATGGGGCCCAGCACGAACAGGCCCTTGCTGGCCGCCGTGGGGATGATGATTTCCTTGGTCAGCAGCTTGAGCGCATCGGCGATCGGCTGCAGCAGGCCGAAAGGCCCGACGCGGTTGGGGCCCAGGCGGATCTGGGTAAAGCCGATGGCCTTGCGCTCCCACAAGGTCAGGTAAGCCACCAGTCCCATCAGCGGCGCCAGCACGCAGACGATCTTGATGAGGGTCCACAGCACGGGCCACACGGTGCCCGGCCAGATGCCGCCCATCAAACCCTGGCCGAAGGCGAAGATTCCGTCAATCATGCGCCTGCTCCTTCAAGCTGGGCTTCGAGGCCGGCGGCTTGGCGGGCATCGGCCGTGAGCTGCAACGAGGTCGCGCGCCTGACCAGCCCGTCGAGCTGGTAAATGCTGGCCACGGCAGGCGCCTGGGCGGCAGCTACCGACAGGTCGATACCTGCCTGGGTGCCGTTGCCCAGCTTGTCCGCGGGCAGCTGCGCCGCATCGGCACCGGCGACCCGCTTGAGCACGTCTTGCGAGGATTCAAAATCAAAGCCGGGCAAGTCCAGCAGGTTGGCAAGCACGCGCAGCACCTTCCAGGCCGGGCGCGTATCGCCCAGCGGCTTGACGACGGCGTGAAAGCCCTGCACGCGGCCTTCGGCGTTCACAAAGGTGCCGGAGGTTTCGGTGAAAGGAGCGATGGGCAGCAGCACGTCGCTGAAAGCCATGTTGGCCTTGAAGGGGCTCAGCGTCACAACCATTTGCGCGGTGTTGAGCGAGGACTTGGCCCTGGCGCCCGCGGCCGAATCAAACTCGGGTTCATTGTTGAGCAGGATCACGGCCTTGAGCTGGCCGTCCAGCATCTGGCCGGCATGCAGGCCCTTGCCGGCGGGCACAGCGCCGGCAAGCTGGGCACCCACGGTGTTGGCCGCTTCGGTGAGGTAGCCCACGCTGGCGCCGGTCTGCGAGCCAATCCAGTTGGCCAGCGCCAGCAGGCTGGAGGCCTTGGCATGGTGAGCCGCGGCATTGCCCAGCAAAATGGCTTTGCGCTCGCCGCCCAGCAGGGACTTGGCGATGGCCTTGGCGGCATCGGTGGCCTGCCCGGCTGCCGGCGCCGTGACGCCCTTGTCGGCGGCAATCGCTGCGGCCACATCGGCCAGGGACTGGGCCCAGGCTTCGGGTGCTGCCAGCAGCGTGTTGGCGACGGGCATGGCCCAGGCGTCGGCGTTTGCCAGTTCGGTCGCGGAATTGATGGTGCTCAGCGCCCCACCCTTGCGCACGGCCTGGCGTATGCGTTGTGCGAACAGCGGATGGTCCTTGCGCAGGTTGGAACCCACCACCAGAACGCGCTGCAGTTGCGACAGCGAAGCGATGGAAGTGCCCAGCCAGCGTATGGCCGAAGGTGCGGCGAACTCGGCGTTGCGCAGGCGGTAGTCGATGTTCTCGCTGCCCAGGCCGCGCATCAGCGATGCGGCCAGGTAGAGTTCTTCGAGCGTGCTGTGCGGGCTGGCCAGGGTGCCAATGCTGGCGGCGCCGTGGTCGGCCTTGATCTGCTTGAGGCCGTTGGCCACGTATTCGAGCGCGGTCTGCCAGTCGACGGTTTTCCACTCGCCGCCCTGCTTGAGCATGGGGCTGGTCAGGCGTTCGTCGCCGTTGAGCGCTTCATACGAAAAACGGTCGCGGTCGGCGATCCAGCATTCGTTGATGTCTTCGTTCTCCAGGGGCACGACGCGCATGACCTTGTTGCTCTTGACCTGAACGATCAGGTTGGCGCCGGTCGAGTCGTGCGGGCTGACCGACTTGCGGCGCGACAGTTCCCAGGTGCGGGCGCTGTAGCGGAAAGGCTTGCTGGTCAGCGCGCCGACCGGGCAGATGTCGATCATGTTGCCGGACAGTTCGGAATCCACCGACATGCCGACGAAGGTTTCGATCTCGGCATGCTCGCCGCGGTGCGACATGCCGAGCTCCATCACGCCGGCCACTTCCTGGCCGAAGCGCACGCAGCGCGTGCAATGGATGCAGCGGCTCATCTCCTGCATGGAGATCAGCGGGCCGACGTCCTTGTGGAAGACCACGCGCTTTTCTTCTTCGTAGCGCGATTCGCTGCCGCCGTAGCCGACGGCCAGGTCCTGCAGCTGGCACTCGCCGCCCTGGTCGCAGATCGGGCAATCCAGCGGGTGGTTGATCAGCAGGAACTCCATCACGCCCTTCTGGGCCTTGATGGCTTTGTCGTTCTTGGTGCGCACAATCATGCCCTGGGTGACGGGCGTGGCGCAGGCCGGCATGGGCTTGGGCGCTTTTTCCACATCGACGAGGCACATGCGGCAGTTGGCGGCAATGCTGAGTTTCTTGTGATAGCAGAAGTGCGGAATGTAGGTGCCGGCTTTTTCGGCCGCATGCATCACCGTGCTGCCTTCAAGCACTTCCACCTTCTGGCCGTCGAGTTCTATTTCAACCATATTTTTTTCTTTCCGCGGTTCAGGCTTGCGCGGCAGCCGAAACCGGAGCGTGGGAGACTTGTGGCTTGATCATGGCTTCAAACTCATGGCGAAAATGCTTGATCATGGCGCGCACCGGCATGGCGGCCGCATCGCCCAGCGCGCAGATGGTGCGGCCCTGGATGTTGTCGGCCACCGAGTTGAGCAGGTCCATGTCGGTCTGCTTGCCGTGGCCGTTGTGGATGCGGTCCACGACGCGCCAGAGCCAGCCCGTGCCTTCGCGGCAAGGCGTGCACTGGCCGCAGGATTCATGCATGTAGAAGTAGGACAAGCGCTTGAGCGACTCGACCATGCAACGGCTGTCATCCATCACGATCACCGCACCCGAACCCAGCATGGAGCCGGCCTTGGCGATGGAGTCGTAGTCCATGGTGCATTCCATCATGATGGAAGCCGGCAGCACGGGGGCCGACGACCCACCAGGGATCACGGCCTTGAGCGTGCGGCCCTTGCGCACACCGCCGGCGAGTTCCAGCAGCTTGGAGAACGGCGTACCCATGGGCACTTCATAGTTGCCCGGCAGTTCGACGTCGCCCGAGACCGAATAAATCTTGGTGCCGCCGTTGTTGGGCTTGCCGCATTCGAGGTAGGCCTGGCCGCCGTTGCGGATGATCCAGGGCACGGCCGCGAAGGTCTCGGTGTTGTTGATGGTGGTGGGCTTGCCGTAGAGGCCGAAGCTGGCCGGGAACGGCGGCTTGAAGCGCGGCTGGCCCTTTTTGCCTTCGAGCGACTCGAGCAGCGCGGTTTCTTCGCCGCAGATGTAAGCGCCGAAGCCGTGCGAGGCATGGAGCTGGAAGCTGAAGCCGCTACCGAAGATGTTGTTGCCCAGCAGGCCGGCGGCGCGCGCCTCTTCGAGCGCTTCTTCAAAGCGCTGGTAGGTCGCGAAAATTTCGCCGTGGATGTAGTTGTAGCCCACGCTGATGCCCATGGCATAGGCGGCGATCGCCATGCCTTCGATCACGCTGTGCGGGTTGTACTGCATGATGTCGCGGTCTTTGCAGGTGCCCGGCTCGCCCTCGTCCGAGTTGCAGACCAGGTATTTCTGGCCCGGGAACTGGCGCGGCATGAAGCTCCACTTGAGCCCGGTCGGGAAACCCGCGCCGCCGCGGCCGCGCAGGCTGCCGGCCTTGACCTCGGCAATGACCTGGTCGGGCGTCATGCCCTCGCCGCCGTCCTGCTTGAGGATCTTGCGCAAGGCCTGGTAGCCGCCGCGGGCTTCGTAGTCCTTCAGGCGCCAGTTGCTGCCGTTGAGGTCGGCCAGGATTTGCGGGTTGATGTGCCGGCCATGGAAGCAGGTCTGCACGCCGGTGGCCGCGAACTGGGACAGCACGCTTTGCGCGGCTGCGCTGTTGGGAGACAGGGGAGCGAGCGTCATGGTTGCTTTGCCTCGGCGGATTTGAGACCTTCGATGAGCTGGTCCAGCTTTTCGTTGCTCATGAAACTGCACATGGTGAGGTCGTTGACCAGCATCACCGGCGAATCCGCGCAGGCGCCCAGGCATTCGGATTGCTGCAGCGTGAACAGGCCGTCGGCGCTGGTCTCGCCCATGGCAATGCCCAGCTTGTGCTCCAGGTGCTTGAGCGCCTTGGCGCCGTCGCGCAACTGGCATGGCAGGTTGGTGCAGACGTTGAGCTTGTACTTGCCAACGGGACGCTGGTTGTACATGTTGTAGAAGGTGGTGACTTCGTGCACGGCGATGGGCGCCATGCCGAGGTATTCGGCCACGGCTTTTTCGCTCTCGGCGCTCACGTAGCCGTGCTCTTCCTGCAGGATGGCCAGACAGGCCATGACGGCCGACTGTTTCTGGTCCGCGGGGTATTTGGCGACTTCGCGGTCGAAGCGCGCTCTGGTTTGTTCAGAAATCATGGGGACTACCGGTCAATTTCACCGAACACAATATCCATGGTGCCGATCACGGCGACGGCGTCGGCGATCATGTGGCCGCGCGACATTTCGTCCATGGCCGCGAGGTGCGGGAAACCCGGCGGACGGATCTTCAGGCGATAGGGCTTGTTGGCGCCGTCGCTGACGATGTAGATGCCGAACTCGCCCTTGGGGTGCTCGACCGCCGCATAAGCTTCGCCTTCGGGCACGTGGAAGCCTTCGGTGAAGAGCTTGAAGTGGTGGATCAGCTCTTCCATGTTGGTCTTCATGGATTCGCGGTCCGGCGCGGCGACCTTGTGGTTGCTGGTGATCACGGGGCCGGGATTCACGCGCAGCCAGTCCACGCACTGCTTGATGATGCGGTTGGACTGGCGCATCTCTTCGACGCGGACCAGGTAGCGGTCGTAGCAGTCGCCGGTTTTGCCGACCGGGATATCGAAGTCCATCTTGTCGTAGACATCGTAGGGCTGCTGCTTGCGCAGGTCCCAGGCAAAACCCGAACCCCTGAGCATGGGGCCGGTGAAGCCGAGGTTGAGGGCGCGCTCGGGCGAGACGACGCCCACGCCGACGGTGCGCTGCTTCCAGATGCGGTTATCGGTCAGCAGGGTTTCGTATTCGTCGACGTAGCCCGGGAATTTGTTGGAGAAGTCCTCGATGAAATCGAGCAGCGAGCCCTGGCGGTTCTCGTTGAGCGCCGCGATGGCTTTTGCGTTCTTGACCTTGCTGACGCGGTACTGCGGCATGCTCTCGGGCAGGTCGCGGTAGACGCCGCCCGGGCGGAAGTAGGCCGCGTGCATGCGCGCGCCGGAGACGGCCTCGTACATGTCGAACAGGGCCTCGCGCTCGCGGAAGCAGTAAATCAGGATATTCATCGCGCCACAGTCGAAACCGTGCGCGCCCAGCCACAGCAGGTGGTTGAGCAGGCGCGTGATTTCGGCGTACATCACGCGGATGTACTGCGCGCGCACCGGCACGTCGACGCCGAGCAGCTTCTCGATGGCCAGGCAATAGGCGTGCTCGTTGGACATCATGGAGACATAGTCCAGCCGGTCCATGTAGGGCAGCGACTGGATGTAGGTCTTGCTCTCGGCGAGCTTTTCGGTCGCGCGGTGCAGCAGGCCGATGTGCGGGTCAGCGCGCTGTATCACTTCGCCGTCAAGCTCGAGCACCAGGCGAAGCACACCGTGCGCCGCGGGGTGCTGGGGTCCAAAGTTGAGCGTGTAGTTTTTGATTTCAGCCATGTGGGGTTCTCTTGCCTGCGCCGCTTACTGCAGGCCGCCGTAGTTGTCTTCGCGGATCACACGCGGCGTGATCTCACGCGGCTCTATGGTGACCGGCTGGTAAATCACGCGCTTTTGCTCAGGGTCGTAGCGCATCTCCACATGGCCCGAAGTCGGGAAGTCCTTGCGGAAAGGATGGCCGATGAAACCGTAGTCGGTCAGGATGCGGCGCAGGTCGTTGTGGCCTTCAAAGATGATGCCGTAGAGATCGAAGGCCTCGCGCTCGAACCAGTTGGCCGAGTTCCAGATGCCGTTGAGCGAATCCACCACGGGGAAATCGTCGTCGGGGCAAAACACCTTGAGGCGCACGCGCTGGTTGAGGCTGACCGACAGCAGGTGCGACACCACGCAGTAGCGCAGGCCGTCGTGCTGGCCGTCCCTGTATTCGGAATAGTCGACGCCGCACAGGTCGATCAGCTGCTCGAATCGGCAGCCGGGCGCATCGCGCAACTGGGTTGCGGCCGCCAGGTAGTCGGCGGCGGAGACTGTGAGGGTGATTTCTCCGAGCGCGGTCTTCAGGCTTTTGACCTTGTCGCCGAGGACGGCGTGAATCGTTTCGGCGAGCTGCTCCATGGACACGGGGGAAGAGGACATGCTTTATGCCCTCGCAATCGTGTTGGTGCGGCGGATTTTCTGCTGCAGCTGGATGATGCCGTACATCAGCGCTTCGGCCGTGGGCGGGCAGCCCGGCACGTAAACGTCCACCGGCACGATGCGGTCGCAGCCGCGAACCACGGAATAGCTGTAGTGGTAGTAGCCGCCGCCGTTGGCGCACGAGCCCATGGACAGCACCCAGCGCGGCTCGGACATCTGGTCGTAGACCTTGCGCAAGGCCGGCCCCATCTTGTTGCACAGCGTGCCGGCCACGATCATCAGGTCGGACTGGCGCGGGCTGGGGCGGAACAACATGCCGAAGCGGTCAAGGTCGTAGCGCGCCGCGCCCGCATGCATCATTTCGACGGCGCAGCAAGCCAGGCCGAACGTCATGGGCCAGAGCGAGCCCGTCTTGGCCCAGTTCACCACCGAGTCATAGCTCGTGGTCATGAAGCCTTCGTTGAAAACACCTTCAAGTGACATACCCGTACCTTTGTGGCGAGATTCGCCCTAGCCCCAGAGAACCCTCGGGATTTTTAGCTTCTTATTCCCAGTCCAGCGCACCCTTTTTCCACTCGTAGACGAAGCCCACGACCAGAATGCCCAGGAAAATCATGACCGACCAGAAACCGACGGGACCGATTTCCTTGAGCGCCACGGCCCAGGGAAAGAGGAAGGCGATTTCGAGGTCAAACAGAATGAAGAGGATGGCGACCAGGTAGTAGCGCACATCGAATTTCATGCGGGCATCTTCGAAAGCCTCGAAGCCGCATTCGTAAGGGGAATTTTTTTCGCTGTCGGGGCGCACGGGGCCCAACAAACGACCCAGGACCTGGGGCACCACGCCGACACCCACACCAACCAGAATGAACAGGAGAACAGGGAGGTATTGATCGAGGTTCATCGTGGATTCAACTTCTGAAAAGCCACCTGCGCGGTTTGTTTCAGCTTGCCGTTTGAGCCGACAGCACCGCCGGAGCGCTGCTGCCGATGCTTGTCAATCTGGTGCGGACGGCGAGACTCGAACTCGCACACCTTTCGGCACTACCCCCTCAAGATAGCGTGTCTACCAATTTCACCACGTCCGCGGTATTTAACTGACTGGATGGCATGAGGAAACCTTGCGGTTTTGGGCTTTCCAGACAGTCTCAGAGTTTACCCTGAAATACCACCTCTCCCGACGAGAGGCGGCAGCAAAATCACGTTATTTCGTCGGGATTTGCGCGGCACCCGATGCGGCGGGCGCAGGCGGCGCGGGAACCGCGGCGCTGCCGCTCGCGGGTGCCGTGGTCGCGGGGATTTGAGCCGCACCGGAAGCCGCACCGGCAGGGGCCGGTGCCGTCACGGCGGCGCCTTCCAGAACGCTGGAACCGCTGCGCGGCAGCGAGCTGCCGCCGAAGTAAGCGAGCAGCAAGGTGCACGCAAAAAACAGCGCGGCGAGAACACCCGTTGTGCGCGACAGGAAGTTGGCGCTGCCGCTGGCGCCGAACAGGCTACCCGAGCCGCCGCTGCCGAACGCCGCGCCCATGTCGGCGCCCTTGCCGTGCTGCACCAGGATCAGGCCTATCATGCCGAGCGCCGAGAGCATTTGCACAGCGAGGACAATGGTCAATACAACGTTCATATCTACTCCTAAATTAATAGCGTTCTGCGCTCGTTATTTGCGGGCTGCAGCAATAATGGTCAAGAAATCGGGGGCTTTGAGCGAGGCGCCGCCAATCAGGCCGCCGTCAATGTCGGGCTGGGCCAGCAGCGCTGCCGCATTGGCGGCGTTCATGCTGCCGCCATACAGGATTTTCACACGCGCGAACTGGTCGGTGGCGGCCTTCAGTTGGGCACGCAGCACCGCGTGCACGGCCTGGGCTTCTTCTGGCGAAGCCGTCTTGCCGGTGCCTATGGCCCATACGGGTTCATAGGCCACGACGATTTCGCTGATGCAGTGGCCGTTGGTGTGGATTACCGCGGCCAGCTGGCGCTTGACGACTTCTTCGGTGTGGCCGGCCTCGCGCTCGGCCAGGGTCTCGCCCACGCAGACGATGGGCGTGATACCCGATGCCAGCGCGGCCTTGGCCTTGTCGGCCACCAGCGCGTCGCTTTCGCCGTGGTATTGGCGGCGCTCCGAGTGGCCGACGATGGCAAAACGGCAACCGAAATCCTTGAGCATGGCGGCACTCACCTCGCCCGTGTAAGCGCCCGAGGCCTGCGCCGAGACATCCTGCGCGCCGAGCTCGATGGCCGCGAGGCCGGCTTGCGCGGAGCGCATGGCCTGCACCTGCCCCAGGTAGGGCGCGGGAACACAAACGGCGACCTCGCAAGCCGGCGCGCGGTCCAGGCCCTGCGCCAGCGCGTCCAGCAAGGCCGCATTGGCCGCCAGGCTGCCATTCATCTTCCAGTTTCCTGCAATGAGTTTTTTCATCTTTGGCCTACCAGGTCAACACAATTTTGCCGATATGCGAATTCGACTCCATCAGCGCATGGGCCTTGGCCGCATCGGCCGCGGCAAAGGTGCTGTGGATCACCGGCTTGACGGCGCCGCGGGCCATCAACGGCCAGACTTTTTCCTTCAGCGCTTTTGCAATCGCCGCCTTGAACTCGACGGAACGCGGACGCAAGGTCGAGCCGGTGATAGTCAGGCGCTTTCGCAGCACCAGGCCGGCATTGATCTCGGCCTTGATGCCGCCCTGCACCGCGATGATGGCGAGGCGGCCGTCCTCGGCCAGGCATTCAAGCTCACGCGCGACATAGCTGCCGGCCACCATGTCCAGAATGACGTTGACGCCCTGCCCGTTCGTGAGCCGCTTCACCTCTTCGACGAAGTCTCTGCTCTTGTAGTTGATGGCGTGGTCCGCCCCCAGGGCAACGCAGGCCGCGCATTTGTCGTCGCTGCCGGCCGTGACCAGCACGGTGGCGCCCAGGGCCTTGGCGACCTGGATGGCCGTCACGCCTATGCCGCTGGAGCCGCCCTGAACCAGCAGGGTTTCACCAGGCTGCAGGCGGGCGCGATCGAACACATTGCTCCAGACCGTGAAGAAGGTCTCGGGCAGCGAAGCCGCCTCGATGTCGCTGAGGCCCTCGGGCACCGGCAGGCATTGCCCGACGGGCGCGATGCACAGCTCGGCATAACCGCCGCCGGCGACCAGCGCGCAGACGCGGTCGCCGGGCTTGAGCCCCGCCGCGGCCATGGCCTTGGCGTCACCGGAGACGATCACGCCGGCAACTTCAAGGCCCGGGATATCGGAGGCCCCCGGTGGCACCGGGTAGTGGCCCATGCGCTGCAGCACGTCAGGACGGTTCACGCCGCTGGCGTTCACGCGGATCACCACCTCGCCCGGGCCGTCGACGGGTGCCGGGCGCGCGCCCAGACGCAACACCTCGGGCCCGCCGTAGGAGGTAATTTCAACAGCTTTCATGGGGTATGCAATTCGTTTGCACCGCCGGCGCCCGGCATCCGGGCGCAAGCGGCGCAACATCCATGGCCGGTGCGGATCAGCCCCGGTCCTGGTCCTGGGCCGGACGGTCCAGCAAAGCCTTCATCGACAGCTTGACGCGGCCTTTTTCGTCGGTCTCAAGAACCTTGACCTTGACGATCTGGCCTTCGCTCAGGTAATCGGTGACCTTCTCGACGCGCTCGTGGGCGATCTGGCTGATGTGCAGCAGGCCGTCCTTGCCGGGCAGCAGGTTGATCAGCGCGCCGAAGTCCAGGATCTTGGTGACCGGGCCTTCGTAGACCTTGCCGATTTCGACTTCAGCGGTGATCTCGGCGATGCGGCGCTTGGCCTCATCGGCCTTGGCGCTGTCGTTCGAGGCTATGGTGATGGTGCCGTCTTCCTCGATGTTGATCTGCGTGCCGGTTTCTTCGGTCAGCGCGCGGATGACGGCGCCGCCCTTGCCGATCACGTCGCGGATCTTCTCGGGGTTGATCTTCATGACGTAGAGGCGGGGCGCGAAGTCGGAGACTTCGGCCTTGGCCTCGCCCATGGCTTCCTGCATCTTGCCCAGGATGTGCATGCGGGCTTCCTTGGCCTGGGCCAGCGCAACCTGCATGATTTCCTTGGTGATGCCCTGGATCTTGATGTCCATCTGCAGCGCGGTGATACCGAAGGTGGTACCGGCAACCTTGAAGTCCATGTCGCCCAGGTGATCTTCGTCACCCAGGATGTCGGTCAGCACGGCGAAGCGGTTGTCTTCCTTGATCAGGCCCATGGCGATGCCGGCCACGTGGGCCTTCATCGGAACGCCCGCGTCCATCAGCGAGAGGCAGCCGCCGCAGACCGAAGCCATCGACGACGAGCCATTGGACTCGGTGATTTCAGACACCACGCGCATGGTGTAGGGGAATTCTTCCTTGGTAGGCAGAACCGCGACCAGCGCGCGCTTGGCCAGGCGGCCGTGGCCGATTTCGCGGCGTTTCGGACTGCCGACACGGCCGGTTTCGCCGGTGGCGAACGGAGGCATGTTGTAGTGCAGCATGAACCGGTCTTCGTAGTCGCCGGACAGCGCGTCGATACGCTGCGCGTCGCGCTCGGTGCCCAGCGTGGTCACGACCAGCGCCTGGGTTTCACCACGCGTGAACAGGGCCGAGCCGTGGGTGCGGGGCAGCACGCTGTTGCGGATTTCAATGGCACGCACGGTGCGGGTGTCGCGGCCATCGATGCGGGGCTCGCCGGCCAGAATCTGGCTGCGCACGATCTTGGCTTCGATGTCGAACAGCATGCCTTCCACGGCGACGCTGTCGAACTCCACGCCGTCGGCCTTGAGCGCGGCCATCACGTCCGAGGTCACCACGCGGCAGGCCTGCGTACGCGCCTGCTTGGCACGGATCTGGTAAGCGGCCTGCAGCTTGGCGCCGGCCAGCTCGTTGACCTTGGCGATCAGCGGCTCGTTCTTGGCGGGGGCTTGCCAGTCCCAGACCGGCTTGCCGGCATCGCGCACGAGTTCGTGGATGGCATTGATCGCGATATTGCCCTGCTCATGGCCGAACACCACGGCGCCCAGCATGATTTCTTCGGACAGTTGCTGGGCTTCGGACTCGACCATCAGCACGGCGGCTTCGGTGCCGGCCACGACGAGGTCCATCTTCGAATCCTTGAGCTGCGTCTTGCCGGGGTTCAGCACGTACTGGCCGTCAATGTAGGCCACGCGCGCGGCGCCTATGGGGCCGTTGAAGGGGATCCCGGAAATCGACAGGGCGGCGCTCGAGGCGATCAGCGCGGGGATGTCGCCTTCGACTTCAGGGTTCAGCGACAGCACGTGGATCACGACCTGCACTTCATTGAAGAAGCCTTCGGGGAAGAGCGGACGGATGGGGCGGTCGATCAGGCGGGAGGTCAGCGTTTCGAATTCGCTGGGGCGGCCTTCGCGCTTGAAGAAGCTGCCGGGAATGCGGCCGGCGGCATAGGTTTTTTCGAGGTAATCGACGGTCAGGGGGAAGAAATCCTGGCCGGGCTTGGCATCGGACTTGGCAACCACGGTGGCCAGCACCACGGTGCCGTCCATGTCGACGACGACGGCGCCGCTGGACTGGCGGGCGATTTCGCCGGTCTCCATCGTGACCTTGTGCTGGCCCCATTGGAAGGACTTGGTGACTTTGTTGAAAATGCTCATGTTCTTATCTCCACTAAATTCACACGCTTGAGGCAGCGCGGGAGGCCCGGAGCGGCGGCTGGCTGAACACGATGCCATTCCACAAAATGCCTGGGGTCAGCGGCCTGCCCAGGGCTTTTTTTGTGGAATGACACAGCGCGTGCTCGTTTTGCCTTGCTCCGAAGTAAAAAGCGCCTGAGCTAGTGAACTAACTCAGGCGCTTTCAAATCGTTGTTACCGATTACTTGCGCAGGCCAAGCTTGGCGATCAGCGCGGTGTAACGGTCGGCGTCTTTGGACTTCAGGTAGTCCAGCAGCTTGCGGCGGCGGCTCACCATGCGCAGCAGGCCGCGGCGGCCGTGGTGATCCTTGGCGTTGGCCTTGAAATGGGGGGTCAGTTCGTTGATGCGGCCGGTCAGCAGCGCCACTTGAACTTCAGGGCTGCCGGTGTCGCCGGCGGCACGTGCGTTGGCCTGGACGATTTCGGCCTTGACGGATTTTGCAATCATGTTTTCTCTTTCCTGCACCGAGGTGCGCTTGCGAGCGAAGCAGCGTTCCCGACATGGGAGATGGATAAACCGCTTTCGTCGTGTTCCGGCATGAAAAAGGCCCGAAAAAGGCCTGAAACTGCGCAGAGCCTTGGATTATAGCCTGAAGACTGGGAACTGGTTCTAGAGCCAGCGCCGTAGCCGCTCCACCCCCTGCCCCAGCCTGGCCACGTCCTGGCTGGCGAAACACCAGCGCAGCCAGCCCTGGGCCTCGGGCCCGGGATTGACCATGAAGGCGTTGCCCGGCGCCAGGCCCAGGCCGGCCTCCACGACCAGGCGCTTGGCCGTTTCCAGCGAGTCGCCAAAGCGCCCAGGGGTTGCGGGGTCTTGCAGCCGGAAAAAGGCGTACATGCCCCCTTTGGCCGGCGCCAGCTGCACGCCGGGCACGGCCTGCAGCAGGGGAACCAGGGTGTCGCGACAGGTTTTCAGGTGGGCCACCACCCGCGGCGTGATGTCGGCCGTGCGTTCAATGGCCACCAGGCCGGCCCGCTGCACGAACACCGGCGCGCAGGAGGTGTTGAATTCCACCAGCTTGCCCATGTGCGGCGTCATCGCGGCCGGCATCACCAGCCAGCCCAGGCGCCAGCCGGTCATCAGAAAGCTCTTGGAAAAGCTGTGGACCACGACCAGCCGGTCTTCGGGCGCCGCGATATCCAGGAAACTGGGCGCACAGCCATTGGGCGTGGGTTCGTAATACAGCCGTTCATACACCTCGTCGGCCAGTATCCAGGTCCCGGTTTGGCGGCAATGCGCCAGGATGGCTTCCTGCTCGGCGCGCGCCAGGGTCCAGCCAGTGGGATTGTTGGGCGCATTGACGATCAGCAGCCTGGTTTTGGGCGTGATGGCGGCCAGCAGCTCGGTCATGTCGAGTTTCCATTCGCCCGCCACAGGCTTGAGGCTCACGCATTGAACCCGGGCCCCCATGATGGCGGGCTGGGCCGTCAGGTTGGGCCAGACCGGCGTCACGGCCACCACGTCGTCGCCCGCGTCCACCAGCGCCTGCACGGCCAGCATCAGGGCATTGACGCCGCCCGAGGTGACGGCAATGCGCTCCGCCGTGATAGGCGCGGCGCCCGGGCAACGCAGGTCCGTGGCATAGCCGGCAATCGCCTCGCGCAGTTCTGGCAGACCCAGGTTGTGCGCATAAAAAGTCTCGCCCTGCTGCAGCGAGGCGGCGGCGGCGTCGCGGATAAAGGCCGGCGTGACCTCGTCGCTTTCGCCGAACCAGAACTTGAGCACGTCGCTGCGCCCCATGCCGGCATTGGCGACCTGGCGGATCATGGATTCTTCAAGGTTTAAAACAGCCTGTCTCAGAGTCATGGGAATGTTCGATCTGCCTGTCGGCGTCCGTCAAAAAAAGCAAAGAAATTGAAGCTCAGGGCCGGACCATCTTGCAGCTGCTCGGCTGCTCGGCCCGATCGGGCGAGATGGTCTTGATGACACGAAAGCCGTAGCCCGAGCCCTCCACGTCGAACTTCACGCCGGGCGAACCCTGCTTGCCCATCAGCGCCACCAGCAGCGGCTGCTGGAACTGGTGATCCTGCGCGCGCATCGCGCCCTGGTGGCCCGCGAAAGTGACGGTGCTGCGCTCAAGCTGCGCCGCCAGCGCGCCGGCCTCGGCGCTGCCGGCTTTGTCAAGGCTCTGGGCCAGGGCTTCGACCATGAGCTGCATGCGCATGTGCACATAGTCGTCCTGCGGTTTCGGGAAACGCTGGCGGAAGGACTGGTAAAAAGCCTCGGACTGCGCACCCGCCTCGTTGGGGAACCAGTCGGCCACGGCGACCACCTTGCCCACGCCGGCCTCGCCCAGCACGCCCGGCACGCCCAGCGCATTGCCGTAGAAGGTGTAAAACTTGCCCTCGTAGCCCACCTCTCTGGCCGCCTTGATCAGCAAGGTCAGGTCGTTGCCCCAGTTGCCCGTGAGCACCGCCTGCGCACCGCTGGCCTTGATCTTCGCGGCATAGGGGATGAAATCCTTGACGCGGCCCAGCGCGTGCAACTCGTCGCCCACGATCTGCACGTCCGGGCGCTGCGTGCCCAGCTGCTTGCGGGCCTCGCGCAACACCGCCTGGCCGAAGCTGTAGTCCTGGCCTATCAGGTAAATGCTTTTGAGCGCCTTGTCGTCCTTGAGCACGTCCATGAGCGCGGCCATGCGCATGTCGGCGTGCGCGTCGAAGCGAAAGTGCCAGTAGCTGCACTTTTCATTCGTCAGGATAGGGTCGACCGCCGAGTAGTTCAGGAACAGCACGCGCTTTTTCGGCTCGCGCTCGTTGTGCTTGTTGATGGCGTCTATGAGCACCGCCGCGATGGCCGACGAATTGCCCTGCGCGATGATGGTCACGCCGTCGTCGATGGCCGAGCGCAAGGCCGCCAGCGCCTCCTCGTTCTGGCCCTTGCTGTCGTAGCGCTCGACCGCCAGGTTGCGCGGCCCGCCGACCAGCTTGACACCGCCGCGCGCGTTGACGCGCTCGGTGGCCCAGACCAGGTTGCGGAACACCGCTTCGCCGGTGTTGGCGAAGGCGCCCGACAGGCTTTCGATGAGCGCGATACGAACAGGTGCAGGCACCGGCGGCTGGCCGGCCGTCTGCGCGCCGGCCCCCACGGCGGCGCAAAGACATAGGGCCGTGAAAAGGCGTTTCAAGTGTGTGCGCATAAAAAAATAGCTCCCTGTTTTTCGCTGGATCTGGCTTGAATAAACCGGCTGCACACCTAACTGGGGTGCATGCGGCAATCACGGTGAACGCCGCGCAGTGTAAGGGGAAACCGCCCCTTGTTAACCCATCAAGGAACCGCCATGTTTTACTCTCTCGCCCATCGCCCCGCCCGCGCCTTTCATCGCCACTATGCGCCCGTCGTGAGCAACGGCGCCCTGGAAAAATTCCTCAACGACACCTTCTCCTCGCTCTCTGACACCGGCGCCGCCAAGGCCGCCAGTGTGGAAGACCAGGAAAAGGCCTACACCCTGCAACTCGACGTTCCCGGCCTGGCCCGTGAGCACCTGGACATCGGCATCGAAGGTGATGTGGTCCGCGTGGCCAGCAAGGAAGACGCGCCCCGCAAGGTCAAGGCAGCCTGGCGCTTCCCGCTGGAAATCGACACCGCCAACAGCACGGCCAAGCTCGAGAACGGCGTGCTGACCCTGACGTTGGGCAAGAAGGTTCCCGTCAGCAACGTCACGCACCTCGACATTCAATAACTGGGCGGTGCAGGGTTCAGGCAGTACGGCTCAGGCCGGTTCAGCCTGCAGCTCTGCGAGATTCCAGCGCGGCTTCACATCGAACGTGTAGCCGCGCTGAAGCGTTTCCAGCCCGGCTTGCAACCGCATGCCGGCCGCCAGCGCAATCATCGCGCCGTTGTCGGTGCACAAATGCAATTCGGGGTAATGCACGCGTATGCCGCGTTGCTTGCACACCGCATTGAGCTGGCTGCGCAGCAGCGCATTGGCGCCCACGCCACCGGCCACCACCAGGCGCTTGAGCCCGGTTTGGGTCATCGCCGCCAGTGATTTTTTGACCAGCACTTCCACAATCGCCGCCTGCGTGGCGGCCGCCAGATCGGCCTTGCGGCTTTCCAGGTCGGGCCCCAGCTTTTTGGCCTGCGTCAGCACGGCGGTCTTGAGCCCGGCAAAGGAAAAATCGAGATCGCCGCTGTGCAGCAGGGGCCGCGGCAGCTTGAAGGCCGCGCCATCACCCCCTTCGGCCAGTTTCGACAAGTGTGGGCCACCCGGATAAGGAAGGCCCATCAGCTTGGCCGACTTGTCAAAGGCCTCACCGGCCGCGTCGTCAATGGTTTCACCGAGCAGCTCGTAGCTGCCGACGCGATCCACCCGCATCAGCTGGGTGTGGCCGCCCGACACCAGCAGCGCCACAAAAGGAAACTCCGGCGGGTCGGCGCTCAGGAAGGGCGACAGCAAGTGTCCTTCCAGGTGATGCACACCCATGGCCGGCTTGCCCAGCGCCGCCGCCAGCGAACAGGCCACACCCGCGCCCACCAGCAGCGCCCCGGCCAATCCGGGCCCGCGCGTATAGGCCACCACATCCACCTGCGCCAGGCTGCTGCCCGCCTCCGCCATCACCTGCTGCGTCAGGGGCAACACCCGCCGGATATGGTCGCGGCTGGCCAGCTCAGGCACCACGCCGCCATAAGCCTGGTGCATGGCTATCTGGCTGAACAAGGCGTGCGACAGCAATCGCGGCACGCCGCTGCCACTGGCATCCACCAGCGCCACACCGGTTTCATCACAACTCGATTCGATACCTAAGACTCTCATCTTCGAAGTGTAAGGTTTGGAGAGAACTCCCCACGCCAGCAGGGCCGCAGAGCCTGCAGGGGGCACAGTTCTTGCACGAGTTCTCCCATGACGCCGTCACAATCCCTGCGCCTGGTCATCATCGCACCGGACCTCCTGGAGTCCGTGTCCGATGACGCTCATGCGCGGGAGCTCGCTGAGCGCTCGCGCCAGTTGCGCATCGGCCTGCTGGAAAACGGTTACAACATCGTCGCGGTGCTGCCGGCCGACACCTTTCTGGACGAGCGCCTGGCGCAGCTGCAGCCTGACATGATCATCGTGGACGCCGAAAGCGAGGCCCGCGATTCCCTGGAGCATGTCGTGATGGCGACGCGGGACGCCCGGCGGCCCATCGTGCTGTTCACCAATGACAACGACACCAGCCACGTCAAGGACGCCGTGGCCGCCGGTGTGTCGGCTTACGTGGTGGCCGGGCTCTCGCCGGACCGCATCCGCCCCATCCTGGACGTGGCCATGGCGCGCTTTGAGCACGAGCAAGGCCTGCGAAAGGAACTGGCGCACGCCAAAACCGAGTTGCATGAGAGAAAAGTCATAGACCGGGCCAAAGGCATGCTGATGCAGCGCCAGGGACTGTCCGAGCAGGCCGCTTACGAAAAGCTGCGCAAGGCCGCCATGGACAAAGGCCTGCGCCTGGGCGAAGTGGCCCAGCGCATGCTGGACGCCCTGGACCTGCTGGGCTGATCCGCCGGCCGGGCCGGCCACCCTCAATTGGTGCGGCGCACAAATTAGGTGCGGACAACAAGCCCCACCATTTTGGCGCCCTACCTTCAGGCGCCTATTCAGAGCGTTCGCCCGGAGGGCCCACAGGGGAAATTTTCCGGCACTCCCCACTCTGTAAATCAATTCTTTCGGCAACTTTCAAAGCCCCTGGCACAGCTTTTGCAATGCCCTAAGCACTGGCCAAGGATGGTCATACGGCACAGCACTTCAACGACGAAGTGTGTGGTGCCCCAAGGAACAAAGGCGTTCGCACCCTGCATCACGTTCAACGTGTTGCCCGGGTCGAGCGCCTTTTTTGTTTTTGTCTTTCGTTTTTACTTAGCTGGAGCCGACCACATGACTGAACTGCTGAAATCTTCGCTGACACGCCGCACCGTGCTGCAGGCCGCGGCTGTGGGTGCCGTAGGCATCAATCCCGCCCTGCGCGCCGCCGTGTACGCCCAGGGATCGGACGCACCGGAGAAAAAGGAAGTCAAGATCGGCTTCATTCCCCTGACCGACTGCGCCTCGGTGGTGATGGCCTCGGTGCTGGGCATAGACCAGAAGTACGGCGTCAAGATCATCCCGACCAAGGAAGCCAGCTGGGCCGGCGTGCGCGACAAGCTGGTCAACGGCGAACTGGACTTCGCCCACGTGCTCTACGGCCTGGTCTACGGCGTGCATATGGGCACGGCCGGCCCCAAGAAGGACATGGCCGTGCTGATGACGCTCAACAACAACGGCCAGGCGATCACGCTGTCCAAGAAGCTCGCCGACAAGGGCGCGGTGGACGGCGCCGGCCTGGCCAAGCTGATGGCCAGCGACAAGCGCGAATACACCTTCGCCCAGACCTTCCCCACCGGCACGCACGCCATGTGGCTTTATTACTGGCTGGCCGCCAACGGCATCAATCCGATGAAGGACGCCAAGGTCATCACCGTGCCGCCGCCGCAAATGGTGGCCAATATGCGCGTGGGCAATATGGACGGCTTCTGCGTGGGTGAGCCCTGGGGCCACCGCGCCATCATCGACGGCATAGGCGTGACCGCCGTGACCACCCAGGACGTGTGGAAGGACCACCCGGAAAAAGTGCTGGGCACCACCGCCGAGTTCGTCAAGAAATACCCCAACACGGCGCGCGCCGTGACCGCCGCCATCATCGAGGCCGGCAAGTGGATAGACGCCAGCCTCTCCAACAAGAACAAGATGGCCGAGACCGTGGCCGACAAGAGCTACGTCAACACCAGCGTCGACGCGATCAACCAGCGCATCCTGGGCCGCTACCAGAACGGCATGGGCAAGACCTGGGACGACCCCAACTACATGAAGTTCTACAACGACGGTGCGGTGAGCTTCCCTTACCTCTCCGACGGCATGTGGTTCCTCACGCAGCACAAGCGCTGGGGCCTGATCAAGGACCACCCCGACTACCTGGGCATCGCCAAGCAGATCAACCACATCGACGTCTACAAGCAGGCCGCCACGGCCGCCAAGGCCAGCGTTCCCAAGGACGTGATGCGCAGCAGCAAGCTGATGGACGGCGCCGTCTGGGACGGCAAAGACCCGAAAAAGTACGCCGACAGTTTCAAGGTCCACGCCTGAGCCCGCGCCCCCTGCCTCATCCACCGAACCTTCCACCCCACGCAAAGAGGTCACGCCATGGTCAGTGCCGTATTCCACAGCCCGCTTGAGGCCGCACCCGCGGCCCGCGGCGGCGACAAACCCAAAGCCAGGGATGCCGGCCCTGCCCCATTGGCGGCTACCCACAACATGACAAACCCCTCCACCATTCCCCCCGACGCACAGGCGGGCACTCCCGCCGCACCGGCCCGCGCGCCGTGGGATGCCTCGTTTCTCTGGCTGGCGGTGCTGCCGCCGCTGCTGGGCCTGGGCCTGCTGGCGCTGGTCTGGGAGCTGGTGTTCATGGGCACGGGCGGCAGCATCCCGTCTCCAAAGGACACCCTCGCCCAGGCGGTGCAGATCTTCAGCGACCCGTTCTACAGCAAGGGGCCCAACGACCAGGGCGTGGGCTGGAACGTGCTGTCCTCGCTCAAGCGCGTGGCCATGGGCTTCGGCATGGCGGCCGTCGTCGGCATCCCGGTCGGCTTCATGATCGGCCGCTTCAATTTCCTGAGCCGCATGTTCAACCCGCTGATCAGCCTGCTGCGCCCGGTCTCGCCGCTGGCCTGGCTGCCGATAGGCCTGCTGGTCTTCAAGGGCGCCAACCCGGCCGCCATCTGGACCATCTTCATCTGCTCGATCTGGCCCATGATCATCAACACCGCCGTCGGCGTGCAGCGTGTGCCGCAGGACTACATGAACGTGGCGCGCGTGCTCAAGCTCAGCGAATGGAAGATCGTCACCAAGATCCTCTTCCCCGCCGTGCTGCCCTACATGCTGACCGGCGTGCGCCTGGCCGTGGGCACCGCCTGGCTGGTGATCGTCGCGGCCGAGATGCTGACCGGCGGCGTCGGCATCGGCTTCTGGGTCTGGGACGAGTGGAACAACCTCAACGTCAAGAACATCATCATCGCGATCTTCGTGATCGGCATCGTCGGCCTGGTGCTGGAATTCGCGCTGATCAAGCTGGCCACGGCCTTCACCTTCGAAGAAGTCAAGAACTGAACACGGGGAATACGCCATGACATCCTTCACCACCAAGTACATCGAAATCCAGGGCGTCGCGCAGACCTTCAAGACCCGCAAGGGGCCGTTCCGCGCGCTGCAGAACATCAACCTGACGGTCGCCAAGGGCGAGTTCGTCGCGCTGATCGGCCACTCGGGCTGCGGCAAGTCCACCCTGCTGAACCTGATCGCCGGCCTGACAACGCCCACCGAGGGCAGCCTGCTATGCGCCAACCGCGAAATCGCCGGGCCCGGCCCGGAGCGCGCCGTGGTGTTCCAGAACCACTCGCTGCTGCCCTGGCTCACCTGCTTCGAAAACGTCTACCTCGCGGTCGAGCGCGTGTTCTCGGAGACTGAAAACAAGGCGCAGCTCAAGGCCCGCACCGACGCGGCGCTGGCCATGGTCGGGCTGACGGCGGCGGCGCAAAAACGCCCTGGCGAAATCTCGGGCGGCATGAAGCAGCGCGTCGGCATCGCGCGCGCGCTGTCCATGGAGCCCAAGGTGCTGCTGCTCGACGAACCCTTCGGCGCGCTGGACGCGCTGACCCGCGCCAAGCTGCAGGACGAGCTGCTGCAGATCGTGGCCACCACGCAAAGCACGGTGGTGATGGTGACCCATGACGTCGATGAGGCGGTGCTGCTTTCCGACCGCATCGTGATGATGACCAACGGCCCCTCGGCCACGATTGGCGAGGTGCTGCAGGTCGAGTTGCCGCGGCCCCGCTCGCGCGTGGCGCTGGCCGAGGACATCCGCTACCTGGGCTACCGCAAGGCCGTGATCGATTTCCTCTATACGCGCCAGGGCCACGTCGAAAAAGCAGCCTGAGGCAGGCTAGAACAAACCAGCAGGGGCCGCGGAACCGGCTTTGCCGGGCCGCAGGCGCAGCGCCCTCTCGGGGGGGGGCAGCGACCCGCGCAGCGGCGGAGCGTGGGGGCCCGTGTCGACCGTTTCGCCAGTCCGCCAGTTCGCATAAGGGAGGTTTCCTATGTCCGCAGTTTTGCCAGTCCATGGCGCCGACAGGATCGCGGCCGCCCGGCCCGCACGCCAAGCCGGCCCGGGCCTGTTCGGCAAGTACCGCGAAATCATCATCGCGGTGGCCTTCTTCCTGCTGTTCGACCTCGGGGTGCTGGTGCTGAACTTCTACACCTCGTTCAAGATCGACCAGGACACCGTGGCCATCAACCTGTCGGGGCGCCAGCGTTATGTGTCCCAGCGCGTCGCGCGCACCCTGCTGGAGCTTGACGCCACGCGCGCCGCCGGGCTTTTCTACAAGCCCGAGACCCTGGCGGAGCTGCGCTCGGGCGCCAAGATCTTCCAGATCTCGCAGGTGGCTTTTCGCGAAGGCGGAACGATTCCCGGCGGCGACGGCAAGCCGGTCTACCTGCACCCCGTGACATCCAGCCGCGGCCGCGAGCTCGAAGAGAAGGTGGAAGTCCTGTGGAAGCCCTACTTCGCCCTGCTCCAGCCCTTGCTGACCGGTGACAACTTCACGCAGCAGGAACTGGCCGCCGCGCTGGCCTACAGCCAGGCCCACAACAGCGAGCTGCTGGGCGCGGCCAACGACTTCGTGACCGAAACACAGCAGATAGGCGCTTCGCGCGCCAGCGTGCTGCGCATGGTGCAAACCGGCGGCATCGTGCTGGCCCTGCTGAACTTCGCCTTCATCCTGTTCAAGTTCCTGCGCCGCCTGAAGACCTCCGACGCCGCGATTGAAGCGGCGACCGAGGAAAACCGCGAAATCCTCGCCAGCGTGCGCGAGGGCCTGTTCCTGCTCACGCCCGGGCACCAGCTCGGCTCGCAGCTGTCCCGCTCCACCCATGCGCTGTTCGGCAAGACGCTGGCACCGGGGCAGAATTTTTTTGAGGTGCTGTCCACGCTGGTGTCCCTCAAAGCCCTCACCGACGCGCGCGACTATGTCGAGCTGCTGTTCTCCCCGCATGTGAAAGAGCAGCTGGTCCAGGGCATCAACCCGCTTTCGGAAGTGGAACTGACTGTTGCCAACCGCCTGGGCCAGCAGACGACCCGCTACCTGTCCTTCCATTTCAACCGGGTGCAGGACGGCGCCACCGTGCGGCACCTGCTGGTCACCGTGCAGGACATCACGCAAAAGGTTGAGCTGCAGGCGAGGCTCGCCGGCGAACGCCAGCGCTCGCAAAAAGAGCTGTCCATGATGCTCAAGGCCTTTGAGACCGAGCCGGCCATGATGCGGGCCTTCGTCGAGCGCGCCGAGGCTTCGCTGCTCGAGGTCAACGACCTGTTGCGCAGCACCTCCTCGGCCGCCTCCGAGGTCCAGGTGCTCAAGGCCGTGGACGGCGCCTACCGCCGCATCCACGCCTTCAAGGGCGACGCCGCCTCGCTGGGCCTGGAAATCCTGGCCACGCTGGCCCACCAGTTCGAGAGTGAGTTGCAAAAACTCAAGGACAGCGGCGCGGCCACCGGCGACGCCCTGCTGGCCCTGCCCTTGCCGCTGGAAGACCTGCTCTCCAAGGTGGGCGCCTTCAAGGCCCTGAGCCAGAAACGCTCCGGCGAGGACGCGCCGTCCCGGCAAGCGAACTCGCCGGAAAGCCTGCATGCCGCGCTCACGCAACTGGCGGCCGAAGTATCCGCCGACTGCGGCAAACGCGTGAACATCGACGTGCGCATGGCCGGCATGCCCGAGATACCGCCGTCCAAGATGAACCTGGTGCGCGAGATCGCCATCCAGCTGCTGCGCAATGCCGTGGTGCACGGCGTGGAAACCCCTGCCGCTCGGCAGACCGTCGGTAAATCCGCCGCAGGAGAGGTCGCCGTCACGCTGGGTCCTGACGGCGCCGGGCAGTGGCAACTCAGCGTGCGCGACGACGGCGGTGGCCTGAACGCGGGCCATGTCCGCCGCCGCCTGCTGGAGCTCGGCTGGTACAACATGGAACAGCTGCAGAGCTTCAGCGACAAGCAGATCGTCGCGAACATCTTCAAGCCCGGTTTTTCCACCGCCGGCAGCACGTCGCGACATGCCGGCCGCGGTGTCGGCCTGGACCTGGTGCAGGCCAACGTGCAGAGCCTGGGCGCGCGCCTGCTGCTGTCGAGCACTCCTGGCCAGCACACTGAGTTCCGGGTCGTGTTTTCCTGAGGCCGCCCCACATGACCACTTCCCAGACATCCCAGACATCCCAAACACCCCCAACCCACAAGGAGGCTCACCATGCGATTGCTGATTGTTGACGACTCCAACATGATCCGCACCCGCATTTCGCGCGTGGTGCAAAACGGCGGCATCAAGGGCATCGTGCTCGCGGGCCTGGCCAGAAACGGCAACGAGGCCGTGCGGCTGGCACGGGCGACGCGGCCCGAAGTCGTCACCATGGACCTGACCATGCCCGAGATGGACGGCATCGAATGCATTTCCGCGCTGCTCAAGCTGGACCCGGCCGTCAAGATCCTCGTGGTCAGCGCGCTCAGCGACAAGTCGACGGCCATCCAGGCGCTCAAGCTGGGTGCGCGCGGCTTCGTCGCCAAACCCTTCACCGATGACGAGCTGCAGATGGCATTGCTCGACATCGCCGACATGCGCTAAGGAGGGCTGCTGTGGCCACACTCAACGAAAACGACCTCAAGCTGTTTGTCGACTCGATCCGGCATTACCTGAAGGTCACGACCCGGCAGGAGCCCCAAATCACCTCGGCCTACCTCGGCTCGGGCGATATCGAGGGCTTTGAATTCAACGGCATCGTGGCCTTTTCGGGCAGCCACAACGGCCATGTGATGGTCTCCATGCCGGGCAAACTGGTGCGTGAAATTTTGCTGCTGCAGCATGAAACCGACCTCAGTGACGGCAACCTGCTGGACGCGGTGGGCGAAATCGCCAATACGCTGGCCGGCAATGCGCGCAAGGCCCTGGGGTCAGAGCTGCAGATTTCGGTGCCCGTCAAGATGCAGGGTACCCAGGGCATGAAGGCCAGGGTGCGTACCCGCCCCTATGTCATCACGCTGCGCTGGAACCACTATTCGGCCATGGTCTGCGTCGACATGGACCGCAAGAACTGAGCGGGATTCCCGCCGGGGCGCACGCATTTTGTGCGGCGCACCAAAAGAAACCGGAAAATGGGCTGAAACCGCGCCGTGAGGGTGCGTTTTGCACGCCCCAAGGTGGCACGCTTTTCGCACTGATTCTGTGAATCAACCATCTCACAGAAAGAGCTTGCACCATGGCGGGGTTCCGTAATTTTCTCAAGGCTGGTCACGCGCCCACGCTGGGCGCGGCGTTTTTTTACTTTGCCTTCTCATGTTGCATCTGGGTCATGAACGGGGCCATGGCGCCCTTCATCTCCGAAACCTACAACCTTTCGCCGACCCAGAAGGGTGTGATGCTCTCGGTCCCCATTTTCGCCGGCGCGCTGATGCGCTTTCCGCTGGGCGTGCTGGCCCAGTACATAGGCCGCAAGAACGCCACCCTGGTGGAAATGGGCCTGATCATGGTGGCCCTGCTGTTCGGCTATTTTGTGGTCGATTCCTACAGCAGCCTGCTGGCCATGGGCGTGCTGCTGGGCATTGCCGGCGCCAGCTTCGGCGTCGCGCTCAGCCTGGGCTCGGGTTCCTTTCCGCCGCGCTACAAAGGCCTGGCCATGGGCCTGGTCGGCGCGGGTAATGTGGGCACCGCCGTCTCGGTGCTGGTGGCGCCCGCGCTGGCCCAGCGCTTCGGCTGGCAGTCGGTCTACGGCATTGCCGCCGTGGCCATGCTGCTGCCGATGATCGCGATGATCCTTTTTGCCAAGGAGCCCGACGACGTGGACAGCCACGCCACCCTGCGCGAACACGTGGCCTGCCTGTTCGAGAAAGACGGCTGGGCCTTCAGCCTGATCTACGCCGTGAGTTTCGGCGGCTTCATCGGCCTGGCCACGTTCTTGCCCTCCTATTACTACGACCAGTTCGGCGTCAGCAAGGTGCAGGCGGGCCAGCTGTCCATGCTGGCGGCTTTCATGGGCGCGGCGCTGCGCATCTTCGGCGGCTGGATTTCCGACCGCTGGGGCGGCGTCAACACCCTGAGCGTGGTGCTGCTCACCATCGCCGGCACGCTGATCGCCTGCGGCCTGGCCGGCGGCTCCCTGGCGGCCACGACGCTGCTGGTGATGCTGTGCTTTGCCGCCCTGGGCGCAGGCAACGGCGCCCTCTTCCAGCTCGTACCCCTGCGCTGGCCCCTGGCCACCGCGGTCGCCGGCTCCATGATCGGCGAAATAGGCGCCCTGGGCGGCGGCCTGGTACCCAACGCCATGGGTATCTCCAAGCAATATGCCGGGACCTATATGTGGGGATTCTTCTTTTTTGCTGCGCTGGCTTTGGGGATGCTGGTGATGCTTCGGGTTATGCAGATCCGGTGGACCCGGACCTGGGCTGAGAAGGGTGGGCGTGCTCGCAGCGCGTGAAGGAAGGCCGGGTCTTGCGCCGGCGGGCGCGCTCTCTGCGTAGGCTTGCTGGCCGGGGGTAGCCCGGCAGCTACTCACTTTTATCGAAACCCGCAAAGAGGGTTTTCTTTTGTTCGCCAAA
>NZ_AKIV01000039.1 GCF_000282655.1 Polaromonas sp. CF318
TTGGGCCCCCAGCCGATGGCGCGGCGCTGGCGGCCGCGGGCGTGCAAGTGGTTGAAGACGTCAAACCTTTTGAAGAAGCCAAGCTGCGCATGCTCAATGGCAGCCACACCGCCATCGCCCTGCTGGGCGCCGTCATGGGCCTGCCCACGGTGGCCGATTGCGTGGCCCACGCCGACATACGCTGGTTTGTGCACCACCTGATGACGGACACCGTGATGCCGCATCTGCAGCGCCCCGGCCTGCCGGCCTACCGCGATGCCTTGCTTGCACGCTTTGCCAACCCGGACCTGCACCACAAGGTGCACCAGATCGCCTCGGACAGCTCGCTGAAAATTCCGCTGCGCTGGCTGCCCACGCTGCAGACCCGGCTGGCCGCCGGCGCCGACGTCGAGCCGTTGGCTTTTGGGGCGGCCGTCTGGATGCGCTACCTGCTGGCCGAAGACGAGCAGGGCCGGCCTTATGCGATTTCAGACCCTGCCGGTGAGCGCCTGCAGGCCATCGCGCGGCAGCACCGCGGCGATGCGCCCGGCACGGTGGCGGCTTTGCTGCAACAGCCTGCCATCTGGGGCGAGGTCCTGCGCGACGACCCCCGCTGGGCTTCGCGCGTGGGCTTCTGGCTGGAGCGCATCCAGGCCCTGGGCCTTGGCGCGGCACTGGCGCAATTCAAGGCCGGGAACGGCCCCAAACCTCAATAAAGAACACGGAAACACCTCAAACATGATCCCTAAACATCCCCCCATCCAGGACCAGGTCGCCCTCGTGACCGGCGCCAATGCCGGCATGGGCCTGGCCACCGTACGTGCGCTGCTCGATGCGGGCTACCGCGTCGCGGCAACCGACCTGCGCACCGAAGCCGTCGCCGGCGAACTCGCACAGCACGGCGACCGGCTGGCCTGCTTTGTCATGGATGTGAGTGACTACGCCCAGGTGCAGTCGGCCTGCGACCAAATTGAAAAACACTTCGGCCGCATCGACGTCTGCGTCAACAACGCGGGCTTTTTGCAATATGCCAATTGCGAGCAGACCACGCCCGAGCTCTGGCACAAGACACTGAGGATCAATCTGGACGGCGTGTTCTATGTGAGCCAGCGCGTGGCCCCGGGCATGAAGGCGCGCGGCTTCGGCCGCATCGTCAACATATCGTCTTTTGGCGCGAAAACCGGCGGCCTGTCGCCGCTGCCCGCCTATGCGGCCAGCAAGGGAGGCGTCACCTCCCTGACATTCAGCTTCGCGCGTGAATACGCGCCCTTCGGCGTGACCTGCAATGCGCTGGCCCCGACCTTTGTCAAAACCCAGATGCTGACCGAGCAGGTCAGCGCCGAGCGGCAGGCCGAGCTGCGGCAAAAAATCCCGGTGGGACGCTTTTGTGAGCTCGAGGAACTGGCGCACAGCGTGCTGTTCCTGGCCCATCCTCTGAGCGGCTTCATCACCGGCGAAGTACTCGACCTCAACGGCGGCCTGCAGTTTGACTAAATGCTGAGCCCCACCTTGCCGGCGGCGCCCACGATTTCTTCCCAAGTACTGGCGTCAATGTCTATGCCGTCACGCTCGCGCTCCACGCGCGCGCGGCGCTCGGGCTCGCCGGCAATCTGCACGCCGTGCTCGCCGTCGGCCGGCGGGCTTTTGCGCAGCCACTCGACAAAGGCCAGGGCCTCGGTTTCCATGGCCGATTGCGTGCCCAGCTTGCCCGGGTCTATCAGGATGGTCAGCATGCTGTTGTAGACCGCGCGCACGTTCACCGTCGGGTGGTGCCAGGTGCCGCCGCCGGTCAGCGCGCCGCCCAGCAACTCGCAGGCCACGGCCAGGCCGTAGCCCTTGTGCTCGCCGAAAGGCATGAGCGCGCCGAAAAAACCATTGGCCTGCGGCACCACCACCACGCCGGGGTCGGTGGTCGGCTGGCCGTGCTCGTCGATCAGCAGGCCGGGCTGCACGGCCTTGCCCTGGTTGTGCGCCACGCGCATCTTGCCCTGGGCCACGCGGCTGGTGGCAAAGTCCAGCACAAAGGGAGGGGCGTCCTTGAGCGGCACCCCTACGCAGCAGGGGTTGGTGCCGTAGCGGCCGTCGGCGCCGCCCCAGGGCGCGACCACGGGCCGGGTCATGACGTTGACGAAGTGCAGCGACACCAGGCCTTGTGCCACCGCCATCTCGGCGAAGTGGCCTATGCGCCCCAGGTGGTGCGACTCGGCCAGCGCCAGGATGCAACTGCCTTGTTCCTTGGCGCGGGCCATGCCCAGCAGCATGGCCTGTTCACCGACCACCTGGCCGTAACCGCGCTGGCCGTTGAGGCTGAGCAGCGCGCCGGCGTCGAGCACGGTCTTGACCTGCGCGTTGGGCGTGAGGCCGCCTTCGAGCACCGCGTCCACATAACGCGGCAGCATGCCCACGCCGTGCGAGTCATGGCCGCTGAGGTTGGCCATGACCAGGTTGGAGGCGACTTTGTCGGCTTCCTGCGCCGAGCTGCCGGCGGCGACGAGGATGCGGGCGCAGTGGGCCCGCAGGGCTGAGGCTTGGATGTTCTTTTGCATGGGCCTTGGAAGAGAAGGGTGAGGTTTACATCACGGCGCCGACTTGCCAGGGCACGAATTCGTTCTGGCCGTAGCCGTGTTTTTCGCTTTTGCTGGGCTCGCCCGAGGCCGTGGCCAGCACCATTTCGAAAATGCGCTGCCCCATTTCCTGCACCGACACGCCGCCGTCGATGATCTCGCCGCAGTTGATGTCCATGTCTTCTTCCTGCCGCTGCCACAGCGCCGAGTTGGTGGCCAGCTTGAGCGAAGGCGAGGGCGCGCAACCGTAGGCCGAGCCGCGGCCGGTGGTGAAGCAGATGATGTTGGCGCCGCCGGCCACCTGGCCCGTGGCGCTGACCGGGTCGTAGCCCGGCGTGTCCATGTAGACGAAGCCGTGCGCGCCCACGGGCTCGGCGTATTCGTACACCGCCTCGAGGTTGGAAGTGCCGCCCTTGGCGACCGCGCCCAGCGATTTTTCGAGGATGGTGGTCAGGCCGCCGGCCTTGTTGCCCGGCGAGGGGTTGTTGTTCATCTCGCCTTCGTTGATCTCGGTGTAGTGCTCCCACCACTTGATGCGCGAGATCAGCTTTTCGGCAATCTCGGGCCGCACGGCGCGCCGCGTGAGCAAATGCTCGGCGCCATAGATTTCGGGCGTCTCGCTGAGGATGGCGGTGCCGCCGTGGGCCACCAGCAAGTCCACCGCCGCACCCAGCGCCGGGTTGGCGCTGATGCCCGAATAACCGTCGGAGCCGCCGCACTGCAGGCCTATGGTGATGTGGGCGGCGCTGCAGGGCTCGCGCTTGACGGCGTTGGCCTGCGGCAGCATTTCCTTGATCATGGCAATGCCCTTGGCCACGGTCTTGGCCGTGCCGCCCGTGTCCTGGATGCTGAAGACGCGCAGGGTTTCACCTTCGCGCAGGCTGCCGTGGGCCAGCCAGGCATTGATCTGGTTGGACTCGCAGCCCAGGCCCACCACCAGCACGCCGGCGAAATTGGGATGGGTGGCATAACCCGTCAGCGTGCGCTGCAGGATCTGCAGGCCCAGGCCGTCGGAGTCCATGCCGCAGCCCGTGCCGTGCGTGAGCGCCACCACGCCGTCCACGTTGGGAAAGTCTTTCAGCGCCGAGGGATTGTTCTGCCGCGAAAAATGGTCGGCAATCGCGCGCGCCGCCGTGGCCGAGCAGTTCACGCTGGAGAGGATGCCGATGTAGTTGCGCGTGGCCACGCGGCCGTCGGGCCGCCTGATGCCCTTGAAGGTCGCCTCGCGTTTGGCGGGCGCCGGTTTCACGTCGGCGCCGAAGGCGTAGTCGCGCGCGAAATCGCCTTTGTCGGGCCCCATGTCCAGGTTGTGCGTGTGCACGTGCTCGCCGGGTGCAATCGGCTTGCTCGCAAAGCCGATGATCTGGTTGTAGCGCCGCACCGGCTCGCCCGCGGCCAGCGCGCGCGTGGCGATCTTGTGGCCGGCCGGGATCAGGCCGCGCACGGTGATGTTTTCGACCTGGGTGCCGCCCACCAGCTGGGCGCGGGCAATCAGGACGTCATCGGCGGGGTGGAGGCGAATAAAGGGCGTGGGGGTCGTCATGGAAGTCATCGTGGAAGTGATGGGGCGTTGTATCCCGGTTGTATCGCATTCAGTAAAACATCTTGGGCAACCAGAGTACTGCCTTGGGGAAGTAGGTGATGATGCCCAGGCTCAGCAGCAGCGGCACCAGCCAGGGCAATATGGCCATGGTGGTGCGCTCCACCGAGAGATTGGCCACACGGGCCAGCACGAAGAGCACCATGCCCATGGGCGGGTGCAAAAGGCCGATCATGAGGTTGAGCACCATCACCAGGCCGAAATGCACCGGGTCTATGCCCAGCTGCGCGGTGATGGGCAACAAGATGGGCACCAGGATGGTGATGGCGGCGGTGGGCTCCAGGAAGCAGCCCACAAACAGCATCAGCAGGTTGGCCAACAGCAGGAACACCCAGGGGCTTTGGGTAAAGCCCAGCACCCAGGCGGCGATCGCCGTTGTTACGCCGGTGGCCGTCAGCATCCAGCCGAAGATGGATGCGGCCGCTACGATGAACAGCACGGTGGAGGTGGTCTCGACGGTGTCCAGGCAGACCTTGACGAACATCTTGAACTTCAGCGCCTTGTACCAGAAGAAGCCCAGCACCATGGCCCAGACGCAGGCCGCGATCGCGCCTTCGGTGGGGGTGAACAGGCCTGTGGTCATGCCGCCTATCAGCAGCACCGGCGTCATGATGGGCAGCACGGCCTCGAACTTGAATATCTTGTCGAGAACGAACAGCGCGACCAGCCCGGCAATCACGGTGACCTGGGCGGGCGCACCGGCCTTGGTGATCAGCAGCCATAGCGCCAGCGGCCAGGCCGCCACCACCGCCAGCTCGACCAGGGCCTTGGCCAGCTTGCTGCCCGAGAACTTGATGTCGGCGCCCCATTTGTTCTTGTGGGCGAAATAGGCCACGGTCAGCATCATCAGCACCGCCATCAACAGGCCTGGCAGCAGTCCGGCCAGGAACAAAGCGCCTATCGACACATTGGCCATCATGCCGTAGATCACAAAAGGCAGGCTGGGCGGGATGATGGGGCCCAGCGTGGCCGACGCGGCCGTCACGCCGACCGCGAATTCCGAGGAGTAGCCGTGCTCCTTCATGGCCTTGATCTCGATGGTGCCCAGGCCGGCGGCATCCGCGATCGCCGTGCCGCTCATGCCGGCGAAGATCACCGAGCCCAGCACGTTGACGTGGCCCAGGCCGCCCTTGAGCCAGCCCACCAGCGCCAGCGCGAAGTTGTAGATGCGGGTGGTGATGCCGGCATTGTTCATCAGGTTGCCGGCCAGGATGAAAAAAGGCACGGCCAGCAAGGGGAAGCTGTCTATGCCCGACACCATGCGGTGGATCACCACAAAGGGCGGCAGGTTGCCGGTGACCAGGATGTAGACCAGCGAGGCGCCCGCCATGGCGATGGCGACCGGGATGCCGGCGCCCATGAAGATCAGGAAAAATATTTTGAGCATGATGGTGAGGGGGCTTCGCGTTCAGCGGTCTTGCATGGTGGATTCGGGGCGTTCCAGCACGCTGTAGCCGCGGCGGTAATGAATCAGGGCGACCTGGATGGCGCGCGCCAGCATGGCGGCAAAACCCAGCAGGCACACGCCGTAGACGATGTTCATGGGCAGGTCCACGATGGTCATGCGGGTCTGGTTGCCGATCTTGGCCATCATCTGCACGGTCATGAATACCGCCGCGCCGTAAAAGGCGATGCGTAGCAGGTCCGTGACCGTCGACATGATGCGGCCCATCTTCGCCGGCATATGGCGGTAGAAAAAATCCACCTGGATATGGTTGTTCTTGGCCACGCCTATGGCCGCGCCTATGAACACCACGGCGATCAGCTCATAACGCGCAATCTCCTCGGTCCACGCGGCGGAGTCGTTGAAGACATAGCGTGTGACGAACTGGTACAGCACCGTGGCGCCCAGCAGCCAGAAAAACGCCAGGGCCACCCAGCCCTCGGTCGTGGTGGTGGACAGGTCCACCGCCTCGTCCTCGGTGTGGAATGAACCATCGTCGCTGATGATTTTTTCGGTCATCGTGTCTCCTTCTGCTTCTAGCTGGCCGTGAAGGCATGCAGCAAGCGTAGCGAGCGGCTCGAGGTCGCGCCGAGGACCGGAACCGTACTCAGGTACGGTGAGGACCGCAGGTGCGAGATCGGGCCGCGCAGTAGCTTGATGCGTGCCTTCACTTGAGGTTGATGATGCGGTCGTAATCTGCCTGGCGGTAGCCTTGATCCGCAGGCGAGGTGTTCTTCAGCACCGCCGCGCGGAAGGCGTTCTTGTCGACCGTGATCACGTTGTTGCCCTTCTTTTTGAACTCATCGACCAGCCGGGCCTCGGAGGCGATGATCTCGCGCCCGGTTTTTTCGGCGGCTTCCAGCATCACGTCGCTGAAGATTTTTTTCTCGTCGGCGCTCAGCCTGCCCCAGAGCTGGCCCGAGACCACGGTCAGCAGTGAATCGACGATATGGCCGGTCAGCGAGATGTTCTTTTGCACCTCATAGAACTTTTTGGCTTCTATGGTGGGCAGCGGGTTCTCCTGCGCGTCCACCGTGCCGTTTTGCAGCGCCAGGTAGACCTCGGCAAAGGCAATCGGCGTGGGGTTGGCGCCCAGGGCCTTGGGGAAAGCCATATAAGCCGGCGCGTCGGGCACACGGATCTTCAGGCCCTTCATGTCTTCCGGTTTGGTAATCGGCCGTGCCGCGCTGGAGGTCACATGGCGCGCGCCGTAGTAATTGAGCGCGGTGATGTGGTTGCCGCTTTTCTGGTCGTAGCCGGCGGCCAGTTCCCTGAACACGTCGCTGTTGGCGAACTTGAGCTGGTGCTCGGCATCGCGGAAGATGAAGGGGAAGTAGCCGATGGCCAGCGGCTGGTAGGTGCGGCCGGCAAAACTCGCGCCGGTGAGGATGATGTCCACCGTGCCCAGGGTCAGGCCCTGGTTGATGTCGGCCTCCTTGCCCAGCGTGGAGGCCGGGAACACCTGGATCTCGTACTTGCCGTTGGTACGCTTCTTGATCTCGTCGCCGGCCCAGACCGACCATTTGTGGAAGGGCTCCGAGGTTTCGTAGACGTGCGCCCATTTCAGTTTTGTCTGCGCCGATGCGAGGCCGGAAAAACCCAGGGCGCCCGCCATCAGCGCGCAGGCGGCAATGGCTTTGATGGCGAATCGTTTTTTGTGGAATGCATTCATGGTGTGTCTCCTCGAAGGTGTTCAAAGGGTTTGCTGGCATGAAGGGAAAAACGGGCTGCGCGCCAGCGCGCAGCCCGTGAAGCCGGGGTCTGTTGCCCCGTTGCCTCAGTTCTTCAGGTTGAGCTTGGTCACGAGTTGCTTGAAGGTGTCGTTGTCGTGCACCATCTGCGCCTTGAAAGCGGGGCCGTCGGCATAGGCATAGCCCAGGTTGAGCTTGTCCATGACCTCTTTCATGATGGGCTCGTCGGCGGCCTTTTTGGTCATCGCGCGTATGTAGTCCACCACTTCCGGCGGCGTGCCCTTGGCCACGCCCAGGCCGCGCCAGGTGCCTATGGACAGGTCTATCTTGCGTTCCTTGAGCGTGGGCACGTTCTCAAAACCCTTGACGCGCTGGTCGGCCATCACGCCCAGGATCTTGAGCTTGCCGGCCGCCACGTGCACCGCGACCTCGGCCGGGCTCACGCCCACGGCATCCACATGGCCGCCCAGCAGGGCCAGAACGGCGGGGCCGGCGCCCTGGTAGGGAATGTGGTTGAACCTGGCGCCGGTTTTTTCTTCCAGCGAGGCGGCGGCCAGGTGCCAGATGGAGCCGTTGCCGGCGTTGCCGACCTTCACGTCGCTGCCGGTTTTTTTGGCGGCGACGAGGAAATCCTCAATCGTGTTGTAGGGCGAATCGGCGCGCACCGTGATGGCGGCCGGGTCGGCATTGAGGCGGGCAATCGGAATGAAATCGTCCTGCGTGATCTTGGTGATGCCCATGTGCGGGAGGATGGTCACCTCGACGAAGAGCATGGCGAGCTTGTAGCCGTCGGGTTTGGCGTTCACCACGTCGGCGAGACCAATGGCGCCGCTGGCGCCGGGTTTGTTGTAGACCACCAGCGACTGGGTGGTGTATTTTTTGGCCGCTTCGGCATAGGCGCGCGCCAGCGAATCGGTGCCGCCGCCGGGCTGGAAGGCCACCATCACTTCGATGGGCTTGTTCGGGTAGGGCTGGGCTGCGGCGATGCCGCAAAGGCCGGTGAACAGCAGCAGGGCCGTGGCCAGCCGCTTGGTGGGGGTCAGGATGTTCATGCTTGTCTCGCTTTCTTTTCTTGTAGTGCCAAGTTGCGGTTGAGGGAAATCTCCGGGTGCGGGAATGCTTCTTCTTATTTTTTGGGTGTCTTCTGTTGCTTGGTGCGGCGCCAGCTCACGCTGAAGCGCTTGTGAGACTGGTCCATGTGTTCGTGCATGGCCGCGCGCGCGGCATCGGGGTCGTGGTTGCGCACCGCCTCAAAAATCGCCTGGTGCTCCGTGATGGCCGAGCGCCAGGAATCCACGGTTTCAAAATGGCCGCCCAGGCGTTCGAACAGCGGGCCGCGCCGTGAATCCCAGAAGCGCTGTATGGTTTCGATCAGCACCACGTTGCCGCAGGACTCGACGATGGCGCTGTGGAAAGCGCGGTCGCCATCGAGCGGCAGCACGCCGCGGTCGGCGTCGGCTTGCATGCTGGCGATGGCCTTGGCCATCGCCTCTATGTGTTTGCGCTTGGCCTGGGTGGCGGCCATGGCGGCGACTTCGCCCTCCACCACGCGGCGCGCGCGTATCAGTTCCAGCGGGCCCCACTCGTCGGGCGAAATCTGTGCGGCCCGGCCGTTGCCGGGGCTGGGCGCGCCGCTACGGTCCAGCACATAAACGCCGGAGCCCGTGCGCACCTCGACCCAGCCCTCGACTTCCATCGCGATCAGCGCCTCGCGCACCGAGGGCCGGCTCACGCCCAGCTGCCGCGCCAGGTCGCGCTCGGCCGGCAGGCGCGCGCCCACGGCCCATTCGCCGGCGGAGATCAGCGTGCGCAGCTGCTCGGCGATCTGGCGGTACAGGCGTTGCGGCTCGACGGTCTGCAGGGGCATGGAAGGCGATGCGGAAGGGGTAAAAAAGAAAGAGCGGGCGGCTTAAGGGTTAGCCAGAATTGGACAAGTGGTCAGACCAATTGATAATCCCATGAAACCCCCGGGCCAACATCCGGCAAAACCCTGTAGGAGCATTGATGAGACTTGAAGGAAAGAAAGCCCTGGTCACCGCGGCCGGCCAGGGCATTGGGCGCGCCAGCGCGCTGGCGCTGGCGGCCGAAGGCGCGCAGGTCTGGGCCACCGACCTGAACCCCAAGCTGCTGGAAAGCTACCAGGGCGTGGCCAACATCACCGCGCTGCCGCTGAATGTGCTCGACAAAGCCGCCATCCACAAGCTGGTGGGCGGCCTGCCGGCGCTGGACGTGCTGTTCAACTGCGCGGGCTTTGTGCACGGCGGCAACGCGCTGCAGGCCACCGACGAAGAGCTCGAGTTCGCCTTTCACCTCAATGTGCGCGCGCAGTTCTGGATGATCCAGGCCGTGCTGCCGAAAATGCAGGCCCAAAAACGCGGCAGCATCATCAACATGGCCAGCGTCTGCGGCAGCATCAAGGGCCTGCCCAACCGTTTTATCTACGGCACGACCAAGGCCGCGGTGATTGGCCTCACCAAAAGCGTGGCGGCCGACTTTGTGGCCGACGGCGTGCGCTGCAACGCGATCTGCCCCGGCACCGTCGACACGCCCTCGCTGCAGGACCGCATCAACGCCAACGCCGACCCGGTGGAAGCGCGCAAGGCTTTTATCGCGCGCCAGCCGTTGGGACGCCTAGCCCAGGCGCATGAAATCGCCCCGCTGGTGCTCTTCCTGGCCAGCGACGAATCCGCCTTTGTGACCGGCCAGGCCTACAACATCGACGGCGGCATCACCATATGAACCAGCTCGACCTGAAAGGTCGGCACGCGGTGATCACGGGCGGCGCGGTCGGCCTGGGCTTTGCGGTTGCCAAGCGCATGCTGGCTTCGGGCGGCACCGTCACCTTGTGGGATATCAAGCCCGAGGCGCTGGAGAAAGCGAAATCCGGCCTGGGCGTCGGCGTGCACACCGTGGCGGTTGACGTCGGCAGCCATGCCAGCGTGGTGGAGGCGGTCAAACAGACGCTTGCCCACAACCCGGTGATAGACGCGCTGGTCAATTCGGCCGGCATCACCGGCCCCAACGTCAAGCTCTGGGACTACCCGCCCGAGCAATGGATGCAGGTGCAGCAGGTCAACCTCAACGGCCTGTTCTTCTGCTGCCGCGAAGTCGTGCCGCACATGCGCGCGCGCAACTACGGGCGCATCGTCAACATCGCCTCGGTGGCCGGCAAGGAGGGCAACCCGAACGCCAGCGCCTACAGCGCCAGCAAGGCGGCGGTGATCGCGCTGACCAAGTCGCTGGGCAAGGAGCTTGCCGATACCGGCGTGCGCGTCAACTGCGTCACGCCGGCCGCGGTGAAAACCCCGATTTTTGAGCAGATGACACCCGAGTTCATCCAGTTCATGCTTTCAAAAATCCCCATGGGCCGCTTCGGCACGCCCGATGAGGTGGCTGCCATGGTCAGCTGGCTGTGCACCGAAGATTGTTCTTTCTCGACCGGCGCCGTGTTTGATCTTTCCGGCGGCCGCTCCACCTATTGATGTAATGTCCATAAATCCGATGATTGGGCGCATGGCGGCGTTGCGCGGTGCTCGGAATCCTCATGCACACGAGTGCATTCCGGTTCCTGCGCTCCGGGCGCCTTGCCCTGCATCCCAAGCATCGAATTTCTGAACACCACATCGCCTCATTTGTTATCTCAAGAAAGGAAAACCATGAAACTCGTTCGTTATGGCAACCCCGGCAAGGAAAAACCCGGCCTCATCGATGCCAATGGCAAGCTGCGCGACCTCAGCAGCGTCATCAAGGACATAGGCCCCGACCAGCTCGGCGACGCCGCGCTGGCCAAGCTGGCCAAGCTCAAGACCGACAAGCTGCCGCTGGTCAAGGGCTCGCCGCGCTACGGCAGCCCCATCACCGGCACGCGCAAATTCATCGCCATAGGCCTGAACTACGCCGACCATGCCGCCGAGTCCGGCTTGCCGATTCCGGCCGAACCCGTCGTCTTCATGAAGGCCACCAGTTGCATCCAGGGCCCCAACGACCCCATCATGCTGCCCAAGAACTCGGTCAAGACCGACTGGGAAGTCGAGCTCGGCGTGATCATCGGCAAGCAGGCCCGCTATGTTTCGCAAAAATCGGCGCTGGACCACGTGGCCGGCTACTGCACCATCAACGACGTCAGCGAACGCGAATTCCAGATCGAGCGCGGCGGCACCTGGGACAAGGGCAAGGGCTGCGACACCTTCGGCCCCCTGGGCCCCTGGCTGGTCACGCGCGACGAAGTACCGAACCCGCAAAAACTGTCGATGTGGCTGGAAGTCAACGGCAAGCGCGTGCAAAACGGCTCTACCCGCACCATGATCTTCAGCGTCGCCAAAATCATCAGCTATGTGAGCCAGTTCATGACTCTGGAGCCCGGCGACGTCATCACCACCGGCACGCCGCCCGGCGTAGGCCTGGGCATGAAGCCGCCGGTCTTCCTGAAAAAGGGCGACACGATGTCGCTGGGGATTGAGGGGCTGGGTGAGCAGCACCAGACGGTGGTGCCGTTCAAGCTGGTGAAATAAGGCCTCCTGGGCTTTTGCCAGAAAACTGCGGCTGACCTTTAAATGTATGAGATGCGGCCACTTAGCCCAGGTTCACCGAAAAGGACGGAGCCTGCGCATGTGCGGACAAATTCATATCCGCAGATGACGCAGATTTACGCAGATAAAGACAAAAGCGATGCAAGTCGTATGGCCGCCCATGGAGACAGTGTGAAGTCTTAAACACAGAACTCTTTGTCTTCAATCTGTGTAAATCTGCGTCATCTGCGGATAAATTCTTATTTCGCAGATGACACGGGGGCGCCAATTAAAAGGCCCTTCGTGGCGTTGCAAAGTCTTACGGAACTCACCCAGCCTGCGTTTTGCGCCTCACTCATGGCATTTTTGCCTCGCAACGTATCCCGTACAAGGGTTAACCCGTGTCAGTCCTAGGCCGAATGCCCTAGAAATTTCTGTGGCCTTTGCGTGGTCATCAAAGTGTTGCAAAATAGAACGACCGTTCGTTTTATTTTGTAGCGCCCCATGCCTGTCACAGAACTCCCCGCCAAAGCCTCCCGCGCCCCCGTTGCGGGCAGCGCCGTGGCCAAAAGCCAGCAAAAAGGCCAGCAGACCAAGGCGGCCATTGTGGACGCGGCCCTCGGCCTGGCCACGCAAATCGGCCTGGAGGGCCTGAGCATAGGCGCGCTGGCCGAGGTCATGCGCATGAGCAAGTCCGGCGTGTTCGCCCATTTCGGCTCGCGCGAGGAACTGCAGATCTCGGTGATCCGCGAATACCACGTGCGTTTCGAGGAAGAAGTCTTCTTCCCGGCCCTGCAGCAACCGCGCGGCCTGCCGCGCCTGGCGGCGCTGTTCCACAACTGGATGAAGCGCACCTCGCTGGAGATCGATTCGGGCTGCCTTTACATCAGCGGCGCCGTTGAGTTTGACGACAGGCCCGGCCCGGTGCGTGATGCGCTCGCGGGCTCGGTGCGCACCTGGCTGGCGGCCATGTACCGCGCGGTGGTGCAGGCCAAGGAGGCCGGCCATCTGCGCCCTGATGCCGATGAACACCAGATGGCGTTTGAGATCCACGGCCTGATCCTGGCTTTGCATTACGAGGCCCGTTTCCTGAAGACGCCGGGCTCCATGGACCGCGCCAACACCGGCTTCGCCAACATCCTGGCGCGCTACGGCGCCGAGGCAGCCCCTTCCAGTTCCTCAACCTCTTTCGCTTTGCCCAAGAAAGCTTCGGGCAAAGCCTCCTCTTCCAAACCGGTTTAACGCTAAAGGACCTACCGACCATGCCCCAGTACAGCCCCCCCTTGCGCGATATGCAATTCGTCATGCACGAAGTGCTCAAGGTCACCGATGAATTCAAGGCCATCCCCAAGCATGCGGAGGTCGATGCGGACACCATCAACGCGGTGCTCGAGGAAGCCGGCAAGTTCGCCGCCGAAGTGACTTTCCCGCTGAACATCAGCGGCGACGAAGAGGGCTGCAAGCTCGACAAGACCACGCACGAAGTCACGCCGCCCAAGGGTTTCAAGGAAGCCTACGCCAAATACGTTGAAGGCGGCTGGGCCGCGCTGAGCTGCGACCCGGAATATGGCGGCCAGGGCCTGCCTTTTGTGGTGAACCAGTGCCTGTACGAGATGCTGAACTCGGCCAACCAGGCCTGGACCATGTACCCGGGCCTGTCGCACGGTGCTTACGAAGCCCTGCACGCCCACGGCACCGAGGAGCAGAAAAAACTTTACCTGCCCAAGCTGACCAGCGGTGAATGGACCGGCACCATGTGCCTGACCGAGCCGCACTGCGGCACCGACCTGGGCCTGCTGCGCACCAAGGCCGAGCCGCAGCCCGACGGCACTTACCGCCTGACCGGCAACAAGATATTCATCAGCGCCGGTGAACACGACATGGCCGCCAACATCGTGCACCTGGTGCTGGCCCGCCTGCCGGACGCGCCCCAGGGCAGCAAGGGCATCAGCCTGTTCGCCGTGCCCAAGTTCAACGTCGGCAAGGACGGCACCATCGGTTCGCGCAACGACATCTACTGCGGCGGCCTGGAGCACAAGATGGGCATACACGGCAACGCCACCGCGCAGATGGTGCTGGAAGGCGCCGTCGGCACCATGGTGGGTGCGCCCAACAAGGGCCTGGCCGCGATGTTCGTGATGATGAACGCCGCCCGCCTGGGCGTGGGCAACCAGTCGCTGGGCCTGACCGAAGTGGCTTACCAGAACGCGCTGGCCTACGCCAAGGACCGCATCCAGATGCGCTCCCTGTCCGGCGTCAAGGCCAAGGACAAGCCGGCCGATCCCATCATCGTGCACCCCGACGTGCGCAAGATGCTGCTGACCGCCAAGGCCTACGCCGAAGGCGGCCGGGCGCTGGCGATCTACTGCACGCTGCTGCTCGACAAGGAACTGAACCACCCCGACGAAAAGGTGCGCAAGGACTCCGGCGAAATCGTCGCGCTGCTGACACCTATCGTTAAGGCCTTCCTGACCGACAACGGCCACATCGCCACCAATGCCTGCATGCAGGTCTTCGGCGGCCACGGCTTCATCAAGGAATGGGGCATGGAGCAGTTCGTGCGCGACAACCGCATCAACATGATTTACGAAGGCACCAACACCATCCAGTCGCTGGACCTGCTGGGCCGCAAGATCCTGGGCAACAACGGCGCCACGCTGAAGAAATTCGGCAAGGTGATCGCCGCGCTGATCGCCGAGGAAGGCGTCAACGAGAAGATGGCCGAGTTCATCAACCCGCTGGCCTACCTGGCCGACCAGATGACCAAGTTCACGACTGAGCTGGGCTTCAAGGGTTTCCAGAATCCCGACGAAGTGGGCGCTGCCGCCGTCGACTACCTGCGCGTGGCCGGTCACCTGGTGTTCGGTTATTTCTGGGCCTTGATGGCGCAGACCGCTTTGCGCGAAATCGCCGCCGGCAACACCGACAAGTTCTACGTCGCCAAGCTGCAGACCGCGCGGTTTTATTTCGCCAAGCTGTTCCCCGAAACCGCGACGCTGATGCGCACGGCGCGCGCCGGCAGCAAGTCGCTGATGGAAACCGACGAAGCGCTGGCTTGATTCTCTTGAACAGATCGATGGGAGAGACCATGAAAAGAAAGTTGTTGATGATCGTTCTGGGCCTGATGGCCATCCCGGCCTTGGCCCAGAACACGCCAGTGGGTCTGTGGCGCGGCTTCGACGAAAAAACCGGCGATCCCAAATTCGAGGTCCGTATCACTGAAGCCGGCGGTGTGCTGAACGGCAAAGTCGAAAAGCGCATGTCCCCCGGCGTCAAGCCCGACGACGTCTGCACCGAATGCACCGATGACCGCAAGGACAAACCCCGGCTGGGCCTTGAAATCATTCGCGGCGCCAAGAAGTCGCCCGACGGCGACGTCTGGGAAGGCGGCAAGATCCTGGATCCGGACAGCGGAAAAAGCTATTCCCTCAAGATGACCCCGATTGAAGGCGGCAAGAAGATGGAAGTCCGCGGATCCATAGGCCCTTTCGGCCGCACCCAGACCTGGACCCGTTTGCAATGAGTGCCACAAAAGCGAGAGGCTGCCATGGGTGAAGCAATTTCCCGTCTGCGTTCGCTGTCCTTTGGTGATGCTGCAAGCACCCGGCCGGCCGCGCGCCGCTGGTATGGGCATTACCTGCTCAAGAAGCCGTTTTTTGGCCGCTTCATGAAACCCTGGCGCTGGCCCGCCGACGTGCCGCAAGAAGGCTGGGAGCGGGTGCGCATCATCAGCCGCAGCACCAGCCGGCTCGAGGCCATCGTCGCGCGCACGCCGCTGCCTCCGCGCGGTGTGGTGGTCTGCGCCCATCCCATGGGTTTTGCCTGCAAAGGTTTCTGGCTGCGCCACGGCCATGCCCAGGCACTGCTCGATGCGGGTTTTCATGTGGTGGCGTTCGACTTCAACGGTTTCGGTGAAAGCCCGTCGACCAATTTCGATTACCCCGGTGACGTGATAGCGGTGGGCTCCTGGGCGCGTGGCGCTTTTGCCGGGCTGCCGGTGCATGCGCTGACGGCGTCTTTCGGCGCGATCAACACGCTGAGCGCGATCGACGAGGTGGAGTTCCCTTACGACAAAGTGGTGGCTGAAGCTTGCGCGCCTTCGCTGCCCGATTTCTGGAAAGCTTATCCTTTTGCCCATGCTGTGCTCAACATCAGCCGGCGCATTAACCCGCAAGGCGAGCTGCGCCTGCGGCCCACCCATCACCTTGCCAATATGCGCGACGTGGATGTGTTGCTGATCCATAGCCGGGGCGACCGCTGGACGCCAGCGCATTTCGGCGACGCCCTGCAGCAGGCCGCTTCGAGGCCCGAGCGCATCCAGCGCGTGATCCTCGACAAGGCCGACCATACCCATGGCATGCGCGATGAACCGCAGCGCTACTGGAGCGCGGTGCTCGAATTTTTCAACCAGTCTTCCCCAACAAGGTCTTAACCATGTCACGATTCCAAGTCAAAAAAGTCGCCGTGCTCGGCGCCGGCGTCATGGGCGCGCAGATCGCCGCCCACCTGGTCAACGTCAAGGTGCCGGTGGTGCTGTTCGACCTGCCCGCCAAGGAAGGCCCGAAGAACGGCATCGTCATCAAGGCGGTCGAAGGCCTCAAGAAACTCAAGCCGGCCCCGCTGGGCGTGCCCGAGGACGCGGCGCTGATCCAGCAGGCCAACTATGAAGAGAACATGGAGCTGCTGCGCGAATGCGACCTCGTCATCGAGGCGATCGCCGAGCGCATGGACTGGAAGACCGATCTGTACCACAAGATCGCGCCCTTTATCGCCGACGGCGCCATCGTCGCCAGCAACACCTCGGGCCTGTCCATCACCAAGCTCAGCGAGGCGCTGCCCGAATCCATCAAGCCGCGATTTTGCGGCATTCACTTCTTCAACCCGCCGCGCTACATGACGCTGGTCGAGCTGATCAACACGCCGACCACCGAACCCAAGGTGCTGGACGACCTGGAAGCCTTCGTCACCAGCGCGCTCGGCAAGGGCGTGATACGCGCCCACGACACACCCAACTTCATCGCCAATCGCGTGGGCATCGCCAGCATGCTGGCCACCATCAAGGAAGCCGAAGCCTTCAAGCTGACCTACGACGTGGTCGACGACCTGACCGGCAAGAAGCTGGGCCGCGCGAGTTCGGGCACCTTCCGCACCGCCGACGTGGTGGGCCTGGACACCATGGCCCACGTCATCAAGACGCTGCAGGACAACCTCGGCCCCGGCAAAGTCGAAGACCCGTTTTCCGACATCTACGGCACGCCGCCGGTGCTGGCCAAGCTGCTGGAATCCAAAAGCCTGGGCCAGAAGACCGGCGCGGGTTTTTACAAAAAGCAGGGTCGTGACATCCTGCGCCTGGACCCGGAAAGCATGGACTACGTGCCGGCCGGTGCCAAGGCCAATGAGGTCGTGGGCCGTATGCTCAAAAAGCCCGCGGGCGAGCGCCTGAAGCTCTTGCGCGAAGCCGAGGGTGCCGAAGCCCGCTTCCTCTGGGCCATACTGCGCGACCAGTTCCATTACGCCGCCGTGCACCTCGAAAGCATTGCCGAAACAGCGCGCGACATCGACTTCGCGATGCGCTGGGGCTTTGGTTCCAAGCAGGGCCCCTTCGAGCTCTGGCAGCAGGCCGGCTGGAAGCAGGTCGCCACCTGGATCCAGGAAGACATTGATGCCGGCAAGGCGCTGTCCAAGGCGCCGCTGCCCGAGTGGGTGTTCAAGGGCCCGGTGGCCGAGGCCGGCGGCGTGCACACGCCAGAAGGCTCCTGGAGCGCTTCGGCTAAAAAATTCATCCCGCGCCGCAAGCTGCCGGTGTACGAACGCCAGTTCTTCCCCGAGGACGTGTTGGGCTCGAATGCGCCCTCGTTCGAGACGGCCGGCACCACCCTGCATGAAGACGACGCGATCCGCCTCTGGACGCTGGGCGGCGCGAATGACGACGTGCTGATCGCCAGCATCAAGACCAAGATGCACGCCATCAGCCCCGACGTGGCCGAGGGCCTGGCCATGGGCGTGGACCTGGCCGAGAAAAGCTACAAGGGTATGGTGATCTGGTCCAACGACGAGATGTTCTCGGCCGGCGCCGACCTGCAGGCCATGCTGCCCGCCTTCATGATGGGCGGCGCCAAGGCAATTGAAGGGGCCGAGGCCGAACTGCAGAACGTGATGCTCAAGCTGCGCTACGCGGCCGTGCCCGTGGTGTCGGCGATTCGCGGCATCGCACTGGGCGGCGGCTGTGAAATGGCGGTCCACTCGGCCAAACGTGTGGCCGCGATGGAAAGCTACATCGGCCTGGTGGAGGTCGGCGTGGGCCTGGTGCCCGGCGCGGGCGGCCTGGCTTACATCGCGCGCCGCGCCGCCGAGAACGCCAGCACCTCGACCAACAAGGACATCCTGCCTTTCCTGACCGAAGGTTTTACGGCCGCGGCCATGGCCAAGGTCGGCACCAGCGCGATTGAAAGCCGCAAGATCGGCTACTTGCTCGACAGCGACGTGATCGTGCCCAACAAGGATGAGCTGTTGTTCGTCGCGCTCAACGAGGCGCGCGCGCTGTTCAACTCGGGCTACCGCGCGCCGCACAAGCGCCAGTTCCCGGTGGTGGGCCGCAACGGCCTGGCCACCATCAAGGGCCAGCTCGTCAATATGCGCGATGGCGGCTTCATCAGCGCCCACGACTTCCACATCGCCGGCCTGATCGCGGGTGTGGTCTGCGGCGGCGACGTGGATGCCGGCACCTTGGTGACCGAGGAGTATTTGATGACGCTGGAGCGCAAGGCCTTCTGCTCGCTGCTCGAACACCCGAAAACGCAGGAACGGATCATGGGAATGATGAGCACCGGAAAACCGGTTCGCAACTGATGAGCGATTACTCACCCAACCGCCTGGCGCGGCAACTGCAGCGGCTCGATGAAGTGCCGGCTTTTGCCCGCCCCTGGTTTCGCAGCGTGGTGCTGCGCCGCGCCGTGCCGTTTACAGGCACCGCCGGCCTGGACTTCCTCGAAATGGGAACGGGCCGCGTCGAGATCGGCATCAGGAATGAGAAGAAGGTGCAGAACCACATAGGCGGCGTGCATGCCTCGGCCATGAACCTGCTGGCGGAGACCGCCACCGGCATGGTGGTGGGCATGAATGTGCGCGACGACTGCATCCCGCTGGCCAAGGAACTCAAGATGGCGTTCAAAAAGCGCGCCACCGGCGCCCTGCGCGCCGTGGCCACGCTGAGCGACGAGCAGCGCGCGGCCATGCAGGCCAGCGACAAGGGTGAAGTCAAGGTATCGGTCACCGTGACCGATGAGGCCGGTGTGAACCCGGTGGAATGCGAATTTGTCTGGGCCTGGATTCCCTCCGGCCCGCGGAAAAGTTAACCGAGAAATTGAAGGAAACCATCATGGCCAAACAAGTCCAGGAAGCCTACATCGTCGCCGCCACGCGCACGCCCATAGGGCGCTCGCACAGGGGCTATTTCCGCAACACGCGGCCCGACGACCTGCTGGTCAAGGCGCTGCAGGCCGCGCTTGCGCAAGTGCCTACGCTGGATCCCAAGGCGATTGAAGACATTATTTGCGGCTGCGCGATCCCCGAAGGCCCGCAGGGCCTGAACGTGGCGCGCATAGGCGCGGTGCTGGCCGGCCTGCCGACCAGTGTGGGCGGCATCACCGTCAACCGTTTTTGCGCCTCGGGCCTGTCGGCCATCCAGATGGCGGCCGACCGCATCCGCGTGGGCGAGGCTGACGTGATGGTTGCCGCCGGCACCGAGAGCATGAGCATGGTGCCCATGTCGGGCAACTCGCCTTCGCTGTCGCCCAATATGTTCATGAACGACGAGAACGTCGGCATCGCCTACGGCATGGGCCTGACGGCCGAGAAGGTGGCCCAGCAATGGAAGGTCTCGCGCGAGGCGCAGGACCAGTTCGCGCTCGAGTCGCACCTGAAAGCCATCAAGGCCCAGCAGGCCGGTGAATTCAGCAACGAGATCACGCCCGTCGAGGTGACCGACCGCACGGCCAACCTGGAAACCGGCGAAGTCGTCGCCAAGACCCGCACCGTCAGCCTGGACGAGGGCCCGCGCCCCGACACCTCGCTCGAAGGCCTGGCCAAGCTCAAGACGGTGTTTGCCGCGCGTGGCTCGGTCACCGCCGGCAACAGTTCGCAGACTTCCGACGGCGCCGGTGCACTGGTGCTGGCCAGCGAAAAAGCCGTCAAGCAGTTCGGCCTCAAGCCGCTCGCGCGTTTTGTGAGCTACGCCGCCAAGGGCGTGCCGCCTGAAATCATGGGCATTGGCCCCATCGAGGCCATCCCTGCCGCCCTGCGTTACGCCGGCCTCAAGCAGGACGACATGGACTGGATCGAGTTGAACGAAGCCTTTGCCGCGCAGTCGCTGGCCGTGATCAACACGCTCAAGCTGGACCCGGCCAAGGTCAACCGCATGGGCGGCGCGATTGCGCTGGGGCATCCGCTGGGGGCTACCGGTGCGATTCGGGCGGCGACCGTGATTCATGCATTGCATCGTCATCAGCTGAAATACGGCATGGTCACGATGTGTGTCGGGATGGGACAAGGCGCAGCTGGAATCTTTGAGCGCGTCTAAAGTTTCAACGAATTTTCTTCGGTGGCTATCAAGACGATAGCGAGCAGTTGTCAGTGATGGGAGCCGGCAGAGACCGGCAAGGGTACCAACAGGAGACCATCATGCAGATCCAGACTCTCAACACCGGCACCTCGCAGCTCTCGCTGCGGGTGTACGACGTCACGCAGGCCGCCCACACCAGTGTGGTGATAGGCGGGGCCATGGGCGTGCGGCAGCACTACTACGCGCCGTTTGCGCAGTGGTTGTCCAGCCAGGGTTTTCGTGTCACGACCTTTGACTACCGCGGCTCGGGCGACTCGCTGCCGGCCACGGCCAGTGGCAGCCTGCGCGGCTTCAAGGCCGATTTGCTGGACTGGGCCGGCGACTACGAGGCCGTGGTCGATACCGCCAAGGCGGCCTTGCCCGATGCGCCGCTTTACCTGCTGGGCCACAGCCTGGGCGCGCAACTGCCGGGTTTCTTCAAGAACCAGCACAAGATTGACGGCCTGGTCAGCATCGCGGCGGGCAGCGGCTACTGGCGCGACAACGCGCCGCAGCTCAGGCGCATGATTTTGTACTTCTGGTACGTGCTGGTGCCGCTGGCGACGCGGCTTTTCGGTTATTTTCCGGGGCGCTCGCTGCGCAAGGTCGGCGACCTGCCGGCCGGCGTGATGATGCAGTGGCGCAAGTGGTGTTTGAACCCGCAGTACAGCGTGGGTGCCGAGGGCGAAAGCGCGCGCCTGAGTTACGGCAAGGTCAGCTTCCCGGTCACGGCGTTGTCCATCGCCGACGATGAACTGATGACCTGGCGCGGCACGCAAAACCTGATCAATCTGTATGCCAATGCGCCGCGCAGCTTTGAGCGCATCGCGCCGGCGGACTTGAAGGTCAAGCGCATAGGGCATTTCGGATTCTTCCGCGAGCAGTTCAACAACACCCTGTGGCCGCGCGCCCAGCAAATCATCGAAGGCATGGCCGGCGTCGCCAGGACGACGGCCTGAGCCGCGAAGCCAGGGCACACTTGACGACATGACCCCCACGCATTCTTTTGACATGGCGCTGCGGCTGACCGCCGCCGACAGGCCCGACACTTGGCTGGGCCACAGCAGCCCCGATTACTGGAACATGGTGGGGCCCTTCGGCGGCACCACGGCGGCCACGGCCCTGCGCGCCATCCTGCTGCACCCGGCCTTGCTGGGCGAGCCGGTGGCGCTGACGGTGAACTACGCGGCGGCCATGGCCGAGGGACCCTTCAGCGTGACGGCCAAACCCGTGCGCACCAACCGCTCCACCCAGCACTGGACGGTGGAGCTGGCGCAGGACGGCGATGCCGCCGGCGCCGTGATGACGGCCACGGCCGTCACGGCCGTACGCCGCGAGACCTGGAGCCTCAACGACACACCCATGCCCGCGGTGACCCTGGCCGATGCGACGGGCCGCTTGCGGTTTTCGACTTCAGCATGGACGAACCGCTACGACATGCGGCCGGTGCGCGGCGTGATCCCCAAGGTGTGGGACGGCAGCGGCGTGGACAGCCTGACCCAGCTCTGGGTGCGCGACGACCCGCCGCGCCCGCTGGACTTCCCGGCGCTGGCGGCCATGTCCGACGTGTTCTACCCGCGCGTCTGGCTGCGCCGCGCCACGCGTGTGCCGGCCGGCACGGTCTCCATCACGACCTACTTCCATGCGGACAGCCGGCAGCTTGCCGAATGCGGCGACGGCTTTTTGCTGGGCCAGGCCAAGGCCCAGGCTTTTCGTAACGGATTTTTTGACCAGACGGCGCAGCTGTGGAGCGAAGCCGGCGTGCTGCTGGCCACCAGCACGCAGGTCGTTTATTACAAGGAATGAGCGCGGCTTCCCAGGCCCCTACACTTGGCGTCTCAACGGAAAACACCATGAACACTCCCACCCCCATTTCCACCGGCAGCATTCCCGAAATCCTGAGCCATGTCGACACCGGCGTGATGACCATCACGCTGAACCGCCTGGACAAGAAAAACTCCATCACCTCCGCCATGTACGGCGCCATGGCCGACGCGCTGGAATCGGCCAACCATGATGCGGCGGTGCGCGCCGTGGTGATCCAGGGCCATGAAACGATTTTTTCGGCCGGCAACGACATCGCCGACTTCCTGAACAAGCCGCCCGCGACGCAGGACTCGCCGGTGTTCCGCTTCCTGCGCGGCATCAGCAGCTTTCCCAAGCCGCTGGTGGCCTCGGTCTGCGGCCCGGCCGTGGGCATAGGCACCACGCTGCTGCTGCACTGTGACCTGGTGTACGCAGGCGACAACGCCGCCTTCTCCATGCCTTTTGTGAACCTGGGCCTGTGCCCCGAGGCGGCCTCCAGCCTGCTGGTGCCCCAACTCATGGGTTACCCGCGCGCGGCCGAGGCGCTGCTGCTGGGCGAGCCCTTCATGGCCGAGACCGCGCTTGAAATCGGCCTGATCAACCGCATCGTGCCGCCCACCGAAGCCAATGCGCTGGCGCAAAGGCAGGCGCAAAAACTGGTGGCCAAGCCGCTGAGCGCGCTGATGGAAACCAAGCGCCTCATGAAAAAGGGCAACGCTACCCTGGTAGCCGAGCGCATGGCCGAAGAGGGCGCGAGTTTCGGTCGCATGCTGGGTGAGCCGGCTGCGCGCGAGGCATTTTCGGCTTTCTTGGGCAAGCGCCGGCCGGATTTCAGCGCAGTCTGAAGTCGGCGTCCGAACACCTGACCTTTCCGCAACCCGAAAGAAGGCGCCCGACTCCTGGGCCTTATGCGGCGCGCCGCCTGGCCGCCGCCGTCTTGCGGCCCTTGGGAACCTTGGCCTGCGGATCGGATTGCCGGATGGATTGCGCCGTCAGGCGCAGGCAAGCCATCAACTGCTCGCTGCTGGGCGTCAAGCGCCGGCCCCGCACGGTGATGAGCCCTATGGGCGGAAGTTCGATCGGAACCTCGATAGCCAGGACGTCGAACAGACCTTCCCGCTGGAAGTGCAGGGCGACCGAGCGTGCCAGGAACCCGGCCGCGTCTCGCTGCTGCACAAAGGTGCTGAGCGCCAGGAAGGACGATGTCTCGATGATGTCGCTGGGCGGGTTCAGGCCGTGGCGAAAAAAAGTCTGTTCGAGCTTCACGCGCAGCGATGCCCAGGGCGGGGGCAACACGCAGGGCATGCCGGCCAGGTCGTTCCAGCCCGGCTTTTTCTGGCGCATGAGCGCATGGCCGTGTTTGACCAGGGCCACCATGGGCTCGTCGAACAGTGCCTCCGTCACCAGGTCGGGGGCGGCATAGCCGGGCTCCAGGCGGCCGACGAACAAGTCCAGTTCGCCCATGCGCAGCCTGGGCAAAAGCCGCGTCAGGTCACCTTCCTCGACCAGCACGGTCGCCAGGGTGGAGCGCTGCTTGAGCAGCTTGACGGCGCCCGCCAGCAGCACGGGCATGGCCACCACCATGGCACCCACGCGCGTGCGCCCGGCCGCACCGCTGGCCACGGCGGAAATCTCGTCGCGTGTGCGTTCGTACTCGGCCAGCACCGAGCGGGCAAACCGGATCAGCGCCTGGCCGCTGGAGGTCGGCTCAGTCCCACGGGTGGAGCGGTCGAACAGGGTGAGCTCGAGCATGCTCTCGACCTCGGAGAGCATTTTCGAGACGGCGGGCTGGCTGACCGACAGGAACTCGGCGGTTCGGCCCAGGTGGCGGAACTGGTCCAGCGCCACCAGCAGCTGCAGGTGGCGCAGCTTGATGTTGGAACGCAGGGCGCGGTCTATCTGGGTCATGAATCATGTTAACCGAAAGGCTATGAAGCGATTCTGAAATTCGATTGGATTGTTATGAGGAAGCCGACAAGAATCGGGGCACAAGAAATGCGGAAAGCCGCAGCCATCGCGGCGGCAAATACCGCGCGCAGCATCCACCCAGAGGCAGACAAACCCCATGAAAATTTCTCCCCAGGATTCCCTTTCCCCTTCCCATTCCTTCTCCCCCTTCAGCGCCCGGCGCCGCAACCTGTTGATCGGCGGCGCCGCGCTCGGCGTCGCGGCGCTGGCCAAACCCTTGCGCGCCGCGGCCCAGGGCTATCCCGAGCGGCCTCTGACCTTCATCTGCCCCTGGCCCGCGGGCGGCACCGCCGACCAGTCCATGCGCGCCCTGTGCCAGGTCGCCGCGCGCGTGCTGGGCCAGGCGATCGCGGTGGAAAACAAGGCGGGTGCTTCCGGCATGATCGGCACCCGGGCCATGGCCTCCGCCAAGCCCGACGGCTACACCATCGGCCAGGTTCCCATTTCCGTCACACGCTTTTCGCAGCTGGGCACCCTGCAACTGGACCCCCTCAAGGATTTGACCTACCTGGCCCGCACCTCGGGCCAGACTTTCGGTATGGCCGTCCCCGCGGAATCGCGCTTCAAGTCGTTGCAGGAACTCGTGGCCTTTGCCAAGGCCAACCCCGGCAAGCTGACTTATGCGCACGCTGGCGTCGGCGGCGCCACGCATGTGGGCATGGAGGAGTTCGCGCTGGCCGCGGGCATCCAGTTCAACCATGTCCCCTACAAGGGCGGCGCCGAGGCGTTGCAGGCCGTGCTCGGCGGGCATGTGGACCTGCTGGCCGATTCCAGTTCCTGGGCACCGCATGTCGAGGCGGGCAAGCTCAGGCTGCTGGCCACCTGGGGCGAACGCCGCGCTTCGCGGTTCAAGGACGCGCCCACGCTCAAGGAGCTGGGCTACAACGTCGTGGTCGATGCGCCCAACGGTATAGGCGCGCCCAAGGGCCTGGACCCGGCCGTTGCCATGAAGCTGCGCGAGGCCTTCCGCGCGGCCGTGGCCAGCCCCGAGTTCAAGCAGGTGGCCGACAGGATCGATGCGCCCGTGCTTTACCTGGACGGCCCTGATTACGAGAAGTACGTGGCCGCCATGTACCAGAAAGAAACCACCCTGATCGACAAGCTCAAGCTCAAGGAATTGATGAAGAGCTAGGAGCCCGGCACTGAACGCCGAAAGAAACCATGACCGCCACCACGACCGCCTCTGTCCCCGGCTCCCCCGCCGCCAGCCCGCTGATACGCCTGCACGCCAACGACAACGTGCTGGTCGCCAAAACCGCGCTGTCGCTGGGCCAGGAGCTGCCGGAGGCCGGCGCGCGCGCGCGCGCGCAGGTGCCGGCGGGGCACAAGGTCGCGGCCCGCCGCATCGCGCGGGGCGAGCGCGTCCTGAAGTACGACACGGTGATCGGTGTGGCCGCCCGCGACATCGAGGCGGGCGACTATGTGCATTCGCACAACATGGCGCTGGTGGATTTTGAGCGCGACCCGGCCTTCGGGCAGGACGTGCGACCGGTGGACTATGTGCCGCAGGGCGAACGCGCCAGCTTCATGGGCTTCGTGCGCCCCGACGGCCGCGTGGGCACCCGCAACTTCATCGGCATCCTGTCCTCGGTCAATTGCTCGGCCACCGTCATCAAGAATATCGCGGCCCACTTCACACCCGAGCGGCTGGCGGCCTTCCCCCACGTGGACGGCGTGGCGGCCTTCGCGCAAACCAGCGGCTGCGGCATGTCGTCCCCCAGCGAGCATTTCGACGTGCTGCGCCGCACCCTGGCCGGCTATGCGCGCCACCCCAACCTCGCGGGTGTTCTGATCGTCGGCCTGGGCTGCGAGCGCAACCAGGTGTCGTCGCTGATGGAGTCGCAAGGCCTGGAGACCAGCAAGCTCATGCGCACGATGGTGATGCAGGAGGTCGGCGGCACCCGCGCCACGATAGAGGCCGGCATCGCCGCCGTTCTGGAGATGCTGCCTGAAGCGAATGCGGCCAGGCGCCAGCCTGTGCCGGCGAGCCACCTGAAGATAGGCCTGGAGTGCGGCGGCTCCGACGGCTTTTCCGGCATCACGGCCAACCCGGCGCTGGGCGCGGCCATGGACATCCTGGTGCGCCACGGCGGCACCGCCATCCTGTCGGAGACCCCTGAAATCCACGGCGTCGAATACATGCTCACCCGCCGCGCCGTCACGCCCGAAGTGGGGCAGAAGCTGCTGGACCGGCTGGCCTGGTGGGAAAAATACACGGCGGGCCACAACGCGCAGTTCAACGGCGTGGTCGGGCACGGCAACCAGGCCGGCGGGCTGGCCAATATTTTCGAGAAGTCGCTCGGCTCGGCCATGAAGGGCGGCACCACGCCGCTGCAGGCGGTCTATGAATATGCCGAGCCCATCACCCAGAACGGCTTTGTCTTCATGGATTCGCCCGGCTACGACCCGGTGGCTTCGACCGGGCAGATTGCCAGCGGCGCCAACCTGATCTGCTTTACCACCGGCCGGGGCTCCATGTTCGGCTCCAAGCCGGCGCCCACGATCAAGCTGGCCAGCAACACGGCCATGTTCAAGCGGCTCGAGGAGGACATGGACATCAACTGCGGCGCCATCCTGGATGGCGAGCTCGATGTCGCGCAGATGGGCCGGCGGATTTTTGAGGAGATCCTGCGCCACGCCTCGGGCGAGCCGACCAAGAGCGAGGCGCTGGGCCTGGGCGACCACGAATTTGTGCCCTGGCATCTGGGCATCGTCAGCTGAGCGGCGCAACAGCTGCCGGCTGTGCATCAAGCATCCCGCCAGGGGCTGCCCGAGGGGCGGTACATGGCAAGCGGCCGGAGGGCGGCCGAGGCATCCGCCTGAAATGCCCTCGAAGCGCCGGACCGTTTGAAAAATACACAAGGAGACAATGACCATGCCAAGCCTTACTCCCGCCATGCGGCGCATCGCCCGCCGCATGCTGCTGCTTGCCGCCCTGGCCGCTTGCGCGCTGGGCCCCGCGGCCCACGCGCAAAGCGACTATCCCAACAAGCCGCTGACCCTGCTGGTGCCTTACCCCGCCGGCGGCGCCAACGATGCCGTGGCACGCCTGGTGGGGCAGAAGATGGGTGAGAGCCTGAAGCAGCCGGTCATCATCGACAACCGCCCCGGCGCCGGCACCACCATCGGTACCGCCGCGGCGGCCAAGGCCGCTCCCGACGGCTACACGCTGGTGCTGGGCTCGCTGGCGAGCCACGCGGTCAGCCCGCACCTCTATGCCAAGCCCGGTTATGACGCCATCGCCGACTTCACCCCCGTGGGCACCATAGGCGTGGTGCCCATGGTGCTGATCGTCGCCAAGGAGTCGCCTTACACCGACCTGCGCTCGCTGGTCGAAGCCGCGCGGCGCCAGCCGAACGCGCTGAACTATGGCTCCGCCGGCAACGGCTCCCCGCTGCACCTGGCGGCCGAGCTGTTCAAGCAGAGCGCGCACATCCAGATCAGCCATGTGCCCTACAAGGGCGGCAATGCCCACACCATGGACCTGATGGGCGGGCGGCTCGACATGATCCTGGATACCTTGACCAGCGCCGCGCCGCTGATCAAGGGCGGCAAGGTCCGGGCCCTGGCCGTCGCGGCGCCGTCCCGCCTGCCTGAGCTGCCGGGTGTCCCCACTTTCTCGGAGGCGGGTTATCCCGGCTTTGAGGTCAATGCCTGGTATGCGCTGTACGCACCCGCCAAGACCAGCAAGGAAGTGGTCGGCCGCCTCAACGCGACGCTGGTGGCCGTGCTCAAGCAGCCCGACGTCCTGGAAAAATTCGGCACCCTGGGCGTGCGGACCCAGCCCGGACCGCCGCAAGACCTGGCCCGCTTTACCCAGGAGGAATGGGACCGCTACGGCAAGCTCATTCAGGCCAGCGGCATCCGCATAGACTGAGCCCATGGACGCCACTTTCCAGGTTCTCGTCACCGCCGCCCACTGGGCCCCGTCCGCGCAGGATATCGTGCGCGGCGCGGGCGGGCAGATCACCTTTTTGCCCGACCCCGTGACCGAAGACGCACTGGTAGCGCAACTGGCCGCCACAGGCGCGCAGGCCCTGGTGTTGCGGGGCTCCAAGCCCATTTCGGAGCGTGTGCTGGCCGCCGCCCCGGCGCTGAAGATCGTGGCCAAGAACGGCGCGGGCGTGGACAGTGTGGACCTGGCCGCCGCCCGCCAACGCGGCGTCGCCGTTGCCGTGGCACCCGCCGCCAATGCCGATGCCGTGGCCGAGCATGCGCTGGCGCTCATGCTTTCACTTACGCGGCAGCTGCCGCTGCTCGACGGCATGGTGCGCGGCGGCCGCTGGGCCGACAGCAGCTGGCAAGGGCGGGATTTTCGCGGCGCCGTGGTCGGCATCGTGGGTTACGGCGGCATAGGCCGCAGCACGGCGCGGCTCGCCGCCGCGCTGGGCGCCCGGGTGCTGGTGCTGCGCCCCGCCGGGCAGGCGGACAGCCATGCCGCGGAGCCCGACCTGGACCGCTTCCTGGCGCAGGTCGACATCCTGAGCCTGCATTGCCCGCTGACCGAACGCACACGCGGCCTGATCGGCCGGCGCGAGTTGTCGCTCATGCGGCGCGGCGGCCTGCTCATCAATACGGCGCGCGGCCCCGTCGTGGACGAAGCGGCGCTGTTGGAGGCCTTGCGATCCGGCCATCTGGACGGCGCCGGGCTGGACACCTTCGACGCAGAGCCCCTGCCGGCCGGCCACCCGCTGCTGGCACTGCCCAATGTGCTGCTCACGCCGCATGTCGCGGGCGTCACCCGCGACGCGGCCCTGCAGGTGGCGAATATCACCGCGCGTAACATCGTGGACTACCTGGCCACCGGCGCCTTGCCCGCCCGTCATCTCGTGGCGGCTTGAGCCGGCCCGGCCGCTCCTTTATTTCCCGACTCGACACTTCCATGCCCGCCAACAATCCCTTCAAAACCGCTCTCGCTGCCCGCCGGCCCCAGGTCGGCCTCTGGCTTTCCATGGCCGATCCCTACCTCGCGGAGGTCAGCGCCACGGCCGGCTTCGACTGGCTGCTGATCGACGGCGAGCATGCGCCCAACGATGTGCGCAGCACGCTGGCTTCGCTCCAGGCCGTGGCGCCCTACCGCGCGCAGCCCGTGGTGCGCGCGGTGGCCGGCGAAGTGCCGCTGGTCAAGCAACTGCTGGACATAGGCGCGCACAACCTGCTGATCCCCATGGTCGACACGGCCGAGCAGGCGCGCGCCATGGTCAGCGCCACACGCTATCCGCCGCTGGGTATCCGTGGCGTCGGCAGTGCCGTGGGGCGTGCTTCGCGATGGAGCGCGCGCACCGACTACCTCGACACGGCGGATGACGAAGTCTGCCTGCTGGTGCAGGCGGAAACCGTGACCGCCCTGGGCAACCTGGAGGCCATTTGCGCGGTGGAGGGCGTGGACGGCGTTTTTATAGGCCCGGCCGACCTGGCTGCTTCCATGGGCCACCGCGGCAAACCCGGCCACCCCGAGGTGCAGGCCGCGATCGAAGGCGCCATGAAAACCATCATCGCTTCGGGCAAGGCGGCCGGCACGCTGACCTCGGACACGGCGCTGGCCAGGCGTTACCTCGCGCTGGGCTGCACGTTTGTGGCCGTCGGCGTCGACGTCCTGGTCTATGCCAATGCCGCCAGGCGCCTGGCGGCTGACCTTGTGCCCTCAGGCGCCGTGCAGCCGGCCGCACCCGGCGCGGCCTACTGACCAGGGCCTAGATATCAAAGCGTATGCCCTGGGCCAGCGGCAGGCTTGAGCCGTAGTTGACGGTATTCGTCGCGCGGCGCATATAGGCCTTCCAGGAATCCGATCCCGACTCGCGGCCGCCGCCGGTTTCTTTTTCGCCGCCGAAGGCACCGCCTATCTCCGCGCCGCTGGTGCCGATGTTGACGTTGGCGATGCCGCAGTCCGAACCGCGTGCCGAGGTGAAGATTTCGGCCTCGCGCAGGTCCTGCGTGAAGACGGCCGATGACAGGCCGTGCGCCACGGCGTTGTTCATCGCGATCGCCTCCTCAAAATTGTCATAGGGCACGACGTAGAGGATGGGCGCGAAGGTCTCGTGCAGCATGGGGCCGGCCTGCTCCTTCAGTTCCACGATGGCGGGGCGCACGTAGTGGGCCGTGCCATCGCCGGGCTGTTTGTCGCCGAAGTGCACTTTGGCGCCCAGCTTTTTGGCCTCGGCGAGCGCCGACTGCATGGCGTCAAACGCGCGGCCGTCTATCAGCGGGCCGACCAGCGTGCCGTCTTTCAGCGGGTTGCCGATAGGCAGGCGCTCAAACACGGCGACCAGGCGCTTGACCAGCTCCGGATAAATCGAGCGATGCACGATCAGGCGGCGCAGGCTGGTGCAACGCTGGCCGGCGGTGCCGGCGGCCGCAAAGGCCGCGCCGCGCACCACGAGTTCCAGGTTGGCCGAAGGGCAGACGATGGCAGCGTTGTTGCCCCCCAGTTCCAGCAGCGAGCGCTTGAACAGGCTCGCGCAGGCGATTGCAACGTTCTTGCCCATGGCGGTGGAGCCGGTGGCGCTGACCAGCTTGACGTGCGGGTGCTTGACCAGCGCTTCGCCGGTGGCGCGTTCGCCGATCAGCAGCTCGCTCAGGCCTTGCGTCTCCAGGCCCAGGTTCTTGGCGGTCTGCAGCAGCAGGCCGTTGAGTGCGATGGCTGACAGCGGGGTTTTCTCCGAAGGCTTCCAGGCCAGGGTGTTGCCGCAGACCAGCGCCAGTGCGGCATTCCAGGCGAACACCGCCATCGGGAAGTTAAAGGCCGAGATGATGCCGACCACGCCCACGGGATGCCAGGTTTCCAGCAGCTTGTGGTCGGGGCGCTCGCTGGCGATCGTCAGGCCGTAAAGCTGGCGCGACAGGCCGACCGTGAATTCGCAGATGTCTATGACCTCCTGCACCTCGCCCAGGCCTTCCTGCAGGATCTTGCCGGTTTCCAGCGAGATCAATCGGCCCAATTCGGCCTTGTGGCGGCGCACGGTTTCGCCGAAGGCGCGCACCAGTTCGCCGCGCTTGGGCGCGGGCACATTGCGCCATTCGGTAAAGCGCTGGTGGGCGGCATTGAGCGCGCTGTCCACCTCGGCGGCGCTGTGCATGGCCACGCGGGCCAGCTGGCTGCCGTCTATGGGCGTGGCCACGGTGATGGCCGAGGCCGCCTTGCTGGCCAGGTCGGCGCCCAGGCCCAGGGCCTTGAAGAGGGATGAAACGTCGTTGGCGTGACTCATGATGAAGTCCTTTCTTGGTGTGTCTTGAAATCAGTGCTTCGCGGCTTTGGCGGCGAGCTCGCGCAGGCCGCGGCCCAGGCGTTCGGCACCTTGCCGCAGCGCCTCGGGCGCGGGGTTGGCAAAACTCAGGCGCAGCCAGGGCTGGGCGTTGTTGCTGATGCTGAAGGCCGCGCCCGGCACCACCAGCACCTGGTTGGCCAGGCCGAAGTCGACCCAGGCCTGGGTGGGCAGCAGGGGCAGCGCGCTGGAGAGCTTTGCCCATATGAACATGCCGCCCTGCGGCCTGTCAAATTCAAGCAGGCCGCCGCAATGCGCGTGCAGCGCATCGGCCAGCACCCTGCCTTTGGCGGCATAGGCCGGGCGCAGCAAGTCCAGGTGCGGGCCCAGGCGGTCCGAGACCAGCATGGCCGCCAGGGTCAGTTGCTCCAGCGAGCCACTGTGCACGTCGGCCGCCTGCTTGGCCAGCACCACGCCGCGCGCGATGTCGGCCGGCGCGAGCAGCACGCCCAGGCGCAGGGCCGGGGCGACGACCTTGGAATAGCTGGTCATATAGGCGACCTGCGCGGGCGAACCGGCCTGCTGGTTGAGCTGCGCAAGCGATGGCGGCGGCGCGGCGTCAAACCAGAGTTCGCCGTAGGGGTCGTCCTCGAGCAGCGTGACGCCGTACTGCGCGGCCAGTTCCAGCAGGCGCAGGCGGCGCGCCAGCGGCATCACGGCGCCGGTCGGGTTCGCGAAATTGGGAACGACGTAAAGCACACGCGGGCTTTCGGCCCGCAGCAGGGCTTCGAGCTTTTCGACGTCCATGCCCTGCGCATCGGTCGGCACTTCGACGAGGCGCGCGCCCGCGAAGCGAAAGGCCTGCAGCGCTGCCGGGTAGTTAAAGGATTCCACCGCCACGCCTTCGCCGGGCTCGACCAGCACGCGCGCGAGCAGGTCTATGGCCTGTTGCGAGCCGGTGGTGATCAGCAGGTTTTCAGCCTGTGCCGCCAGGCCGCGTTGCTGCAGCAGCGCGGCGCTGGCTTCGCGCAGCACGGGCAGGCCTTCGGTGGCGCCGTATTGCAGGTTGCGGCCTTGCAGCGAGCCGGCCACTTCCAGCAGCGATTCGCGCAGCCACGCGGCCGGCAGCAACGCGGGGTCGGGGTGGCCGCCGGCCAATGACACCATGCCCTCGCGGCCGGCCAGCGCCAGCATGGCGCGTATCGGCGAGCCGCTGGCCTGCGCGTAGAGCGGGCGCAGCGGCCCGCGCGCGGCCGTCATGCGCGGGCGGCCGTCATGCCAAAAATGCCGGTGGCGTTGCCGGCGTCAAACGCCAGGTCCAGGCGCGGCTGCACCGGGTCGTTGGCCGCGCTGTTGCTTTGCAACGCGTCGCGTGTGATGAATTCGTAGAACGAGCCGGGCACCTCACGCCAGACGCGGCCCTGGTCGGTTATGAAGTCGCGCTGCACGCTCGCGGCGCGAAAGGCCGTCTGGCGCACGCGGCCGCTGGCCGAGACTTCGACCTTGTCCTTGATGGGCCGGCCAAGGGCGCGCTGGCGTGCCGCCACCGCGTCCACATCGTCCACGCGGTCGGTCGCGTGGTTGAAGGCATTGCCCTCGGTGGAAATCCAGGCCATCTCGGCGGATTCGGCCAGCAGCAGTTCGTAGTCGTCCATCGCGAACACGCCGTGCTGGCGGTCAAAGCAACGCAGCAGCTGCGGCAGCAGGCGCAGCGCCTGCGCCAGCGGCAGCACGCCGTCGCGCGTGAGCTGCTCCAGGTCGGCAATGTCCTGCGGGCCCAGCGGGTCGCGCGAAGTCGACAGCACGCGCGTGACGGCGGACTGGAAGGGCGCGGAGAACTGCTCGGGATGCAGCTCGGAGACAAAAAACTGCGCGATCTCTTCGGGGAAATCGCGGTGGCTGTAGGCGCGGCCCGTCATCTTCAGGCGCGGCAGCGGGTAGGTGCCCTGCAGCTCAAAACCCAGCGGGCGCAGCACGCGCGTAAAGGCCGCCTCGCCGGCCGGCAGCGCACCGCTGGGCCAGCGCACGGTGCGCAGCGCGCCGTGGTCGAACACCACCTTACGCTGCTGGCCCAGCACGTCGCTGGCGATGTAGTCCTGCCCGGCCGGCACACGCTGCACCAGGCCGTGGAACAGCGCCATATTGAGTGCCTGGGCCAGCTCCGCGCGGCTTACGCTGCCCGAGGCGGCTTGCTGCAGGCCGGGATGGACGTACATCTGTTCATGGATGGTTTTGACGGCTTCGGGTGGAAGGCAGGCGGCGAGCAGCTTCTGGAGGTGGGTCATGTCAGGCGTGTTCTTGGCGGGTGAAAGCCGGATTTTCGGTAATTTGGGCTACAGGTACAAAGGATCAATTTCGATGGATTCATGAGATATATTCATGCGATGCGCCGAAAAATCCCCTCCACCCAGGCCTTGCTGGCCTTTGAGGCGGCCGCCCACCGCGGCAGCTTTACCCTGGCGGCGCAGGACCTGTCGGTCAGCCAGAGTGCCGTCAGCCACCAGATCCTGGGGCTGGAGCAGGAGCTGGACGTGAGCCTGTTCCGCCGCCTGCCGCGCCAGCTGGAACTGACCGACGCCGGCCGTTCGCTGCTGGCGCGGGTCAGCCCGGCGCTGGACGCGCTGGAAGCCGCGATGCTGGATTTGGTCTCGTCCAAAGGCGAGGGCGGCACGCTGGAGCTGGGCGTGGTGCCCACCTTTGCCACCAAGTGGCTGATTCCGCGCATGCCGTCTTTCCTGAAGGCGCACCCGCATGTGACCCTGAACCTGGCCACGCGACTGCAGCCTTTTGACTTTTCACTGACGGGGCTGGACGCCGCCATCCACTACGGCCGGCCCGACTGGCCGGGCACGGAATCGGAATACCTGATGGGCGAGGACAGCGTGGTGGTTTGCAGCCCGGCATTGATCAAGGAGCGCCGGCTGTGCAGCCCGGCCGACGTGCTGAACTTCACCCTGATCCACCAGAGCACGCGCCCGCACGCCTGGCGCGACTGGTTCCAGCTGGCCGGCATTGACGACGCGCAGGGCGCGGGCAGCGGCCCCAAGTACGAGCTGTTTTCCATGATCGCGCAGGCCGTCAAGGCCGGCCTGGGCCTGGCCGTGCTGCCGCGCTTCCTGGTGGCCGACGACATCACCGACGGCACGCTGGCTGTGCCTTTTGAACTCTCGTTGAGTTCGGACTTCGCCTATTACCTGGTCTGGCCTTCGCAGAAAACCAGCTGGCGGCCGCTGGTGCAGTTGCGTGAGTGGTTGCGCGAGCAGGCGGCTGCGCCCTGATCATCCACGGATTCCGCAGATAAAACGGCCGTGATGAAGGCTTATGGCCGGTGCACGGCGACAAAGCGAAGTCTCGAGGACAAAGATCCTGTTTTCAATCTGCGTTCATCTGCGAAATCTGCGGATAAATTCAGATCTTGTCCGCCGGCGCCAGGCTTTGCGCCGGCCGGCGCAGCGTACTGTCAAACGGATTGATCTGCGCGCCTATGGCCGTGGCCTCGCGCTTGAGCAGTTCCACCACCGTGGGCAGGCGGTCCGGGCTCAGGCGTGAGGAAATCGTGCCCACGCTGAGCGCGGCGACGGCGCGGCCGTCGCGGTCCAGCACCGGCACGCCGACGCCGGCCATGCCGTCCAGCAGGTTGGTGTTGCGCCCGGCGTAGCCGAGCTCGCGTACGCGCTCGATCTCGGTGCGCAGGTAGACCTCGTCATACACGCCGAACTCGCGCACGCGCGGCAGGTTGTAGCGGATCACTTCCTCGCGCTCGGTCTCCGGCAGGAAGGCCAGGATGGCCAGACTGCCCTGGCCCATGCCCAGCGCCACGCGCCCGCCTATGTCGCCGGTGAAGGAGCGTATCGGGAAGGGCCCCTCGCTGCGGTCCAGGCAGACCGCGTCAAAGCCGCTGCGCACCAGCAAAAAGATGGTGTCGCCCAGGCTGGCGCACAGGCGCAGCATGGACGGCCGGCACAGGCCGCGCAGGTCCATGCTGTTGCCGGCCTGGGCGGCCAGCGCGAAAAACTCAATGCTCAAACGGTAGAGCTTGGAGCCGGCTTCCTGCTCCACCACGCGCTCGGCCACCAGGCTTTGCAGGATGCGGTGGGTGGTGGCCTGGGTCAGCCCCGTGGCTTTGGCGATGTGGGTGATGCGCCCGCCCTTGGCCTGTGTCGCGGCCAGCGCCCGGATGATGGAAAAGGCGCGCTGCACGCTGCTGGAGCTATTGTCTTCGTCTTTCATAGCCTCTCCTTTGGCGGAATCAGTATTGACTTAAGTGTATATAAATTCCGTTAAACGGAATAAATCAAATAAAGATATCTGTATACGGAATAACCTATTGACGATTTTTTCGTACATGCCCTAGCATGAAGTCATCAAGGTGTCACCGTTTTGTATGTCGTTTGCTATGTGCGGCGCCGGCCACCCCCTTGTTGCAGAGGTGCTCCCCATGTCCTTTTTGACCCTGGCAAATGTGAACAAGTCCTATGGCGCGACGCGTGCCGTGGCCGACATGAACCTGTCGGTGGACAAGGGCGAATTCGTCTCGCTGCTGGGCCCCTCGGGCTGCGGCAAGACCACCACCTTGCAGATGATTGCGGGCTTTTGCGAGGTGACGTCCGGCCAGGTCACTCTGGACGGCCGCGACATCACCCATGCCAAACCCAATTCGCGCGGCCTGGGCATCGTGTTCCAGAGTTATGCGCTGTTCCCGCACATGAGCGTGTACGACAACGTGAGCTTCGGCCTGGAGATGCGGCGCGTGCCCAGGGAAGAACGCGCCGAACGCGTGAAGGCCGCGCTGGCCCTGGTGCACCTGGAGGCCCACGCCGGCCGCTACCCGCGCGAGCTCTCGGGCGGGCAGCGCCAGCGCGTGGCCTTGGCCCGCGCCCTGGTGATTGAGCCGCCTGTGCTGCTGCTGGACGAGCCGCTGTCCAACCTGGACGCCAAGCTGCGCGAGGAAATGCAGTTCGAGCTGCGCCAGATCCAGCGCAAGGTCGGCACCACCACCATCATGGTCACGCACGACCAGACCGAGGCCATGTCCATCAGCGACCGGGTGGTCGTCATGGAGGCCGGCCGCGTCACGCAGATCGACCAGCCGCACCGGCTGTACGAACATCCGCAGACCCGCTTCATCTCGAATTTTGTCGGCAAGGCCAATTTGCTCGAGGGCCGCGTGGCGGCCACCGGCCCCTGGGCCACGGTGAATGTGGGCGGCAATGTGCCGGTCGAAGTCGAGGCCGCCGGCGTGTCGCAGGGCGACGCGGTGGTGCTGAGCCTGCGCCCCGAAAAAATCCGCCTGGTGCACGAGGCCCAGGGCCGCATAGGCGGCACGGTCACGGAGCGTTTCTTCCTGGGCAGCCAGTGGCTCTACCAGGTGTCGACCGCGGCCGGCCAGCTTGCGGTGGTCTGCCCCAACGACGGCACGGTGCCGGCCGAAGAGGGCGCCAACGTGGGTCTGGACTGGGCCGCGCAACAGGTGCGCCTGCTGCCCGGCGCGCAAGGAGTGCCGGCATGAGCAGCGCCGCCGCGGCCGCCCCGCCCCGGCCAAGCGCCTCGCGCGCGCCCTGGCTGCTGTCGGCGCCGGCCTTCACGCTGTTCGCCTGCCTGCTGCTGGTGCCGCTGGCGCTCACCGCCGTGCTGTCCTTCCAGGTCTTCGACCACGCCACCGGCGTCAAGAACAGCTTCACGCTGGCGCATTACGCCGCCGTGCTGACGGACGACTACTACCACGGCATCTTCTGGCGCACGCTGTGGATCTCGGCGCTGACCACGCTGATCTGCGTGCTGGTAGGCGCACCTGAAGCCTATGTGCTGAGCCGCATGCGCAGCCCCTGGCGCTCGATTTTGCTGCTGGTGGTGCTGGCGCCGCTGCTGGTCTCGGTGGTGGTGCGCGCCTTCGGCTGGAGCATGCTGCTGGGCCCCGAGGGCGTGGTCAACCAGGCCATGCGCGCCGTCGGCCTGCCGTCCATGCGCATTCTCTACACCGAGGCGGCGGTGGTCATCGCGCTGGTGCACGTCATGCTGCCCTTCATGGTGATCCCGGTATGGACCTCGCTGCAAAAGCTGGATCCGGGCGTGGAGGACGCGGCGCTGTCGCTGCAGGCCTCGCACTTCACCACCTTGCGCCGCATCATTTTTCCGCAGGTGCTGCCGGGCGTGCTCTCGGGCAGCCTGATCGTTTTCGGCCTGAGCGCCAGCGCCTTCGCGATTCCGGGCCTGCTGGGCGGCCGGCGCCTGAAGATGGTCGCCACCGTGGTCTACGACGAATACCTGCACGAACTCAACTGGCCGCTGGGCGCGGCCATCGCGCTGACCCTGCTGCTGGCCAACCTGGCCATCATGCTCAGCTACAACCGCGTGCTCGAGCGCTCCTACAAAAAGTCTTTGGGGTAATTCCATGCCTACTTCAGTCCGATACGTCGTTGCCCCGCCTTGCCGTGCTACAGCACTGTCTGCGGCGGTGCGCCTAGTCTCGAACTGAATTAGGCACGGAATAGAAAGCTAGCCATGTCAAAAAACGGCCCTCTCGCGCTGCTTTTCAACGCGCTGGTCATCACCTTCATGCTGGCGCCGCTGGTCATCGTCTGCGTGGTGGCTTTCACGCCCGGCAACACGCTGGCCATCCCGACCACGGAGTTTTCCCTGCGCTGGTTCCGCGCGGTGTTCGCGCATTCGGACTTTGTGCAGTCCTTCAAGAACAGCCTCTGGCTGGCCTCGATTTCGGCCACGCTGGCCACGGTGCTGGCCGTGCCGGCCGGGCTGGCGATCGCGCGCCACAGCTTCCCGGGCCGCGATTTCCTCAACGGCCTGTTCCTCTCGCCGCTCATCATTCCGCACCTGGTGCTGGGCGTGGCGCTGCTGCGCACCTTCTCATTGATAGGCGCGACCGGCAGCTTCTTCTGGCTGGCGCTGGCGCATGTGGTCATCATCACGCCCTATGTGCTGCGCCTGGTGCTGGCCTCGGTGGAGGGCAGCGACCGCAGCGCCGAGCAGGCCGCCCTCTCGCTGGGCGCCAGCCAGGCCACGGTGTTCACCCGCGTCACCCTGCCGATGATTTTGCCCGGCGTCACCGGCGGCTGGCTGCTGGCCTTTATCAACAGCTTTGACGAGGTGACCATGTCCATCTTTGTCACCGCGCCGTCCACCGTGACGCTTCCGGTGCGCATGTATATGTACGCGACCGAGTCCATAGACCCGCTGATGGCGGCGGTTTCCGCGCTCATGGTGGCGTTGACCGCAGTGGCCATGCTGGTGCTGGACCGCATCTACGGCCTTGACAAGATTCTGGTGGGACACAAATGACTTCCTCCGTCGACAGGCCCGGCACTGCCGGAAACACCCGAAGCACGGCCCTGCTGCAGCGCGTGGCCGAAAGCGGCCGCAAGCCCGTGGGTTTTGTGCTCAACGGCCAGCCGCTCACGGCGCTGGCCGGCGACACCGTGCTGACGGCGGTGCTCACCCATAGCGCGCGGCTGCGTTTCAGCGAATTCAGCGGCGAGCCGCGTGCCGGCTTTTGCCTGATGGGCGCCTGCCAGGACTGCTGGGTCGCCACCGAGTCGGGCAAGCGCCTGCGCGCCTGCGGCACCTTCATCGAAGAAGGCATGCGGCTGGTGACCGGCGCGGAGGGCGTGGCATGAGTCTGCGGCCCGTCATTGTGGGCGCCGGACCGGCCGGCGTGCGCGCTGCCCAGGCGCTGGTGGCGCACGGCCTGCGGCCGGTGGTGGTGGACGAAGCGCCGCGCTGGGGCGGGCAGATCTACCGCCAGCCGCCCGAGGGTTTCACGCGGCCCAAAGAGGCGCTTTATGGTTTTGAGGCCGGGCGCGCCGATGCGCTGCACGGCGCCATGGCGGCCATCCTGGACAAGGTCGACTACCGGCCCGATACCCTGGTCTGGAGCGCCGAGGGCGGCAAGCTGGATTTGTTGCATCACGGCGCCATGAGCACGCTGGCTTACAGCCACCTCATCGTCGCCACCGGCGCGACGGACCGCGTGCTGCCCTTTCCGGGCTGGACACTGCCCGGCGTCTACACGCTGGGTGCCGCGCAGGTGGCGCTCAAGTTCCAGGGCTGCGCCATCGGCTCGCGCGTGGTGTTTGCCGGCACCGGGCCGCTGCTGTACCTGATCGCCTACCAATATGCCAAGGCCGGCGCCAAGGTCGCGGCGGTGCTCGATACGGCCAGCTTTGCGGGCAAGGCCGCCGCCGTGCCCGCCATGCTGCGCCAGCCGGCGTTGCTGGCCAAGGGCCTGTATTACCTGGGCTGGCTGCGCGCGCACGGCGTCGCGGTGCACCAGGGCGTGGAGCTGGCCGCTGCCGAAGGCGGCGAACGCGTGCAGGCCATGCACTGGCGCAAGGCCGGCCGCGAACACCGCATCGACTGCGACGCCGTGGGCTTTGGCTACGCGCTGCGCTCCGAGACGCAGCTGGCCGACTTGCTGGGCTGCCGCTTTGCCTATGACGGCCTGCAGCGCGGCGCGCTGCCCGAGCGCGATGCGGCCGGGCGTTCCAGCGTGGCGGGTGTCTACCTGGCCGGCGATGGCGCCGGCATCATGGGCGCCGATGCGGCCGAGTGGGCCGGCGAGCGCGCGGCACTGGCCCTGCTGGCCGACACCGGGCAGCTGACAGACAGCTTGCGCGCCTTGTGGCTGGAGCAGCGCCTGGCGCGCGTCGCCGCGTTTCGCCGGGGGCTGGAACGCGCCTTTCCTTTTCCGGACGGCTGGGCCGCGGCCGCGCCGAACGAGCTGGTGGTGTGCCGCTGCGAGGAAATCACCGCGGGCGAACTGCGCCGCTGCGTGGCCGACACCGGCGCGCGCGAGATGAACCGCCTCAAGGCGCTGACGCGTGTCGGCATGGGCCGCTGCCAGGGCCGCACCTGCGGCGTTGCGGCGGCCGAGATTCTTGCGCAGGCCTGCGCCGCACAGCCCGATGCGGTGGGCCGCCTGCGTGGCCAGTCGCCGATCAAGCCGCTGCCGTTCTCGGCCATGCTGGCCCCGGCGGCGAAGCAGGAGGCCGCATGATGGAGCGCATCACGGCCGACGTGGCGATTGTGGGCGGCGGCATCATGGGCGCGTCGGCCGCGCTGTTCTTGCGCCGCATGGGTTTTTCGGTGGTGCTGCTCGAACGCGACCTTTGCGGCTCGCGCTCCAGCGGCGTGAACTACGGCGGCGTGCGCCGCCAGGGCCGGCCGGTCAGCCAGTTGCCGCTGTCGCAGCGCGCGCAAGGCCTGTGGGCGCGCCTGCCCGAACTGATAGGCACGGACGGCGAATACGTCCAGTCCGGCCATTTGAAGATCGCGCGCAGCGAGGCCGACCTGGCCTCGCTGGAAAGCTACCGCGAGCGCACGCAGCAGTTCGGCATGGATTTGCGCATGCTGTCCACGCGCGCCCTGCGTGAGCGTTGCCCCTGGCTGGGCAGGGCCGCTGTCGGTGCCTCGCTGTGCCCCGGCGACGGCCAGGCGAACCCGCGCCTGGTATCGCCGGCCTTCGCGCTGGCCGCGCACAGGCTGGGCGCCCACATCCGCGAGCAGACCCGTGTGGACGAGGTCGCGCGCGACGGGGACGTTTTTGTGCTGCGCTCGGGCGATGCGCTGGAAGTGCGCGCCAAACATCTGCTCAATTGCGCCGGCGCCTGGGCGGACCGCATCGCCGCGCAATTCGGCGAGACCGTGCCCATGGAGTCCGGCCATCCCGAGATGGCGGTGACCGAGCCGCTGCCCGTCTTCATGGACCTGAGCCTGGGCGTGGAAGGCGGCGGCGTTTACGCCCGCCAGGTGGCGCGCGGCAATTGCGTCATAGGCGGCGGCCGGGGGTATGCGCTGGACGACCAGCGCGCCCGCGTGCAGCGTAGCGGCCTGGCCGGCCTGATGCAGCAGACCGTCGAGCTGTTGCCGGCGCTGAAGAACGCCCACATCATCCGCACCTGGAGCGGCACCGAGGGTTACCTGCCGGACCGCCTGCCGGTGCTGGGCCCCAGCGCCACCACACCGGGCCTGATTCATGCGTTCGGTTTTGCCGGCGGCGGCTTCCAGTTGGGGCCGGGGGTTGGCGCGGTGCTGGCCGACCTGGTCTGCGAAGGCCGCAGCACTACGCCGATAGATGCTTTTTCGATTCAACGCTTTTCCGCAAGTCCGCGTGTGACAACCACCGGGCCTGCCTCTGCCACTGTTGTCTAGTTTTTTCTTCACCCACGCCACCAGGAGCTTTCCATGAACATCTCCCCACGATTCCCGTCCGCCCGCGCCGCCGCCGTGTCGCTTGCCGTTCTTGCCGACCTGGCCGGCTTGACTGGCGGTAACGCCATGGCCCAGACCAAGACGCTGTACATAGGCATGAACGGCGGCACCATGGAAAAAACCTATACCGAACATGTGTTCGGCGCCTTCGAGAAAGCCAACAACGTCAAGGTTGTGGTCGTGCCCGGCACCTCCTCGGACATCCTGGCCAAGGCCCAGGCCAACAAGGACAACCCGCAGATGCATGTGATGTTCCTGGACGACGGCATCATGTACCGCGCCATCGGCATGGGCCTGTGCGAAAAAATGCAGGCCAGCCCGGCACTGAACGACTTGTTCCCGACCGCGCGCTTCAAGGGCGACATGGCCGCCGGCGTCAACATCGGCATGACCGGCATCGCCTACAACAAGAAGATGTTCACCGAAAAAGGCTGGACACCGCCCACCTCCTGGATGGACATGGCCAACCCCAAGTACAAGGGCAAGGTGGTGTTCCAGTCGCTGTCCTCGTCGACCTTCGGCCTGCACGGCTTTTTGCTGTTCAACCGCATCCAGGGCGGCAACGACAAGAACGTGGAGCCCGGCTTCAAGGCCTGGCCCACCACCATAGGCCCGAATGTGCTGGAGTACATCCCGAGCTCGGCCAAGCTCGCTGAAATGGTGCAGACCGGCGAGGCCGCGATGTTCCCGCTCACGCCCACCGCCGTCGGCGTGCTCAAGGACAAGGGCTTGCCCGTGGAATACGTGCAGCCCAAGGAAGGCTCGGCCGTGCTGACCGTCGGTGAATGCGTGATCGCCAAGAACAGCGAACCCGCGCTGGCCCACAAGCTGGCCCAGTACCTGCTGTCGCCCGAGGCGCAGGCCGCCGCCCTCGAGCACGGCGACCAGATCCCGTCCAACCCCAAGACCAAGGCCAGCGGCAAGGCCGGCGCGCTGGTGGCGCAGATGAACGAGTACATGAAGACCGCGACCACGGTGGACTGGGACGCGATCAATGAAAACCGCCCGGCCTGGAACGCGCGCTGGAACAAGACGGTCGAGCGCTGAGATTTTCCGCACCGGCCCGCATACTTCGCGGCCGGCCTGAAACCCGGAGCCGCTTCATGCGCTTCGGGTTTTTCTTTGGGCGGCCTTTGAAGGCCGCCGGCGCGCGCTCATCGTGATCGAGCGGCATGGACCTTGTTGCCGCGATATCCCGCTTATGCAAGCCGCCGTATATCCCTGGGCAACAAGCGCTCCTAGAATCGGACCCGGTCAGATGGCGCCAACGACGGCGCCAACACGCCGACGGAGGCGCCAGCCGCTTATTGCCTTGTCCTATTTTTCTGCCCATACCCTGCTGAAGGCCGGAGTTTCCGAGCCCGTGGCGCGTAGCGTTGCTGCCCAGCTCGCTTTTCGAGGCTACGACACGCAGCAGGTCATTTGGGCCAGGGGCGCGGAAGTGCAGTCCTGGCAATTCATCATCTCGGGCCTGGTGGCGGCCACCACCCCGACGCAGGAGGAACGCTCGGTTCCCATCACCATCTATGGCGCCGACTCCTGGTTTGGCGAAAAGCCCATCCTCAACCGCATGTCGGCACGTTTCGAATATGTGTGCCTGTCGGAGACCCAGGTTCTGGTGATGCCGGTGGCCGTGTTCCAGAAACTTTTTGACACGGAACCCGGGTTCTCGCGCTACCTCGCGAAGCTGACCACCTGGCGCGCGCAAAGGAGCGCGGAAATGCTGACCTTGATGAAGCTAGGCAATCCCCCCTTGCGTGTAGTCATGGGCATCGCGCAATTCGCCGAGGCCCTGGCCTCCCGCTCGGAGCGGCCGCCCACGGTCGGCCTGGATGGCGGCATTGCCATTCCGGCCTCCCAGGCGGTCATTGCCCAGCTGTGCGGGGTTTCGCGGGCGGTGTTCTCCGAGTATGTGCAGCCGCTGGCGCTCGATGGCTGGCTGGCCATCCGCTATGGAAGCATCGAGCTGCTCTCCATCGCGACCTGGCAGCGCTTTTCCAGCGCCCGGCGCGCGCTGCCCACGGACCACATCAACCCGACGATGGCCGAACTGCTGGCGGAGCTGCATCGCGCCTCCGGCATGTAAACACGGCTGTTGGGGGAAATGGCCCGAAGAATGCTCCCCGGCCCGTCTTTATGCGGCTCTCAAGGCCGTTGCCGGTGCCGGCGCAGCAGCCGTAAGCCGTTGCCCACCACCAGCAGGCTGGCGCCCATGTCGGCGAACACCGCCATCCACATCGTGGCCGTGCCGAAGACGGCCAGCACCAGGAAGACGCTTTTGATGCCCAGCGCCAGGCTGATGTTCTGCCACAGGATGGCGTGCGTGCGTTGCGACAGGCGCACCGTTTCCGCCACGCGCTGCAGGTTGTCGTTCATGATGACCACGTCGGCCGCTTCCATGGCGGTGTCGGCCCCGGCCCCGCCCATGGCAAAACCGATGTCGGCCTGGGCCAGCGCGGGCGCGTCATTGATGCCGTCGCCCGCCATGCCGGTGGCGCCGTAGCGCTGCTGCATATCGCGGATCGCGTCCAGCTTGGCCTCGGGCAGCAGGTCGCCGCGGGCGTCTTCAATGCCGGCCTGGGCCGCAATCGCGCGCGCCGTGGCGCTGTTGTCGCCGGTCAGCATCACGGGCGTGACACCCAGGGCCTTGAGGTCGGCAATCGCCTGGCGCGAGCTTTCCTTGAGGGTGTCGGCCACCGCGAACAAGGCCAGCACACGGCTTTCATCGGCCAGCAGGGTCACGGTGCGACCTTGCTGTTCGTGGCGGGCCAGTTCGGCTTCCAGCGCCACGCCGCACAAACCCATTTCATGGATCAGGCGGTGGTTGCCCATCACCAGGCGCATGCCGCCGGCCACACCCGAGGTGCCGCGGCCCGGCAGGGCCTTGAAGTCCTGTACCTCGATGGTCTCGCTCTTCAAGCCGGCCGCGATGGCTTTGGACACCGGGTGGTCGGAGCGCGCGGCCATGCCGGCGGCCAGCTGCGTGAGGTTCGCGGGGCCGGCGCTGCCCCAGGCGCGCCAGTCCACCAGCTGTGGTTTGCCTTCGGTGATGGTGCCGGTCTTGTCGAGCGCGACGGCCTTGAGCAGGCGCGCCTGCTCAAGATAGGTGCCGCCCTTGACCAGGATGCCGCGCCGCGCGGCGGCCGACAGGCCGCTGACCACGGTGACCGGTGTGGAAATCACCAGCGCGCAGGGGCAGGCGATCACCAGCAGCACCAGTGCTTTGTAGAGCGACTCCTGCCAGCTGATGCCAGTGAGCAGCGGCATCAGCACGGCGACCGCGACAGCGATGGCAAACACCGCGGGTGTGTAAACGGCTGCAAAGCGATCGACGAAACGTTGCGTGGGCGCGCGGCTACCCTGCGCCTGTTCGACGGCATGGATGATGCGCGACAGCGTGGTGTTGCCGGCCGCCGCGGTGACGCGGATGCTGATCTCGCCAGTTTCATTGATGGTGCCGGCGAACACCGCGTCGCTGGCCTCCTTGTCGACCGGAATGCTTTCGCCGGTGATGGGTGCCTGGTTGATGGCGCTGCTGCCCTGCGTGACGACACCGTCCAGCGGCACGCGCTCGCCGGGGCGTATGCGCAGCACAGCCTGCAGCGGCACGGCGGCCACCGGCGTGACGGCCCACGTGCCGTCCTCGCTTTGCATCAGCGCCTGTTCGGGCGCCATGTCCAGCAGGCCTTTGATGGCGTTGCGGGCGCGGTCCACGGCGCGGGCTTCGATCAGTTCGGCAATGGCATAGAGCGCCATCACCATGGCGGCTTCCGGCCACTGGCCTATCAGGAAGGCGCCGGTGACGGCCACAGCCATCAGCGCGTTGATGTTGAGCTTGCCGCGCAGCAGGGCGGCCAGGCCTTTTTGGTAAGTGTCCAGGCCGGCCAGGGCAATGGCCAGGGCCGCCACTGCCATGCCGGCGACTTTCCAGGCCAGCAGGTCCGGGGCAAAAAAGGACAGGGCCTCGGCGCCCGCGGCCAGCACCAGCGCCGCGACCAGCCGGGTGGCACCGCCAAAACTGCTGCCGTGGCTGTGGTCATGGCTGTGGTCGTGCCCCTCATGACCATGCCCTTGCGGGATGGCGGTCTCGGCCGGCTGCGGGTCAAAACCGGCTTTGCGGATCGCGTCCAGGGCAGGCGCGTAGGCTTCCTCGCCGGCGTCTATGCGCAGCGTGCGCGCGCCCAGCTGGAAGCCCAGCGAGCGTATGCCGGCGATGGGCTCCAGCGCGCGGCGTATGTCCGATTCCTCGGCGCTGCAATCCATGGTGGCGATGCGAAATGTCCGCCCCGCGGCGCCGGTTGTTACAGGTGTTGGCGTGTGTACGCCGTGCGCGCCGCCGCAGCAGTTGCCGGTAGGGGCATCCAGGGTGGAAACAAGGTGTTTTTCAGATTTCATGGCTTAATTGGAAACCCTGTAGCGGCCTTAGAGTCAAGTGACCCTGATGCCGTGTGGGACGGTATTGAAGGAGGTCGCCATGAAAATCGGAGAACTGGCCAAAACCGCGCAAACCCAGACGGAAACGATACGCTACTACGAGCGTGAGGGCTTGTTGCCCGAAGCGGCGCGCACCGGCTCGAATTACCGCATTTACGACGAAAGCCATGTGCAGCGCCTGGCCTTCATACGCCACTGCCGCTCGCTGGACATGACGCTGGCCGAAATCCGCACGCTGCTGAACTTCAAGGACGCACCGGCCGGCAGCTGCACCGACGTCAACACCTTGCTCGATGAGCACATCCACCACGTCGCCACGCGCATACGCGAGCTCAAGGCGCTGGAAAAAGACCTCAAGCTGCTGCGCGAACAATGCGCCAGCGGCCAGGCCGCCGGCGACTGCGGCATCCTCAGCGGCCTGGAAAAAGCCGCGCTGCAGCAAAGCCGGAACCGCACACCGGCCGAACGCGGCCATGCGGCGCACATCCACGGCGCGCACCCGCAGGTGGGAGCCCCGGCCGGCGGCAAGGCGGGCGGCCCACACAAGTGACCCGGTGAGGAAAACCGGCCTTTGGTATTTTTACAAAGCGCTTGCTTGCTAAAAATAACGGATTTTGCTATGGTCCGTCCTTATGGACAAACCCGCCGCGCGTTCGCGTACCGCCGCACGCGCCCCTCGCCCCTCAAAAACGCCCGCCGCCGCCGCTGAAAAACGCCCGCGCGGCCGCCCGCGCAAGACCCTGGACGAGCGCGACGACGGCAACCGCCGCCTCGAACTCATCACGGCCGCCGCCCGGTTGTTCCGCAAAAAAGGCTTTGACGCCACCAGCACGCGTGACATCGCGGCCGCCGTCGGCATGCACAGCGGCTCGCCCTTCTACCACTTCAAAAGCAAGGGCGCGCTGCTCCATGCGGTGATGGAGGAGGGCATGCGCTCGGCCCTGCAGCGCCAGGCCCAGGCGCTGCAATCGGCCGGGCTTCCCGACGGCGACGCCCCCGCGTTGCTGCGGCTGCTGGTGCGCAACCACTTCGGCGTGCTGCTGGGCCCCGGCAGCGATTTCATCCCGGTGATGCTCTATGAGTCGCGTTCCATCACGGCCCGCCAGCGCGCCGTGCTGACCAAGCTGCAAGGCGACTATGAAGCCGTCTGGGAGCCCGTGCTCCAGGCGCTGGCGCGGGCGGGGCAGCTCAAGGGCCCGGTGAAGCTGGCGCGCCTCTTGATGTTCGGCGCGCTCAACTGGTCGGTGCAGTGGTTTGACGCCAGGCAGTCCGCCACGCTGGACGACCTCACCGACGCGGCCATGGCGCTTTTTATCCACGCTCCCGCGCAGGGAAAATCTTCAAAGGCTTAGGCATGGGCTACCAATCCGTTTTCCGGCCGGGCCTGTTTGCCGGCCAGGTCATCGTCGTCACCGGCGGCGGTTCGGGCATAGGGCGCTGCATCGCGCACGAACTCGCCGCGCTGGGCGCGCATGTGGTGTTGATAGGCCGAAAAATAGACAAGCTGCACGGCGTGGCCGGCGAAATCGTGGCGCAGGGCGGGCGGGTCAGCTTCCACCCCTGCGACATACGCCAGGAAGAAGCCGTCAGGACCTGCATCACCGCCATCGTGGCGGCCCAGGGCCGCATCGACGGCCTGGTCAACAACGCCGGCGGCCAGTACATCACGCCGCTGGAAGCCATCAGCGCCAAGGGCTGGGAAGCCGTCATCAGCACCAACCTCACGGGCGGTTTCCTGATGGCGCGCGAATGCTATGTGCAGGCCATGCGGGACAAGGGCGGCAGCATCGTCAACATCGTGGCCGACATGTGGGGTTCCATGCCCAGCATGGGCCACAGCGGCGCGGCGCGCGCCGGCATGGTGAGCTTCACCGAAACCGCCGCCGCCGAATGGGCCAAAAGCGGCGTGCGCGTGAACGCGGTGGCGCCGGGCTATATCGCCTCCAGCGGCATGGACCACTACCCGCCCGAGGCCGGCCCCATGCTGCGCGAGATGCGAAACACCGTGCCGCTGGGCCGCTTTGGCACCGAAAGCGAAACCTCGGCGGCCGTGGTGTTTTTGCTTAGCAAGGCCGCCAGTTTCATCAGCGGCACGACGCTGCGCGTGGACGGTGCCAGGCCGCAGGTGCGCATGGGCTGGCCTATGCGGCAGCCCGGTGCCGAGGCCTTGCAGCGGGACGCCATCAAGGCTTTTGAGGGCTTTCACCTGGCCGAAACGCCGAAAGTGTTCCAGTCATGACACTGTTCCGGTCGGCCTGGAGTGCGCAGTCGCCGCAGGCCTTGCAGCGGCGTGAAGCCATGCTCGCGCGCATAGACGCGCTGCGCGCGCTGGAAGAGCGCAGCGCCGCCGCCTCGGCCAGATCGCGGCCCGCCTTCGACAAGCGCGGCCAGCTTTTGCCGCGCGAGCGCGTGGCGCTGCTGCTGGACGCCGGCGCGCCCTGGTTGCCGCTGTGCTCGCTCGCCGGTTATCTGCAGGACAGCAAGGACGCCGACCAGTCGGTGCCGGGCGGCGGCGTGGTGGCCGGCATCGGTTTTGTCAGCGGTGTGCGCTGCATGGTGGTGGCCAGCGACTCGGGCATAGAGGCCGGCGCCGTGCAGGCCATGGGCCTGGAAAAAATCCTGCGTGTTCAGGAGATCGCCCTGCAGGGCAAGCTGCCCTTTGTCCACCTGGTGGAAAGCGCGGGCGCCAACCTCATGCGCTACCGGGTCGAGGGTTTTGTGCAGGGCGGTGCGCTGTTTCGCAACCTGGCGCGCCTGTCGGCGGCCGGCATTCCCGTCATCACCGTGCAGCACGGCTCGGGCACGGCCGGCGGCGCCTACATGCCGGGCCTGAGCGACGTCGTCATCATGGTGCGCAACCGTTCGCGCGCTTTCCTGGCCGGCCCGCCGCTGCTGATGGCCGCCACCGGCGAAGTGGCGACAGAGGAGGAGCTGGGCGGCGCGCTGATGCACAGCGCCGTGTCCGGCCTGGGCGAGCAACTCGCCGGGGATGACCGCGAGGCGCTGGGCCTGGCGCGCGAAGTCGTGGCGCGCACCGGGTGGGCGCAGGCCGCCGCCAGGGACAGGGCGCAAGACCCGCTGTACCCGGCGGAAGAATTGCTGGGCCTGGTGCCGGACGACTTGCGCCAGCCGCTGGACATGCATGAGGTGATCGCGCGGCTGGTCGACGGCTCGGATTTTTTGCCTTTCAAGGCGCTTTACGGCGCGGCCACGGTCTGTGTGCAGGCTTGCATAAACGGGCATGCCGTCGGCATCCTCAGCAACAACGGCCCGATCGACGTGGCCGGCGCCAACAAGGCCGCGCATTTCATCCAGCTGATGTGCCAGCTGGGCCACCCCATCCTCTACCTGCAGAACACCACAGGCTATATGGTGGGCAAGGAAAGCGAGCAGGCCGGCATGATCAAGCACGGCTCCAAGATGATCCAGGCCGTCGCCAACGCCACGGTGCCGCAGATCACCCTCCAGTGCGGCGCCTCCTTCGGCGCGGGCAACTACGGCATGTGCGGCCGCGGCTACGCGCCGCGTTTTCTCTTCAGCTGGCCTGGCGCCAAAACGGCCGTGATGGGCGGCGAGCAGGCCGCGCGCACCATGCAGATCGTCAGCGAGGCGGCGATGGCGCGCAAGGGCATCGCAGCCGACCCGGCCCAGTCGCAGGCCCAGTACGACAAGATCGTCGCCATGTTCGAGGCCCAGGCCGATGTGTTCTACACCTCGGGCCTGGTGCTGGATGACGGCGTGATAGACCCGCGAGACACGCGCGCCGTGCTGGCGCAATGCCTGGACATCTGCGCCCAGGCCGAGGCGCGGCAGCCCAGGCCCATGCAGTTCGGCGTGGCGCGCATGTAAGGCGCGCGAAACAAAAAAAGAAACGGAGACAAAAGATGCAATACAGCCACGAACACCTGGAAATCCAGAAAACCCTCAAACGTTTTATAGACGCCGAAATCAACCCGCATGTCGATGAATGGGAGGCGGCCGAAATATTTCCCGCGCACGAGGTCTTCAAAAAACTCGGAAACCTGGGCCTGCTGGGCCTGACCAAACCTGAGGAATACGGCGGCGCGAGCCTGGACTATTCCTACGGCATGGCCATGGCCGAGGCGCTGGGCCACATCGACTGCGGCGGCGTGCCCATGGCAATCGGCGTGCAGACGGACATGTGCACGCCGGCGCTGGCGCGCTTCGGCAGCGACGAGCTCAAACGCGAGTTCCTCGCCCCCGCGATTGCCGGCGACACCGTGGGCTGCATAGGGGTGAGCGAGCCCGGCGCGGGCAGCGACGTGGCCTCCATCAGAAGCCAGGCGCGCAAGGACGGCGGCGACTATGTGATCAGCGGCCAGAAGATGTGGATCACCAACAGCCTGCAGGCCGACTGGATGTGCATGCTGGTCAATACCGGCGAGGGTCCCGCGCACAAGAACAAAAGCCTGGTGATGGTGCCCATGCGCGAGAACGGAAAACTGCGAAAAGGCATTGAAGCGGCGAAGAAGATCAAAAAAATCGGCATGAATTCGTCCGACACCGGCCTGATTTATTTCGACGAGGTGCGCGTGCCGCAGCGCAACCTGATAGGCAGCGAAGGCTCGGGCTTTGTCTACCAGATGATGCAGTTCCAGGAGGAGCGCCTGTGGTGCGCGGCCAGCTGCATACAGTCGCTCTCCAACTGCATCGAGTGGACGGTCGAATGGGCGCATGAGCGCAAGCTCTTCGGCGCCGCGCTGGCCGACCAGCAATGGGTGCAGTTCAAGCTGGCCGAGATGAAGACCGAGGTCGAAAGCCTGCGCGCCATGACTTACCGCGCCTGCGAGCTCTATGTGCAGGGCCAGGACGTGACCGAACTGGCCTCCATGGCCAAGCTCAAGGCCGGGCGGCTCAACCGCCTGGTGCCCGACACCTGTTTGCAGTTCTGGGGCGGCATGGGCTACACCTGGGAGAACAAGGTGGCGCGCATGTTCCGCGACGGGCGGCTGGCCTCCATAGGCGGCGGCGCCGACGAAGTCATGATGGGCATCATTGCCAGGATCATGGGTGTGGCCAAGTCCGCCAAGAAAGCCGCGTGATCTTATGACCCTGCTGGATGTGGTGCGCGAAGGCGCCACCGAGACCTGGACCCTGAACGATCCCGCCACCCGCAATGCCTTGAGCGATGCGCTGGTGCGGGACCTGCAGGCCGCCTGCGAGCGCGCGGCGCAAGACAGCTCGCTGCGCTTTGTCGTGCTGGCCGGGGCCGGCGGGGCATTTTGCGCGGGCGGCAGCCTGGGCGGCTTTGCCGAGGCTATAGGCCGGGCCGTTCCGCCGGGCACGCCTGACCCGCTGGCGGCGATGAACCGGCGTTTTGGCGCGTTGCTCCAATCCCTGTGCGACCTGCCGCAGGTGATGGTGGCTGTCGTCAACGGGTCCGCCATGGGCGGCGGCCTGGGCCTGGTGTGCTGCGCCGACTTTGTGCTGGCCGGCTACCGCGCGGTGCTGGCCGCGCCCGAGGTCACGCTGGGCGTGGTGCCCGCGCAGATCGCGCCCTTTGTGCTCAGGCGCCTGGGCGACCGGGCGGCGCGCCAGTGCCTGCTCACCGGTCGCAAGTGGACGGCGTGGGAAGCGCTGCAGCTGGGCCTGGTGGATGAGGTGCATGCGGCCGACGAGCTGCCGGCGGCCTTGCAGGCGGTGCTGGCGCGCCTGGGCCAGGCCGGGCCGCGTGCGCTGGCCGCGACCAAGGAACTGCTGGCGGCATCGCAGGGCCAGGGCTTGCCCGACGTGCTGGACCAGGCGGCGATCTTGTTTGCCGGCAGCCTGCGCGGCGCCGAAGCCGCTGAAGGCCTGCGGGCGTTCTCGAGCAAGGCCACGCCCGGTTGGAGCCTATGACAAGCATCACAAGCCTGCTGGTGGCCAACCGCGGCGAGATTGCCCGCCGCGTCATTCGCACGGCCCATGCCATGGGCATCAACACAGTGGCTGTGTATTCGGACGCCGATGCCGACGCCCTGCATGTGCGCGAGGCCGGTATGGCCTGTGCGCTGGGTGGCGACAGCCCGGCGGACTCTTATTTGCGGATTGACAAGCTCATTGCCGCGGCGCAAGCCAGCGGCGCAGACGCGGTTCATCCCGGCTACGGGTTTCTCAGCGAGAACGCGGCCTTTGCCGAAGCGGTGATCGCGGCGGGGCTGGCCTGGGTGGGGCCGCCGCCGGCCGCGATCCGGCAACTGGGCAGCAAGTCGGCCGCCAAGCAGCTGGCGCAGGCGCAAGGTGTGCCTTGCCTGCCGGGTTACCAGGGGGCGGACCAGTCCGACGCGCGTTTTGAGGCCGAGGCCGGCCGCATAGGCTATCCCGTCATGGTCAAGGCCGTGGCGGGCGGCGGCGGGCGGGGCATGCGGCTGGTGGAGGCTGCGGGGTATTTGCGCGCGGCTTTGCACAGCGCACGCTCGGAAGCCGCCTCGGCCTTCGGCAGTGAAGAGCTGCTGATCGAAAAAGCCCTGCTCAACCCCCGCCACGTCGAGGTGCAGGTGTTCGCCGATACACACGGCCATTGCATCCACCTGGGTGAGCGCGATTGTTCAGTGCAGCGGCGCCACCAGAAGCTCATTGAAGAGACGCCAAGCCCTGCCGTCGACGCGGCCCTGCGCGCGCGCATGTGCGGCGCTGCCGTGGCGCTGGCCAAGGCGGCCGGCTATGTGGGCGCCGGAACGGTGGAGTTTCTTGTGGAGGGGGATGACTTGAGCGCCGCCGGGCCGCCCCAAGGCGCGAGGGCCCCTGAGGGGCTGGAGCCTGCGGCTCCAAACCTGCTTGAGCAGGTTTGGACAGGCGACAGAGGCGAAGCGTCTCGCGAGCTGCGGCCTGCAAGGCCTCGCGCAGCACACGAAGTGGCAAGCGTGGGGGTCAATTTCTTTTTGATGGAGATGAACACCCGCCTGCAGGTTGAGCATCCCGTGACCGAAGCGGTGACAGGCCTGGACCTGGTCGAGTGGCAGCTGCGTGTTGCGCGGGGCGAGGCCTTGCCGCTGGCGCAGGACGAGGTGGTGTTGACCGGCCATGCCATCGAGGTGCGCCTGTGCGCCGAAGACGAGGACTTCAGGCCCCACGCCGGCCTGGTCCAGCATTTTCGCGAGCCGGGCGGTGTTCGCTTTGACCATGCGCTGTTTGAAGGCCTGGTGGTGCCGCCTCACTACGACTCCATGCTGGGCAAGCTGATCGCGCATGCCGCGACGCGGAGCGAGGCCGTGGACATGCTCATCGCGGCGTTGGGCCGCACCGAGGTGCTGGGCCTGCCGACCAACCGGGGCTTTTTGGCCCGCTGCCTGGGCCATCCGGTATTTGGTGCCGGGGAGGCGCTGATTCCTTTTCTGGCCGAGCAGGGCGCCGGCTTGCGGGAGGCGCTGCAGAAGGAAGAGGCGAAGACGACTGTGCCGCTGGGGCTGGCGGCGCTTTTCCACGGGGTTGCCTCCGATTTGCCCTGCCCCTTCCCCAAACCGCTCAGGCTGCGGCATCGCGGCGAACTGCTGGACCTGCGCGTGCGAGAGCAGGGCCGCGGGCAGTTCGAGGTCGAGGCCGATGGCCGGACCCGGCAGGCGGCGCTGACGACGGCGCCTGGCGAGGCTGCCACGGTGCGTATCGGCGAAACGCGGTGGCGCGTGGCGGCCGTGCGCCTTCAGGGCGCCGTGGGCCAGTCCGCCAGCCGCTGGCATGTGCAGGCGGGCGGTGTCGACCTGTTTATGGAAGACGCGAGCTTTGAAGCGGTGTCCTCGGGCGGCGCAGCCGCCTCGCAGGAGCTGCGTGCGCCCTTTAACGGCAAGGTCATCACGGTGCATGCGCTGCCCGGCCAGGCCGTGCGGCGCGGCGACACCTTGCTGGTGATCGAGTCCATGAAACTCGAACATGCGATCAACGCGCCGCACGATGCGGTGCTGGCGGCCGTGATGGTGGAGTCCGGCCAGCAGGCCGCGTCCGGCCAGGTCTTGCTGAGGTTTGAGGCATGAGCGCGTCTTACGCCGTCCACGGCGAAGATGATGAGGCTGTCGCCGCCATGGCCGATGCCGTGCGGCGTTTTGCTGAACGTGAGATCGCGCCGCATGCCGCGGCATGGGACGAGGCCGGCGAGTTTCCGCGCGCGCTCTACACGCGGGCGGCCAGTCTGGGTTTGCTGGGCCTGGGCTATCCCGAGGCCTTGGGCGGCACACCGGCCTCGTGGCGGCTGCGCAATGCAGTCACGTTGGCCCTGTGCCGCTATGGCGGCAGTGGTGGCGTCATGGCCAGCCTGTTTTCCCACAACATCGCCTTGCCGCCCGTGCTGCACCATGGCACCCCTGCGCTGCAGCAGGAAGTCATCACACCCGTGCTGCGTGGCGAAAAAATCGCCGCCCTGGCGATTACCGAACCCGGGGGCGGCTCGGATGTGGCCGCGCTGCGCACCACGGCGCGGCGGGACGGCGGCGACTATGTGATCGACGGCGAGAAAGTTTTTATTACCTCGGGCATGCGGGCCGACTTCCTGACCGTGGCCGTGCGCACCGGTGAGGCCCAAGGCCCCGCCGGCATTTCCCTGCTGGTGGTGCCGGGCGATGCGGCGGGCCTGTCGCGCAGCCCCTTGAAAAAAATGGGCTGGTGGTGTTCGGACACGGCGCAGCTGCGTTTTGACCATGTGCGCGTGCCGGCCCGTTACCTGATCGGCGAAGAAGGCGGGGGCTTTCGCATGGTCATGGGCAACTTCAATGGCGAGCGCCTGGCGCTGGCCGTGGCCGCGCTGGGTTTTGCCGAAGCTTGTTATGACGAGGCGCTGGACTGGGCGCGCCAGCGCAAGACTTTTGGCGCGGCGCTGGTCGAACGCCAGGTGATACGCCACAAGCTCGTGGACATGCAGATGCACATCGCCTCCACTCAAGCCTGGGCCGACGCGCTGGCGCTGCGCGCCGATGCGGGTGATGAGGCTTCAGGCAACGCCGACTGGGTGGCCCAGGTCTGCCTCCTGAAGAACCACGCCACACAAACCATGCAGTTCTGCGCCGACCAGGCGGTGCAGATCCTGGGCGGCATGGGCTATATGCGCGGCACCAAAAGCGAGCGGATTTATCGTGAGGTCAAGGTCATGATGATAGGCGGCGGCGCCGAAGAAATCATGAAGGACCTCGCTGCACGACAATTGGGACTATGACCAAAGCACATCCTGACTCTCCCGGCGCGATTGAGTTTGAGCCGGAATTCGTCGCCGGCCTCAAAGGCCTGTTCGAGGAAAAAATCGTTTTTAACAAACTGCTGGGGCTGAAGATCACCTCGGTGACGGCCGAACGGGTGAGCGCCCGCATAGACATGCGCAATGAGCTCATAGGCCACTACGCCCACAACCGCATCCACGGCGGCGTGATCAGTGCCGGGCTGGACGCCATGGGCGGCCTGGCGGTGATGGCGGCCATAGGCGCGCGCCACATGGACGAGGCTCCCTTGCTGCGCCTGCATCGCTTCACCAAGCTGGGGACGATTGATTTGCGGATTGACTATTTGCGGCCGGGAATCAGCGAATTCTTTGAGTTGCGGGCCGAGGTGATGCGGCTGGGGTCGCGGGTGGCGAGTACGAGGATGGAGTTCCTCGGAGCTGATGGGAAGCTTTTTTCGACTGGCGCCGGGGCTTATATAGTTTCTTAAAGAATTTTTCTTTGAAGTGAGCTTTGGCGCCAAACAAGGACACGCCTTGGTGTGTCCTTGTGGTTTTCGATATTTGGTATTTGTCTCCCACCCCCTTGTGTATGCGCCGAGGAGCGGAGGTCCAGACGGATAAGGGCTGGCGTTGTCTGAGCGTAGCGAGTTTAGCCAGACCCCGGCTGGACCGAGCACCGCAGGTTGCCCCGCAGCGAAGCGGAGGGGACGCAGACACCAGGGTCGCCTTTCTTTTGGGTACTTTTCTTTGGCGACGCAAAGAAAAGTATCTCGCCCGCCGGGGCGAGACCCGGCCAACAGTCCTTAGCAGAGGGCAAGGCGCGCAAGCCGGAGCAAGACCCGGCTCAAGCCCCGGCCTCAACTAAGCCGGACCTTCGAAGCCCAAGGCATTCAAAAACTCCCTCCGCCACCAATGCACATCATGCTCACGAATGTGCTTGAGCAGTTTCTGGTGCCGCGCCTGTCGTTCCTCCAGCGGCATCTGCAGCGCCCGCTGTATGGTGTCGGCCGTGCCGTCGATGTCGTAGGGATTCACCAGCAGCGCGTCTTCGAGCTGCTCGGCCGAGCCCGCGAAGCGTGAGAGCACCAGGACCCCGGGGTCGGCGGGGTTTTGTGCGGCGATGAATTCCTTGGCCACCAGGTTCATGCCGTCGCGCAGCGGTGTGACCAGCGCCACCCGCGCCACGCGGTACAGGCCCGGCAGGCGTTTGCGCGCCACGTTGCGGTGGATGTAGCGTATCGGCATCCAGTCGAGCTCGCCGAAATTGCCGTTGGTGGCGCCGCACAGGCTTTCGAGTTCCTGCAGCAAATCGGTGTAGGTTCCCATGTCTTCCCGGCTGGGCGCGGCGATCTGGATCAGTGTGGCGCTGCGAATGTTTTCGGGATACTTTTTCAGCAAGGTTTCAAACGCCTTCAGGCGTTGCGGCAAGCCCTTGGAGTAATCGAGCCGCTCCACGCCCAGCAGCAGCTTGCGGCGCGAATACTCTTCCTTCATGCGCTCGTACATGTCGCGCGCATCCTGCGCATGCGTGAGCGCGGCGAATTCATCCACGTCTATGCCGATCGGGAAGGCGCCCGCGCGCACGGTGCGGTGAAAAGCCCTGAAGCGGTTGCCGCCCAGCGCCACGGCACCGGCCTCAGCCTGCACATAGCGCGAAAAATGCAGCAAATCGTTTTCGCCCTGGAAGCCCACCAGGTCGTAGGCGAACAGCGCACGTATCAGCCACTCATGCTGGGGAATGGCGGCCAGTATCTGCTGCGGCGGCAGCGGGATGTGCAGGAAAAAACCGATGCGGTTGTTGCAGCCCATGGCGCGCAGCTCGGCGGCCATGGGGATCAGGTGGTAGTCGTGGATCCAGATGATGTCGTCGGGCTTGAGCAGGGGCATCAGCTTGTGCGCGAACAGCCGGTTCACGCGGCGGTAGGCCTCGATGAAACCCGTGTCGAAGCGCGCCAGGTCCAGCCGGTAATGAAACACCGGCCAGAGCACGCCGTTGCTGTAGCCCAGGTAATAGCCCGCATGGTCTTCGGCCGACAGGTCCACCGTCGCCAGCTTGACGTTGCCGGCCTGCTGCACATGCAGCTCGCCTTCACCTGGCGCGCCGCCTTCGATGACGTTGCCGCTCCAGCCGAACCACAAGCCCCCGGTGGCATTGAGCGCATCACCCAAGGCCACTGCCAGCCCGCCGGCTGCGGCTTTGCGGGGATCTGCGACGCGATTCGAGACGACAACAAGCCGACTCATAACGCGTACCCCTGACTACCAGCAGGGGCCGCGGAACCGGCTTCGCCGGGCCGCAGGCGCCGCCCCCTGGAAGGGGGGAAGGGGTTACACGAAGTGAGCCGCCGACGGGGGTGAGCCAATACTCCGGCGGGGGTGTTCATACTTGCGATTCCCAGGGGGTTGAGAGGCGGACTGCCGCATTGATGATGCCGACCATCGAATAAGTCTGCGGAAAGTTTCCCCACATCTCGCCGGTCAGGGGATGTGTGTCTTCCGACAGCAGGCCCACGTGGTTGCGCGCGGCCAGCATGGTGTTGAAGATCTCGCGGGCCTGTTCCTTGCGGCCTATGCGGGCCAGTGCGTCTATGCGCCAGAAGGTGCAGATGTTGAAGGCGGTTTCGGGCTTGCCGAAGTCGTCGGGCGCCTCGTAGCGGCGCATATAGGGGCCGTCGCACAAATGGGTTTCCAGCGCGTCCACCGTGGCGACAAAGCGCGGGTCCTTGGGGTCGATAAAACCGACTTCAATCATCAGCAGAACGCTGGCGTCCAGGTCGCGCCCGCCGAAGCTTTCGGCAAAGGACTGGCGCTCTTCGCTCCAGGCTTCGCGCAGTATGCGTTCCTGCATCACCGCTGCATGACCGCGCCAGTAGTCGGCGCGGTCCTGCAGCTTGAGCACCAGCGCGATCTTGGCCAGCCGGTCGCAGGCGGCCCAGCACATCAGGGCCGACGAGGTGTGGATGCGCGCGCGTGTGCGCAGCTCCCACATGCCGGCGTCGGGTTTGTCGTAGTTGCGCACGGCCTGCTCGCCGACGTCTTCCAGCCGCTTGAATTCGGCAAGGCCCGCGCGGTGCAGCAGGCGGTGGTCGTGAAAGGACTGGGCGGCGCCCAGTATCACGTTGCCGTAGACGTCGTGCTGGAAGTGCTCCTGCGCCTGGTTGCCGACGCGCACCGGGCCCATGCCGCGGTAGCCGCCCAGGTGCACCATGATGGATTCGGGCAGCTCGCGCTCCAGGCCTATGCCGTAGAGCGGCTGGATATGCCCGCCCTTGGACTGCACCACCACGTTGCTGAGCCAGCGCAGGTAGTCCTCCATGGTGCCGACCTCCGAGAGGCTGTTGAGCGCGCGCACCACAAAAAAGGCGTCGCGCAGCCAGCAGTAGCGGTAGTCCCAGTTGCGCTGGCTGCCGGGCGCCTCGGGAATGCTGGTGGTCATGGCGGCGACGATGGCGCCCGTGTCTTCAAACAGCGAGAGCTTGAGCGTGATGGCCGCGCGTATCACGGCCTCCTGCCACTCCAGCGGGATGTGCAGGCGCTGGCTCCACTTCTTCCAGTAGGAAATGGTCTCCTGCTCGAACAGGCGCGCGGTGTCGGCAATGCCTTCCGGCAGCGACTCGTCGGCGCCCAACAGGAAATTGTGCTCGCGCGTCAGCACAAAAGGCTGCTTGGACAGCAGGTGCGAAAGCGAGGCATCGGTGTTCAGGCGTAGCGTGAGTTCATCGCCCACATAGCGCAGGTGGTTGCTGCCCTGGGTGATCACCGGCTTGCGCCGGCCCCAGTCGAAACGGATGTCCAGCGCCACGCGTATGCGCGGCGCGCCGTGGATGGGTTTGATCCGGCGCACCAGCGTCATGGGCCTGAAAAAGCGTGAGCGGCTGAAAAAACGCGGCGCGAAGTCGGTGATCTCTATGCCCTGGCCGCGCGTGTCGAAGAGCTGGGTGCGCAGCACGGCGGTATTGGGCTCGTACCACTGCCTGGCCTCGGCGAAGTCCTCGATCTCGATGGCGAAGGCGCTGGACTGCGAGTCCTGGATGCCGGGCATGGTGGTTTCGCCTTGCTCCGGCTGGGGCTCGAGCAGCGCGTTGAAGACCGGGTCGCTGTCAAAGCGCGGCAGGCAACACCAGACGATGCGCCCGCGCGCGTCGATCAGGGCGCTGAAGCCGCAGTTGCCGATCACCCCCATGGCCAGGGAGGGCTTGGCGGGCGACGTGAAGTGCAGGGAATCGGCGGCCACGTTCATGGGCGGCTCCCCGGCGCGGCGGCCGGCGCATCGTCAACCTCCAGCGACCTGCCGCCAAAGGCCGCGTGCAGCCATTCGCGCAGCGCGTCGGGCGATGCGCAGCGGTGGCGCGCCACGGTCGCGCCTTCGCCGACCTTGATGCCTTCACCACCCAGCGACTGCACGGCGGCAAAGCCGGCTTCGTCGGTGGTGTCGTCGCCGGCGAACAGAGGCAGGCGGCCGGCAAACGGGGCTTCGCGCATAAAGGCCTTGATTGCCGATCCCTTGCTGACATTCGCTGGTTTGACTTCAAACACATACTTGCCGCACAGCAGCTCGACGCCGGGCGTGCGGTCGGCGGCTTCCTGCATGACCCGCAGGCACAGCGACTCCAACTGAGGCGCATGGCGGTAGTGCAGCGCGACGGCGGCCTGCTTGATTTCCACACGCAACCCGTCGTGCTGGGCGGCAAACTCGGCGACGCTGCGCGCGAGTTCGCTCAGGTCGGGCTCCGCGAGGCTGAGGACACGGCCCCGCGCGTCGCGGCGCTGCGCGCCGTGTTCGCTGGCCAGTGGGAGCTCCAAAGGCGCAAGAAAGCCATCCAGGTCGGCCAGTCTGCGGCCCGACACAATCGCCAGGGCGCCCTCCAGCTGGCCCGACAGCCTGAGCAGGGCCGGGATCACGCCCGACACCAGCTGAACCGCGTCGGGCTCGGGCGCCAGGTCGGCCAGTGTTCCGTCAAAGTCCAGGAAGAGGGCGGTCCGCGCACCTATGGCCGGCAACTGCCCGGGAGGCGCCGAACGCGATGAAGGTGGCGGCGGCGATGGGGAAGGTGATAACTGCATCGCCATTCACCTTAGCAGGGCCCCTGTCAAATCGCTGTAGGCCGGTTTCGCTTTTTCACATCCTGTCGGGTGGTGGTTGCCCTGCCGCGGTTCCGGGCAGGCTGTCCTGCACCGCTTTGACGCGCGCCTGGTGGATCACGTCGCCGATCTGCTTGCCGCCACGCCCCGCCGCCTGCGCCGCTTGCGCCAGCGGCTGCGTTTGCACCGCCTGGGCCGCGGCCAGGGCCGCCAGCAGGCGCGGGCGCTGCGGGTAGGGCGAATCGTGCAGGCCCAGGCGGCCGCGCGCGTCGCATTCGCAGGCCAGCAGGATATCGGCAAAGCGCTGGGGTTTGCGAAACGCATCGCAGCGCTCCAGCAGCCGCACCAGGGCCGCGGCACCCAGGCTTTCGCTGCGGTGCACGTTGCCGTGCTCGCGCGCCACCACGTCGGCGATCTCGCGGCAGTCCACCGGGACGCGCAGGCGCTCGCACACGTCCTTGAGCAGTTCGGCGCTGCGGTCTTCATGGCCGATGTGGCGCGGCAAGGCCTCGGCCGGCGTGGTGCCCTTGCCCAGGTCGTGGCACAGGCAGGCAAAGCGCGCTGCCAGGGGCGCCTTGAGCTGCGCCGACATGTCCAGCACCATCATCAGATGGACGCCGGTGTCGACCTCGGGATGGTGGGCGGCGGGCTGGGGCACGCCCCAAAGGCGCGCCACCTCGGGCAGCAGTCTGTCCAGCGCGCCGCTGTCACGCAGCACCTCGAACATGCGCGAGGGCTTGTCCTCCATCAGCCCGCGCGCGAGCTCCTGCCACACGCGTTCGGGCACCAGCGCATCGACCTCGCCCTCGGCCACCATGTCCCGCATCAGCGCCAGGGTCTCGGGCGCCACCGAAAAATCGGAAAAGCGGGCGGCGAAGCGGGCCAGCCGCAAAATGCGCACAGGGTCTTCGCGGAAGGCGCCGGTCACATGGCGCAAGACTTTGGCCTGCAGGTCTTTTTGCCCGCCGAAGGGGTCTATCAGCGCGGCAAAGTCGGGCTCGAAGCGGCCGGGCGCGTCGTCGCCGCGGGCCGGGGCCGCGATGGCATTGATGGTCAGGTCGCGCCGCGCCAGGTCCTGCTCCAGCGTCACGTCGGGATCGGCATGCACCGCAAAGCCGCGATAGCCGCGCGCCGTCTTGCGCTCGGTGCGGGCCAGCGCGTACTCCTCGCGGGTCTCGGGATGCAGGAAGACCGGGAAGTCCTTGCCCACGGGCAGGTAGCCCTGGGCTGCCAGCGCCTCGGGCGTGGCGCCCACGACCACCCAGTCGTGGTCCTGCACGGGCAGGCCCAGCAAGGCATCGCGCACCGCGCCACCAACCATGAAAATCTGCATGGAGGAAGTTTAGGCTACTTCCTCCGCGCTACCGGTATCCGGCAGTCAGGAGAACACCGGCCGGAAGAAGCTGCGCTCGTAACTGATGATGCAGCCTGTGGTTTCGGCGTACTTGAAGGCCGCCAGGCACTCCTGGTCCGCAAACGAACGCTGGCGGTAGCTCTCGTACGCCGCCAGGCTGTCGAAGGTGAACAGGGCCAGCGCGATGTTGTTGGCACCCTCGCTGGGCATGAAGTAGCCGTGGTGCTTGCCGCCGAATTTTTCGACCAATGGAATCCACAGCTTGCCGTAGTGCTCGAACTCCTTGAGTTTTGCGGTGTTGAGCACGTAGCGCAGGTAAATCGTGACCATGGGTGCTCCTGCTTCAGCGTTTCACGCGGTAAGGCTCTTCAAACTCGCGGAAGTCGTTTTCGGCGAGTGCGTCGTCTATCCAGGCCTTGACGCCGGGCAGGGCGCTGACACGCTGGATGTAGGCGCTGATTTCCGCGGGAACGGGCAGGGCGTAGCGGCTCAGGCGCATGCAGACAGGCGCGAAGAAGGCATCGGCAATGCTGAATTCGCCAAACAGCATGGGGCCTTTGTATTGCGCGAGCAGCTCGATCCACATGTCGACGATGCGCTGAACGTCGGCGCGCACGGCCGATTTGTCGCGCCAGATCAGCTGACCCATATCGGACAGGTCGGCCTCGATGTTCATGGGGCAGGCCGAACGCAGGGCGCCGAAGCCGCTGTGCATCTCGGCGCAGATGCTGCGCGCGCGGGCGCGGGCCTTCACATCCTGCGGCCAGAGTTTTTTGTCGGGAAAGCGCTCGGCCAGGTATTCAGCAATGGCCAGTGTGTCCCAGACCACAAAACCATCGTCATCCAGCGCCGGTACCCGGCCGGTCGGGTTTACGCCACCAATTTTTTCCTTGAAGCTCGAATTGGCATCGAAGGAGTCAAAGCGCAGCTTGACCTCTTCAAAAGGAATGCCGGCCTGCTTGAGCAGCACCCAGGGGCGCATGGACCAGGAGGAATAATTTTTGTTGCCGATGTAGAGCTTGAGCATGGGAACCCCGTCTGCTGGTGGTGAAGAAAGAAATCAAAGTGAAACGACTTGCGATGCTACCGCCGAGCCGGCGCGCCATTGATGCAAAAAAACCGAAAAATTGATGCCACACAACCTCACCCCCGTCCAGGCTCACTGCGTGTAGTCTGTTCCCCCCTCGAGGGGGCGGCGCCTGCGGTCTGGCGAAGCCAGTCCCGCGGCCCCTGCTGGGATGGCACTGGGTGCGGCAGCTGATGCCGGGGAAAAGGCTTTTGGCGGGCGAAATCACGCTACAGTAAGCGCACCGTCAACACCGTCGGCAGCCTGCTGCGCCGGTAAAAAAATGAGGTTGAACCATGATTCTGGGTGATGTATTGCGTGCGCTGCTGGGTGGCTTGTTTCGGGGCCGCCCTCGGGGCGCATCCTCGAAGCCGGCCGTTTCGGGTGCGCCTGCCTTTCTTCCCAAGCTTTCGGCACCTGAGAAAAGCAAGGTGCCCAGCTTCTTTTTCCCCGTGTTCTGGGGGACGACGGACGACAAGGCGGTGACCGAGAGCATGAAGTCGGTGACCCAAAAGCTGGAGGGCGGCTATTACTTCGCCGACAACCTGCTGACCTGGGTGCGCAACCTGTCCATGTTCGATGACGGCCCGTTTCTGGAGGCCTGGAAGGACAACGTCGAGAGCGACTCCGACAAAGCCATCGTATGGCGGCGCTACGTGCTGGCCTGCGCGGCCTACCACTGCGTGCAGCTGGAAGGGGATTTCGTCGAGTGCGGCGCCTACACCGGGGTGGGTGTCAAAACGATCGTCGACTACCTCGGGGGGCCCGCGTTTCCAAAGACCTTCTGGTGCTATGACCTCTTTGAACACGATGTCGGCATGGCCAACCATGCCATGCCGGAGCATGGCGAAGGCTTGTATGCGCGGGTCTGCGAGAAGTTCATGCCCTATCCCCAGGTCCAGGTCATGAGAGGGAAAATCCCCGAAGTGTTTGCAAGCGGCTGCCCGGAGCGCATCGCCTACCTGCACATCGACCTGAACCAGGCGCCCGCCGAGATCGCGGCCCTGGAACACCTGTTTGACCGCATGGTTCCGGGCGGCATCCTGATCCTCGACGACTACGAATGGGCCGGCGCCTACCGCGGGCAGAAGATCGCCGAGGATGCCTGGTTCGATGCGCGGCAGTACCGCGTGATGCCGCTTCCCACGGGGCAGGGGCTGGTCATCAAACGCTAGTCGACGCGGCAGGCACTTCGTCGCCGCGGGTGTCGTTCCGGGAACTGCTTAAAACCGGCCCGCCGTCTTGCGTTTGGCCGTCAGCCCGCTGCGCAGGCCCTGCGCGCCCAGGTAGGACGGCCCGATGGCGTCCAGCGACGCCGGGTGTATGCCCAGTGCCTGCAGGCCGGGCAGCTTGCCGGTGGCCACGTTGTCGCTGGCCATGGCATCGAGGTTGTCTCGGCTCAGGATGGGTTCGCCGGGGGCCAGTTCCATGAGGCCGGCCTGCAGGCGGGCCAGCGGCGCGGGTAGCGCGATCACGGGCCGGCCCTTGCCGCCGTTGACGCCGGCGTAGCGGCCCGCCAGCTTCACGAGCTGCCGCAGCGTGAACACCTCGGGCCCGCAGATTTCGTAAATCTGCCCCACGGTGTCGGCATCCCGCAGGCAGTGCACGATGGCGTCAGCCACGTCCTCCACCCAGACGGGCTGGAAGCGCGCATCGGCGGCAGCCAGCGGAATCACCGGGAATATCTGCTGCAGCCGTGCGAAGGTGTTGAGGAATTTATCTTCGGCGCCGAAGATCACGCTGGGCCGCAACACGGTCACGTCCAGGCCGGTGCTCAGCATCACGGCCTCGCCGCGCGCCTTGCTGCGCTGGTACATGGACGGCGAGCCGGGCGAAGCGCCCAGCGCGCTGATGTGGACGATGCGCCTGAGGCCGCTGGCCTCGCAGGCACGGGCCAGTTCCAGCGGCAGCTGCACATGCGCCTTGTCGAAGGCGGCCTGCGAGCCGTGCAGGATGGCGACCAGGTTGACAACGGCATCGTGGCCGGCCAGCAGCGGCGCCAGCGAACTGCTGTCGTGGGCGTCGGCCTCGACCACGTCGACCAGCGGCAGCATCTGCAGGTGGCGCGCGTTGGCCTGCCGGCGCGTGACCACGGTGACGCGGCATTGCAGCCGCGCCAGCTTTTCACACACATGGCGTCCGACAAAGCCGGTGCCGCCCAGAAGAAGGATTTTGTTCATAGGCCCCTAATTTAGCGCTTTTGCCCTGCCTTGCGCTGGAATCCGGTCTTGGCCTACACGCCGGGGACGCCTGGCTTCGCATACTTTGCGGATGAATATCTTTGAAGCACTGCGAATCAGCCACGACACCCAGCGTGCCCTGGCCGACCATTTGGTGAAGACGCAAGGCGACAGCCCGGACCGGGATTCCCTGTTCAAGGAGCTCAAGCGCGAACTGGCGGCGCATGCGGCGGCCGAGGAGCGGTTTTTTTATGTCCCGCTGATCGCGCACGACATGACGCAGGAGCCCTCACGGCACGGCATCGCGGAACACCACCAGATGGACAAGCTGGTCGAAACGCTGGAAAACACCGACTTCAGCTCGCCGGCCTGGCTGGCCGCGGCCAGGGAGCTGCACCACAAGATCCACCATCATCTCGAGGATGAGGAGCAGGGCATCTTCCAGCTCGCGGGCAAGGTGCTCAGCGAGGCCGAGAAGCTGTCGCTGGCCAAGGGCTACGAAGGCGAGTTCGTCTCGCAGCGCACCAAGGACTGAACCGCCACGGTTCGCCTCGGCGGGGCTTACGAGCCGTCCCCGCGGGTATCGCGGTCAGGCTTGAGCAGTGGCTCGGGCTTTTCCAGCAGCCGCACCAGCCGGGGAACCAGCGCCAGGATTCCCAGCGCCAGCAGGGTGCTGAGCACGGCGGTCGCCTCGCGCCCCATGCCGGCCGCCACGCCTATGGCCGCGGTGAGCCAGATACCGGCGGCCGTCGTGAGGCCTTTAACCTGTTCCTCATCGCTATGGCCTTTGACATGGCCCTTCAGGATGGTGCCCGCGCCCAGAAAACCTATGCCGGCGACGACGCCCTGGACCACACGGCTCAGGTCGGCGCTGAGCATGCCGGACTGCTGCGACACCAGCACGAACAGCGCGGCGCCCATGGCCACCAGCATGTGGGTACGCACGCCGGCCGCCTTGCCTTTCTGCTCACGCTCTATGCCCAGCAGGCCGCCCAGCAAGGCCGCCAGCACCAGGCGCACCATGACACGCGTGGCCTGTTCGGCGTCGGGCAGGTCCGAAAACTCCGAGGCGATGGTTTCGCCGATCTGCTGCCACCAGCTGGACGCCATGCGGACTCCTTGTCACTTGTTCATTGTGTGGATGGGCTTGTCCAGTCCAATGTACCTTCTCCACTCCGGAACGTCAGCAGAAGCCCTGCCCGTTTTCAGGGATGAATTTTTTCCCCGCGCTGCAGCATGGCGAAAAACTGTGCGAGCCGGCGTTCGCGCGTCTCGGCTTTTTTGGCCGTCTGCAGCCTGAACAGGATGGCGAAGCGGTTGCGCGAGTCCAGGGATTCAAAAAAAGCCTTGGCCTTGGGCTTTTTCGCCAGCAGGGCCGCCAGGTCCTCGGGCACGGTGATCTTGCTCTGCGCGTCGTAGGCCGCATCCCAGCGGCCGTCGGCCTTGGCGCGTTCGACTTCGGCCAGGCCCGCGGGCTGCATGCGGCCCGACGCGATCAGCGCCAGGGCCTTGTCGCAGTTGATCTTGGACCAGGTGCTGCGTGCGCGGCGGGGCGTGAATTTCTGCAGGAAGAACTGGGCGTCCATCGCGTTGCGCTGGCCGTCTATCCAGCCCTGGCAGAGCGCGGCCTCCAGGGCTTCGGCATGCGTGGTGGAAGCGATGCCCGAATCCTTTTTGGCGATCTGCAGCCAGATGCCGGGACTGCTGGCATGGTGCCTGGCCAGCCAGGCCTCCCAGCTCTTCGTGGTTTTGCAATGAAGGGTCGCGAGGGTGTCGGGTGAGGCGGGCATGCGGCATTGTGCCCGGCCCATGAAAAAACCGCCCGAAGGCGGTTTGTCGGTGAGGGGCCGAGGCGCTCAGTGCGTGATGTAGTCCGACACCACTTTCCAGCGCCCATCCTGCAGCAGGGACAGGCGCGACTGGTTGTTGCCCAGGCGTTTTTGCGGCCCGAACTTGCCTTCGGCGCTGCCGAAGATGTCGGCCGGGATCACCATGGTGTCCATGGCCTTGATGAAGCTGTCGGTGCTCAGGTTGGCGCCGGCTTTTTGCGAGGCGCGGATAAAGCTGTCAACCACCGTATAGCCGTAGACCGAGAACACCGTGGGGTCTTCATTGAAGGCGGTCTTGTATTTGTTGGCCCAGAAGCGGATGGGCTGCGAGGCCTCGTCCAGGTAGGGGTTTTGCACCGTCATGGTGGCGTAGAGCCCGTCCATGGCCTTGCCGCCCAGCTTGTGGATCAGGTCGGTGTAGGCGGCGCTGGAGCCCAGGAAGACCGGGTTGTAGCCCAGCTTGCGCGCCGTGCCTATGCCGCCTATGGTTTCGCGGATGATGGTGCCCAGCACCACCAGGTCGCACTCGGAGGCCTTGAGCTTGGCGACCTGCGACGAAAAATCGGTGGCGCCGCGCTTGAAGGAGGTTTTCTCGACCATGGTCATGCCCAGGGTCTTGAGGCCGTCGTCGGCGCCGCGCTGCACTTCCAGGCCGAACTCGTCGTCCTGGTACATGGAGCAGACCTTTTTGGCGTTCTTTTCCTTGACCAGCTTGGGCACGGCGGCCTTCATCTGGTCGTAGTAGGTGGCGGCAAACGAGTACTTGAGCTTGTGGAAGGGTTCGTACATCTCACGGGCGGCCGTCACCGGGAAGAAGTTGATGACGTTTTTCTCGAACTGCACCGGCATGGCCGCCAGGTTCTGCGCCGTGCCCAAATGGCCCACCATGGCGAAAATCTTGTCCTGGTTCACCAGCTTTTGCGCCGCCAGCACCGCCTTCTTGGGGTCGTAGCCCGAGTCCTCGACGATGAGCTTGACCTTGCGGCCGTTGATACCACCCTGCTCGTTGAGCTCGTCCACGCGCAAGGTCATGCCGTTGCGTATCTGCTTGCCGAAGCCTGCCAGCGGCCCTGACAGGTCCTGGATGGAGCCCAGCGTGATTTCGGCCTTGCTGACGCCCTGGCTTTGCGCCTGCGCCGGCGCGGCCGACAGGGCGGCGGCACAGGCCAGCGCGGAAAGTACGGCGGTTGATCTCAGTTTCATGGTTTGTCTCCTTAAAGGTTTTTTATCCACTCGTGCTCAGTACATGGCCTCGATGTGCGGGGCGTATTTTTGTTCTACGAGCTTGCGCTTGAGCTTCATGGTCGGCGTGAGTTCTTCGTCCTCCGCCGTGAGCTGCGTGTCGAGCAGGAAAAATTTCTTGATCTGCTCGACCCGCGCAAACTTCCTGTTGACCCGGTCGATTTCCGACTGGATCAATTCTTGCACTTCAAGCGCCCGCGTCAAGCTGGCGTAATTACTGAAGGGTATGTCCGCATCCTGGGCGAATTTCTCGACGTTTTCCTGGTCGATCATGATGATGCAGGTGAGGTAAGGCCGCTTGTCGCCTATGACCACGGCATCTGTAACATAGGGCGAGAACTTGAGTTCGTTTTCGAGTTCGCTGGGCGTCACGTTCTTGCCGCCGGCCGTGATGATGATGTCCTTCATGCGGTCGGTGATCCTGAAATAGCCGTCCTCGTCCACCACGCCGACGTCGCCGGTGTGCAGCCAGCCGTCCGCATCCAGCGTTTCGGCGGTTTTTTCAGGCTGGTTCAGGTAGCCCATGAAGATATTGGCGCCGCGCACCAGGATCTCGCCGCTGGCCGGGTCCAGGCGCATCTCGTTGTAGCCGGCCGCCGGGCCAATGGAGCCGGGCTTCATGCGGCTGGCCGGCACGCCGCTGGCCGCGCCGCAGGTTTCCGTCATGCCCCAGACCTCCAGCATGGGCACGCCCAAGGCCATGTACCACTTGACCAGGTCGGGCGAAATCGGCGCCGCGCCCGTCACGCAAAAGCGCGCACGGTGTATGCCGATCAGCTTGCGCGTGTTGTTGAGCGCCAGCCAGCGCGCCAGCGTGAACTGCAGCTTGAGCCCGGTGCCCACCGGCCGGCCGGCCAGCACGGTGTCGGTGATGCGCATGCCCACGCCTATGCTCCAGGCGTAAGCTGCCTGCTGCAGCCAGCTGGCTTCCTTGAGCGCGATCATCACGCCGGAATAAAACTTTTCCCACACGCGCGGCACGGCGGTGAACACCGTGGGCGCGATCTCGCGCACGTTCTCGGGAATGGTCTCGGGGTTCTCGACGAAATTGAGTTTGGCGCCCGCATACAGCGAAAAATACTCGCCGCCCATGCGCTCGGCGATGTGGCATAGCGGCAGAAAGCACATGCGCTCGTCGTCCTCGTCCTGCGCCACCAGCGTGTTGTAGCCGCGCGCGGTGAACACCAGGCCGCGCTGGCTGTGCATGGCGCCCTTGGGCTTGCCGGTGGTGCCCGAGGTGTAGACCAGGATGGCGAGGTCCTCGGGCTGGCACTCGTCGGCGCGTTCTTCCACCGCGTCGGGGTGTTCTGCCAGGTAGGCGCGGCCCAGCGCGCGCAGCGCGTCCAGGCTCATCACGCCCGGGTCGTCCAGCTCGCGCAGGCCTTCCATGTCGAACACGATCACCTGGCGCAGCAGCGGCAGTTGCGGCCTCACTTCAAGTGCCTTGTCGAGCTGTTCGTCGTCTTCGACAAACAGCAGCGTGCTGCGCGAGTCCTCGCACAGGTAATGCACCTGGGAAGCCGCATCGGTCGGGTAGATGCCGCTGCAGACGCCGCCGCAGCTCAGCACGGCCAGGTCGGCCAGCACCCATTCGATGACGGTGTTTGAGAGGATAGAGGCGCATTCGCCGCGCGCAAAGCCCAGGCTCAGCAGGCCGGCCGCGATCTCGCGCACCGCGTCGCCGGTTTGTGCCCAACTCCAGCTGCGCCAGATACCCAGCTTTTTCTGCCGCATCCAGGTCTTGGCGCCGCGCTGCGCCACCGCGTTCCAGAACACGGCGGGAATGGTCTCGCCTGGCATGACGACGTCATATTCAGGCTGAATGTGGCCCAAGTTCCAAAGATTACTCATTCAGAGCTCCAATGCCACGACCCAACCGAGCCAACGCAAGGACGCCGCGGAACCGGCTTTGCCGGGCCGCTAGCGTCGTCCCCCAGTGGGGGGAGGCGGCCGAAGGCCGCTAGGGGGGGCGTCTTAATCATCTCCAGGTCTTTTTCTTCTTCCAGCGCCGCTCGCCGCGCACGCCGTCTTCTTTCATGCCGAGGTAGAACTCCTTGATGTCGTCCTTCTCGCGCAGGCGGGCGCAGGTGTCCTCCATCACGATGCGGCCGTTTTCGAGCACATAGCCGTAGTCGGAGGCGTTGAGCGCCATGTTGGCGTTCTGCTCGACCAGCAGGATGGTGGTGCCGCGCTCGCGGTTGATGCGCACCACGATCTCGAAGATCTCCCTGGTGAGCTTGGGCGACAGGCCCAGGCTGGGCTCGTCGAGCAATATCAGATCGGGCGAGGCCATGAGCGCGCGCGAGATCGCCAGCATCTGCTGCTGGCCGCCCGAGAGCAGGCCGGCGTCCTGCAGCGCGCGCTCCCTGAGGATGGGGAAGTAGCCGTAGACCGCCTCCATGTCCAGCGCCACGCCGTCGCGGTCCTTGCGGGTATAGGCGCCCATCAGCAGGTTGTCGCGCACGCTGAGCAGGGGGAACACCTCGCGGCCCTCGGGCACATGGCTCAGGCCCTGCTGCACGATGAAAGCCGGGTCTTGCGCCGTGATGTCCTGGCCCTTGAAGTCGATGGAGCCCTTGCGCGGATCCAGAATGCCCGAGATGGTTTTGAGGATGGTGGACTTGCCCGCACCGTTGGAGCCCAGCACGGTGGCGATCTCGCTGCGCCGCACCTGCAGGCTCACGCCGCGTATGGCCTTGATCGGGCCGTAGGCGCTCTCGACGTTGAGCAGCTTGAGGACCGGCTGGTCGCTGACGGGCGGCGGAACCGCACTCATGCTGTTCTCCTCAGGGAAGACACTTCATCCACCGAACCGAGGTAGGCCTCAATCACGCCGGGGTTGGTCTGCACCTCGCGCGGTGTGCCCACGGCCAGCACCTCGCCCTGGTTCATGGCCAGCACGCGGTCCGACACGCGCGAGACCAGCGTCATGTCATGCTCGACCATCAGCACCGTGATGCCCAGCTCGTGCTGGATATCCTGTATCCAGAAGGCCATGTCGCCGGTTTCCTCCACATTCAGGCCCGATGAGGGCTCGTCGAGCAGCAACAAGCGCGGTTCGGTGCACAGCGCGCGCGCCAGTTCCACGACCTTGCGCACGCCGTAGGGCAGGCCCGCCACCATGGAATCGCGGTGGTGCTGCAGGTCCAGGAAGTCGATCACCTGCTCGGCTTTCTCACGTGCCTGCAGTTCGGCTTCGCGCGCCTTGGTGGTGAAAAAGAGGTCGTGCAGCAGGCCGGTCTGGCGGTGCGTGTGCCGGCCTATCAGCAGGTTGTGCAGCACGGTCGCGTGCTCGAACAGCTCGATGTTCTGGAAGGTGCGGGCGATGCCCAGCGCGGCGATCTTGTGCGGCGGCTGCGCCGTGAGTTTTTCGCCGCGGTATTCGATCTCGCCGCTGGTCGGCGTGTAGATGCGGCTGATCAGGTTGAATACCGTGGTCTTGCCCGCGCCGTTGGGGCCTATCAGCGTGAAGACCTCGCCCTCTTTCACGTCAAAGCTCACCTTGTTGACGGCCAGCACGCCGCCGAAGCGCACGCTGAGGTCTTTGGCTGAAAGAAGAATGTCAGTCATTTGAGTCGATCCGACTTCTGGAAGGATTTCTGCCGCTTGAACAGCCCTTTGCGGTAGAAGGGAAAGAGCTGGAAGTAGGTGCGCACCTTGAGCCAGCGGCCGTAGAGCCCCAGTGGCTCGAACAGCACAAAGGCGATCAGCACGATGCCGTAAACGGCCGCCTGCAGGCCGGGCGCCTGGCCTATGGCGGCGGGCAGCTGGTCCTTGCTGAGGGCGATCACCTGCGGCATGGAGATCAGGAAGATGGCGCCCAGGAAGGCGCCGTGCACCGAGCCCACGCCGCCTATGACGATCATGAGCAGCAGGTCTATGGACTGCAGGATGTTGAACTGGTCGGGCGAGATGAATTGCAGCTTGTGCGCATACAGGGCGCCGGCAATGCCGGCCAGCGCCGCCGACAGCGCGAAGGACAAGGTCTTGTAGCGCGCCAGGTGTATGCCCATGCTTTGCGCCGAGATTTCGGAATCGCGTATGGCCACAAAAGCCCGGCCCGTGGGTGAGCGCAGCAGGTTGAGGATGGCCAGCGTGGCGGCCACGGTGATGAAGAGGCAGAGGAAATAAAAGGACTCACCGCTGGCGAGCTTCCAGCCGAACATGTCGGGCACCTTGATGTGGATGCCGGCATTGCCGCCGGTCACGCTTTCCCAGCGCGCGAACACCTCTTCGACGATAAAACCGAAGGACAGCGTGGCCATGCCCAGGTAGATGCCCTTGACGCGCAGCGCCGGCAGGCCCACGACCAGGCCCACGGCGGCCGAGAGCCCGGCTGCGCAGGCCAGCGCGATGGGAAAGGGCAGGCCCGCGTTCGTCAGCACGGCCTGGGTATAGGCGCCTACGCCCAGAAAGGCCGCGTGGCCCAGCGAGAACAGGCCGGTAAAACCCGCCAGCAGCATCAGGCCCAGGCCGGCAATCGCGTAAATCATCACAAAGGTCAGCTGCGCGAGCCAGTACTCGGCGACCAGCCAGGGCGCGGCCAGCAGCGCCAGCATGAGCGTGCCGTACCAGAACACATGGCCAGAGTGTTTGGCGAGTTTGAGGTCCTGCGCGTAATCGGTCTTAAAAATGAAACGCATGACGGTTAGACCTTCTTCCGGAGCTTCTCGCCGAACAGGCCGCTGGGCTTGACCATCAGCATGATGAGCACCACCACATAAGCGGCGATGTCCTTGAAGCCATCGGGCAGGTAAAAGCCCGAGAACGATTCGACAAGGCCTATGACCAGGCCGCCGACGATGGCGCCCGGCAGGCTGCCGAAGCCGCCGACCACCGCGGCCGGGAAGGCCTTGAGCCCGATAAAACCCATATTGGCGTGCACAAAGGTAATGGGCGCCAGCAGCAGGCCGGCAATCGCCGCCACGGCGGAAGCCAGGCCCCAGACCAGGCCGTTGAGCCGCTTGACGGGAATGCCCATGTAGTAGGCGGCCAGCTGGTTTTGCGACGAGGCCTGCATGGCGATGCCCAGCTTGCTGTACTTGAAGAGGGTGAACAGTGCCAGGCAGAGCACCGCCGTGCTGCCGATGATGGCGACCTGCTCGACGTTGATGACCAGTGCGCCGGCCGTCCAGATCTGGTCCTTGTAAGGCACGGGCAGCACATAGGTTTCGGTGCCAATGCCGGGGATCATGGTGATCAGGCCGCGCGCCGTGTAGCCAACGCCTATGGTCAGCATGACGATGGAAAAAGCGGGCTGGCCGAGGATGGGGCGTATCACGAGGCGCTCCAGCAGCATGCCGAACAGCGCCATGCCGGCAATCGCACTGAGCACGGCGAGCCAGAAGGGAAAGCCTAGCAAGCTCATGCAGGCCAGGCCGGCGAAGGCGCCCAGCATCATCAGCTCGCCCTGCGCAAAACTGACCGTCTCGGTGGCCTTGTAGATGAGTACAAAGCCCAGCGCGATCAGCCCATAGATGCAGCCTTGGGCGATACCGCTGATGAGCAGCTGCAGGAATTGCACGTAGCAGTCTCCCCTGTGATGAGACTTGGTTATAGCTGTCGCGTACAGGTCTGTCGCTAGGGGTTGTTCCGAATAGGTGTCGCATTGGCGATCAAGCCAAATGAAGCCATGCAAGCAAATGTGCGAATCGGCGCGGGCCTGGGTTTTTACGGCGACGCGTGGGAACCCGTGGCCGCGAGCATAGAGCGCGGCGGCGTGCATTACATCGCCAGCGACCATCTCGCGGAGCTGACGCTGGCCATCCTGCAGAAAGACCGGCAGCGCGATGCGGCGCTGGGCTATGCGCGCGACGTGGTCCCCATGCTGATGAGGCTGTGGCCCTTGATGCAGGCGCGCGGCGTCAAATTCATCTGCAATGCCGGCGGCCTGAATCCGGCCGGCGCTGCGGCCGCCTTGCGTGCGGCTTTCGCGGCCAAAGGCTGGAAGGCGCGCATCGCGGTTGTCACGGGCGATGAAGTCCTGTCGCGGCTGGCAGCGCTGGCACCGCCACATATGTTCAATGCGCAGCCTTTCGAGTCCGTGCGCGAGCGCATGGTATTTGCCAATGCATATTTGGGCGCGCGGCCCATCGTGTCGGCGCTGCAGCAGGGTGCCGACATCGTGGTCACCGGCCGCGTGGCCGACGCGGCGTTGTTTCTCGCGCCGCTGGTGCATGAATTCGGCTGGAAGCTTGAAGACGCCGCCACGCCGCTCGAGCTGGACCGGCTGGCCCAGGGCCTGGCGGTCGGGCATTTGCTCGAATGCTCGGGCCAAGGCAGCGGCGGCAACTTCGGCAGCCAGGGCGCATGGAAGGCGATTCCGGACCTGGCCCACATCGGCTACCCGATCGCCGAGGTCGGCGAGGACGGCACGGCCTTGATCACCAAGGCCCCGGGCACGGGCGGGCGCATCAACTTCGACACCGTGCGCCAGCAGCTGCTCTATGAGGTGCACGACCCGACGCGCTATGTCTCGCCCGACGTGGTGCTGGACCTGTCGGCGCTGAAGCTCGAAGACCTGGGTGACGACCGGGTACGCTTGACGGGCGCGCGCGGCCATCCGCGGCCCGCCCAGCTCAAGCTCGTGGGCGGCTTTCGCGACGGCTACAAGGCCGAGGTCACCTGGGGTTTCAGCTGGCCCGATGCGTACGACAAGGCGCAGGCGGCGGTTGCCATGGTGAAGGCCCAACTGGCCGACAGGCGCATGGCGCATGACGAGCTCTTCGTCGAATATCCGGGACTCAACTCCGCCCACGGCCCGCTGGCACCGCTGCCAGTGCCCGAGGCGCTGGCTGAGCTCAACGAGGTCTGGGTGCGCCTGGTGGTGCGTACGCGGGACAAGGCGGTGGCCGACGGTTTCGGCCGGCTGTTTCCGTGGATGGCGTTGAGTGGGCCGGCCTATACCTGCGGCTTTCACGGCCTGAACAACAGCAGCGAGCTGCTGGGCATCTGGCCCGCGCTGCTGGACCGCGAGGCGGTCGAGGCGGAGGTGCGTGTGGAGCTTTTGTCCGCATGAAAACGCAGCTGGTCAAGCTCGCGCATGCACGCAGCGGCGACAAGGCCGACTGGGTGGACTTTGGCCTCTTTGCCTGGAACGAGGCGGGCTACCGCCTGATCGCGCGCGAAGTCACGGCCGAACGTGTGCAGGCACACTTCGCGCCCTGGCTGGCCGGCACGGTGCAGTGCTGGGCCCTGCCCAACATCCTGGCGCTCAAGCTGGTGCTGCAGGGGGCTCTGCAGGGCGGCGGGGCGCGCAACCTGCGCATGGACAACCTCGGCAAGGCCATGGCGGCGGCCCTGCTGCGCATGGAGATCGAGGTCAGCGCCGCCGAATTCGCCGAAGCCTGCGCCGCGCCGCGCGTGGGCTGGTGGCCGGAGGCTCCATGAGCATTCACATATCAAGGGAAGGGCCCGTCACCGTGGTCACGCTGGACCGGCCCGAGGTGCGCAACGCGGTGGATGCCGAAACGGCGCGCGCGCTGCACGAGGCCTTTATCGCCTTTGACGACGACGAGGAGGCGCGCGTGGCGGTGTTCCACGGCGCCCACGGCCATTTCTGCGCGGGCTGGGACCTGCAGGCCGGCGCGCGCCTGGCCGGGCAAGCCGGTGGCGACCAGCTGCTGGGACAACTCGATTTTTCGCCCGGCGACAACAAGCCGCCGGCGCCCATGGGTCCGTCGCGGCTGCTGCTGTCCAAGCCGGTGATTGCCGCCGTCAGCGGCGCGGCGGTGGCCGGCGGCATGGAGCTGGCGCTGTGGTGCGACATGCGCGTGATGGAGGAGGACGCCTGCTTCGGCGTCTATTGCCGCCGCTTCGGCGTGCCGCTGATAGACGGCGGCACGGTGCGCCTGCCGCGCCTGGTCGGCATGGGCCATGCGATGGATTTGATCCTGACCGGGCGCAAGGTGGAGGCGGCCGAGGCCTTGCAAATCGGGCTGGCCAACCGCGTTGTGCCTTCAGGTGGTGCGCGTGAGGCCGCGCTGGCGCTGGCGCAGCAGCTCAGCCGCTTCCCGCAGGCCACGATGCGGGCCGACCGCCTGAGTGCCTACCGGCAGTGGGACTTGCCCCTGGAGGAGGCCTTGCACCAGGAGTGGGAGCACGGCAAGCAGTGCCTGCCGGACGCTTTTGCCGGCGCCGCCCGTTTTGCCGCAGGGCAGGGCAGGCATGGGGAGTTTGACTAGTCCTTGGCGATTTTTCGCGGCTTCCCGAAGTCGTCAATCGCCACATAAGTCAGGCTGGCCTCGGTGACCTTGATGTAGCGGCCCTGGGCCCGGAAGCGCTCGGCATAGACCTCGACCTGCACCGTGATCGAGGTGGTGCCAATGCGGGTGAGACTGGAGAAAAACGACAGGATGTCGCCTACACGCACCGGCTGCTTGAAGATGAACTGGTTGACCGCCACCGTGGCCAGCCGGCCGTCGACATGGCGGGCCGGCACCACGGAGCCGGCCAGGTCGACCTGGGCCATGACCCAGCCGCCGAAGATGTCGCCGTTGGCGTTGCAGTCGGCCGGCATGGGGATGACCTTGAGCACCAGCTCCTTGTCGGTGGGCAACTGGACGTTCAGGGCGTCCTCGGCGTGAATGTCCGTATGGGTGCTTGATTCGGTAGACATAGGCACAATCTGAAAAGTCAAAAGTTATTACAACAACCCTCACGATTGTCCCTCATGCGCTCCCGAGCTTCCGCCGCCGATTCTTCCCTTGCCCTGCCCGCGGCCCCAGCGGCGCCCGGTAAGGTGCCGGCGCCTCAGCGCTCCGACCTGGACACCCTCAAACGCCTTTTTCCCTATCTGTGGGACTACAAATGGCGGGTGCTGGCGGCACTGAGCTTCATGGTGGGCGCCAAGCTGGCCAATGTGGGTGTGCCGCTGCTGCTGAAAAACCTGGTTGATGCCATGAGCTTCAAGCCCGGCGACGTGCAGGCCGTGCTGGTGGTGCCGGTGGCGCTGCTGCTGGCCTATGGCCTGCTGCGCCTGTCGACCACGCTGTTCACCGAATTGCGCGAGCTGGTGTTCGCCAAGGCCACTGAAGGCGCGGCGCGGCGGATCTCGCTGGAGGTGTTCCGCCACTTGCACGCGCTCAGCCTGCGCTTTCACCTGGAGCGGCAGACCGGCGGCATGACGCGCGACATCGAGCGCGGCACGCGCGGCGTGCATTCCCTGATTTCGTACTCGCTCTACAGCATCATCCCGACGCTGATCGAAGTAACGCTGGTACTGAGCCTGCTGGCCGTCAAGTTCGACGTCTGGTTCGCCGCGATCACCGGCATCGCGCTGGTGTTCTATATCTTCTTCACCGTCACGGTGACCGAGTGGCGCACGCAGTTCCGAAAGACCATGAACGAGCTGGACTCGTCGGCCCACAGCCGGGCCATCGACTCGCTGCTCAATTATGAAACCGTCAAGTATTTCAACAACGAGGAGTTCGAGGCCGCCCGCTACGACGAAAACCTGCTGCGCTACCGGCGCGCCGCCATCAAGAGCCAGAACACCCTGAGCCTGCTCAACGCCGGGCAGCAGCTGATCATCGCCATCGGGCTGGTCGCCATGCTGTGGCGCGCCACGCAAGGCGTGGTCGACGGCCGCATGACGCTGGGCGACCTGGTCATGGTCAATGCCTTCATGATCCAGCTCTACATCCCGCTGGGCTTTCTGGGCGTGATCTACCGCGAGATCAAGCAAAGCCTGACCGACCTCGACAAGATGTTCGTGCTGATGGAAAAAGAGCGCGAAATCGCCGACCTGCCGAACGCCCGGCCCATCGCCATCGAGGGTTCGCCGGCGGTGCGCTTCGAGAACGTGAACTTCGCCTACGACCCGGCGCGCCCCATCCTGCACAACGTGAGTTTTGAGATTCCGCCGGGCAAGACCGTGGCGGTAGTGGGCTCCTCGGGCGCCGGCAAGTCCACGCTGGCGCGGCTGCTTTACCGGTTTTACGACGTGCAGCAGGGCCGCATCACCATCGCCGGCCAGGACATCAAGCAGGTCACGCAGTCCAGCGTGCGCCAGGCGATCGGCATCGTGCCGCAGGACACGGTGCTGTTCAACGACACGGTGGAATACAACATCGCCTACGGCAAGCCGGGCGCCACCCACGAAGAGGTCGAGGAGGCCGCGCGCTCGGCCCGCATCCACGGCTTCATCGCCTCCACGCCGCTGGGCTACCAGACCATGGTGGGCGAGCGCGGGCTCAAGCTTTCGGGCGGCGAGAAGCAGCGCGTGGCGATCGCCCGCACCCTGCTGAAAAACCCGCCGGTGGTGATTTTTGACGAGGCCACCTCGGCGCTGGACTCGGCCAACGAGCGCGCCATCCAGACCGAGCTGCGCGCCGCCGCGCAGAACAAGACCACGCTGGTGATCGCGCACCGGCTTTCCACCGTGGTCGACGCGCATGAAATCCTGGTGATGGACGGCGGGCGCATCGTTGAGCGCGGCACGCATGCACAGCTGCTCGAAACCGAAGGCGCTTATGCGCGCATGTGGGCGCTGCAGCAGAGTTCGCCCGAGGCCTGAGCGGTCCGGCGCGAGCGGGTTTGTATTTTTGAGGACATTTCGTGCCGGGTATTTGCGGCGAATGCCGCTCCATCGCCCGGCCATGGGATTCCCCGTAGGCCTAAATGCCTCACGGGCTCGCATAATCGGAGGACCCGGCGGCCGATGTTGACCGCTTGGTTTGCCTTTTGGAGCCTGCATGAGCCTTCACGCCAGTGACTTTGAACGCCCGAGCCCCGTTTTGCCGGCGCGCGCCATGACGACCCGTCCGGGCGCGTCCAACCGCGGTCGCTAGGTCTATGGAAACCAAATGGCTGGAAGATTTCGTCAGTCTGGCTGAAACCCGCAGTTTCAGCCGCTCTGCCCAACTGCGCCACGTCACCCAGCCGGCGTTTTCGCGGCGCATCCAGGCCCTCGAGGCCTGGGCCGGCACCGATCTGGTGGACCGAAGCTCTTATCCCACGCGCCTGACGCCGGCCGGCGAAACCCTGTACAGCCAGTCGCTGGAAATGCTGCAGGGCCTGCAGTCCACCCGCGCCATGCTGCGCGGCCACACCTCGGCCGGGCAGGATGTCATCGAGTTCGCCGTGCCGCACACGCTGGCTTTCACCTTTTTTCCGGCCTGGGTCAGCAGCCTGCGCGAGAAATTCGGCCCCATCAAGAGCCGGCTGATCGCGCTCAATGTGCACGACGCGGTGCTGCGCCTGGTTGAGGGCAGCTGCGACCTGCTGATCGCCTACCACCACGATTCCCAGCCCTTCCAGCTGGATCCGGACCGCTACGAGATGGTGTCGCTGGGCCAGGAAGTGCTGGCGCCCTTTGTGCGGGCCACCGCCTCGGGCGACCCCGAATACAGCCTGCCGGGGCGCGCCGGCCAGCCCCTGCCCTACCTGGGCTATGCGCCCGGCGCCTACCTGGGACGCATGGTGGACATGCTTCTGAAGCAGTCCAGTACGGCCATCCACCTGGACCGCGTCTACGAGACCGACATGGCCGAGGGCCTCAAGGCCATGGCCCTGGAAGGCCACGGCATCGCGTTTTTGCCGCTCAGCGCCGTCAAAAAGGAGCTGCGGGCCAAAAAACTCGTGAGTGCCGGCGGCAACCTCGAGATGACCATGGACGTGCGCGTTTATCGCGAGCGGCCCACCTCCCGGGAATCCGCCAAAAGCCATGCCCAGGCCTTGTGGAGCTACCTGCAGGCGCAAACCAGCAGCCGGGAAAAAGCCGCGTCGCGCGGGGGCGCCGGCCCGGCCGCGCGATAACGATGGATACATACACTAGTAGTAACCCTAGGTGGTTATAAGAAAAATGCATGGAAGATCGTTGAAACAGCATTGGTGTTTTGAGACCCGCAAATTTACAGTTCGTGACGTTCAAAATTTGATGGTTGCCCGTGCCCCCAGACTCCTCCTTCACCCCGCTTGCCGAGCCCGCTCCCACCCCTGCGGCGGCCACGCGCACCGAGCACGACTTTCTCGGTGAAAAGCAGATCCCCCTAAGCGCCTACTGGGGCGTGCACACGGCCCGCGCGGTCGAAAACTTCCCCATCTCCGGCACCCGCATCTCGGCCATGCCCGACCTGATACGCGCGCTGGGCTTTGTCAAGAAGGCCGCCGCGCGCACCAACCAGCAGCTGGGCACGCTGGACGCCAGGCGGGCCGCCGCCATCATGAGCGCCTGTGAAAAGCTCATTGCCGGCCAGTACCACGACCAGTTCGTGGTCGACGTGATCCAGGGCGGCGCCGGCACGTCCACCAACATGAACGCCAACGAGGTCATCGCCAACCTCGCGCTCGAAAAGCTGGGCCTGGAAAAGGGCCGCTACGACGTGCTCCACCCCAATGACCACGTCAACGCCTCGCAAAGCACCAATGACGTCTATCCCACGGCGGTGCGCATCGCCCTGTGGTTTGCCATCGAGCGCCTGCTGGCCTCCATGGCCGTCCTGCGCGGCGGCTTCGAGGCCAAGGCGCATGAGTTCCGGGACGTGCTCAAGATCGGCCGCACCCAGTTGCAGGATGCCGTGCCCATGACGCTGGGCCAGGAGTTCCTCACCTATGCGGTGATGATTGGCGAGGACGAGGCCCGCCTGCGCGAAGCGCGCGCGCTGATCCAGGAAATCAACCTGGGCGCCACGGCCATAGGTACCGGCATCAATGCGCCGGCCGGCTACGCCGACATCGTCTGCCGCCATCTCGCCGAAGAGTGCGGCGTGCCGGTCGAAAAGGCCGCCAACCTGATCGAGGCCACGCAGGACACAGGCGCCTTCGTGCAGCTTTCCGGCGTGCTCAAGCGGGTCGCCACCAAGCTCAGCAAGATCTGCAACGACTTGCGCCTGCTCTCCAGCGGCCCGCAGGCCGGCTTCGGCGACATCCGGCTGCCGCCGCGCCAGGCGGGCTCGTCCATCATGCCCGGCAAGGTCAACCCGGTGATCCCCGAGGTCATGAACCAGGTCGCCTTCGAAGTGATCGGCAACGACATGACCGTGACCATGGCCTCCGAGGCCGGCCAGCTGCAGCTCAACGCCTTCGAGCCCATCATGGGATGGAGCCTTTTCAAGAGCATCGAACACCTGAGCCAGGCCTGCCTGACGCTGCAGACCCATTGCGTGGCCGGCATAGAGGCCAACCGCGAACTGCTGGCCAAACGCGTGCGCGAATCGGTGACCCTCGTCACGGCGCTCAATCCCCTCATCGGCTACGAAAAGGCCGCGCTTATTGCCAAGACGGCCATCGCCACAGGCGCGCCGATTGCCGAGATCGCGGAATCGCTGGGCATCATGACGCAGGCCGAGGTCGAGGCCCTGCTGGTGCCCGACAAACTCACGCAGCCCCTTCCGCTGGTCGCCTGACGGGCTGGCACAAAGACTGCTTGTATCTGCCGTATAGTTCCGGACTTCTTATGCGCGCACCACTTTGGAAAAACCCGGGAATCGCCGCTTCGCACGGTTTTACCGCCAGACACCGCCCGCGCAGTCCGCTTTCCCCCGTGTGAGAGGCCGGGTAAACCTAGGCCAGTCCCGGGTACCATCTCTCTAGAATAGTTCGCTAACCGTTTCATTCATTACAGGAGATTCCATGAAACTCAAGCTTGTCGCTCTGTCCGTCGCCTTGCTCGCCACCGGCGCCGCATTTGCCGACACCCTTTCCAAAGTCAAGGCTTCCGGCGTTGTCACCATGGGCGTTCGCGATTCCTCCGGCGCGCTGTCCTATACCCTGGGTGACGGCAAATACACCGGTTACCACGTCGAGATCTGCCAGCGCATCCTGGCCAACCTCGAGAAGGCCGCCGAACGCAAGCTGGAAGTCAAATACCAGCCCGTGACCTCGCAGAACCGCATCCCCCTCGTGCAAAACGGCACGGTCGACATCGAATGCGGCTCCACCACCAACAACGCGACCCGCCAGAAAGACGTGGCTTTCGTCGTGACCACCTTCGTCGAGGAAGTCCGCATCGCCGTGAAGGCCAACTCCGGCATCACCTCGGTGGCCCAGCTCAGCGGCAAGACCGTGGCGACCACCACCGGCACCACCTCCGTGCAGACGCTGCGCAAGAACAAGCGCGCCACCGGCGTCGAGTTCAAGGAAATCTTCGGCAAGGACCACTCCGACAGCTTCCTGCTGCTCGAGTCGGGCCGCGCCGATGCCTTCGTGATGGACGGCTCCATCCTGGCCGGCAACATCGCCACCGCCAAGAAGCCTTCGGACTTCAAGATCGTCGGTGAAGTGCTGAGCGTCGAGCCCATCGCCATCATGATCCGCAAGGACGACCCGTTGCTCAAGCGCCTGGCCGACGACACCGTCAAGGGCATGATCAAGTCGGGTGAAATGAACAAGCTGTGGACCAAGTGGTTCCTGTCGCCGATTCCTCCGAAGAACACCAAGGTTGGCCTGGCCCTGAGCGCCAGCACCAAGGCGGCTTGGGACAACCCGAACGACAAGCCCATGGAAGAATACGCACAGAAGTAATTCTGGCCAGGTAAGGAACAACCCCGCCGGTCGCCTTGCACTGGCGGGGTTTCCCGTTTACCGTCGCAGGGAAAACAACACAACAACCATTTGCTGGAGCCGTGATGACTTGGGATTGGCAGGTATTTTTGAATGATGACGGTAGCGGTCGAACCTACCTGCAGTGGATGTTTGATGCCTGGGGCTGGACACTGTCCGTCGCCGGCGCATCCTGGGTGATCGCCATGCTGTTTGGGGCGCTCATCGGCACGCTGCGCACTTTGCCCAACAGTCCCTGGCTTGTGCGTTTCGCCAATGCCTGGGTCGAGCTGTTTCGCAACGTTCCCCTGCTGGTCCAGATTTTCATCTGGTATTTCGTGGTTCCCAAGGTTTTCCCCGCCATGAAGGAGCTGCCCAGCTTCATCCTGGTGGTGTTTGCCCTGGGCTTTTTCACGTCGGCGCGTATTGCCGAGCAGGTCAGGGCGGGCGTGCAGGCGCTGCCGCGCGGCCAGCGTTACGCCGGCATGGCCATGGGTTTCACGACCCTGCAGACCTACCGCTACGTGATCCTGCCGATGGCTTTTCGCATCATCATTCCGCCGCTTACCAGCGAGTCGATGAACCTGTTGAAGAATTCCTCCGTGGCTTTCGCGGTGTCCATCGCGGAACTCACCATGTTCGCCATGCAGGCGCAGGAAGAAACCTCGCGCGGCATTGAAATCTACCTGGCGGTGACGGCGCTGTACGCCGTTTCGGCCTTCGCGGTCAACCGGGTCATGGCCTTTGTCGAGAAGCGGGTGCAAATCCCGGGCTTCGTCGTCGCCGGCTCAACAGGCGGAGGTCACTGACATGCTTGGACTCGACATGAGCTTCCTGAACTGGGACATGATCTCCCAGTTCGTCGTCAAGGGCTTTATTTTCAGCATTGAATTGACCGTGATCGCCACCATAGGCGGCATCATCTTCGGTACCGTGCTGGCCCTGATGCGCCTTTCCGGCAAAAAATTTCTGACCATCCCCGCGACCTTTTACGTCAACGGCATGCGCTCGATTCCGCTGGTCATGGTGATCCTGTGGTTCTTCCTGCTGGTACCGGCATCGTTTTACAGCCTGATTCCCGGCGGCAGCAACTACCGCGCCGAAATTTCGGCCATCATCACCTTCGTCGCTTTCGAGGCCGCTTATTTCAGCGAAATCATGCGCGCGGGCATACAGTCCATCTCGCGCGGCCAGGTCAACGCCGGGCGCGCCCTGGGCATGACTTACGCGCAGAACATGAAGCTGATCATCCTGCCGCAGGCCTTTCGCAACATGGTGCCCATCCTGCTGACGCAGACCATCATCCTGTTCCAGGACACCTCGCTGGTTTACGCGATCGGCGCTTACGACCTGCTCAAGGGTTTCAGCACCGCCGGCAAGATTTACGGCCGTCCTGAAGAGGCCTACCTGCTGGCCGCCGTGATTTATTTCGTGATCTGCTTCGGGCTGTCCTATATGGTCAAGCGCCTGAACAGCAGAATCGCCATCATTCGCTGAGACCGCGCTTCGTCAAGACACGCAAATCTCAAAGAGCACACTGGAGAAGAACATGATTGAGTTGAAAGAAGTTTCCAAATGGTACGGCGACGTGCAGGTTCTCAACAGCTGCACCACCAGCATCAAGAAGGGTGAAGTGGTTGTGGTCTGCGGGCCTTCGGGTTCGGGCAAGTCCACCCTGATCAAGACCATCAACGCGCTGGAACCCTTCCAGAAGGGCCAGATCTTCGTCGACGGCAAGGCCGTGCACGATCCCAAGACCGACCTGCCCAAGCTGCGCAGCCGCGTCGGCATGGTGTTCCAGAACTTCGAGCTGTTCCCGCACCTGAGCGTCACCGAAAACCTGACGCTGGCGCAGGTCAAGGTGCTGGGCCGCAAGGCCGACGAGGCCAAAAAACACGGCCTCAAGTACCTGGACCGCGTGGGCCTGATGGCGCACAAGGACAAATTCCCCGGCCAGCTCTCGGGCGGCCAGCAGCAGCGCGTGGCGATTGCCCGCGCGCTCAGCATGGACCCGATTGCCATGCTGTTTGACGAACCCACTTCCGCGCTGGACCCCGAAATGGTCGGCGAGGTGCTGGACTGCATGATGGGCCTGGCCGTCGAAGGCATGACCATGATGGTGGTGACCCATGAAATGGGTTTTGCCCGCAAGGTCGGCAGCCGCGTGATTTTCATGGACGTGGGCGGCAAGATCCTGGAAGACTGCTCCAAGGACGAGTTCTTCAACCATCCCGAAAACCGCAAGGCGCGCACCAAGGACTTCCTCAACAAGATCCTGTCCCACTGAAAAAGCACTGAGCGCGCTGAAAGATCACCGCAACTGCCAAAAAAGAAGAAAAAACCGAAAAAGCCCCGCATGCGGGGCTTTTTTCATGGCGCGCCTTGCCCGCTTTGGCGGCCCCGGGCGGTGCGACAATTCAGGCCATGACCTCCGCCACCCGCCCCCCTGTTTCAACCCTGACCCTGACCCGCCCCGACGACTGGCACCTGCATGTGCGCGACGGAGAGGCCTTGCTGACCGTGGTGCCGCACACTGCCGCGCAATTCGGCCGCGCCATCATCATGCCCAACCTGCGCCCGCCGGTGACCACCGCCGCCCAGGCCGTGGCCTACCGCGAGCGCATCCGGGCGGCCGTGCCGGCCGGAGTGAAGTTCGAGCCGCTGATGACGCTCTACCTCACCGACAACCTGCCGCCCGAGGAGGTTGCCCGCGCCAGGGATGCCGGCGTGGTTGCGGCCAAACTCTACCCGGCCGGCGCCACCACCAACAGCGACGCCGGCGTGACCGATCTGCGCAAGACCTACAAAACGCTGGAAGCCATGCAAAAAGCCGGCATGCTGCTGCTGGTGCACGGCGAGGTGACCTCGTCCGACATCGACCTGTTTGACCGCGAGGCCGTGTTCATAGATACCCAGCTGATCCCGCTGCGCCGCGACTTCCCCGAACTCAAGATCGTGTTCGAGCACATCACCACCCGGGAAGCGGCGCATTATGTGCGCGATGCGGGCCAGTTCACGGGGGCGACCGTCACGGCCCACCACCTGCTTTACAACCGCAACGCGATCTTCACCGGCGGCATACGCCCGCACTACTACTGCCTGCCGGTGCTCAAGCGCGAAACCCACCGCCTGGCGCTGGTCGAAGCCGCCACCAGCGGCAACCCGCGCTTCTTCCTGGGGACCGACAGCGCGCCGCATCCGGCCCACCTCAAGGAGCACGCCACCGGCTGCGCGGGCTGCTACACCGCCCATGCCGCGATGGAGCTGTATGCCGAGGCCTTCGACGCGGCGGGCGCGCTGGACAAGCTCGAGGCCTTCGCGAGTTTCAACGGCGCCGACTTCTACGGCCTGCCGCGCAACACCGGCAGCATTACGCTCAAGAAGGAGAGCTGGCACCCGCCCGAAAGCTATGCCTTCGGTGAAGCCGAACTCAAGCCCTTGCGCTCGGGGGAAAGCCTGCCCTGGAAACTGGATACCGGGAGCTGAACCATGGACCACAAGCCGCGCGTTGCCCTGCTCATAGACGCCGACAACTCGCCGGCGTCCAAAATCGACCTGATCCTCAATGAGCTGTCGACCTTCGGCGAAACCAACATCCGGCGCGCCTACGGCAACTGGAAAAAGAACGAACTCAAAGGCTGGGAAGAGGTGCTGCACGAGCACGCCATACGCCCCATGCAGCAGTTCGACTACACCAAGGGCAAGAACGCCAGCGACATGGCCATGGTGATTGACGCGCTGGAGCTGCTTTACACCGACCGGCCCGACGCTTTCGGCATCGTCTCCTCGGACGCCGATTTCACGCCGCTGGTCATGCACCTGCGCGCCAAGGGTGCGGCCGTCTACGGCTTCGGCGCGCAAAAAACGCCCGAGCCCTTCGTCAACGCCTGCTCCCGCTTCCTGTTCCTCGACAAGCTGCGCCCCATCGCGGTCACCGACGCTGCCGGCAGCGCCCATGGCGACCACAAGGACGACGGGGAAGCCGTCTCCGCCGCGCCCTTGCGGGCCACACCGGCGCAACTGCGCCAGGACGCCAAGCTGGTCATGCTGCTGCGCAACGCGGTGCAGGCCGCGGCCGACGACGAGGGCTGGGCGCGTGTGGGGGCGGTCGGCACGCAGATCGCCAACCAGGCCTCTTTCGACCACCGCAACTACGGCTATGCCACGCTGACCAAGCTGCTGGTGGCCACCCAGCTTTTCGACATCGCCGACGAAGGCAAGTCCACGGTCATGGTGCGCGACAGAAAGCAAGCCAAACCGGCGAAGGCCTGAGTCCCATGGCAAGCCCGGCACCCCTGCCCCCCATAGACTGGGAACGGCCCTGGTTGCAGGCCTGGCGTGAACCCGGCCAGCGCGCGGCCTGCGCGGTCACGGCGGGCGTTGCGCTGCACCAGGCGCTTAATGCTGTCCAGCCGGCGCCGGTGTGTTTCGCGCCCCAGTGCACCTTGCCCTCCGGCGAGGCCTATGAGAGTTTTATTGCCAGGACCCGTTTGTGCCCGACGCGCGAGGGCGCGCACGATTTTTTCAACGGCCTGTGCTGGATGCGCTTTCCGGACACCAAACGAAAACTCAACCAGCTGCAGGCCGCCGAGATCGACGCCGCGGGCATCGCGCCCGTGCGCGGCCCGGTGCGCGACGCCCTCACCGTGTTCGACGAAAACGCCGCCTTCCTGTCGGCGCCGCAGCTCCTGTGGGACGCGCTGCTCGCCCGCGACTGGGGCAGTCTCTTCATCACCCACAGGGCGCTGTGGCAGCAGGCCAGGCTGGTGCTGTTCGGCCATGCCCTGCTTGAAAAACTGCTGACCCCACGCAAAGCCATCACCGCCCACGTCTACCTGGCGCAGCCCCCCATGGGCACCCTCGCCGAACTGGACGCCTGGGTGGCGGCCGACCTCAGCGCGGCCAGGCTCGCCGCCAAGCCTTTTGTGCCTTTGCCGGTGCTGGGCGTGCCTGGCTGGTGGCCCGAGAACGAGAACTTTTCCTTTTATGATGACTCCCTTGTATTCCGACCGCCGCGGCTGTCATAAATAACAGATAAAAATCAGCGACTCAGGCACGGGCGCCGCTTGAACCGGACCCGCGGGCCCTCATATCCTGCGCAAGGCGGGCTTTTTTACCGACCCCACGGAGAACCCATGAAACGTATTTTCCTGTTTGTCCTGACCAATATTGCCGTTGTGGCGGTGCTGGGCATCGTCGCCAGCCTGCTGGGTGTGAACCGCTACCTCACGGCCAACGGCCTGAACCTGACGGCGCTGCTCGGCTTCGCGCTGGTCATGGGCTTTGGCGGCGCCATCATCTCGCTGCTGATCAGCAAGCCGGTCGCCAAATGGAGCGCCGGCGTGCGCCTCATCAACGAGCCGCAGAACGCCGATGAGGCCTGGATCGTCGAGACCGTGCGCAAGCTGGCCGACAAGGCCCAGATTGGCATGCCCGAAGTCGGCATTTTTGAAGGCGAGCCCAACGCCTTTGCCACCGGCGCCTTCAAGAACTCCTCGCTGGTGGCCGTGTCCACCGGCCTGCTGCAAGGCATGACCAAGGAAGAAGTCGAAGCCGTGCTGGGCCATGAGATCGCCCACGTCGCCAACGGCGACATGGTCACCATGACCCTGATCCAGGGCGTGATGAACACCTTTGTGGTCTTCCTCTCGCGCGTGATCGGCTACGCCGTGGACAGCTTTTTGCGCCGCGGCAGCGACAACAACTCCGGCCCCGGCATCGGCTACTACGTCAGCACCATCGTGCTCGACATCGTGCTGGGTTTTGCCGCCGCCATCGTCGTGGCCTGGTTCTCGCGCCAGCGCGAGTTCCGCGCCGACGCCGGCGCCGCGCAGCTGATGGGCCGGCGCCAGCCCATGATGAACGCTCTGGCCCGCCTGGGCGGCATGCAGCCCGGCGAGCTGCCCAAGGCCGTGGCGGCCATGGGCATCACCGGTAGCATAGGCAAGCTGTTTGCCACGCACCCGCCGATCGAAGAGCGCATCGCGGCCTTGCAAAACAGCCAGGCCTGACTATCAAATGAAAGGGCGCCCCGCACAGGGCGCCCTTTTTTTCTTCGCAGGAGTGAAAGCATGAAAAGCTGGATCAAACAGAATCGTGGTTTCCTGGTGGCGCTGCTGCTGTTGGGACTGTTCCGCACCGCGATCGCGGACTGGAACCCCATTCCCTCGGGGTCCATGCGACCCAATCTGCTTGAAGGCGACGTGGTCTTCGTCAACCGGCTGGCCTACAACGTCAAGATCCCGCTGACCGACACGGTGTTGGCGCGCACCGCCGACCCGCAGCGCGGCGACGTCGTCACTTTTTCATCCCCGGTGGACGGCGTGCGCCTGATCAAGCGGCTGGTGGCCGTGCCGGGCGACGTTGTGGAAATGCGCGCCAAGGTGCTCATCATCAACGGCCAGGCGGCACGCTATGAGGCGCTGGACACGGCGCTGGAGCCGGCGGGCCCGGTGGGCGTGCTGGTGGCCACGCACCTCAAGGAAACCACGGCCCAGGGGCAACATGAAATCCAGTGGCTGGCCGGCGTGAAAGCCAAGGACGACTGGGGCCCTATCACCATACCCCCCGACCAGTTCCTGATGCTGGGCGACAACCGCGACAACAGCGCCGACTCCCGCTACATAGGCCTGGTACCGCGCCAGTTGCTGATAGGCCGGGCCGAACGCATCCTGGTGTCGGCCGACATCCTTGAGAAATGGCAGCCCCGCTTCGAGCGCTTCGGCCGCTCGCTTTATTGACTGGGCCTTATTGAGGCTGTGCCGCGACGGCCTGCCGCGTGCGCTCCACGGCCTGGGCGACGTCAGCCGGGTTCATGCCGTACATCTCGGCAAACTGCTCCACGGTTTTGCCGCTGGCCTCAAAGGCGCGCATCAGGGCTTCGCGTTTGGCGGTCTGCACCGCGATCTCGGCAAAAGCCTCATCCAGCAGCGCATTGGCGGCCTCGTCCTGGGTGCGGGTGCGCTCGGCATACGCCTCGCGGCTCAGGCCCGAGGCCTCGATGGCGGCGACCAGGCGGGCGCGGACCTTGGGGCGCAAATCCTCCTTGGAGCGCGCCTGGCGGCGCCGGAACACCTCCATGATGGCATGGTGCACATGCTCGGGCGCCACCGGCTCCACGGGCTCGCCCTGCAGGTTGTGGCGCGGAAGGCCGGCCGCCACGCATTCGAGGTAGCGGGTGGAACGCGCGTGCAGGCCTAGCGCGACCTTGAGTTCGTCGCGTTTGAAGGTGTCCGGGTTCTCGGCCAGCAGGTCCTGAAAGGCGCCCAGCTTGAGCGGCAGGAACTGCGCGCCGAACATTTTCGGATAGAGCTCGAACAGCTTTTCCAGCACCGGATGCACTTCGCGCGTGCGCTGCGACGGCGTGGCGGCCGGCCGCGAACGCTGCTGGGTGCGGGGGCGCTTGGCGCGCGGGGTGGGTGTGGTGGTATCGGTCATGGGGGTGGGGTGAAAAGGTGGAATGCCGGGTGTTCAGACCACTAGCGCGGCCTGAACATCCGAAAGAGGTTGTCGGGGGTGACGGCGAAATAATCGGCCGGCCCGCCGCCGCGAAGAATGGGCTGGGCGGCCGCCGTGTCGTAAATGCCGTCCTTGAGCAGATGCCTTGCAATGTACACGCCGACGACTTCGCCCAGGACCAGCCAGGTGGGCACGGGCACGCCGTCGGCGCCCTGCAACTGCAGGATCTGGGTCAATTTGCACTCGAAGGACACCGGGCTTTCCAGCACGCGCGGCGCAGCGATGCGTTGTGAGGCTGTGGGCGTGAGGCCGGCCAGCTCAAATTCATTGACTTCGGGCGGCACCATCGCGCAGGACTGGTTCATGGCCTCGGCCAGCGGCCGGGTCGCCAGGTTCCAGCCGAACTCGCCGGTCTCGCGGATGTTGTGCAGGCTGTCCTTGGCGCCGATGCTGGCAAAACCGATGATGGGCGGCGTGTAGTTGAAGGCGTTGAAAAAACTGTAGGGCGCCAGGTTGAGCTGTCCCTTGGAGTCCCGCGAGGAAATCCAGCCTATGGGCCGCGGCCCCACCATGGCGTTGAAGGGGTCGTGCGGCAGGCCGTGGCCTTTGGCGGGCTCGTAATAGTGAAAATCGTCGTTGGACATCATGCGGCCATCCGCTGGCGTTCGTTATCCTGGAGCACGTTGCGCGCCAGCGCCTCGGCGACCTTGATGCCGTCCACGCCGGCCGACAGGATGCCGCCCGCGTAGCTGGCGCCTTCGCCGGCCGGGTAGAGGCCGCGCACGTTGAGGCTTTGCAGGTCTTCGCCGCGGCTGATGCGGATCGGCGAAGAGGTGCGTGTTTCCACGCCGGTCAGCACCGCGTCGTGGGTGTCAAAGCCCTTGATCTTTTTGCCGAACATCGGAAAAGCCTCGCGCATGGCGGTGATCGCATAGTCGGGCAGCGCCGACGACAGATCGCCCAGGGTCACGCCCGGCTTGTACGACGGCGTGATGCTGCCCAGCGCGGTCGAGGGGCGGCCGGCCAGGAAGTCGCCGACCAGTTGCCCCGGGGCGCGGTAGTCGCCGCCGCCCAGCACAAAGGCGTGGGATTCGAGCCGGCGCTGCAGCGCGATGCCGGCCAGCGCGTCGCCGGCTTCAAAGCCGGGGTAGTCGCGCGGGTCTATGCCGACCACGATACCGGCGTTGGCGTTGCGCTCGTTGCGCGAGTACTGGCTCATGCCGTTGGTCACCACGCGGCCGGGCTCCGAGGTCGCGGCCACCACCGTGCCGCCCGGGCACATGCAAAAGCTGTAGACCGAGCGGCCGTTGCTCGCGTGATGCACCAGCTTGTATTCGGCCGCGCCCAGCGAGGGGTGGCCGGCATGGCGGCCCCAGCGCGCGCGGTCGATGATGCCCTGCGGGTGTTCGACCCGAAAGCCGATGGAAAAGGGCTTGGCCTCGATGTACACGCCGCGCGCATACAGCATGGCGAAGGTGTCGCGCGAGCTGTGGCCCAGCGCCATCACCACCTGGTCGGCGCGCATCTCGTGGCTCTGGCCCGTGGCCTGGTCCAGCACCGTGAGGCCTCGCAACTGCCTGCCCTCGGGGCCGTCCTCGATCAGCACGTCGGTCACGCGCTGCTCGAAGCGGATCTCGCCGCCCAGCGCGACGATCTGCGCGCGCATGTTTTCGACCACCTTCACCAGCTTGAAAGTGCCTATGTGCGGATGCGCCTCGAACAGGATGTCGGCAGGCGCGCCGGCTTTGACGAACTCGTTCATCACCTTGCGGCCCAGGTGGCGCGGGTCCTTGATCTGGCTGTAGAGCTTGCCGTCGGAAAAAGTGCCGGCGCCGCCTTCGCCGAACTGCACATTGGACTCCGGGTTGAGCACGTTCTTGCGCCACAGGCCCCAGGTGTCGCGGGTGCGCTGGCGCACCGTCTTGCCGCGCTCCAGCACGATGGGCTTGAAACCCATTTGCGCCAGCAGTAGCGCAGCGAACATGCCGCAGGGGCCGAAACCGACGACGACCGGACGCAGCGGCAGGCCGGCGGGCGCCTGGCCGACGGTGCGATAAGCCATGTCGGGTGTGGGCAGGATGTGCGGGTTGCCGGCGAATTGGGCGAGCAGGGCGCTTTCGCGGCCGGCATCGACCAGCGTGACGTCAACGATGTAAACCTTGAGCAGGTCGGCCTTGCGCGCGTCAAAGCTGCGTTTGTGGATGTGGACGTTCTGCAGCTCGGCCGCGGCGATGCCCAGGGTCTGGGCCACCAGGGCGGGCAGGGCATCTTCCGCGTGCTCCAGCGGAAGTTTGAGTTCGGTCAGGCGAATCATGGCAAGGGGCTCGTGTTGATCAAGCAACTTGTATTTTAAGGTGCGGCTCGCAGCGGCGAGGCACTGGCGGATAATAGGCCCCGTGAAGCACGCCAGACCGCCGCTGGTGCAATCTGGGAAACCAGGCACTGGAGGAACGTCCGGACTGCACAGGACAGCGTAGGAGGTAACACCTCTCCACCGTGAGGTGAGGATCAGAGCAACAGAGACGAGTCGGCCTTGGGGTAACCCCGGACCGGGTGAAACGGGCAATCTCTACGCGCAGCAATACCAAGTAGGCCAGCGTTGATGTGGTTCCGCAGAGCTGGCGGGTAGGTAGCATTGAGCCGTGGGGGCGACCCCCGGCCCAGATTAATGGCGGTCACGCCGGGCTTTCTCCAAGGGGGCCCGGTGCACAGAATCCGGCTTATCGGCGGGCTTCACACTTTATTCGCGGGTTTGCCCCGGCGGGCCCATAGCTGGAACGCCAGGAAAGCCACCACGCCCACATTGAGCAGCAACACACCGGTATTGATGGCGCCGGGCCGGTGCGCCAGGTGGGCCAGCTCCAGCGGGATGTAAAGCGCTCCCGACAGCGCGCCCAGCCATTCGGCCCAGGTTTTTTCCTTCCACAGTCCCCAGGCTTCCAGGAAGCGTACGGCGATGTAAGCCAGCGCCAGCGGCGCAAGCGTGCGCAGGTCGATGGCGCCCAGCAGGTCGGCATAGTGCAGCAGGAGTGTGGGGTAGTGCCGGGCCGGATCGAGGTGAAAGCGCCACAGCAACGCGACGGCCAGCCGGTGGATGTCGTGGTGCAGCAGCTCCAGCAGGCCTATGCCGGCCGCCAGCGCGGCCAGGCCTTTGGCGGCCTCAAAAACGGCAATGGCGCGCAGGGCACGCCTGCGGCCGGCGGGTGTGGCGCCGGCGAGCGGAATCGTCTTGTCGGGAGTCATGCAGGCGCCGCGCAGGGATGAAACCGGCGGCGCCTGAGGCGAGTGGCCTTATTTCGAGGCTGCTGCTGCGGGTGCCTTGGCGGCTGTGGCGCTCGGTGCGCCGAAGTACTGGGTGTAGATCTTGTCGTAGGTGCCGTCGGTCTTGATGTCGGCCAGGCCCTTGTTGAGTTTTTCCAGCAGTTCGGTGTTGCCCTTCTTGACGGCCAGGCCATACTGCTCGGCGACGAAGCTGGCGTCGGTGACGGTTTTGAAGTTCGCGCCGCTGTTGTTGTTGACGTAGTGCACCACCACGCCATTGTCGGCCACCACGGCGTCCACGCCGCCGGCTTCGAGCTCTTTCAGTGCCAGCGGCGTCGACTCAAAACGCTTGATGTTGGCGCTGTCCTTGCCTTGCAGCTTGGACACCACTTCATCACCCGTGGTGCCGTTCTGCACGCCGACCTTGAGTTTTTTCAGGTCGTTGAACTTGGCGATCTTCGAGTCCTTTTTCACGGCGATCAGCTGCTGTGCGTCGAAGTAAGGCGTCGAGAAATCCATGGTCTGCTTGCGCTCGGCCGTGATGGTGATAGACGACACCAGCAGGTCGCGGTCGCCCTGGGCGAGGGTGTTGAAGATGCCTTCCCACGGCGTGTTCACGAATTTCACTTCGATGCCGGCCTTTTGCGCCACGGCCTTGACGACCTCGATGTCGAAACCGACGATTTCGCCTTTTTCGTTCTGCGATTCAAAGGGTGCGTAAGCGGCATCGGTGCCCACCAGGTAGACCTTGGCGGCCGGCGCGGGCGCGGAGGCTGCGGGCGCCGATGCGCCGGCGGCGGGCGCTGGGGGTTCCTGCTTGCCGCAGGCTGCCAGAACCAGGCCGGCCAGCAGAATGCCGGCGCTTTGAAGGAAATGTCGGGTCGAAATGGAAGACATGAAAACCTCGCTGAGTATTGAGATATGTGAGTTCAGAATCCCGCGGAAAGGCGGGCTGGTGGCCCGGTTCCCGGCAGGTATGAGAAAAAAAGTATAAACCGTGACCGCCAAAAGCCAAGCAATTGGTGTGCCTGAGGCGACTGGCAGGCTTGCGCTAGCGGGCGCGCAGCTCTACAGATTGGCAAAACCCTGCGACTCAATGCGTTCCACATGCGCGAGCAGCGAGCGTTTGGCCACCGGCCAGATGCGCGGGTCCACGTCGTCGTAGGCGGCCGCGACCCAGTCGTCCATCGTGCCGTCCGGTTTGGCCCGCATCACGCCGATGATCTTGGCCTCGCGCTTGAGGCGGTGCGCCTTGAGCTGGGCAATCGCGGTTTTGGCCGCGCCTATCACATAACCGTGCGCCGGGGCGATGAATTCGATCCGGTGTTCGTCGCAGGCCGCGCTGAGCGCATCCAGCGACTCGAGGTAGGCGTTCATGTCGCCGTCCGGCGGGTCGATCACGGTAGTGCTGCCGTTGAGGATGTGGTCGCCGCTGAACAGCAGGCCGTCTTCCTCCAGCACCAGACAGACATGGTTGGCTGCATGGCCGGGCGTATGAAGCGCCTTCAGCGTGTGGGTGGTGGTTTCGCCGTCCGGCCCTTGTCCTGAAAGCGTGAGGCGTTCCCGGTGCTGCAGCGCCCGGTCCGGCGTGAAGGTGCTGGCGCTGCGCGCGGTGGGCGCCGAAGGCAGGCCCAGGATGGGCGGCGCCGTCCGGCACAGGGCCTGCAGCGGTTTGGCCCCGGGGGAATGGTCGGGGTGCGAGTGCGTGCAGACAATCATGCGGATATCGCCGCCGGCCGCCTGCCAGAGGCGCTGCAGGTGTTCCTGGTCGGCCGGGCCCGGGTCGATCACGATGTAGCCGCTGCCCGCGTCGCCGACGAGGTAGCTGTTGGTGCCCGGCCCGGTCATCACACCCGGGTTGGGGGCGGTCAGGCGGCTCACATTGCGCAGCAGCGCCACGGGCTGCGCGCTTTGCCAGTCCAGCGTGTGCACGATTTGCCCGTCGGGACAGGTCAGCGCGAGTTCGCCATAGGGCGCTTCGTGCTCCATATAGCGTGCCTCCCTGCCGCCCAGCAGCCCGGCGCGCGGGCAGGAGGTCCACAGCGGGGTTTCAGATGCGCAGGCGGCCAGCACCGCGTCGACGTCGGCATAGTGCCGCAGCTTTTCCAGTGTGCGTATGGTGGGGAAGATGATGAAAAAATCGCCCGCCGCGTGCCGCGCCAATGCCTCGGCCGGCCGCACCCAGACCGGCTCGAACTGCTCGGCCTCGTCGGCCACCGGGCTCTGGCCCTCGGGCATGCGCGCCACCAGGAAGGGCACGTCAAAACGTCGCGGCAGGTCGCGGTCGGTGATCCAGTGCGCCAGCACAAAGACCTCGTCGCCCGCCAGCGTGAGGCCGCGCTCGCGGCATTGCGCGGCGAACGGCGCCTTGCGGTCCAGCGAGGCGATGTCGGCCGTGGTCGCATGGCTGCCATCCGCATGGCGCGCCAGCAGCACGCCGAGTTCCTCAAAACTTTCACGGATCGCGGCGATGGCCTGGGTCAGATGCAGATCGCCTTGCGTGGCCCGCCGCGTGGACTGGGCGTGCGCCTGCGCATCCGCCGCGTCGATGCCGCCGCCGGGGAACACATACGCGCCCGGCGCGAAGCTGGCCGTCATGGAGCGGCGCGTCATCAGTACCTCGATGCCTTGCGTCGTGTCGCGCAGCAGCAGGACGGTGGCGGCCGGACGTAGCGGGGCGGGGTCGCGGTGGGGGTGGAGTTGTTGGGAAGGGCGGGGCATTTTTGGATTATGGCTTTGGGGCCAGCCGGATAGAAAGAACCACAGATAATCCCCTGATGCGAATCCGATTCACCAAAATGCAAGGCGCGGGCAACGATTTCGTCATGCTCGACGAAACCCGGGGCCCGTTGGGCCTGAGCACCGCCCAGTACCGTTTCCTCGCCGACCGCCATTTCGGCGTGGGCGCCGACCAGATCCTCACGGTGCGGCCTTCGCCCGCGGAAGGTATTGATTTCGAGTACGTGATCCACAACGCCGACGGCGGCGAGGTGGAGCAATGCGGCAATGGCGCGCGTTGTTTTGTGCGTTTTGTGCGCGAGCGGGGGCTGACGAGCAAGGACGTCGTGAGGGTCAAGACCCTGAGCGGCATCATCGAGCCGCGCATGCAGGCCGATGGGCGCGTCACGGTCGACATGGGCGCGCCGGTATTTGAGCCGGCGCGTATCCCGTTTGATGCGGCCGGCCTTGAGTCCGTACCCGAGGGGTCGTGGGAGAAATGGCCGCTGGCACTTCCGGGGCAGGCACAGGCGACGCCCCTTTTCATAGGCGCACTGTCCATGGGCAATCCGCATGCGGTGCAACTGGTGGATGAGGTCGATACCGCGCCGGTGCTGCAAACCGGCCCGCTGATCGAAAACCATGCGCGCTTTCCGCGCCGCGTGAACGCCGGCTTCATGCAAGTGGTCTCGCGCGGGCAGATCCGCCTGCGCGTCTACGAGCGCGGCGTGGGCGAGACGCTGGCCTGCGGCACGGGCGCCTGCGCGGCGGTGGCGGCCGGCATACGCTGGGGCCTGCTGGACGCGCGGGTGGACGTGGCGACGCGCGGCGGCCGGCTCACCATCGAATGGACCGGCAAGCTGGATGCGCCGGTCATGATGACCGGGCCGGCTACGACGGTGTTTGAATCCGAGATCAACATTCCCGACGGGATCTGAAAACCGCCTTTCGACGAAAGCGGATGTAACGCGGGCAAAGGATGCCTTTGCGCCCGCCACAAAACTGAGGACAATGCCGAGATGAACCCAACCGAACATCCCATCACCGAAGACGACATCGCCAATTTCCTGGCCAACACGCCCGACTTCTTTGAGCGCCATGCCGAGTTGCTGGCTTCGGTGCAGCTGTCCAGCGGCCACGGCAACCGCGCGGTCAGCCTGCAGGAGCGCCAGGCGCTCATGCTGCGCGAAAAAATCAAGGGCCTGGAAACACGCATGGTCGAGATGATCCGCCACGGCCAGGACAACGTCGGCATCGCCGACAAGATGCAGCGCTGGACGCGCAAGCTGCTGCAGGCGGCGCAGGCGCGCGACCTGCCGGGCGCCGTGGTCGAGGGCATCACCACCGAGTTCCTGATCCCGCAGGCCGCGATCAAGGTCTGGGACGTGAACGGTATTTTTTCGGACGAAAGTTTCGCCACCGGCGTGAGCGAGGACGCCAAGGCCTTTGCCTCCTCGCTGGGCGCGCCTTATTGCGGCGTCAATTCGGGCTTTGAAGCCGCCGGCTGGCTGCCCGAGCCCGCGGTGGCGCTGTCGATGGCGATGATCCCGCTGCGCGCCGCCCCGGGTGCGGACGCCTCGGGCCTGCTGGTGCTGGCCTCGCCCGACCCCGAACGCTTTCACAGCGGCATGGGCACCGACTTCCTCGAGCGCCTGGGCGAGCTCGCCAGCGCGGCGCTGACGCGCCTGCGGCCCCAGCCGGTGGCCGCCGAATAAACACCACGGCCATGGCGCAGGCATCCCCTCCCGCGCCGGACATTGCGCCCGAAGCCGGCGGCCCGGTGCCGCCCTCGCACCCGCTGGTCGAGCGCTACCTCGAGCATGTGCGCGTGGAAAAACGCCTGGCTTCGCGCACCGTGGAGCTGTATGCGCTGGACCTGCAAAAACTCGAGGCCAACGCCGGCCAGGCCGGCGTGGCGCTGACCGAGGTGCAAAACATCCACATGCGGCGCTGGGTGGCGCAGATGCACGGCGCCGGGCGCAGCGGCCGCGGCATCGCGCTCATCCTCTCGGGTTGGCGCGGGTTTTACACCTGGCTGGGCCGCGAGGGCCTGATCAAGGGCAACCCGGTGCAGGACGTGCGCGCCCCCAAGGCCGCCAAGCCCCTGCCCAAGGCGCTGAGCGTGGACGAGGCCGTGCAACTGGCCGCCTATAACGCCGACGCCGCTGAAGGCGACCCGGTGCTGGCGCTGCGCGACCAGTGCATCACCGAGCTGCTGTACGGCTGCGGGCTGCGCATCGCCGAACTCGTGGGGCTGGACGTGCGGGCCAGTGCCCAGGCGCGCGGCTGGATAGACCTAGATGCGGCCGAGGCCCATGTGCTGGGCAAGGGTTCCAAGCGGCGCAGCGTGCCGGTGGGCCATGCGGCTTTGCTGGTGCTGCGGCAGTGGCTGGCGGCGCGCAGCGGCTGGGCGCGTGAGGACAATGCCCTGTTCATCAACCAGCGCGGCACGCGCCTGACGCCGCAGCACATACGCGTGCGCCTGAAGCAGCGCTCGCTGAAGGCCGGGCTGGCCACGCCGGTACACCCGCACATGCTGCGCCATTCCTTCGCCAGCCACGTGCTGCAGTCCAGCGGCGACCTGCGCGCGGTGCAGGAATTGCTGGGCCACGCCAACATCACGACCACGCAGGTCTACACGCGGCTGGATTTCCAGCACCTGGCCAAGGTGTACGACGCGGCCCATCCGCGGGCGGTGTCCAGGGCCGGCACGGGCTTGCCGGCGCCGGCGCTGCCTGTTGAAGCCGGCCATGCCCCGAACGCGGTCCCAAAAGCCGCGGGCCCGGCCAAGGGCAAAACCTGAGCGGGATTCAGGCTGCCTTGGGCCGGTCGCGACGCACCGGCCGCAGGGGCTGCGGCTCTCCGAGCATGAACACCGCGCGCTTGCCTTCGGCGGGCGCGGAGGCCAGGCGTTCTTCGAGCTGCGTCAGCAGGCCCTGCGCATTGGAGCCCTGGTAGGGCACCAGCGCATAGGCCACGTGCACCTGCGCCACGCAGTCCACATGCAGGCCCTTGTAGGGCATCAGGCAGCGCGCCACGATGCGCGGGCCCAGCGTGCCGGCGTCTTCGGCGTTGAACGGGCCCTCCACCAGCATGCCGAAGCGCCGCTCCGACAGCCGCGCGGCGCTGTCGATTTCGCGCGCGGTGGACAACAGGCGCTCGGCCACACGCAGCGGCAGCTCGTCGGCCGCCTTGCGCCCGAAGTCGCGCTGGATTTGCTCGGAGTTGACCAGGTCGATGATCATCACCGCGCTCTGGTGGCGCAGCCGTTCGGAGCGCGCGATCATGCGGATCAGGCGTTCGGCGAACACATGGCCGTTGATCAGGCCGGTGGCCGGGTCCACCCGGTCCAGGCCCTGGATGCGGCGTATGTTTTCGCGGCGCTGCTGGCTGCGCAGCATCAGCACCAGCATGACGATGGGCAGGTGCAGCGCCACGCCCAGCTGCATCCCGTGCTGGGTCAGAAAGCCTATGGGCACCAGTTCGGCGTTGCGCGCCATGGTCCAGCCGGCGGCGACCAGCACGGGCACATAGGCCAGCATCAGCCAGGGCGCGAAGCGGTCGCCGCGCCGCCAGGCCCAGCCCATGACCAGCATGCCGCTGAACTGCAGGATCAGCATGATGGGGATGAACACGTCCATGCGGGAGGCGGCTGGCAGCAGCGCCAGCAGCACCGCCACCAGTGCGCCCAGCGCGGCCTGGCCCACCATCAGCCAGTGCAGGCGCGGCGAGCGTTCGGGCAGGGCCACGGCCGCGGAAATGAAGAGCAGCGTGGCCGAGACCGTCAGCATGGGCAGCACCGAGGTCGCGACGTCGCTCCAGCCGGGCCAGGCCGGCCACAGGTGCAGGCCGGCGATGCCGGTGACGGTGGCCTGGGTCAGCGCCAGCAAGGTCACACACAAGGCATAAAAGCCGTAGGCGGTGTCGCGCAGCGACACGGCGCCCAGCGCCGAGATCAGCGCGGCCAGGCCGGCCAGGCCGAAGAAAATGCCCAGGATCAGCGAGACGCGCTGCTCGGAGTAGCTGAGCCGCCCTTCGCTGATGAACTGCAGCGGCGCGCTGAAGGCATGGCCGTTTTCCAGGCGCAGCAGGTAATTGGAGGGGGTTTCGGCCGACAGCGCGATGGGCAGCAGCGGGTGGCGGTGCGGCACCGGCCATGTGTTGACCGCCACGAGGTCGCCGGCACGCTGCTCGTTCCACTGGCCGGCACCGTCCAGCGTGTACAGCGACGCCCGATCTATGGACGGGTAGGGCACCTCGAGGTACCAGCGCTCGCTGTCGGGCGCGGGCGGCACGTTGAAGCGCACCCACATCGAGGAACCGCTGGTGACCGGGTAGATCGCGTCGGCGCGCGTCGGCTTCCAGGGGATGTCGGGCGTGGCGGCGACCTGCTCGGGCGTGAACTTGCCGGTGGTGTCTATCCAGTAGTCGCCCCAGTCCTGCAGCGCCACCGGCTGTATCTGGGCGTCCAGGTCCAGCACCGTGCGCGAGCGGGCGTCCAGGCTGGTGAGCGCCAGCAGCGAACCCATCAGCAGGCTTATCGCCAAGCCCAGCAACAGGGTGCGTATGGCCGCGGGCCTGCGAACCACCGCGCCCGTCAATGGCCTGGTTTTCTTTAGTCGCAGGAAAAAGTAATCAAAAATCATTAATTTACGATTGTCGCAAACTTTCTGGAAAGTGACCGCCACGAGTTTAGAGGGCTGTCTCGGTGGCTGTTTGTGCGAGGGATGGCGCGGTCGGGCAGGGTTTGTACGACCTGCCGCGACAATAGCACCATGAAAACAATTCGATTGCGGGATGGCAAGGAGCGCTCCCTGTTGCGGCGCCACCCCTGGATTTTTGACGGCGCCATCGCCAAGGGCGGCGGCGATGCCGGCGAAACGGTGCGGGTGGAAAGCCACGGCGGCCAGTTCCTGGGCTGGGCGGCTTTCAGCCCGGCCTCCAAGATCCGCGCGCGGGTCTGGAGTTTTGACGAGGCCCAGCGCATAGACGCGGCTTTTTTCGCGGCCCGCATCGCCCAGGCCCTGAAGGCCAGGGAGCTGTTCGATATCCAGAGCGACGGCCGGCGCCTGGTCCACGGCGAATCCGACGGCCTGCCGGGCCTGGTGGTGGACCGCTACGGCGACACCCTGGTGGCCCAGTTTTCCAGTTGCGGCGCCGAAAAATGGAAAAGCGTGATCGTCGACGCCTTGCTGGCGCAGACCGGGCTGACCCGTCTTTATGAGCGTTCCGACGCGAGTTCCCGTGCGCTGGAAGGCCTGCCGGAAGTCACCGGCTGGCTCAAAGGCTCGGGCGACACCGGCATCACCATCACCGAACATGGCTGGAAACTCAGCCTGGACATCGCCGAAGGCCACAAAACCGGCTTTTACCTGGACCAGCGCGACAGCCGGCAGAAGTTCGCCGCCTACACGCGGCGGTTGCAGTTCGGCCAGGTCCTCAACTGTTACTGCTATACCGGCGGCTTCACCGTGGCCGCGCTGGCCGGCGGCGCCGGGCACGTCACCTCCATCGATTCGTCGGCTCCGGCGATTGAGCGGGCCCGGGCCAATGTGGCGCTCAACGGCTTTGACGCCGGCCGCACCACCTTGCTCGACGCCGACGTGAACGCCTCGCTGCGCCAGTATCAGAAGGAGGGCCGGACCTTCGACGCCATCGTGCTGGATCCGCCCAAGTTCGCGCCGACCGTGACGCACGCCGAACGCGCCGCCCGCGCCTACAAGGACATAAACCGCCTGGCGCTGTCCATCCTGTCGCCGGGCGGCGTGCTGTTCACCTATTCATGCTCGGGCGGCATCAGCGCCGACCTGTTCCACAAGATCGTGGCCTCGGCCGGCATCGATGCCGGTGTGGACGCCTTCATCTCCGAGCGCATGGGGGGTGCCCCCGACCACCCCATGACGGTGGCCTTCCCGGAAGGCGAATACCTCAAGGGGCTGGTGTTGGTCAAACGGGTAGGGGGCTGACGGGCAGGCCGGGGCTTGACAGCGTCTGTATAAAGTAACTGTTGGCCGAGGTGGTATTCACCAGAGCCCATAGCCGGGCTTGAACCCGCCGCTAAACTCCCCAGCTTGGGTTCTCGCGGCCCGCCCGCATTCCTGCAACCCCCGTTTTTAGGTAGATACCATGAGCTTGATCCCCGTCACCATCCTCACCGGCTTTCTGGGCTCCGGCAAGACCACGCTGCTCAAGCGCGTGCTGACCGAGGCGCACGGCCAGAAGATCGCCGTCATCGAGAATGAATTCGGCGAGGAAAACATCGACAACGACATCCTGGTCAACGACACCACGGAAAACATCATCCAGATGAACAACGGCTGCATCTGCTGCTCGATCCGCGAGGACTTGCGGGAGACGCTGCAGTTGCTGGCCGCCAAGAAACGCAAGGGTCTGCTCGACTTCGACCGCGTGGTGATAGAAACCACGGGCCTGGCCGATCCCGGCCCGGTGGCCCAGACCTTTTTCATGGACGAGGAAGTCGCCGAGCAGTACCTGCTGGATTCCATCCTGACCCTGGTGGACGCCAAGCACGCCGCCGGCCAGCTCAATGATCGCCAGGAGGCGCGCCGCCAGGTCGGTTTCGCCGACCAGATCTTCATCAGCAAATCGGACCTGGTGGCCAAGGACGAAGTCGACGCGTTGATGCACCGGCTCAAGCACATGAACCCGCGCGCCCCGCAGACCGCCGTGCATTTCGGCGAAGTGGCGATCAAGGACGTGTTCGACCTGCGCGGCTTCAACCTTAATGCCAAGCTGGACATCGACCCCGATTTCCTCAAGGAAGACGAGCACGCCGGCCACGACCACGACCATGAACACGGCGAGCATTGCGACCACCCCTCCCATGCCCATGACGGGCATGAGGGCCACGGCCACCATCACCACCATGACGACGACGTCAAAAGTTTTGTCTTCCGCTCCGACAAGGCCTTCAGTCCGGCCAAGCTCGAGGACTTCCTGGGTGCGGTGGTCAATATCTACGGCCCCCGCATGCTGCGCTACAAGGGCGTGCTGAACATGGAAGGCACCGACCGCAAGGTGATTTTCCAGGGTGTGCACCAGCTCATGGGCAGCGACCTGGGCCCCGCCTGGGCCGAGGGCGAGAAGAAAAACAGCAAGATGGTGTTCATCGGCATAGACCTGCCCAAAGATATTTTTGTGCAGGGCCTGGAGCAATGCCTGGTTTGAGGTAGGCTGTCCGCCTGTAGCCTAATAAAAGGCGGAGGGCTTCATGTTTGTCTCGATTCTCCAACGATTTGTTTTTTGGGTGTCACAGGGCGCTGGCGAGCCGCTACAATCGCGCGCCGACCAAAATACCCGAAATATCGAATCGGGAGGCCAGTCAGGTATAAAACCGGTTAAAAAGCGGGTTGAGGGCCGCTATTTAGCGGTTTTCAGGACTGGCGGGCGGCAGACAAACCAGGAAATCTGGCTACAGCTAGGGTTGGATTGCCGCACAGCGGCAGTCTGGCCAGGAAGCCGCCGCAGAGGCCTCAGGGCCGTTCCAAGGCTGCTTTCCAGAGGAGACACATTGTGAAAGCCCCAGCGAAGAAGACCAAGACACCCGCCAAGGCTGCAGCCAAACCGGCCGCCAAGACAGCCGTGAAAGCCAAGCCGGCGCCCAAAGCCGCCGCCAAGGCCGTGAAAAAAGTTGCCAAGCCTGTCGCCAAAGCCAAGCCGGCGCCCAAACCCGCCGCGAAAAAGGCCGTCAAGCCGGCGCCCAAGGCTGCAGCTCCCAAAAAACCTGCCGCAGCCGTCAAGAAAACCGCCGCCAAGCCTGTGCCTCCCAAGGCCAAGGCCGTCGCCAAACCCGCAAAGCCAGTGCTCAAATCCCCACCGAAACCCGCCGCAAAACCGGCTGCCAAACCCCCTGTGGTGAAAGCTGCCGCAAAACCCGCGGCCAAGCCAGCTGTGGTTGCCGTCGCGCCAGCGCCGGCTCCCGCTCCCGTGGTGTCCGGGCTCATGGCTCCGCCGCCCCTGAAACCCGGGCGGCGCAGTTCGGCCCGGGTCGCCACCCAATCACCCCCTCCCGCACCCATGGTGCCAACCCATGCGCCCGACGCAGCCAAAGCCAGTTACTCCACAATGACCGAACGCGTGATCGCGCCGCCACCCCAGGCGGCGGCCAAAAAAGACCCCAAGCTTGCCAACAACTGGAAGACCAAATCCGCCGAGCAGCTGACGGACGACGAAGTCAAGGCCATGCCCGACTCCGAGTACATGAACGAAAAGCAGCTGGCTTTCTTCCGCCACAAGCTGTCGGTGCTCAAGCAGGACATCCACAACAGCGCCGGCGAAACCACCGAACACCTGCGTGAAGACACCGTCGTGGTGCCCGATCCGGCCGACCGCGCCACCATCGAGGAAGAACACGCCCTTGAGTTGCGCACCCGCGACCGTGAGCGCAAACTGCTCAAGAAAATCGAGCAATCGATTGCCCGCATCGACTCCGGCGACTACGGCTACTGCGACGAGACCGGCGAGCCCATCGGTGTGGGCCGGCTGATCGCCCGCCCCACGGCGAATCTGTCCCTGGAAGCCCAGCAGCGCCGGGAGCTCAAGCAAAAAATGTTTGGCGATTGACGCCAGGCTGCCGTTGATGTTTATTTGAGTCGTTCTGCCATGTCCAAAGAAGATACCGCTTCAGGCCTGCTGTCCAAGATGGTGAAGTTCGTCCGGAATCCGGCCACGAACTGGGCCGACCTGGACGCGGCAGCAACGGACAGGGACGAAGCCATGAGCAAGCAGTTGCTCAAGGAAATGATAGAGCGCAAGCGGCAGAACGATTTTGTGCGCAAACGCGAATTCGACATGCTGCGCAAGATGCGCAAGCGCGAGGCCATGGTGGGCGTGGGCCAGGATCCGACCGGGCGGCCCTCCTTCTTCCAGAGCAGCATGCCGTCCAAGCCGGACGACAGGGCCACCACGCTCAAGAAGATCGACGAGATCGAAGCGCAGATGTCCATGCAGTGGTGGAAAACCAAGAATGGCGGGATTCCCGACAGCACCCCTCCGCATGCCTCGCCCACGGGCGCCAGGAATCCCTCGGTGCAAGCGCCGCTGCTGGACAACGCCTTGCCAACCGCCTACCGGGCCACGGCCCCGGCGGGCCTGCAAACCCCGGGCTTTAAAAAACCCGAGCCAACGGAGGCCGCGCCGCTGGACGCCTCGCCCACCGCGCCCGACTCCTTGTCCATCGCACTTGCGGAAGCGCGTGCCGGCGGTGCGCCGGCGGCCAGACCTCCCGCTCCAAGCTCCGTTCCTGCCCCCGCCGCTCCCGCGCCCGTTGGTTTGCCCGGTGGGCTGGCGGGGATCAGCGCTCGCAGCGACGACGGTAGCTCCGGTTTTTCGCATTCCAAATTCAGCGCCGTCGATGTCGATGAAGGGGTCGAGCATGACGCCGAACTCGAAGAAGCGGCCATCCGCTTTGCCAACGGTGACGACGCAGGGGCCGAAGCCGGCCTGCTCGAAATCCTGGCTCCTAACGGTTCGCGCGCCGGCCATGCCGATACCTGGCTGACGCTGTTCGACCTGTACCGCGCCACGGCCCAGCAAGACAAGTTTGAAACGGCCGCCATCCAGTTCGTCGAGCGCTTTGACCGGTCGGCGCCTCAGTGGTTTTCCATGCCCGACATGGTGAAAAAACTCACCGAACCGGCGGGCAGTAAGGCCAGCAACGGTCCCGCTGCCGACTGGGTATGCCCTTCAACGCTGGGCATACAGACGGTGGCCACGCTCAAGGCGGCCATGGCCAAGGCGCCCATGCCGTGGCGGCTGGACTGGAAAAACCTCAAGACCATTGAGGCCGCCGCGGTGGAGCCGCTGTACAAGGTTTTCAGCAGCTGGGCAGCCCAGCCCGTCCAGTTGCGCTTCATGGGCGACGCGCAGCTGCAGAAGGTGTTGCAGGACGCCACGCCCTCGGGCAGCCGCGACACGGTCCAGACCTGGTGGCTTTTGCGCATGGAGGCGCTGCGTGTCACGCACCGGCCCGACGACTTTGAACTCGCGGCGCTCGACTTCTGCGTCACCTATGAGGTCTCTCCGCCGGCCTGGGACAGCGCGCGCTGCGAGTACAAGCCCATAGACGCCCAGGGCGGCGTTTTGAGCAGCCAGGCCATCATCGGCGACGTCTACCGCGATTCGGTGTCCTCCAGCCTCAGCGCCATCGAGGGCGATACCCAGATGGATGCGCCGAGTTCGCAGATGAGCAATCTGCTGTCGGTAGAGCTGTCCGGGCAGGTGCAGGGCGACGCCATCGCGGTGCTCGACAAGCTCGAGGCCAAGCTGATGGGCGCGGACATGATGCTGATCTCCTGCTCCAAGCTGATCCGCGTGGATTTTTCCGCGGCGGGGACGCTGCTGAACTGGGTGTCGGCCCGCGAAGCCGAGAACCGCGCCGTGCAGTTTTCCGACGTCAACCGCCTCGTGGCCGCTTTCTTCAATGTGATCGGCATCACCGAGCACGCCAGGGTCATGGTCCGCGTCGACTGACGCAGTCCACCCAGTCTGGGGCCCCTGCGCAGGGGCTGTTCAACCGGCTTTTACGGCCTGAGCCACCGGCGGCGGGCGTACCGTTGCCCGGACATTGCCTCTTTCACCCCTGATGGCGCGCTTCGCGCCGTGTTTTTTGCGCTTGCGTGCGGCCGCCGCATCCTGATGCAGCCCCGAAAAAGGGAAATAGTCCCGCTTTGCGCACGGCTGCCTCCGCCTGGAGACTTTTGCCTTAAAGCAATACTTTCATTGCATCGGCTAAGTGCTTAATTTAGAACACTTTTTAATTTTGGCGTCGCATCCAAAGACGCTTCTAAGTCCTTGATTTCATTGAAAAAAATTGTTTCAAATCCCTTGTTTGCAAATGGTTTCCTGCTAAAGTGGGAAGAAGTGCAATTTAGTGGTGAAAAGTGTTTTCCAAAGGTTTGTAGCAGTGTTTCAAGGTGCCTCATCGTTAGCTCTCGATACCAAGGGTCGGCTCTCCGTGCCGACCCGGCATCGTGACGTGCTGAGCGCCACCGCTTCAAGTCAGCTCACCATCACCAAACATCCGCACGGCTGCCTCATGATTTTCCCTCGCAACGAGTGGGAAAAATTCCGCGAGCGCATCGCCTCGCTGCCGATGCAGGCACAGTGGTGGAAGCGAATCTTTCTCGGCAACGCCATGGACGTGGACATGGACGCCACCGGCCGCGTGCTGGTGTCGCCCGAATTGCGCGCGGCGGCGGGCATCAGCAAGGACACGGTGCTGCTGGGCATGGGCAGCTACTTCGAGCTCTGGGATGCCGCCACCTACGCGGCCCAGGAGGCCGAGCAGATGAAGGGCGAAATGCCCGATGTCTTCAGAGACTTTTCGTTCTGAAAGAAGACGGTGAACGGCACATGGATACACCGTACCGTCCTGTTGAACGAAGCCATAGCGGCGCTTCTTGTCAACCCGGACGGCCACTACGTCGACGCGACCTTCGGGCGCGGCGGCCATTCGCGGCTGTTGCTGTCGCAACTCTCGCCCCAAGGGCGGCTCACCGCCTTCGACAAAGACCTCGACGCCATCGCCGAGGCGCAGACCATCACCGACCCGCGCTTTTCCATCCGCCACGAGGGTTTCATGCAACTAGGCCAGCTGCCCGCCGCCAGCGCGGACGGCGTGCTGATGGACCTGGGCGTGAGCTCGCCGCAGATCGACAACCCGGTGCGCGGATTTTCGTTTCGGCAGGAGGGGCCGCTGGACATGCGCATGGACACCACGCGTGGCCAGAGCGTAGCCGAGTGGCTGGCGGATGCATCCATAGAAACCATGGCGGAGGTGATTCGTGAATATGGCGAAGAACGGTTTGCTCAACAGATTGCAAAGGCGATTGATCGTCGCCGACAGGAACGGGGCCCTCTTCGAACCACCGCTGAGCTGGCCGAAGTCGTGGCTGGCGCGGTCAAAACCCGCGAGCCGGGCAAGGACCCTGCAACGCGCACATTTCAGGCTCTTCGGATTTTCATCAACGCCGAGCTTGAAGAGCTGCAACAGGCGCTAGCCGCGTCGCTGAAAGTTCTCCGACCGGGAGGCCGTCTGGTGGTGATCAGTTTTCATTCGCTCGAAGACCGCATCGTCAAGCAGTTCATCGCCGCGCATTCGCGCGAGGTGTTCGACCGCCGCGCGCCTTTCGCCGAACCCAAGGCCATGCAGCTCAAGGCCCTGGGCCGCACCAAGCCCAGCGAGCAAGAGGTGGAAGGCAACCCGCGCTCGCGCAGCGCCGTGATGCGCGTTGCCGAACGCACCGAGGTGGCCGCATGAAGGCCGGAGCACAGTCATGGCCAGGCTGAACCTCGTGCTGCTCCTGGCCGTGCTGGCCAGCGCGCTTTACCTCGTGCGCACCCAGTACGAGTCGCGCCGACTCTATGTCGAGCTTGAGAAAGCGACGGCCGAGGCGCGGAAAATCGAAATGGACAACGAGCGCCTGCAGGTGGAAAAGCGCGCCCAGGCCACGCCCCTGAAGGTCGAGAAGCTGGCCAAGGAGCGCCTGCAGATGCGCACGGTGACACCGGCCATCACCCAGTACGTGACCTACAAGGACGCTCCGCCCACTGCGGCCACTGCGGCCACTGCCGCTTCCGCACCGGAAGGCGCCAAGCCATGAGCCGCAGCGTGCTTTATTCGTCCAGCCCCTTGCTGGCCAGCAAGACGCCGGTCTGGCGCAGCAAGTTCATCGTGGCCGGCATCGCGCTGGCCTTTGCCGGGCTGGCCGGCCGGGCGGCCTACATCCAGATTTTCGGCAATGAGTTCTTCCAGAAGCAGGGCGAGGTGCGCTTTGCCCGCACGCTGGAGCTGCCCGCCAACCGCGGCCGCATCCTGGACCGCAACGGCCTGATCCTCGCGTCCAGCGTGCCGGCCTCCAGCATCTGGGCCATTCCCGAGGACGTGCAGGCCAGCAAGGCGCAACTTGCCGAGCTGGCCACGCTGCTGGAAATGCCGCTGGCCGATCTCAACAAGAAGCTGGGCGATGAGGACAAGACTTTTGTTTGGCTCAAGCGCCAGGTCGACGAGCCGGTGGCGCAAAAAATCCATGCGATAGGCATCAAGGGCATTTACCAGCGCAAGGAGTACAAGCGCCAGTATCCCGAAGGCGAAACCACGGCCCACGTGGTGGGCTTTACCAATGTCGAAGACCGCGGCCAGGAGGGCATCGAGCTGGCCTTCAACAAGGACCTGGCGGGCAAGGCCGGTTCGCGCCGCGTGATCAAGGACCGCCTGGGCCGCGTCGTCGAGGACGTCGGTGAGCAGATGCCACCCGTCGAAGGCAAGGACATCCAGCTGAGCATAGACAGCAAGGTGCAGTTCTTCGCCTACCAGAAGCTGCGCGACGCGGTCATCGCGCGCAAGGCCAAGGCCGGCAGCGTTGTTGTGCTGGACTCCACCACCGGTGAAGTGCTGGCGCTGGTGAACTATCCTAGTTACGTGCCCGACAGGCGAAAAAACCTGACCGGCGAGCAGTTGCGCAACCGGGCCCTCACCGACACCTTTGAACCCGGCTCCACGATGAAGCCGATCACGGTGGCCATGGCGCTGGAGGCCGGGCGCATCAAGCCGCAAACCATCATCGAAACCGGTCCCGGCCGCTACAACCTGGGCGGCTTCACCATCAGCGACACCCACAACTACGGGACGCTGACGGTTGAAGGCGTCATCCAGAAATCCAGCAACGTCGGGGCGCTGAAGATCGCCCAGAAGATGAGCCCGCAGGAAATGTGGGAAACCTATATGGCGCTGGGGTATGGGCAAAAACCGCAGATCCAGTTTCCCGGTGCAGTCACGGGGCGTGTGCGGCCCTGGAAAACCTGGCGTCCCGTCGAGCAGGCGACCATGGCCTACGGCTATGGATTGTCGGCCTCGCTGTTCCAGATGGCGCATTCCTACACCGCTTTCGCGCATGACGGCCAGATCATTCCCGTCACCATGCTCAAGAGCAGCGAGCCCGCGGTGGGTGTGCAGGTTTTCTCCGCGGCGAACGCGCATGCCGTTCGCCGCATGCTGCAGATGGCCGCCGCTCCCGGCGGCACCGGCCCGCTGGCGCAAACCGTGGGCTATTCGGTGGGGGGCAAGTCGGGAACGGCGCACAAGCAGGTCGGCAAAGGTTATGCCACCAACAAATACCGCGCCTGGTTCACCGGCATGGCGCCCATAGAGGCCCCGCGCATCATCGTCGGCGTGATGATCGACGAGCCCAGCGATGGCAACTACTTCGGCGGCGTGGCCGCCGCGCCTGTTTTCAGCGAGGTCGTGCAGCAGACTCTGCGCATGATGGGCGTGCAGCCCGACATGAGCGTCAAGCCGCAAATCACCACCCAGGCCGTGGAGGAGTCGTTTTGAGCACGCAGCTCCACACCCCTGAGCAGGCCGCCGGCTGGTTGCGCGAGCGCGTGACGGGCAGCTTGCGCACGGACAGCCGCAAGCTCGCCAAGGGCGACGGCTTTATCGCCTGGCCAGGCGCGGCGACCGACGGGCGCAAGTTTGTGGGCGCAGCGCTGGGCGCGGGCGCCACGGCCTGTCTGGTCGAACAGGACGGCGCGTCCGCTTATGGCTTCGAGGACGAAAAAGTCGCGGAATATGCCGGCCTCAAGGCCGCCACCGGCCCCATCGCCGCGGCTTACTTCAACCAGCCCAGCCGGCAGCTGCGCATTTGCGCCGTCACCGGCACCAACGGCAAAACCTCGACCGCCTGGTGGCTGGCGCAGGCCCTGGGCCGGCTGGGACGCAAATGCGGCCTCATCGGCACGCTGGGCACGGGCGAGCCCGGCGCCATGGTTTCCAACGGCCTGACCACGCCCGATCCGGTGCTGCTGCAGCAGGAGTTGCGGCGTTTCGCCGACCAGGGTTTTGCCGCCTGCGCGCTGGAGGCTTCCTCCATAGGCGTGGTCGAGCACCGCCTGGACGCGACCGCCATCGAGGTCGCCATCTTCACCAACTTCACGCAGGACCATCTCGACTACCACGCGTCGATGCAGGCCTACTGGGAGGCCAAGGCCGCGTTGTTCGGCTGGCCCGGCCTGAAGGCGGCGGTCATCAACATCGACGACGCCAAGGGCGATGAGCTCAAGGATTCCCTGGCCGGCAGCGGCCTTGATATCTGGACGGTCTCCTGCACGGAGCCGGCCCGCCTGCAGGCACGCGAGATAACGCACGGCAGCGACGGCCTGAGCTTTGAAGTGGCCGAGGGCGCCGAAAGCCACAGGCTGGCCACGCGACTGGTGGGGCAGTACAACGTGTCCAACCTGCTGGGCGTGTTGGGAGCCTTGCGCGCCATGGGGGTGCCGCTGGCCGACGCGGTGAAGGCCTGCACCGACCTGCTGCCCGTGCCCGGCCGCACCGAGACCCTGGCCGTACCGGGCCGGCCGCTGGTGGTCATCGATTACGCCCATACACCCGACGCGCTGGAAAAAGTGCTGCTTGCGCTGCGGCCGGCGGCGGCGCGCCGCGGCGGCCAGCTCTGGTGCGTGTTCGGCTGCGGCGGCGATCGCGACGCCACCAAGCGCCCGCTGATGGCGGCCGTGGCCGAAAAAAATGCCGACCAGGTGGTGGTCACCAGCGACAATCCGCGCAGCGAGAATCCGCTGGCCATCATCTGCCAGGTGCTGCTGGGCCTGAGCCACCGCGACGCCGTGCATGTGCAGGCCGACCGGGCGGCGGCCATCACGCACGCCTTGAGCCTGGCCGGTCCTGACGACGTGGTGCTGCTGGCGGGCAAGGGCCACGAAAGTTTCCAGGAAATCGGCGGCGTGAAGCTTCCTTTCTCCGACCGTGAACATGCGCAGGCGGCGCTCGATGCCCTGGCCGCGGCGCTGCAAGGAGGCCGGCCATGATGCGCCTGCAGCAAGCCCTGGATTGGCTGCCCGGTGCCCGGCTGGTGGGCGATGCCGGCGTGCAGGCCTTGCGCGTCAACACCGACACCCGCAGCCTGCAGGCCGGCGACCTGTTTGTGGCGCTCAAGGGCGAGCGTTTCGACGCGCATGACTTCCTCGCCCAGGCCAAGGCGCAAGGCGCCATCGCGGCGATTGCCCACCATGGGCTGGCAGAGGCCGGCCTGCCGGGGCTTGAAGTGGCCGACACGCGCCTGGCGCTGGGGCAACTGGCGGCTGGTTGGCGCTCGCAGTTCCGCCTGCCGCTGGTGGCGGTCACCGGCAGCAACGGCAAGACCACCGTCACGCAGATGATCGCCTCGATACTGCGCGCCTGGAAAGCCGACAAGGCCTTCGCCACCGAAGGCAACCTCAACAACGACATCGGCGTGCCGCTCACGCTGTTGCGCCTGTCGGCCGCGCACGAGGCGGGCGTGGTCGAGCTCGGCATGAACCATCCCGGCGAGATCGCCTACCTGGCCGAACTCAGCAAGCCCACCGTCGCGCTGGTCAACAATGCCCAGCGCGAACACCTGGAATTCATGGCCACGGTGGAAGCGGTGGCGCGCGAAAACGGTTCGGTGTTCCAGTCGCTGGACGCGGCCGGCACGGCGGTCTTTCCGGCGGACGACGAATACACCCCGCTGTGGCGCGAGCTCGTGGGCAAGCGCAAGGTGCTGACCTTCGCGCTCTCGGGCCCGGCCGACGTCACCGGCAGCGCGCAATGGGCGGACGGCTGCTGGAAGGTGGCCGCCGCCACGCCGGCAGGCGCGGCGGAATTTTCGCTGCACATCGCCGGCCGGCACAACGTCAAGAACGCGCTGGCCGCCACGGCCTGCGCGCTGGCGGCCGGTGTGCCCCTGGCCGCCATCCGCGCGGGCCTTTCGGCCTTTGTGCCGGTCAAGGGCCGTTCACGCGCCATTGCCGTGGCCTTGCCGGGCCGGGTGCTGACGCTGGTCGACGACAGCTACAACGCCAATCCCGATTCCATGCGCGCCGCGCTGGAGGTCCTGGCCGAGCTGCCCGGCCCGCGCCTGATGGTGATGGGCGACATGGGCGAGGTCGGCGACCAGGGGCCGCAGTTCCACGACGAGGCCGGGCGCCATGCGCGCGCGCTGGGCATTGAAAAACTGTTCACCCTGGGCGAGCAGTCGAAGCAGGCCGCGGCCGCTTTCGGCGGCGCGCAGGTTTTCGGCGGCATGGACGAACTCTCCGACGCCGTGCTGGCAGCACTTCCGAACACCGGCAGCGTGCTGGTCAAGGGCTCGCGCTTCATGAAGATGGAGCGTGTGGTCCAGGCCATCACGGCCCACGCAGATCAAACACATTATCAAAACAAGGGAGGGCCCCATGCTGCTTAGCCTGGCCCAGTGGCTCCAGTCGATTTCGCCCGAGTTCGGGTTCTTCAGGGTGTTCCAGTACCTGACCTTCCGCGCCGTCATGGCCGCGCTCACGGCGCTGCTGATAGGCCTGCTCGCCGGTCCCTTTGTGATCCGGCGCCTGGTGTCGCTCAAGATCGGCCAGCCCATACGCCAGTACGCGATGCAGACGCATTTGAGCAAGAGCGGCACGCCCACCATGGGCGGCGTGCTGATCCTGCTGGCCATAGGCATCTCCACATTGTTGTGGTTCGACCTGTCCAACCGCTTTGTCTGGATCGTCCTCATCGTCACGCTGGGCTTTGGCGCCATCGGCTGGGCGGACGACTGGCGCAAAGTGGTGCTCAAGGACCCGGAAGGCATGCGCTCGCGCGAGAAATACCTGTGGCAGTCCCTGATCGGCCTGGTCGCGGCGCTGTACCTGGTGTTCAGCATTTCCGAGAGCTCCAACATGCGCGTGCTCGAGCTGTTCTTCAGCTGGGTGCAGTCGGGCTTTGACGTGAACCTGCCGCCCAAGGCCGGCCTGCTGGTGCCCTTTGTCAAGGAAATCAGCTACCCGCTGGGCGTTTTTGGTTTTGTGATCCTGACCTACCTGGTGATCGTGGGTTCCAGCAACGCCGTCAACCTGACCGACGGCCTGGACGGCCTGGCCATCATGCCGGTGGTCATGGTGGGCTCGGCGCTGGGCGTCTTCGCCTATGTCACCGGCAGCTCGGTCTATTCCAAGTACCTGTTCTTCCCGCACATCCCCGGTTCGGGCGAACTGCTGATCTTCTGCTCGGCCATGGCCGGCGCCGGCCTGGCCTTCCTGTGGTTCAACACGCATCCGGCCCAGGTCTTCATGGGCGACGTGGGCGCGCTGGCCCTGGGCGCCGCGCTGGGCACCATCGCCGTCATCGTGCGACAGGAAATCGTGCTGGCCATCATGGGCGGCATCTTCGTCGTGGAGGCGCTCTCCGTGATGATGCAGGTGACCTGGTTCAAGTACACCAAGAAACGCTACGGCGAAGGCCGGCGCATCCTCAAGATGGCGCCGCTGCACCATCATTTCGAGAAAAGTGGCTGGAAAGAAACCCAGGTGGTGGTCCGTTTCTGGATCATCACCATGCTGCTGTGTCTCATCGGCCTCTCCACCTTGAAGCTCAGGTAAACAGGCATGCGGCATTTACAAGACCAAACCGTATTGATCCTGGGCCTGGGTGCGTCCGGCTTGGCCATGGCGCGCTGGTGCGTGCGCCATGGGGCGCATGTGACGGTCGCCGACACACGCGAGGCGCCCCCCCTGCTGGCCACGCTGCGCGAGGAATTGCCCGGCGTCTCTTTTGTTGGCGGCGCCTTCACACCCGAGCTGGTGCAGGGCACGGCCGTGCGCGCCGTCTACCGCTCGCCCGGCCTGGCGCCCGCGACCATCGCCCCCGTGGCCGACGCCGCGCGCGCCATGGGCCTGCCTGTGGGCGGTGAGCTGGATCTGTTTGCGCGGGCTTTGGCGGATTTGCGCGAGCCGCCGGCCGCCGAGGCTGCTGAACCGGCGGAGGCATCCGCCGAATCGCCTGTATCACCTGATGTGCCAGCCGAAGCGCCCCAGCCTGATGCACCCGATGCGCCTGCCATGCCCGAAGCGGCCGAGGTGGTTGACGAAAGCCCCCCGCCTGTCGAGGCTCCCGAGGTAGCGGATACGCCTGAAGGCGAGGGCGCCCCGGCGGCAGAGGCTTCGGGCGACATACATGAAGCCAGCGTAGCGCTTGCCGCGGACGCCGCACCGGCTTCCGACGAAGCCGGTGAAGAATCGGCGCTGCCCGCGTTGCTGGCATTGGCCCAGGTCGAGCCCGAGCCGGGCTACCGGCCGGCGGTGCTGGCCATCACCGGCACCAACGGCAAGACCACCGTGACTTCGCTGCTGGGCCAGCTGGTACAGCGCGCCGGCAAAACCGTGGCCGTGGCGGGCAATATAGGCCCGACGCTGCTGGACACTCTCTCGGCCCACATGGATGCGCAAACCCTGCCGCAGGTCTGGGTGCTGGAGCTGTCCAGCTTCCAGCTGGCCGATGTGCAGGGCTTCGAGCCGACGGCCGCCGTGGTGCTCAACATCACGCAGGACCACCTCGACTGGCACGGCGACATGGACGCTTACGTCGCGGCCAAAGCCAAGGTGTTCGGCAACAGCACCTTCATGCTGCTCAACCGCGACGACGCGCGCGTGATGGCCATGCTGCCGCCGCCGGTCAAGGTGCGCCTGAAAGCGCCGCAGCTGCGCCCCCATGCCACCTTCGGCGCCGGCGAGCCGCAGCGGCCCGGCGACTACGGCATCGAAACCGTCAACGGCATGACCTGGCTGGTGCGCGCCGCCGAGGCCGACGAAACCATCAAACGCCGCAAGGACGAAGAGGTGGAGCTGCACGTGCAGCGCCTGATGCCCATCGAGGCCCTGCGCATACGCGGGCGGCATAACGCCACCAACGCCCTGGCGGCGCTGGGCCTGGCCGTGGCCGCGGGCTGCACCCTGGCGCCCATGCTGCACGGCCTGCGCGAATACCGCGGCGAGCCGCACCGCGTGGAATCGGTGGCCGTCGTCAAGGACGTCGAGTACTTCGACGACAGCAAGGGCACCAATGTGGGCGCCACCGTGGCGGCGCTGACGGGGCTGGGCCTGGAGCGCAAGCTGGTGCTCATCCTGGGCGGCGAAGGCAAGGGCCAGGATTTCTCGCCGCTGGCCGACCCGGTGCAGCGCCATGTGCGGGCCGTGGTGCTGATAGGGCGCGATGCGCCCCTGATCAAGGAAGTGCTGCCGCGCAACATCCCGACGTTCGACGCCGCGTCGATGGAGGAAGCCGTCACCCTGGCGGCGCAGCAGGCCCAGACCGGCGACGCCGTGCTGATGTCGCCGGCCTGTGCCAGCTTCGACATGTTTGACAACTACGAGCACCGCGCGCGCGTCTTTTGCGATGCGGTGCAGGCGTTGGCCCGCGACCAGGGGGAGGTGCTGTGACGGCTGCCGCGCGCATCTCGGGCTGGTTCTCCGGTTTCGGCAAGGCCGCGGCCGACGTGCTGCCGGTGCGGCTGGGCGGGCAAAGCCTGTCGCGCACGCTGGCGGCGCCGCCCGTGCGCATGGCCGGCTTTGACCAGGCGCTGCTCTGGGTCACGGTGGCCCTGCTGATGTGGGGCCTGGTCATGGTGTATTCGGCTTCCGTGGCCATGCCCGACAACCCCAAGTTCGCGCGCTATGCCCACACCCATTTTGTGGTGCGCCACATGCTGTCGCTGGCCGTTGCCTTCATCGCCGCCGTGCTGGCCTTCCAGGTGCCGCTCGCGACCTGGGAGAAGCTCGCGCCCTGGCTGTTCGTGGTCTCCCTGCTGCTGCTGATCCTGGTGCTGGTGCCTTTCATCGGCAAGGGCGTCAACGGTGCCCGCCGCTGGATCTCGCTGGGCATCATGAATTTCCAGCCCTCGGAACTCGCGAAGTTCGCGGTACTGCTTTATGCGGCCGACTACATGGTGCGCAAGATGGAAGTCAAGGAGCGCTTCTTCCGCGCCGTCATGCCCATGGCGATTGCCATCGCCATCGTCGGCCTGCTGCTGCTGGCCGAGCCCGACATGGGCGCCTTCATGGTGATTTCCGTCATCGCCATGGGCATCCTGTTCCTGGGCGGCGTCAATGCGCGCATGTTTTTTGTCATCGCGGCCGTGGTGGTGGTGGCCTTCAGCCTGATGGTGATGCTCAGCGAATGGCGGCGTGAGCGGATTTTTGCCTACCTCGATCCCTGGAGCGACAAATATTCCATGGGCAAGGGCTACCAGCTCTCGCATTCGCTGATCGCTTTCGGACGCGGCGAGATCTTCGGCGTGGGCCTGGGCGGCAGCATTGAAAAGTTGCACTGGCTGCCCGAGGCGCACACCGACTTCCTGATGGCCGTGATCGGCGAGGAGTTTGGCTTGGCTGGAGTGCTGACGGTGATAGGCCTTTTCATGTGGATGACGCGCCGCATCATGCACATAGGCCGCCAGTCGATCGCGCTGGACCGCCTCTTCGCCGGCCTGGTGGCGCAGGGCGTGGGCATCTGGATGGGTTTCCAGACCTTCATCAACATCGGCGTGAACCTGGGCGCCTTGCCGACCAAGGGCTTGACGCTGCCCTTGATGAGTTACGGCGGCTCGGCCATCTTGATGAACCTGGTCGCACTGGCGGTGGTGCTGCGGATTGACTACGAGAATCGCACCTTGATGAGAGGGGGGCGCGCATGAGCAAGCAGCACTGCGCCCTGGTCATGGCCGGCGGGACCGGCGGCCACATCTTCCCGGGCCTGGCCGTGGCCGAGGCCCTGCGTGAGCGTGGCTGGCGCGTGCACTGGCTGGGCGGCCTGGGCAGCGCAAGCCGTCCCAGCATGGAAAGCCAGCTGGTGCCGCCGCGCGGCTTTGCGTTCGAGCACATCGATTTTTCCGGCGTGCGCGGCAAGGGCCCGGCGACGCTGGTGTTGCTGCCGCTGCGCCTGCTCAAGGCCTTCTGGCAAAGCATACAGGTGGTACGCCGCGTCAAGCCCGACGTGGTGGTGGGTCTGGGCGGCTACATCAGTTTCCCGGCCGGCATGATGAGCGTGCTGCTGGGCAAGCCGCTGGTGCTGCATGAGCAGAATTCGGTCGCCGGCATGGTCAACAAGGTGCTGGCCGGCGTGGCCGACCGCGTGTTCACGGCTTTTCCCAATGTGTTCCGCAAGGGTGAATGGATAGGCAACCCGTTGCGGCCGGCCTTCACGCGCCAGCCCGGCCCGGTCCAGCGATTTGCCGACCGGGGCGGCCCGCTCAAGCTGCTGGTGGTGGGCGGCAGCCTGGGCGCGCGCGGGTTGAATGAACTCGTGCCCAAGGCGCTGGCGCTGATTCCCGCCGGCGAGCGCCCGCAGGTCACGCACCAGAGCGGCGCCCAGCAGATCGACGAGCTGCGCGCCAATTACGCAGCCGCGGGCGTGCAGGCCGAGCTCACGCCTTTTATTGAAGACACCGCGCAGGCTTTTGCCGATGCCGACCTCATCATCTGCCGCGCCGGCGCCAGCACGGTGACCGAGATCGCGGCCGTGGGCGCGGCCGCGATCTTTGTGCCTTTCCCGGCCGCCGTTGACGACCACCAGACCGCCAATGCGAAGTTCCTGGTGGACCAGGGTGGCGGCTGGCTGATCCAGCAGCGCGACCTGACGGCCGACAAGCTGGCCAACATTCTCAAGACCACCGCGCGCTACACCCTTCTGGAGCGCGCGATACAGGCCAAGACCATGCAAAAAACCGATGCCACCGCCCGCGTGGTGGCCGCCTGCGAGGAGTTGGCGAAATGAAGCACGCCATCAAGAACATTCACTTCATAGGCCTGGGCGGCGCCGGCATGTCCGGCATTGCCGAGGTGCTGCACAACCTCGGTTATGCCATCTCCGGTTCCGACCTGTCGGACAGCGCCACCTTGCAGCGCCTGGCAAAACTCGGCATCAAGACTTTTGTCGGCCATGCGGCGGGCAACCTCGCCATGGTCGACGCGGTGGTGACTTCCACCGCGGTGCAGCCTGACAACCCCGAGGTGCTGGCGGCGCGTGAAAAACGCATTCCCGTGGTGCCGCGCGCGCTGATGCTGGCCGAGCTGATGCGCCTCAAGCAGGGCATCGCCATCGCCGGAACGCACGGCAAGACCACCACCACCAGCCTGGTGGCCAGCGTGCTGGCCGAAGGCGGCCTGGACCCGACCTTTGTGATCGGCGGCCGGCTCAACAGCGCGGGCGCCAACGCCAAGCTCGGCTCGGGCGACTACATCGTGGTCGAGGCCGACGAATCGGACGCTTCCTTCCTGAACCTGCTGCCCGTGATGGCCGTCGTCACCAACATCGATGCCGACCACATGGAGACTTACGGCCACGACTTCGGCAACCTCAAAAAGGCCTTTGTCGACTTCCTGCACCGCATGCCTTTTTACGGCACGGCCATCCTGTGCACCGACGACCCCGCCGTGCGCGACATCGTGCCCCAGGTTTCCTGCCCCATCACCAGCTACGGCTTCGGCGAGGACGCGCAGGTGCGCGCCGTCAACGTGCGGGCTGTGGGCGCGCAAATGCATTTCACGGCGCAGCGGCGCAACGGCGTGACCCTGCCCGACCTGGAGGTGGTGCTCAACCTGGCCGGCGAACACAATGTGCTCAATGCGCTGTCGGCGATCGCCATCGCGGTCGAACTCAACGTGCCCGACGCGGCGGTGCAAAAAGCGCTGGCCGATTTCCGCGGCGTGGGCCGGCGCTTCCAGAGCTACGGCGACATGCCGGCCAAGGCCGGCGGGCAGTTCACCGTGATCGAGGACTACGGCCACCACCCGGTCGAGATGGCCGCGACGCTTGCCGCCGCGCGCGGCGCCTTTCCGGGCCGCCGCCTGGTGCTGGCTTTCCAGCCGCACCGCTACACGCGCACGCGCGACTGCTTTGAGGACTTCGTCAAGGTCATAGGCCAGGCTGACGCCGTGCTGCTGTCCGAGGTCTATGCCGCCGGCGAGCCGCCCATCGTCGCGGCCGACGGCCGGTCGCTGGCGCGCGCGCTCCGCGTGGCCGGCAAGGTCGAGCCTGTTTTTGTGGACGAGATCGAGGCCATGCCACAGGCGATTGTGGACAACGCCCTGGGCGGTGACGTGGTGATGTGCATGGGTGCCGGCTCCATAGGCCAGGTGCCCGCCAGGGTGGCTGAGATGCTGGAAGGACTGCGGGCATGAAACAGAACTCCCCCAATTTCGGCAAGGTCGCCGTCCTGATGGGCGGCCAGTCGGCCGAACGCGAAGTCTCGCTGATGTCGGGCAGCGGCGTGCTCAAGGCGCTGCGTTCGCGCGGTGTGGATGCCCATGCCTTCGACCCGGCGGAGCGCGACCTCTCCGAGCTCAAGAAGGACGGCTTTGAGCGCTGCTTCATCGCCTTGCACGGCCGCTTCGGCGAAGACGGCACGGTACAGGGTGCGCTGGAGCTGCTGGGTATTCCCTATACCGGTTCGGGCGTCATGGCCTCCAGCATGGCCATCGACAAGGTCATGACCAAGCGCGTGATGATTTCCGAAGGGCTGCCGACGCCCCAGTACCGTTTGCTGCGCCGCGGCGCCTACGGCGCGGCCGACATCGCCGCCGTGCCCGATGCGCTCGGGCTGCCGCTCATCGTCAAGCCCGCGCGCGAGGGTTCTTCCATAGGCCTGACCAAGGTCACCAGCCGGGACGGCATGGCCGAGGCCGTGGCGCAGGCCGAAAAACTCGATGCCGATGTGCTGTGCGAGCAGTTCATCAGCGGCGACGAAGTGACCTGCCCGGTCCTGGGCACCGGTGCCGGCGCGCATGCGCTGCCGGTGATACGCATCGTCGCGCCGGACGGCAACTACGACTACCAGAACAAGTATTTCACCGACACCACGCAATACCTGGTGCCCTGCGGGCTCCCGGAGGGCGAAGAGGCCGTCATCCAGCAGCTGGTGCTGGACGCTTTCCGCATCCTCAACTGCCGCGGCTGGGCGCGTGCCGACGTGATGATAGACAAGGCCACGCGCAAGCCCTACCTGCTGGAGATCAACACCTCGCCCGGCATGACCGGCCACTCGCTGGTGCCCATGTCCGCGCGCGCGGCCGGCATCTCTTACGAAGACCTGTGCGTTGAGGTGCTCAAGACCGCCACGCTGGACCACCAGAAACAGGGGGGAGGCGCCATTTGAAGCGCAGAACGCCTATGCCCATCGCCATGCCGCTGGACGTCAAGCTCATGAACACCTTTTCGGTGGTCCTGGGCCTGGCGTTTGCCGCCATGGTCGTGGCCCTGGGCGTCGCCTGGGTGTTGCGCCAGTCGCTGTTCAGCCTCAGCGCAATCCGTGTGCAGGGCGATTTGATACACAACAACGCGGTCACGCTGCGTGCCAACGTGGCGCCGCGGCTGGCCGGCAATTTTTTCACGGTGGACCTGGCCGCCACGCGCGCGGTGTTCGAATCCGTGCCCTGGGTGCGGCGGGCGCTGGTGCAGCGCGAATTCCCGAACCGCCTGAAGGTGGTGCTGCAGGAGCACAAGCCGGTGGCCTTCTGGGGCGCCGAAGGCGACGCGCGGCTGGTCAACAATTTTGGCGAGGTGTTTGAAGCCAACCAGGGCGACGTGGAGGCGGAAGACTTGCCGCTGCTGAGCGGCCCGCCCGGGCAGGCGCCCTTGGTGCTGCAGGCCTACCAGACGCTGGGGCCGCTGTTCGACGAGACGGACGCCACGCTGGAGCAGTTGCAGCTCAGCGGCCAGGGCAGTTGGCGCGCGCAGCTCGACAGCGGCGCCGTGATCGAACTCGGCCACGGCTCGCTGCCGGAAATCGAGGCGCGTACGCGCCGCTTTATCGCCACGGTGACGCAGGCGTCGTCGCGCTATGGAAGGGACCTGGAGTCCGCCGACCTGCGCTACGCCAACGGTTATGCGATCAGGCTCAGGGGGGTGACCACGGGCAACCCCGCCGACAAAGAAGACGGAAAGAAAAAAAGGTAAACATATGGCCAAGGAATACAAGGATCTGGTGGTTGGGCTGGACATCGGCACCAGCAAGGTCATGGCCGTGGTGGCCGAGGTCATGCCGGGCGGCGAGCTCAAGCTCGCGGGTCTGGGCATCGCGTCCAGCAACGGCTTGAAGCGCGGCGTGGTGGTCAATATCGACGCCACGGTGCAGAGCATCCAGCAAGCCCTCAAGGAGGCCGAGCTGATGGCCGACTGCAAGATCGCCCGCGTCTATACCGGCATCACGGGCAGCCACATACGCGGCATCAACTCCAGCGGGATGGTGGCGGTCAAGGACAAGGAGGTCACCCAGGCCGACGTGGCGCGCGTGATCGAGACGGCCAAGGCCATCAACATCTCGACCGACCAGCGCCTGCTGCTGGTCGAGCCGCAGGAGTTCGTCATCGACGGCCAGGACGTGCGCGAGCCCATAGGCATGAGCGGCATACGCCTGGAGGCCAAGGTGCACATCGTGACCGGCGCGCAGAGCGCGGCCGAGAACATCATCAAGTGCGTGCGGCGCTGCGGCCTGGAGGTGGACCAGCTGATGCTCAATCCGCTGGCCTCCAGCCTGGCGGTGCTTACGCAGGACGAGCAGGAACTCGGCGTGGCGCTGGTCGACATAGGCGCGGGCACCACCGACGTCGCCATCTTCACCGGCGGCGCCATCCGGCACACCGCGGTGATCCCGATCGCCGGCGACCTGATCACCAGCGACATCGCCATGGCGCTGCGCACGCCCACCAAGGACGCCGAGGACATCAAGGTGGAAAGCGGCTACGCCAAGCAGCTGCTGGCCGACCCCGACACCCAGGTGGAAGTCCCGGGCCTGGGCGACCGCGGCCCGCGCATGCTGAGCAAGCAGGCGCTGGCCGGCGTCATCGAGCCGCGCATCGAGGAAATCTTCTCGCTGGTCCAGCAGGTGATACGCGAGTCGGGCTATGAAGAGGTGCTGTCGTCCGGCATCGTCATCACCGGCGGCAGCGCCGTCATGCCCGGGATGGTGGAGCTCGGCGAGGACATTTTCCTCAAGCCGGTGCGGCGCGGCATACCGCGCTACTCCAGCGCGCTGTCCGACATGGTGGCGCAGGCGCGGGCCTCCACCGTCATGGGCTTGCTCGAAGAAGCCAGGCTGGCCCGCATGCGCGGTTACAAGGTATCGCAGAAGGCGGGCAGCGTGCACAACGCATTCGGCCGCGTCAAAGACTGGTTTGTGGGGAACTTCTGACCATGAAAACCTATTCCACTTTTATCGGCAGGCCTTCACGTTGCATGCACTCGGGCGGAGCGGATCCCCCTGCGTGAGACAGCCGTGTCAACCATAAATACAAATTTCCAATTATTGGCAACTGCAGTTTATTGATTAGGAGGCTCCCAATGAGCATCGAAATGATTGAAATCGAAGAATTCAACCAGGGCACACAGATCAAGGTGATCGGTGTGGGCGGCGGCGGCGGCAATGCCGTCGGGCACATGATCGAATGCGGCGTGCAAGGCGTCGAATTCATCTGCGCCAACACGGACGCGCAGGCGCTCAGCCGCGGCAGCGCGCACAAGACCATCCAGCTGGGCAGCAGCGGCCTGGGCGCGGGCAGCAAGCCCGACAAGGGCCGCGAAGCGGCCGAAGTGGCGGCGGATGACATTCGCAGCGCGATCGACGGCGCGCACATGCTGTTCATCACCGCCGGCATGGGCGGCGGCACGGGCACCGGCGCGGCGCCGGTGATCGCGCGCATCGCCAAGGAGATGGGCATCCTGACGGTCGGCGTGGTAACCAAGCCCTTCGAGTTCGAAGGCGGCCGCCGCATGACCAATGCCGACCTGGGCCTGGCCGAGCTCGAAGCCAATGTCGACTCGCTGATCGTGGTGCTCAACGAGAAGCTGCTCGAAGTGCTCGGCGACGACGTGACGCAGGACGAGGCTTTCGCGCATGCCAACGACGTGCTGAAAAACGCCGTGGGCGGCATTGCCGAAATCATCAACGTGCCCGGCCACGTGAACGTCGACTTCGAGGACGTGCGCACCGTGATGGGTGAGCCCGGCAAGGCCATGATGGGCACGGCCAAGGCCAACGGCCCTGATCGCGCGCGCATCGCCGCCGAGCAGGCCGTGGCCTGCCCGCTGCTCGAAGGCATCGACCTGTCCGGCGCCAAGGGCGTGCTGGTGCTGATCTCGGCGGCCAAGGGCTCGCTCAAGCTGAGCGAATCCAAGCTCGCGATGAACACCATCCGCGCTTACGCCTCGCCCGACGCGCACGTGATCTACGGCACGGCCTATGACGACGAACTGGGCGACGAGATTCGCGTGACCGTGGTCGCGACGGGTCTGTCGCGCCAGGGTGTGCGCCGCCATGCGCCGCCGTTGCAGGTGCTGCGTACCGGTACGGATAACGTGCCTTTCAACGTGCCTACGCTGAACACCACGGCCGGCGCCGGCGGCGCGACGCAGATGACGACGGGATCGGCCCAGCCCGATTACGGCAACATGGCTGTGCCTAGCGTGTGGCGTACGAATCGGACGCAGGCTGCGGCGAAGGTGGATGCTTTGGCATCGGGTGGGATGGACGACTTCGAGATCCCTGCCTTCCTCCGCAAACAAGCCGACTAATCGATGTAAAGCTACTGCGCGGGCCGATCTTGCGCTTGCGGTGCTTGCCGTACCTGGGTACGGCTCCGCTCCTCAGCGCAACCTCGACCCGCTCGCTACGCTTTCCATTCGATTAGTCTCGTTTGGGTAGTGGCGCGGGCGCTCGTCGCTGGGCTCGCCGGGCCGGGCCCAATGCACTCTCCCTATGCCCGGCATTGCTATCCCCTACCCTTGAAATGGCCTTGCGCCAACTAAAATAGACAGCATGCTTGCCCAAAGAACCCTTAAATCCCTGACCAAAGCCGTGGGCGTGGGCCTGCATAGCGGGCAGCGGGTGGAATTGACCTTGCGCCCCGCGGCGCCGGATACGGGCATTGTGTTTCGCCGCGTCGATCTGCCGCAGCCGGTGGACATTGCGATTTCGGCGCAGTCGGTGACGGATACGCGGCTGGCATCGACGATTTCCAGCGGCAGCGCCAAGGTGCACACGGTGGAGCATCTGATGTCGGCCTGCGCGGGCCTGGGCATTGACAACCTCTACGTCGACATCACGGCCGAAGAAGTGCCCATCCTGGATGGCTCGGCTTCGTCCTTTGTATTTTTGCTGCAGTCGGCCGGCATCGAGTTGCAGGCCGCGCCCAAGCGTTTTATCCGTGTGATCAAGCCGGTGGAAGTGCGCGAAGGCGAGGGCGCCAGCACCAAGTGGGCACGCCTGTCGCCTTATGAAGGCTACAAGCTCAGTTTTGAAATTGATTTCGACCACCCGGCGGTGGACTCCACCGGCCAGCGCGTGGAATTCGACATGGGCTCGGGCGCCTACTCGCGCGACATCGCGCGGGCCCGCACCTTCGGCTTCACCAAGGACGTGGAGATGATGCGCGCCAACGGCCTGGCCCTGGGCGGCGGGCTGGACAACGCCATCGTGATGGACGACTACAAGGTGCTCAACAGCGACGGCCTGCGCTACAACGACGAGTTCGTGAAGCACAAGATCCTCGACGCCATGGGCGACCTGTACCTGCTGGGCAAACCGCTGCTGGCCGCCTACAGCGCGTTCCGCTCCGGCCATGCGATGAACAACAAGCTGCTGCGCGAGCTGCTGGCGCACAAGGACGCCTACGAAGTTGTCACCTTTGAAGACGAGAAAAAAGCACCCCGGGGTTTCGCCACACTGGCGCGCGCCTGGTAGGGGCAGCACAGCCCGGGGCCGTCCATGCTGCTGTTCCGCTGGCTCATCCTGCTGTTCTTGCTGGCCGCCGTGGTGGCCTTCATGTTTTACGCGGGCACCGGGCAGGCGCGCTACAAGCGCTTCGGGCTCATCATCCTCAAGTGGACGCTGATTGCCGCTTTCGGTTTTTTCGCGGTGCTGGTGCTTGAGCGCATCGCGTAGCGCAACCCTTCAGCGGCTGCGCCCGCCGCGGTAATTTCCCGTCATCTTTGCGCCCGTGCCGCCGGCCTGGGCCAACCGGGCCATGGCGCTGCCCACATGGGCATGGGTGATGGCCAGGCCCAGCGCGTCGGCCGCGTCCTTGCCGGGCAGCGAAGGCAGCTTGAGCAGGCGCATCACCATTTCCTGCACCTCGGCCTTGCCGGCCTTGCCGTAGCCGGCCACGGCTTTCTTGAGCTGCAAGGCGGTGTATTCGGCCACGGACAATTCGCGCGAGACCAGTGCGGTGATGCAGGCGCCGCGCGCCTGGCCCAGCAGCAGGGTGGCCTGCGGGTTGACGTTGACAAAAATGATTTCGACCGAAGCCGCGTCGGGCTGGTAGCGCTCCACCACCTCGCACACGCCCTCGAACAGCACCTTGAGCCGGCCGGGCAGGTCGGCGCGCTCCAGGTGGGTGGTCTTGATGGTGCCGCTGGCCACGTATCGAAGCTGGGGCCCGTCCACGTCGACCACGCCGAAGCCGGAGGTCTGAAGGCCTGGGTCTATGCCTAGGATGCGCATGGCAACGGCCGGGCCTAGAGGCCGAAATACCAGCGGACCGAATGGAAGAAGATGGGCGCGCCGAAGCACAGCGCATCGACCCGGTCCAGCAGGCCGCTGGCGCCTGTCACACCCACGCCGCGTTTGCCCCAGTTGGGAATGCCGCGGTCGCGCTTGAGGGCTTTCATCACGAGGTGGCCCAGCGAGCCCGATACGCAGGCGATAAAGGCCATGGCCACGGCCTGGGCCGGCTTGAAGGGCGTGAGGCCCGCGAGCAGGCCGCCCAGCAGGCTGGCCGCCACGACGGCGATCAGCCAGCTGGTCCAGTTGAAGCTCTTGCTCACATTGGGCGCGCTGGGCGGGCGTTGCAGCCTGCGGCCGACCAGGTATTCCACGATCATGCAGCTTTGCACCACGAACACGAGGAAAAACACCAGGAAGGCGTTCTTGCCTTCATAGTTGGGAAACTTCAGCAGCATCAGGGCCGGCACGTGGCTGATGCCGTAGACGCAGACCATGATGCCCCACTGCAGCTTGGCGTTGCGCTCCAGGAAGCGCTGCGGGTCGTCGGCCAGCGCGCTGACCACCGGAATCGCCAGGAAGACGTAGACGGGGATGAACACGGTGACCAGGTCGAAACGCCGCGTGATGACCAGCGCGAACTGCACCGGCAGCACCACGAAGAAGGCCAGCACCAGGCTGCGGTGGTCGCCCTGGCGTGTGGGCGAGAGCGTGATGAACTCGCGCAGCGCGAAGAACGCGACCAGCCCGAACAGCACGGTGGCCACGGTCTCGCCCAGCGTCCAGCCTATCCAGAACACCGTGGACATCAGCCAGGAGGTACGCAGGACGCCGTTGAATTCCTTGAGCTTCTGGCTGTGCAGGTCGTCCTCATGGGTGTCCTTGAGCGACATCACGAAGGCGGCCACGCTGATGGCGGCCAGGATGCCGAAGACCAGCACGAACAGCAGGCCGACCTGCTGCGAGGGTGAGAGGTTGCGCAGAAAGGTATTCATCAGGAATCCCGCAGGTCCATCACGGCCTGGCGCGCGCGGGCCAGGAATTCGCCGCGGTCTTCACCATCGCCCAGGGCAATCGGCGCGCCGAAGGTGACCGAGCACAGGATGGGGACCGGCACGACCTCGCCCTTGGGCATGACGCGCTGCACGTTGTTGATCCAGGCCGGCACCAGCACCACGCCGGGGAACTTGAGCGCCAGGTTGTAGAGGCCGGCCTTGAATTTTTGCGGCTCCTCGTGGTTGCCGCGTGTGCCTTCCGGGAACAGGATGATGGAGTCGCCGTGGGCCAGTGCCTCGACCAGCGGCTCCAGCGGGTCCTGGTCGCCGGTCTTGGCGCGGTCCACATAAATTGCGTTGAACACCGCCGTGGTGATCCATTTCTTGAACGGGGTTTTGGTCCAGTAGTCCTTGGCCGCGATGGGCCGCGTGATGCTGCGCAGTTCTTCGGGCAGGGCGGCCCACATCAGCACCAGGTCGGCGTGGCTCTGGTGGTTGGCGAAATAGATGCGCTGCTCGGCCTTGGGCGGGCAGCCTTGCCAGCGCGCCTGCGCGCCGGTCAGCGTGCGGATCAGGCCCAGCAGGAACAGGCCCATGAGCTTGGCCAGCAGGGGAGAGAGCTTGTCGTTCATGGGCTGCTTGTCTTTGTGCGCCTCAAGGCAGTTCCACGCCGCCCATGCGGGCCGCGATGGTGCCGGCGCGCGAGGCCAGGTAGCCTGAGCCCGGCCGGGTTTCAAAGTACTTGGGCCGCGGCAGCATCACGGCCAGGCGCGCGGCCTCGTAGGCGCTCAGCCTGGCCGCGGGCTTGCGGTAGTAATGCTGGGCAGCCGCCTCGGCGCCGAAAATGCCCTCACCCCATTCCACGCTGTTGAGGTAGATCTCCAGGATGCGCTCCTTGCCCAGCAGCGCTTCCAGCAGCAGGGTCAGCACCAGCTCCTGGCCCTTGCGCAGCAGCGTGCGCTCGCCCGACAAAAACAGGTTTTTGGCCAGCTGCTGCGTGATGGTGGAGCCGCCCACGATCTTCACGGGTTTGGCTGGCGTGGCCGCCGCTTTGGCGGGCGCCAGCCGGCTGGCCGATTGCGCGGCGCGCTGTTCGGCCTTGGCATTTTTATCCCAGGCTTTTTCCAGCGCCTCCATGTCCACACCGTCGTGCTCGGCAAAGCTGGCGTCTTCGGAGGCGATGACCGCGCGCTTGAGGTTGTCGGGCAGCTCGCTGTAGGGCACCCATTGCTGCCGCCACTTCAGGGTGCCGGTATTGCGCGCGACCAGGTAGGCTTCCGAGCGCTGGAAGGCGGTGGACTCCGGGTCCACCACGACCATCACGGCGATGCGCGCCACAAAAAAAAGCTGCAAGGCCAGGCCGGCCAGCAGGCCCAGGCCGACCAGCCTGAGGAGAGCCTTCATGCCAGCAGAGCCCGCATTTCCCGCAGCACCTGCGCCGAGGGCGGACGCACCTTGCGCCACAGCTCGAAGGCCTCGGCGGCCTGCTCGACCAGCATGCCCAGGCCGTCGCGCGGCACGGCGCCGTTGTCGCGGGCCCAGGCCATGAAGCCGGCGGCGGCGGGGCCGTACATCATGTCGCAGGCCAGCGCGCCGGGCTTGAGTACACCGGCGGCGACCGGCACGCCGGCGCCGGCCAGGCTGCTCGCGCTGGCGTTGATGACCACGTCGAAACTGCCTTGCAAGTCCTGCAGATCTTCCGTGAGAAGTTCTGTTTTTTCGAGCAGGCCTTGCATCGAGGGATGCGCCTTGTGATGCGCCACCAGCGCGTCCGCCTTGGCCCGCGTGCGGTTGACCAGCACCAGCCGGCGCGGCGCGGCCGCCAGCAGCGGCGCCAGCGCACCGGCGCCCGCGCCGCCCGCGCCTATCAGCAGCACGTCGCGCCCGGCCAGCGAAACGCCGGCGTTGTTCTGGATATCGTTGACCAGGCCCACGCCGTCGGTGTTGTCGGCATGGACGGCGCTGCCCTGCAGCAGCAAGGTGTTGGCCGCCTGCGCCAGCTGCGCCCGGTCGCTGCGCGTGGTGGCGGCCTCAAAAGCATCAAGCTTGAAGGGCACGGTGACATTGCAGCCTTTGACGCCGTCCTGCAGCAGTTGCGCCAGGGTGGCTGCGAAGGATTCCATCGGCACCAGCAGGCGTTCATAGCGCAGGGACTGCCCGGTCAGCTCGGCAAAGCGGGCGTGGATCAGCGGCGACTTGCTGTGAGCGATCGGGTTGCCCAGGACGTAGTACTGATCCATGGGAACCCTAGCGGCTTGTGAGTTTGGTTTCCAGCGTGTCGTCGCGCGTGAACTTGAAGCGCGACACCACGACGATCTGGTCGGCCTTGCGGCGCATGGCTTCATTGAAGCGGCCGAAAGGCCCGGTGCCGCGCACAATGCTTTGGGCACGCCGGTCCAGCGTCAGGTTGCCCGAGGTCTGCACCACTTCCGTGTCCAGCACGGTGCCGTCGAAGTTCACGGTGACGATCATGGTGAGCTCGCCGTACAGTTTTTTGCCCGCCTGTTCGGGGAAGTTGACGGTGCCCCTGTCCTCGATTCTGCGGCGCAGTTCGTCGTAATAGACAGCGTAGACCTCTTCGCGCGTGGCCGGGCTGATGTAGCGCTTTTTGGGCCGCGCGTTTTCTTCGTTGATGCGGCGCTCGATCTCGGCCAGGATCTTGACCAGCGCCTTGCGTTTCTCCTCGCGCTCGGCCTGGGCCGGACTGTTGGCGGGCTGGGTCAGGTCGGGCGGCGGCATGGAGGCCAGCTGTTTCTTGATCTGCGCCAGCAGCTGGGTTTGCTGCTCCTGCAGCGACTCGACCTTGCGCTGCGCGTCTTCAGTGGCGTCGCCAAGCTCCATCAGGGCCGAAGGCGGCAGGGGCGAGGTGGCCCGGCCTTTTTCGGCCTCGCCGCCGCCGGCCAGCGAGGCTTGCGCGATCGCCTTGGCGAAATCGGGCTTTTCATTGGACTTGGCGTTGACCAGGATCACCTCCAGCGGGGTGTCCTGGAACACGCGGTTAAAGCGCTCGGGGTCGACAAAACGCACCGTCAGCAGCACCGCGTGCACGGCGATGGACACGCCCAGGGCGATTTGCAGTGTGCTGGGGGATTTCACAGAGGTAGATTATCGGGCTTTATGCGCGAAATCCGGGTCAACCAGCCACCGGAGCCGCGGCGGCGGCGTCGGTTTGTGGCTCATTGACATCGACCGCGATCGAGATCGGGCCGGCGGCCATCTCGGTCTCGCCGTCGTCCTCACCGAGCGGGTCCGGCGATTCGTCAAGTTCCACGTCCAGCCGCTCGGTGACCGTGCCCGACACGTCCAGCGTGATCTCGTCGATCTCACCCAGCCGCACGCGCACTTTCGCGCCGCGCGGCAGGCCCTGCGCGCCCACGGCCGCCAGCACCAGCGGCAGCTCGTCGGCGCGCACCAGGTTGTCCTTGAAGGCGGTGGCCGTCAGCTCGGTGATGCCGTTTTGCTGCAGGTATTTGAGGGTCCAGTAGCGCTCTATGCCGGCCTGGAAACCGTTGTAGGCGCTATAGGCGGCGTCAAAACCCGAGATGATGGAAAACAGCTCGGCATCCTTGGGTTTGAAGGGTGCGGCCAGCGCGGCCGTGCGGCCGTGGCGCGCGCAGGCGATGATCTGCCACTGGTTGACCAGGTCGGTGTAGCGGCGCAGCGGCGAGGTGCTCCAGGCATAACTCTTGACGCCTATGCCCGCATGCGGCAAGGCCTTGGTGCCCATGCGCACCTTCACGCCCGGCGCCAGGCTGGCCTGGCTGCGGTAGATGCCGGGCACGCCGTGCTCGGCCAGCCACTGGCCCCAGGTGCTGTTGGCCAGGATCATGGCCTCGGCCACGATCAGGTCCAGCGGCGCGCCGCGCTGGCGTGTGCTGATGCTGACGGCCTCGTCGCCTTGGGGTTCGCCGCCCGTGGGGTTGTCCAGGCGGAAGTTGTAGTCGGGCCGGTTGAAGTTCTCGGGCTTGCCGCGCACGATTTCGCGCTGCGCCTTCAGGTGTTTGGCCAGCCGGTGCAGGAACGTGAGCTCCACGCCCCATGGCACGCCGGTGGGCGGGCTGCTTTGCGCCGCTTCAAAAAAAGCTTCGGTAAAAGTGCTGTCCAGCATGTCGTGGCGCAGGTTGCTGGCGATGGGCACCTGTTCGAGCCGCGTGACGCTTTCCTTGATCTCCAGCGTGGCTTCGTCGAGGGTGAGGTAGAGCGACAGGGCCGGGCAGTTGCGGCCTTCCTGCAGCGTGTAGCTTTTGACGATCTCGTCGGGCAGCATGGTCAGCTTGTAGCCCGGCATGTAGACGGTGGACAGCCGCGCGCGGCCTACCGCGTCGATGGGGCTGCCGGGCAGCACGGCCAGGCCGGGCGCGGCGATGTGTATGCCCAGGGTGACAGTGCCGCTGCCCAGGCCCTGCACCGACAGCGCATCGTCGATCTCGGTGGTGGCCGAGTCGTCGATGGAGAAGGCCTTGACGTCGGCCAGCGGCAGCTCGTCCTTGACCTCGGGCGCCTGCAGCGCCGGAAAGCCCGTGCCCTTGGGAAAGTTCTCGAACAGGAAACGCTTCCAGTGGAACTGGTAGGGCGAGGCGATGGCGCCGGCTTTTTGCAGCAGGTCCAGCGGCGCGGTGTGCGTGGCGCGCGAGGCCTCGACCACGGCCTTGTACTCGGCGCTGTTTTTGTCGGGCTTGAACAGGATTTTGTAGAGCTGCTCGCGCACCGGTGCCGGGCATTCGCCGCGGCCGAGTTCTTCCGCCCAGGCGGTGATCTGCGCCGCCACCTGTTTTTTCTTCTCGATGGCGGCCAGCGCCTGCTGCAGGATGTCGGCGGGCGCCTTCTTGAAGCGGCCCTTGCCGGCGCGGCGGAAGTAGTGCGGCGCGTCGTAGAGACGGAACAGCGCGGCGGCTTGCTGCTCCAGCGTGGCGGGTTTGCCGTCGGCGCTGAAATAGTCGCGGGCCAGGTCGGCAAAGCCGAATTCGCCTTCACCGGCGAACTCCCAGGCCAGGTCCAGTTCGATGTCGGTGCTCAGTTTCTGCCCGGCGGCCATGAGTTCGGCGGGCGAGGGCTTCTCGAATTTCAGCAGGGCATTGACGCCCTTGACCTTCACGCGCTTGCCCGAGTCGAGCTCGACCTGCAGCGAGGCATCGCTTTCGGACAAAATGCGGCCGGCCAGAAACTTGCCGGCTTCTTCAAACAATACAAACAAAACGGGATCCCTTTGGTGTCTTTGATGACTTGCACCTAGTGTAATCAGCCCCCGTTCAGGGCCGGCGTTCAGGCCAGGGCGAGGAAATCGAGGATTTCGGGCACATGCGTGTCGAAGTCGCTCAGCGCGTGGTCGCCGCCTTCGAGGATGCGCAACCGGCTGCCCGCATAGCGGGCCGCCATTTCGCGCCAGTCCAGCACCTCGTCGCCCTTGGCGATGATGGCCAGGTAGTTTTCGGGCGCTTTCAGCGGCCCGGTGTGCTGGACTTTCAGCTCATCGACAAAACGCGGTTCAAAGAAAAAGTGCTGGTCCGGGTCGTGCCAGGTGGTTTGCTCGCCGATATAGCGGGCCAGGTCGCGCGCCGGCTCCACGGCCGGGTTGAGCAGCACGGCCTTGCAGCCCATGCGCTCGGCCACGGCGGTGGCGTAAAAACCGCCCAGCGAGGAGCCGACCACGGCCAGGCTTTGGTAGCCGGCTTGCCGTGGCCAGCCGGCGATTTCGTCCATGACCCCGCCCAGCGCAGCCTCGGGCGAAGGCGGCAACTGCGGGCACCACCAGTGGACGGCGGGATGGCGCTGCCGCACGATGGCCGCCATTTTCTGGGCCTTCATGGACTGCGGCGAAGAGCGAAAGCCGTGCAGGTAGAGCAGGTGGGTGGTGCGCATGCCGCCATGGTAGACGGGAGCCCACGGTCTTTGGCTCCGGGCCGCGGGCCCTGGCGGATAATCCCCGGCATGGCTGCCGTTTTCGACAAACCCTCTCTTTACCAGCGAACTTTGCCCCTGCTGCAGGGTTTTGACGGCCTGCTGGCGTTTGCCGTCTTCCTGCTGGCCTGCGCGGGCCTCTTGATCATGTACTCCTCCGGCTACGACCACGGCAGCCGCTTTGTCGACCACGGCCGCAACATGCTGATCGCCGGGGCCATCATGTTCGTGGTGGCGCAGGTGCCGCCTCAGCGCCTGATGGCCTTTGCCGTGCCGCTCTACATCGTGGGCGTGACCCTGCTGGTGGCCGTCGCGGTGTTCGGCGTGACCAAAAAAGGCGCCAGGCGCTGGCTCAACGTGGGCGTGGTGATACAGCCCAGCGAAATCCTCAAGATCGCCATGCCGCTGATGCTGGCCTGGTGGTTCCAGAAGCGCGAGGGCCAGCTGCGCCCGCTGGACTTCGTGGCCGCCGTGCTGCTGCTGGCCATGCCGGTGGGCCTGATCATGAAGCAGCCCGACCTGGGCACCTCGCTGCTGGTGCTGGCGGCCGGCCTGGCGGTGATTTTTTTCGCGGGCCTGAGCTGGAAGCTGATCCTGCCGCCGGTGCTGCTGGGCCTGGTCGGCGTGTTCCTGGTGGTCTGGTTCGAACCGCAGATTTGCGCCGACGGCGTGCGCTGGCCCATATTGCACGACTACCAGCAGCAGCGCATCTGCACCTTGCTGGACCCGTCGCGCGACCCGCTGGGCAAGGGCTTTCACATCATCCAGGGCATGATCGCGATCGGCTCGGGCGGCATCACCGGCAAGGGCTTCATGGCCGGCACGCAGACCCACCTGGAGTTCATTCCCGAGCGCACCACCGACTTCATCTTCGCCGCCTATTCCGAGGAGTTCGGCCTGCTGGGCAACCTGCTGCTGATCGCCGGTTTCATCTTCCTGATCCTGCGCGGGCTGGCCATCGCGCTGGAGGCCTCGACCCTGTTCGCGCGCCTGCTGGCGGGGGCCCTGACCATGATTTTTTTCACCTATGCCTTCGTCAACATGGGCATGGTCAGCGGCATCCTGCCGGTGGTGGGCGTACCCCTGCCTTTTATCAGCTACGGCGGCACCGCCATGGTGACCCTGGGCCTGGCCATAGGCATGCTGATGTCCATCGCCAAGGCCAAGCGCCTGGTGCAGTCCTGAAGAGGCCGGGTTCTTGAACGCCCGCATGGTGACCGTGATCGGCGTGGGCAATATGGGCGGCGGCATGGCGGCCAACCTGCTGGCCAAGGGCTGGGATGTCCAGGTCTGCGACATCGACGCCGCCAAGGTCGCGGCCATGGTGCAAGGGGGCGCGACGGCGATTGCCAGTCCCGCGGACGCCGCGGCGGACTCCCAGGCTTTTATCGTCTGCGTGGTCGACGCAGCGCAAACCGAAGACGTGCTGTTTGGCGGGCGGGGCCTGGTCCGCATGCTGCGGCCCGGCCATGCCGTGATGCTGTGCCCGACCATCGCGCCGCAGGACGTCGAATCCTTCGCCGCCCGGCTGGCCGAACGCGGCGTGCACACATTGGACGCCCCCATGTCGGGCGGCCCGGCCCGGGCGCGCGACGGTTCCATGAGCCTGATGCTGGCCTGCACCGGCGAGGTGTATGCCCGGCAGGCCGGCTTGCTAAGGGACTTGTCGGCCAAGGTGTTTCACATCAGCGAAAAACCCGGTGACGGCGCCCGCACCAAGCTGGTCAACAACCTGCTGGCGGGCATCAACCTGGTGGGTGCGGCCGAGGCGCTGGCCCTGGCCGGGCGCCTGGGGCTGGATCTGGCGAAAACCCTGGATGTGATCGAGCAGTCCAGCGGGCAGAGTTGGATAGGCTCGGACCGCATGCGCCGCGCGATTGCCGGCGACTACGCGCCGCGCGCGCATGTGACGCTGCTCGAAAAAGACACGCGGCTGGCCGTGGCGGCGGCCCGCGCGGCCGGATTTGAAGGCCCGCTGGGCGAACGCGCCAGCCGGGTCTTTGCCGAGGCCCATCTGGCCGGGCTGGCGGCCGAGGACGATGCCGCGCTGTTCAAGCATCTGGACAGCAAGGGCGGCTAGGCGGGTTTTTCGCCCCGTTTTCCCTTGCCTGCGGGCAAAACCCCGCCGCCCCCGGCGCAGAGGCAGACTGCCTACAATGGCCGCATGACCTCACTTCGCTCCACCCCCGCCTCCGCCCCCAACAAGTCCACGGTCTCCTCGGCCGCCCGACCTACGGTGGAGTCAACCTCGGGGAGGCTGGAGATCGCGCAAAAGCTGCTGCTGACGCCTTTCGGCCTCACGCAGGCGCACCTGGGCCGCGCGCTCGGTGAAATCACCTCCCACGGCGCGGACGACGCCGACCTGTATTTCCAGTACACCCGCAGCGAAGGCTGGAGCCTGGAAGAAGGCATCGTGAAGACCGGCTCTTTCAGCATTGACCAGGGCGTGGGCGTGCGTGCCGTCAGCGGTGAAAAAACCGCGTTTGCCTATTCCGACGACATTTCCGAAGCCTCGCTGCTGGACGCGGCGCGCACGGTGCGCAGCATTGCCGCCGGCGGCAAAAGCGCCCGCGTCAAGACGCCGGCCGGCCGCATCGCCGGCAGCCGCTCGCTGTACCAGGGGCTGGACCCCATCGCCACGCTGGACAGCACCGCCAAGGTCCAACTGCTGGAAAAGGTGGAAAAACTCGCCAAGGCCAAGGACCCGCGCATCGTGCAGGTCATGGCCGGCCTGGCCAGCGAGTACGACGTGGTCATGGTGGCGCGCGCCGACGGCACGCTGGCCGCCGACGTGCGTCCGCTGGTGCGCCTGAGCGTGACGGTGATCGCCGAGCAGAAAGGCCGGCGCGAAGTCGGCTCGGGCGGCGGCGGCGGCCGCTTCGGCCTGGCCTATTTTGACGACGCGCAGATCGCCGAATACGTGAACGACGCGGTGAAAGCCGCCCTGACCAACCTTGACGCGCGCCCCGCGCCGGCCGGCGAGATGACGGTGGTGCTGGGGTCTGGCTGGCCCGGCATCCTGCTGCACGAAGCCATAGGCCACGGCCTGGAGGGCGACTTCAACCGCAAGGGTTCCAGCGCGTTTTCCGGGCGCATAGGCCAGCGCGTGGCGGCCAAGGGCGTCACGGTGCTGGACGACGGCACGATCGCCGACCGCCGCGGCTCACTCAACGTCGACGACGAGGGCAACGCCAGCCAGCGCAATGTGCTGATCGAGGACGGCATTTTGAAGGGCTACATCCAGGATTCGCTGAACGCCCGCCTGATGAAGGTCAAGCCCACCGGCAACGGCCGGCGCGAAAGCTACGCCCACGTGCCCATGCCGCGCATGACCAACACCTATATGCTGGGCGGCGACAAGCAGCCCGAGGAAATCGTGGCCAGCATCAAGAAGGGCCTGTACGCCACCAACTTCGGCGGCGGCCAGGTCGACATCACTTCGGGCAAGTTCGTGTTTTCGGCCAGTGAGGCCTTCTGGGTCGAAAACGGCAAGATCCTGTATCCCGTCAAGGGCGCGACGATTGTCGGCAACGGCCCAGACGCGCTGACCCGCGTCACCATGATGGGCAACGATATGGCCCTGGACAGCGGCGTGGGCACCTGCGGCAAGGAAGGCCAGAGCGTTCCGGTCGGCGTCGGCCAGCCGACCCTGCGCATCGACGGCCTGACGGTGGGCGGAACGGCCTGAACCGGCCGTTTTCAGGGCTTTCCCGGACCTGTGCTACATTCCAGCTTATGAATTCCGGCAAGTTTTATTTTGCTTACTTTTGGTTCTCCAGCGCTTTTGGCGGTAGAGAGATCAAGGCGTGACCCGATAAAACGCACCGAATCTCCAAAAACCGCCGGCTCCCGGCGGTTTTTTTTTGCCTCATTTGTTTGCTGAATGTTTGTACTGAAACCCGAATTGCCCGACTGACACCCAAGAAAAGGAAGATTGCGATGAATGCCAAAGCCACCTCCGCCAGCGACAACTGGTATGCGACCGTCGAAAAGACCAGCCAGACCGACGACGAACGCATCAAGGACATCACCGTGCTACCCCCTCCCGAGCATCTCATCCGCTTCTTTCCCATCCGCGGCACCGCCGTCGAGACGCTGATCAGCAAGACCCGCAAGGGCATCCACAACATCATCCAGGGCAAGGACGACCGCCTGCTGGTGGTCATCGGCCCCTGTTCCATCCACGATCCCGCGGCGGCGCTGGAGTACGCCCGCAAGCTGCTCGAGCAGCGCAAGAAGTACGAAGGCACGCTGGAAATCGTGATGCGCGTCTACTTCGAAAAGCCGCGCACCACCGTGGGCTGGAAGGGCCTGATCAACGACCCTTACCTCGATGAAACCTTCCGCATCGACGAAGGCCTGCGCATCGCACGCCAGCTGCTGATCGACATCAACCGCCTTGGCCTGCCGGCCGGCAGCGAATTCCTGGACGTGATCTCGCCCCAGTACATCGGAGACCTGATCTCCTGGGGCGCCATCGGCGCGCGCACCACCGAAAGCCAGGTGCACCGCGAATTGGCCTCGGGCCTGTCGGCGCCCATAGGCTTCAAGAACGGCACCGACGGCAACATCCGCATTGCCACCGACGCCATCCAGGCGGCGGCGCGCGGCCACCATTTCCTGTCGGTGCACAAAAACGGCCAGGTCGCCATCGTGCAGACCAACGGCAACAAGGACTGCCATGTGATCCTGCGCGGCGGCAAGACGCCCAATTACGACGCGGCCAGCGTCGCGGCGGCCTGCAAGGAGCTGGAAGCCTCCAAGCTGCCGGCCACGCTGATGGTGGACTGCAGCCACGCCAACAGCTCCAAGCAGCACGAAAAGCAGGTCGAGGTGGCGCGCGATATCGCGGGCCAGGTGGCCGGCGGTTCGCGCCATGTGTTCGGCCTGATGGTGGAAAGCCACCTCAACGCCGGCGCGCAGAAATTCACCCCCGGCAAGGACGACGCAAAAGCGCTGGACTACGGCAAGAGCATCACCGACGCCTGCCTGGGCTGGAACGATTCGATGGATGTGCTGGAAATCCTGTCGGCCGCCGTGCTCAAGCGCCGCGCCAATAAATAAGCGAATAAGGGCCATCGGCCGCTTGCGGGTTTGTGCGAATAGCCGCGCTACCCGCAAGTCGCCGACCATGGGTGCCTGACCAGGAGCACATCATGCGCAGCGAAGTCACCGTGAGCTTCAAGGACAGCCCGCCCGTGCGGCTGGATCTCAACGAAGTGCAGCCCATGCCGCACGATGTGGCACGCTGGTGGCTGGACGACCAGTTCACGCAGATGGGCTGCGAGCCGCTGCGGCCCACGGGCAAGCTGCTGACCGCCGACAAGGTCGTGGTGGTGGCCCAGGCCGCCGGACCGGCGAAATTCGCCGAGGCCAAATGGGCGCAGGAGTTTGCCCGCGCGGCCAGTGCGGCGCTGGCCAAGCCGGTGATTCACATCGACGTCGCGACGCTCACTATTAGTTATTAGTAAGAATCCCGGTGCTCAGGCCTTGAGCGCCTCCAGCAATTTGGCGTGAATCCCGCCAAAGCCCCCGTTGCTCATGCACAGCAGATGGTCGCCCGGCCGGGCTGCGGCCTTGACCTGGTCCAGCAGTTGGTCAATGGTGCCGGCGACCTGGGCTCGTTCGCCCATGGGGGCCAGCGCGGCGCGCGCGTCCCAGTCCAGCCCACCCGCGTGGCAGAAGGCCAGGTCAGCCTGCTCCAGGCTCCAGGGCAACTGTGCCGTCATGGCGCCCAGTTTCATGGTGTTGCTGCGCGGCTCGAAGATGGCGAGTATGCGTTCGCCGCCCCGGCCGGCGCTTTGCAGCTGGCGGCGCAGGCCGTCCACCGTGGTGTGGATGGCGGTGGGGTGGTGGGCGAAGTCGTCATACACCGTGATGTCGCCGCCCTTGCGCGGGATCACGCCGCGCACTTCCATGCGGCGCTTGACGTTCTGGAACTCCGCCAGCGCCAGCGCCGCGGCCTCGGGCGCCACGCCCACGTGCTCGGCCGCCGCGATGGCCGCCAGGGCATTGAGCTGGTTGTGCACGCCGCTGATGCCCCACTTCACATGGGCCACGGCCTCGCCGGCCTTGAGCACATGAAAGTCATGCGGCTCGCCATGGGCGGTAAAGCCGGCTTTATTCAGCAGGCCGTTGCCGAAGAGCAGCTGCTCACTCCAGCAACCCTGGGCCAGCACGCGTTGCAGGCTGGCCTCGGCCGCGTTGACGACCACCCGGCCCTGCGAGGGCACGGTGCGTACCAGGTGGTGGAACTGCCGCTCTATGGCCGCCAGGTCGTCAAAGATGTCGGCATGGTCGAACTCCAGGTTGTTCAGCACGGCGGTGCGTGGCCGGTAGTGCACGAACTTGCTGCGCTTGTCGAAAAACGCCGTGTCGTATTCATCGGCCTCGATCACAAAGGTGTTGCCCTCGCCCAGGCGGGCCGAAACGCCGAAATTGAGCGGTACGCCGCCGACCAGGAAACCCGGCTGCAGCCCGGCATGCTCCAGGATCCAGGCCAGCATGGCCGTGGTGGTGGTCTTGCCGTGCGTGCCGGCCACGGCCAGCACGTGGCGCGGGCCGGTCGCATGGTGGGTGGGATGGTGCAGCACATGGCCCGACAGCCACTGCGGGCCGCTGGTATAGGGCTTGCCGCTGTTCAAGATGGCTTCCATGAGCGGGTATTTGGGCGTCCCGTCGGCCAGCCGGGCGCGCGAGATCACGTTACCGACCACGAACACATCGGGCTCGAAGGCCATCTGGTCGGCGCCGTAGCCCTCGATCAGTTCTATGCCCAGGCCGCGCAGCTGGTCGCTCATGGGCGGGTAAACGCCTGTGTCGCAGCCCGTGACCTTGTGCCCCGCCTCCCGCGCCAGGGCGGCCAGGCCGCCCATGAAAGTGCCGCAGATTCCCAGAATATGTATGTGCATGGGGCTGTATTCTAGGAGGCCGGGTTTCGCGGGCCCGGCCCCGCCGGGACGGCCGGCCGAAGGCGGCGGTGAACTTTGCGCCGCATCGGGAGCCTAACCGGGGCACAATCGTTTCGCCGCTCTTTTTCTTCTCTTCTCTCTTCTGGCTCCCGGGCCTGCCGACCTTGACCCCACACACCCTCAAATCCGAAATTGCCGCCACGGCCGCCGCGCTGGTGGTGGAAGACGGGCTGGAATACGGCCCGGCCAAGCGCCGCGCCGTCAAGCAGATGGCGCTGCCGGCCCGCACCGAGCTGCCCGGCAACGACGAACTCGAGGACGCGGTGCGCGAATACATCGCGCTGTTTTGCGCCGACACCCAGCCGGCCGAGCTTGCGGCGCTGCGTGAGCTGGCCCTGGTCTGGATGGAGCGCCTGGCGCAGTTCCGGCCCCATCTGGGCGGTGCCGTCTGGCATGGCACGGCCACGCGGCTGTCCGATATCTATATCCAGCTTTTCTGCGATGACCCCAAATCGGCCGAAATCGCGCTGATTGAGCACAATGTGGACTACGAGCCGCGCACCGTGACCGGTTTTACCGGCGACAGCGTGGAAGCGCTCAGCCTGCGAAGTGTGTGCAAACCTTTGAATGAAACTGTGGGTGTGCACCTGATGGTTTACGACCACGACGACCTGCGCGGTGCCTTGAGGCCCGATACCAAGGGCCGAACGCCCCGGGGCGACATCGCCGCCGTGCAAAAATTATTGATCCCCCAAGCCGGAGCTCCAAACACGTGAATCGCAGAAACATGCTTTATGGCGCAGCCGCCGCCGCGGCCGGCCTGGCCGGCGCCGGCGTTGCCTGGTGGGAGTTTCAGCCGCATCGGGTGGTGCCCGGGCAGGCTGAAACGGCGGTGGTGGGCGCGGCTGGCAACGCCTCCGACGCCTTCTGGCGCCTCAGTTTTGACACGCCGGATGGCAAGAACCTGTCCATGAGCAGTTTTCGCGGCAAGCTCCTGCTGGTCAATTTCTGGGCCACCTGGTGCCCGCCCTGTGTCGAGGAACTGCCTTTATTGGATTATTTCTACCAGGAAAACCGCGATAAAAACCTGCAAATCGTGGGTTTGGCCGTCGATCAGCCCACTGCGGTACGGACCTGGCTGCAAACCAAGCCCCTGCATTTCCCGGTGGGTATGGCCGGGCTGGGTGGGACGGAGCTCAGCAAATCGCTGGGCAACCTCGCCGGCAGCCTGCCGTTCACGGCGGTGTTCAGCGCCTCGGGAGAGCTGCTGCACCGCAAGATTGGCAAGGTCCTGCCTGAAGACCTCGCGCAGTGGGCCAGGCTGGTCTAGAAGGCCGATACGGGTTTTTGCACGAAAACCCGGCCAACCTGCAGCAATACGCTTCTAACAGCATTGTCTGAAGGGGATTTAGGGAAATCGAGGCCAACCGCCAGACGGTTTGGAATGGCCTCCGGCTTGATGTACACTCTGCGCTTTCCCGGGGAATGCCGCCTGGTTCCTCCCCGCAGTAGTTAACTGATAAGCGCTTTAAAGCGTAAAAGCAGAAAGTAAGTGAAAAAAGAAGGAAGATCGGTGGCCGCGTCAAGTGCGCCCTGTTTCCGGCCTTTCAGTCAAAAGCTGCGCCGAGATCCCGCGCCAGCATCTACCGTCGTTGGAGAGAACCCATGGATTTAAGAAAACTCAAAACCCTGATCGACCTCGTCTCGGAGTCCAACGTGTCCGAGCTGGAAATCACCGAAGCCGAAGGCAAGGTACGTATCGTCAAATCCAGCGGCGCTCCCGTCGTGATGCAGCAGCCGGTTGCCATGGTAGCAGCTCCCGCAGCGGCCCCGGCTGCCGGCGCGCCGGCGGCTCCGGCCCCCGAGGCGGCGCCCGCGGCCCCGGCCGGCCACGCCGTCAAGTCGCCCATGGTGGGCACTTTCTACCGCTCGGCCAGCCCCGGCGCCAAGCCCTTTGTCGAACTCGGCAGCGTGGTCAAGGAAGGCGAGACCATCTGCATCATCGAGGCCATGAAGATCCTCAACGAGATCGAAGCCGACAAGTCGGGCACGGTCACCAAGATTCTTTCGGAAAACGGCCAGGCTGTCGAATACGGCCAACCCCTCTTCATCATTGAATAAGCGGGGCGCAGCGCCTCCTTTTCAAACCAGGCTTACCGACGCATGTTCAAAAAAATTCTGATCGCCAACCGCGGGGAGATCGCTTTGCGCATCCAGCGCGCCTGCCGCGAACTCGGTGTGAAGGCCGTGATGGTCTATTCCGAGGCCGACCGCGAAGCGAAATACATCAAGCTGGCGGACGAGTCGGTCTGCATAGGCCCGGCGCCCTCCAAGGACAGCTACCTCAACATGCCGGCCATCATCTCGGCGGCCGAGGTGACGGATGCCGAAGCCATACACCCCGGCTACGGCTTCCTGAGCGAAAACGCCGATTTTGCCGAGCGGGTCGAGAAAAGCGGTTTCAAGTTCATAGGCCCCTCGCCCGAGTCCATCCGCATCATGGGCGACAAGGTTTCGGCCAAGCAGACCATGATCAAGGCCGGCGTGCCCTGCGTGCCCGGCTCGGAAGGCGCCTTGCCTGATGACCCGGTCATCATCAAGCGCACCGCCAAGCAGATTGGTTACCCCGTCATCATCAAGGCGGCCGGCGGCGGCGGCGGGCGCGGCATGCGCGTGGTGCATACCGAGGCAGCCCTGCTACACGCGGTGCAGACCACCAAGGCCGAAGCCGGCGCGGCTTTCGGCAATCCCGAGGTCTACATGGAGAAATTCCTGCAGAACCCGCGGCACATCGAAATCCAGATCCTGGCCGACCAGCACAAAAATGCGGTCTGGCTGGGCGAGCGCGACTGTTCCATGCAGCGGCGCCACCAGAAAGTCATGGAAGAGGCGCCGGCACCCGGCATTCCACGCAAGCTGATCGAGCGCATCGGCGAGCGCTGCGTCGCGGCTGTCAAGAAGATAGGCTATCGCGGCGCGGGCACTTTCGAGTTTCTCTACGAAAACGGCGAGTTCTATTTCATCGAAATGAACACCCGCGTGCAGGTGGAGCACCCCGTCACCGAGTGGATCACCGGCGTGGACATCGTGCGCACCCAGATCATGGTGGCGGCCGGCGAAAAACTGCCTTTTGCCCAGCGCGACATCGAACTCAAGGGCCATTCCATCGAATGCCGCATCAACGCGGAAGACCCCTACAAGTTCATTCCCTCGCCGGGCCGCATCACGACCTGGCACACCCCGGGCGGGCCGGGCGTGCGGGTGGACTCCCACATTTACGCCAACTACTTCGTGCCGCCCAACTACGACTCCATGATCGGCAAGATCATCGTCCACGGCGACACGCGCGAGCAGGCCCTGGCCCGCATGAGCACGGCGCTGGCCGAGACCGTGGTCGAAGGCATCAACACCAACATCCCGCTGCACCGCGAACTGATGGTGGACGCCAAGTTCATGGACGGCGGCACCAACATCCACTATTTAGAAGAGTGGTTGTCCAAACGTGAGAGGTGAGCCCCCACGCTCTCCCACTGCGTGTGGGTCGCTGCCCCCCGAGGGGGCCACCCGCCTGCGGTCTGGCAAAGCCAGTCCCGCGGCTCATGCTTGAATGGGTTGCCGCGGGCCCTGTATCCAACTTTCCCTGGATAAATCATGTTTGAACTGATCCTGCTGGCTCCTGTCGACGAGGTCGAGACGCTCAGCGAAGCGCTGGACGCGCTCGACGCGCTCAGCGTGTCGGTGGAAGACGCCGACGCGCAGACGCCGGCGGAGCAGGCCTTGTTCGGCGAGCCCGACATGCCGCCGCCCAAGGCGGGCTGGGAACGCTCCCGCATTGTTTCGCTGTTTGCCACCGAGGCCCTGGCGCGCGACGCGGCCGGCGTGCTGGCGGCGCAGGACTTTTTCGCGGGCTGCCGCGTCGTCGCCGTCCAGCCCGTGCCCGAGCAGGACTGGGTGCGCCTGACCCAGTCGCAGTTCGCGCCCGTGGACATCACCCCCGAATTCTGGGTCGTGCCGACCTGGCACGAGCCGCCGGCCGAGGCCAAACAGGTGATTCGCCTGGACCCGGGCCTGGCTTTCGGCACGGGCACGCACCCGACCACCCGCATGTGCCTGCGCTGGATCGCAGGCCGCACCGGGCAAGACCTGGGCCGCGTGCTCGACTACGGTTGCGGCTCAGGCATCCTCGCCATAGGCGCTGCGAAGTTCGGCGCGGTCGACATCGACGCCGTTGACATCGACCCGGCCGCCGTCGAATCGACGCTGGCCAATGCCGAGGCCAATCATGTGGCGCTCAAGGCCGGCCTGCCCGAGACCGCGTCCGGTCAGTACCGCACCGTGCTGGCCAACATCCTGGCCACGCCGCTCAAGGTGCTGGCGCCGCTGCTGTGCGCCCATGTCGAGAAAGGCGGGCACCTGGTGCTCGCCGGCATCCTGGAGCGCCAGGCCGACGAGCTCAAGCAAGCCTACGCTCCCTATTGCCAACTCAAGGTGCATGATGCGCAAGAGGGCTGGATCCTGATGACCGCCGGCTTCTAGGCCGTCCGGCAGGGCGTCAACGTGGGTCGCCACCCCTACAATACAGCGCTAAATGAGCCTGATTACGCGCTGTCCCGCATGCGGCACGATGTTCAAAGTCGTGACCGACCAACTCAAAGTCTCACAAGGCTGGGTGCGATGCGGCCATTGCGCTGAAGTGTTCGATGCGTCAGCCCATCTGCTGCCGCGCGATATGTCCTCGCTGACAGCGCCCGCGCCTGCGGCCACGCTGACCGCCGCCCCCGAGCCCCCGCCACCGGAATTCGACCGTCCCACCGAGCCCCAAAGCCTGCCCTCGGCGGACCCGCCGGTGGAGCCGGCCCGGCAGGAATGGGCGCCGGCCCGCTCGTTTGCCGACAGGATGCCGCTGCGGCCTTCCAGCCCCGGCAGGGATGAAGCCCAGGACAGCGCCACCGACTTTGATCCCGTGCGCTGGAAGCAGGCGAAGCAGGAACGCCAGCTCGATCCGCTGGAGCTGCCCGCCGAATCGCTGCCCGAGGCGCCCTTGCCGCGCCAGCCGGCCATGGTTCACCAGACCGTCGAGGACGATTCCAGCTTCGCATACTCGGATGTGGATTCCGGCATGCCGGGGCGGCCGATGGAGCACGACGTGTCGTTTGTGCGGGATGCCCGGCGCAAGGCCTTCTGGCGAAAACCGCTGACGCGCCTGTCGCTCTCCCTGCTGTCGCTGCTGCTGTTGGCCACGCTGGCGGCCCAGTGGGCTGTCCAGCAAAGGGATATGCTGGCCGCGCTGGAGCCTCGGCTGCTTCCGGCGCTGCAGGCCTTGTGCGGTCCGCTGCGCTGTGAAATCCGCCCGCCTCGCCATATTGAGGCGCTGGTGATCGACAGCTCCACCTTCAACCGCATCGCCCCCGACGCCTACCGCCTGAGCTTCACCCTCAAGAACACCGGCGTGGCGGCGCTGGAAATGCCCTCGCTGGAAGTGACCCTGACCGACACCCAGGACCAGGCTGTGGTGCGCCGCGTCCTGGCGCCGGCCCAGTTCGGCGCGAAGGCCGTGACGCTGGCAGCCCAATCCGAACTGGCGGGGCTGGTCATCATGAAAGTCTCGGGGGATGCGGCTGCCGCATCGTCCCCTTCCTCCTCTTCTTCCGCTTCGGCGGCCGCACCCCTGCGGGTGGCGGGCTACCGTGTCCTGGCTTTTTATCCCTGATTGAAACGAGAAAACTCAATGTCCGCTGTTATCTGTGGCTCCCTGGCGTTTGACACCATCATGACTTTCGAGGGGCGCTTTTCCGAGCAGATCCTGCCCGACCAGCTGCATATCCTCAATGTGTCCTTCCTGGTGCCGGCGCTGCGCCGCGAATTCGGCGGTTGCGCCGGCAACATCGCCTACAGCCTGCGGCAGCTGGGCGGTACCGCCCTGCCCATGGCGACGGTCGGCAGCGACGGCGCCGAGTATGTGGAGCGCATGAAGACGCTGGGCATCAGCACCGAGTTCGTGCGCCAGGTCGGCGACACCTACACCGCGCAGGCCATGATCATGACCGACCGCGACAACAACCAGATCACGGCTTTCCATCCCGGCGCGATGATGCAAGCCCATGTGACCCGCATCGCGGCGCGTGGGGACATCAAGCTGGGCATCATTTCGCCCGACGGGCGCGATGCCATGCTGCAGCATGCCGAGCAGTTCAAGGCCGCCGGCATTCCTTTTGTGTTCGATCCGGGCCAGGGCCTGCCCATGTTCGACGGCAAGGAACTCGCGCATTTCGTCGAACTGGCGACCTGGGTGACGGTGAATGACTACGAGGCCAAGATGCTCTGCGACCGCACCGGCTTGTCCTGCGCCGAATTGTCGCGGCGCGTGCAGGGCCTGGTGGTGACTTTGGGCGCCGAAGGCTGCGAGGTCTGGATAGACGGCGAAAAAACCCTGGTGCCGCCTGTGAAGGCCGAGACCGTGGTGGACCCGACCGGCTGCGGTGACGCCTTTCGCGGGGCGCTGCTGTTCGGCCTGGAGCAAGGCTGGCCGCTGGTGCGCTGCGCCGCGCTGGGCAACCGGGTCGGCGCGCTCAAGATCGCGACGCGCGGCGGCCAGAACTACACGCTGTCGGCCGAGCAGCTCGCGGCTTAAGGGGCGTCGATCAGGCGGGTGGGCCGTCTTTACCTAGCGCTTTCGCCAGTTCATCCCAGGCGGCCCAGTCGGCCGCCGCGGCGTTCACGCGCAGCTGTTTGCGCCTGGAGGTCTCCCCGCGCGCCAGCGTGACCGCCTGCTGCGGAATACCGAGGCAGCCGGCCAGCCATTTCACGAGTGCCTGGTTGGCCTTGCCGTCCACCGGCGGCGCCTGCAGCCGCAGGCGCAGCGCCTGCTGGCCGGCTTCGCCGTGCAGGCCCACGGCCTGGGTTTTGGCGGCATTCGGCACCACGTGCACGTCGACCAGCACGTCGCCGTTCTTTTCCATCCGCAGAAAGGCAAGGTCAGGCAGTGGCATGGGCGGGGTGATGGGGGGCATGAAAAAAGCCCGACATCTTTCGATATCGGGCTCTAAGCAGAATTACCTTACTGCTTACGGCTTGCTGGCTGTCGGAAACGGCCAGGCAGCTTGCGGGTTCAGAGTAGTCTGAGCCGCAGGGGCAGCCGCTGCAGCAGGTGCTTTCGCAGCTTTGGCAGCAGGTTTTTTCGCGGCTTTCTTCGCAGCGGGCTTTTTCGCTGCTTTCTTGGCGGCAGGCTTCTTCGCAGCGGCTTTCTTGGCCGCTGGTTTCTTCGCTACCTTTTTCGCGGCCTTCTTGGCTGCTGGCTTTTTCGCTGCGGCTTTCTTCGCCGCTGGCTTCTTGGCCGCTACCTTCTTGGCTGCTGGCTTTTTCGCTGGCGATTTTTTCGCAGCTGGCTTCTTGGCCGCTACTTTTTTCGCTGGAGCTTTTTTAGCCGGAGCTTTTTTCGCTGCTACTTTTTTAGCAGGAGCCTTCTTAGCTGCTGCCTTTTTAGCAGGAGCCTTCTTCGGAGCAGCTTTTTTAGCCGCAGTTTTTTTCGCAGTTGCCATAGTTTTCTCCTTGATCACGTTGCAAAGAGCACTTCACGGTTGGAGTACGTAAAGCGATTCACGGCGTTGGGCCCCGGATAAACCGGTCCCAGCGCCGCGAACACAGGAGCAAAGCCCAGCGCGCACTCTGCGGTGCTGTCGTTGGTCGTTGCAATTCTAGAAATCATTGTCGGCTTGTGTTGCGCGTCTTGTTCAATCAATCCCAGGAAAGGGCACCACCGGACTGGTACTCGATCACGCGGGTTTCAAAGAAGTTGCGTTCTTTTTTCAGGTCGATCATTTCGCTCATCCACGGGAATGGATTCTCCTCGTTGGGGAAGAGAGTTTCAAGTCCGATCTGCGTGGCGCGGCGATTGGCGATGTAGCGCAGGTAGCCCTTGAACATGGAAGCGTTCAGGCCGAGCACGCCGCGCGGCATGGTGTCCTCGGCGTAGCGGTATTCCAGTTCGACGGCTTTCATGAACAGGGCCTTGATCTCGGCCTTGAACTCCGCCGTCCAGAGGTGCGGGTTCTCCAGCTTGAGCTGGTTGATCAGGTCGATGCCGAAATTGCAGTGCATGGACTCGTCGCGCAGGATGTACTGGTACTGCTCGGCGGCGCCGGTCATCTTGTTCTGGCGGCCCAAGGCGAGGATCTGCGTGAAGCCGACGTAGAAGAAGAGGCCTTCCATCAGGCAGGCGAAGACGATCAGCGACTTGAGCAGGGTCTGGTCGGCCTCGGGCGTGCCGGTCTTGAAGTGCGGGTTGGAGATGACTTCAATGAAAGGGATCAGGAACTGGTCCTTGTCCTTGATGGACTGGACTTCGTTATAGGCGTTGAAGATCTCGCTTTCGTCCAGGCCCAGCGACTCGGTGATGTACTGGTAGGCATGGGTGTGGATGGCTTCCTCGAATGCCTGGCGCAGCAGGAACTGGCGGCACTCGGGCGCCGTGATGTGGCGGTAGGTGCCCAGCACGATGTTGTTGGCGGCCAGCGAGTCGGCGGTCACGAAGAAACCCAGATTGCGCTTGACCAGGCGGCGTTCGTCCTCGGTCAGGCCGTTCGGGTCTTTCCAGAGCGCGATGTCGCGCGTCATGTTCACCTCCTGCGGCATCCAGTGGTTGGCGCAGGTGGCGAGGTATTTTTCCCAGGCCCATTTGTATTTGAAGGGCACCAGCTGGTTGACGTCGGTCTGGCCGTTGATGATGCGCTTGTCGGAAGCTTTGACGCGCTGCGCCTTGGCGGGTTCGGCGGAGACAGGAGCCGAAGGGGCCGCAGCTTGCGCAGGTGTGAAGGCGCCGTCGTTGAGCATGCGCACTTGCGCCTGGGGTTGCTCGGCGGCGTTAAAAGAAAGAGGCGGAAGTTCCATCGAGCGGCCTTCGGGCGAGCCGCTGTTCTGAGGTGTTTGCAACGATGGTTTGACTTCTTCGTCCCAGGTCAACATAGAGGTTTCCAATACTGTGGGATTATGAAAGCAGCGATACAAAATGAAAAGTGTTCATTCACATCGCTACAAAATTGTGTTGCTCATATACATCGAATCGTGCGGCCGGGTGGCCGCGCGATCCGGTGTTTTTTTATTGGCAGGCCTCGCATCCCGGGTCATCGATCGCGCAGAACTTGATGTCGGTGGCGGGCGTCGCATTCATCTGAGCCTGCGCCGCGGCGGCCGCCGCTTCGAGTGCGCTCATGCCGCTGCTGGCGGGCGCGGAGCCGGATGACACCGAGTTCATCTTGCCCGCGGTCACGGTCGATTTCTCGGCGTGCGTCGCGCTCTGGGTGCGCAGGTAGTACGTGGTCTTGAGGCCGCGCAACCAGGCCAGCTTGTAGGTGTCGTCCAGCTTCTTGCCCGAGGCACCTGCCATATAGATATTGAGCGACTGCGCCTGGTCTATCCATTTCTGGCGGCGCGCCGCGGCTTCCACGATCCAGGAGGTCTCGATTTCAAACGCCGTGGCGTACAGCGCCTTGACGTCCTGGGGCACGCGGTCGATGGGGCGCAGGGAGCCGTCAAAGTGCTTGAGGTCCACCACCATCACGTCGTCCCACAGGTTCAGGCGCTTGAGGTCGCGCACCAGGTAGTGGTTGATGACCGTGAATTCGCCGGACAGGTTGGACTTGACCGAGAGGTTGCCGAAGCAGGGCTCGATGCAGGCATCCACGCCGATGATGTTGGAGATGGTCGCGGTCGGGGCGATGGCGACGCAGTTGGAGTTGCGCATGCCGTCCTTGGCGATCTTCTTGCGCAGGGCTTCCCAGTCCAGGGTGGCGGAACGGTCGATCTCGACATAGCCGCCGCGCTGCTCGGCCAGCATGTCCAGCGTGTCCAGCGGCAGCACGCCCTTGTCCCAGAGCGAGCCCTTGTAGCTGGCGTACTTGCCGCGCTCTTTGGCCAGTTCGGTGGAGGCCCAGTAGGCGTGGTAGCAGACGGCTTCCATGGACTTGTCGGCAAACTCGACGGCTTCCTGGGAGGCGTACGGTACGCGCAGCTCATACAGGCAATCCTGGAAACCCATGATGCCCAGGCCCACGGGGCGGTGGCGCATGTTGGAGTCGCGGGCCTTCTTGACGGCGTAGTAATTGATATCGATCACGTTGTCCAGCATGCGCATGGCCGTGGTGATGGTCTTCTTGAGCTTCTCGTGGTCGACCGCGCCGTCCTTCAGGTGCTGGACCAGGTTGACGGAGCCGAGGTTGCAGACGGCGGTTTCGGTATCGCTGGTGTTGAGCGTGATCTCGGTGCACAGGTTGGAGGAGTGCACGACGCCGGCGTGCTGCTGCGGCGAGCGCACGTTGCAGGCGTCCTTGAAGGTGATCCAGGGGTGGCCGGTTTCAAACAGCATGGACAGCATCTTGCGCCACATGTCGGTGGCCTGGACCTTGCGGGACGGCTTGATCTCGCCGCGCTCGGCCTTGGCTTCGTAGGCGGTGTAGATTTTCTCGAAGTCCTTGCCGAACTTGTCGTGCAGGTCGGGCGTGTCGGACGGCGAGAACAGGGTCCAGCTGCCTTTTTCCATCACGCGGCGCATGAACAGATCGGGAATCCAGTTGGCGGTGTTCATGTCGTGCGTGCGGCGGCGGTCGTCGCCGGTGTTCTTGCGCAGTTCCAGGAACTCTTCAATATCCAGGTGCCAGGTTTCCAGGTAGGCGCAGACAGCGCCCTTGCGCTTGCCGCCCTGGTTGACGGCGACCGCCGTGTCGTTGACGACTTTCAGGAAAGGCACCACGCCTTGCGACTCGCCGTTGGTGCCCTTGATATGGGCGCCCAGGGCGCGCACGGGCGTCCAGTCGTTGCCCAGGCCGCCGGCGAATTTGGACAACAGGGCGTTTTCCTTGATGGCGTCGTAGATGCCGCCCAGGTCGTCGGCGACCGTGGTCAGGTAGCAGGACGACAGCTGCGAGCGCAGGGTGCCGGCGTTGAACAGGGTGGGCGTGCTCGACATGAAGTCGAAGGACGACAGGATCTCGTAGAACTCGATGGCGCGCTCTTCGCGGTCGATTTCGTTGAGCGACAGGCCCATGGCCACGCGCATGAAGAAAGCCTGGGGCAGCTCGATTCGCTGCTTGCGCACGTGCAGGAAATATCGGTCAAACAGGGTCTGCAGGCCGAGGTAGTCGAACTTCAGGTCGCGCTCGGGCTTGAGCGCGGCGCCCAGGCGGGCCAGGTCGAACTGCTGCAGCTTTTCGTCGAGCAGCTCGTTTTGCACGCCCTTTGCGATGAACTGCGGGAAGTATTCGGCATAGCGCACGGCCATGTCCGCCTGGGTGACTTCCTCGCCCAGCACTTCGCGGCGGATGGTGTGCATCAGCAGGCGCGCGGTGGCGTAGGTGTAATCGGGGTCTTTTTCAATCAGGGTTCGCGCCGCCAGGATGGAGGCCTTGTAGACCTCGTCGATGGGAACGCCGTCGTAGAGGTTGCGCATGGTTTCCGCGACGATGGGGTCCGGCTTGACGTCGGCGCCCAGGTTGGCGCAGGACGCTTCGATCAGGGCCTGCAGGTTGCGGATGTCCAGGGCGACGCGATTGCCGCGGTCGGTCACGTGGATCAGGGGGGCCGCGGGCGTCTGGGTTTGCGGCTGGCGCGCGCGCTCCTGCGTGCGCTTTTCGCGGTACAGCACGTAGGCGCGGGCAATCTCGTGATGGCCGCCGCGCATCAGGCCGAGCTCGACCTGGTCCTGCACGTCTTCTATATGAAAGGTACCGCCGCCCGGACGCGAGCGCATCAGGGCGCGGATCACCGCCTGGGTCAGGCCGTCGACCGTTTCGCGCACGCTCGCCGATGCCGCGCCCTGCGTTCCGTGAACGGCCAGGAAGGCCTTCATCATGGCCACGGCGATCTTGTTGGGTTCAAACGGCACCACGCCGCCGTTGCGGCGGATGATCTGGTAGTGGGCAAGCGGATTGGACTGGGTGCTGGGTTCGCTGGCTGCCGGGTTGCCGGCGGCCAGACCGGGTGTTGCGGGCACTGCGTGCTGTGCTGTTTGCATGACTTCCTCTTTGCTTTGTTTTATGACTGGCTGATGTGCTGTTGCGGGCAATCCGTTTGGCGGGAGCGGTTCAAAAACATGAACCAATTTCTCACCGCCGGGGCCCGAATTACATCAATCTTGAATTAGGGCTTAGGCACTATACCTAGGGTATTGGGGGAATACAAGCCACTACAGGTAGTGTACCGCCGAGTTTATGGACCGTTACGTTTTGTGGCTTTTTCATTCCACTTCGGACCGCTCGCCTAAGGCCTTTGTATTCGTGCCGCTCATCTCGCGCAAAGCCTGATTTCATCAGGCCTGCGAGCGCTCCGCATCGCTGCGGCGCGCCTTGTCGCGGGCTTGGTCCGCCAACACAAGCCCATGTTAGCGCGGTAAAAATACCGGGAAATTTTCGGCGGCAAAGCGCACCACACTGGTGTGGTTTTGTGCCGCGTACCGTTCAAACAGTTTCGGGAAAATACCTAGCCGGCAAGGCCAGCGAGTCCTGCAGCAAGGGCCAGTCGAAACCCGGGCCAGGGTCCTGCTTGCGGCCCGGCGCGATGTGTTCGTGCCCCGCGATGTGGGCGATGGGATAGGCCTGGAGCAGCGCGGCGCACAGCCCGGCCAGGGTCTCATATTGCGGAGCTTCGAAAACGCCGCCTTCCAGGCCTTCGAGCTCAATGCCGATGGAGTCGTCGTTGCAGTTGTCGCGTCCGCGGTACTTCGATTCCCCGGCATGCCAGGCGCGGTCGCCGCAGCCGACAAACTGCCACAGGGCGCCTGAGCGGGCAATGAAGAAATGCGACGACACCTGCAGGCCGCGTATGCCCCGGAAGTAAGCGTGGGCTTCCCAATCGAGCTGGTTGGTGAAGAGCCGCTGCACGTTGCCGTTGCCGAATTCACCGGGCGGCAGGCTGATGGAGTGAATCACCACGAGGTCGATTTGCGCGCCCTCGGGCCGCGGGCCGAAATTGGGCGATGCCAGCGCGCGCGCATAGCGGTACCAGCCGTCCCGCCACAGAGGGGGCGGGGCGCCGGCACCCCGGCCTTCAGGCGGGGTCATCGGCGGCGTCGAGTCCATCGGCAGGGTCTTCGTTGCCCGGCGTCACGATATTGAGGCGGGCAATGCGGTAGCGGATCTGGCGCAGGCTCAGGCCCAGCCTGGCGGCGGCCGCGGTGCGGTTGAAACCGTTTTCCAGCAGCACCTTCGTGAGGATGCTGCGCTCCTGCCTGTCCAGGTAATCCTGCAGGTTTTCCGGAATGGCGACTTGTTCTTCGGCCGGCGCGTCGAAATGCAGCTCGCTGCCGTCGCCAAGCGCCACCGCCCGGTGCAGGGTGTTTTCGAGTTCGCGGACGTTGCCGTTGAAGGGCAGGGCGCGAAGCTGGCCCAGCACGGAGTCGGTCAGATCGGGTACGGGAAAGCCCGACTCCTGGCAGATCCTGGCGAGCAGGGCTTTGCACAGGTCGGGCAGGTCTTCGCGGCGCTCGCGCAGGGCCGGCACGTGAATCTCGATCACATTGAGCCGGTAATACAGGTCCTGGCGGAAAGTCCCCGCCTGGACTTCGGCCACCAGGTCCTTGTGGGTGGCGCTGACGATGCGCACGTCCACCGGGTCCTCCTGGGCGGAGCCCAGCGGGCGCACGGTGCGCTCCTGGATGGCCCGCAAAAGCTTGGACTGCATGGCCAGCGGCAGGTCGCCGATTTCGTCGAGAAACAGGGTCCCGCCTTTGGCCGCCTGGAAGTAACCCTGCCGATCCTGCGCCGAGCCGGTGTAGGCACCCTTGCGCGCGCCGAAGAACTCCGCCTCCAGGAGGTTTTCCGGGATGGCGCTGCAGTTGACGGCCACAAACGGGCCCGCCGCGCGGTGGCTGCAGCCGTGCACGGCGCGCGCCACCAGTTCCTTGCCGGTGCCTGATTCACCCTGGATCAGCACAGGCGCCATGCTGCCGGCCACCTTGACGATGCGCGACTTGACGGCGCGCATGACGGCCGATTCACCGACCAGCTTCTGCAGGATCAGCGGGGTATCGGCGGCCATCGGCAGGGGCAGCGACAAAGGCGCGATGCCGGTGTCGGGCGTGCCGCGCTGGGCTTTTTCGGAGGCCGGCGCCGGATGCTTGGCGCCCTGCACGGCCGATGCCACCACACTGCGGAACTGTTTGAGATCGACCGGCTTGGTGAGGTAGTCAAAGGCGCCGGCCTTCAGGGCCTCGACCGCGTTTTCGGCGGAACCGTGCGCGGTGATGACCACGCAGCGCTCGCTGCGCTGCTGGCTCACCATGTCGCGCAGCAGCTCCAGGCCCAGGCCGTCCGGCAAGCGCATGTCGGTGATGACCGCGTCAAACCGGTTTTCGCTGAGCTGCTGACGGGCCTGCAGCAGATCGCCGGCGGCTTCCACCCGGTAACCCTCCCTGAGCAGGGTCAGCTCATAGAGGGTGCGCAGGTCCGGCTCGTCATCGATGACGAGGATGCGGGCTTGCTGGGGAACGGGGGCTTGCATGCTCATGTGTCAGAGGGGCATTGTGGCAAAAGAAGACGAGGGCGTGTTCGGGGATTGCGCGGAGGGCCTGAACATGACGAAAAATTCGTTGCCCTCGGTGCCTTCGCGCTGCACGCGCTGGTAGCCGATCATGGCGCCGTAGCGTTCGCACAGCTCGCGGCAGATATACAGGCCCAGCCCGCTGGAGCGGCTTTCCGAGGAGAAAAAAGGCTCGAACAGGTGGGTCTGCACGGTCTGTTCCAGCGGCTGGCCGTCGCTCCAGACGGACAGGCGCGCTTGCCCCGGCGCCACGTTCTGGGTCGCGACCTCGATCGCGCCGGCGGAATCGCTGGCGTAGCGCAAGGCGTTGTCCAGCAGGTTGATCATCAGGCGCCGCAAATGCTCGGGCTCAAAAACCACGACGGCGTTGTCCGAGGTCGCCGTAATGCGCGTGCGCGCAACGGCCGCGGTCTGCCCCGTCCAGTCGGAGGTGATTTTCTGGACGGTGTCATCGAGCGGCAGGGTGGTGGTTTGCGGTGAAGGCAACTGGGCCTGGGCCCGCGAAATATTCAGCACCTCGTCGACAATCCGGGCCAGACGCTGCGCGTTTTGCCTGACCATGGCGGTGAGTTGGCGGTGCCCCGCGTCCTGCAAGTCCTCCTCGAGCAGTGCATTGGCCTGCGAAATGGCTGCCAGCGGGTTGCGGATCTCATGGGCCACAGCGGCCGACATGCGGCCCATGGCCGCCATTTTTTCGGTCCGCACCCGCGCTTCCATTTCGCGCAGGTCTTCCAGGAACATCACGCACAGGCTCTCATGCGTGCCGTTCGGCGATGCGGCCAGCCGCGTGCGCACGTGCAGCCGCCGGGTGTTGCCGCCCGCATTGTCCAGGCTGACGTCCGCTTCCTGCGGCGATTGCGCAGCGAAGGTGCGGTGCGTCAGTTCGGCAAGAGGTTGCCAGGCGGCTTCCGTGGCCAGGATGAAGGGGGCGCTGCGCGCTGCATCGCCGGCCGCCAGCAGGCGCCGGGAAGCCGGATTGGCCGAGCGCACGATGCCGTTGACGTCGACCACCAGCACGCCGTCGGCCAGGGCTTCAATGACCAGTTCATTCACCTGGGTTTGCATGCGCGCGGCCGACTGGCTGCGTTTGGCCAGTTGCTCTTCCCTGGCCAGGCGCAGGGCCAGGTGGTTGGCGAGCAGCGCGACGAGGAAGAAGCCGGAGCTGCTCAAGCCCGCCTGCAGGAAACGCGCGTTGGCGTCGCCCACCCCTTGCAGCGAGTTCCACCAGGCATCGGCCAGCAGCAGCAGCGTCACGCTTGAGGCGGTTCCGAAGGCCAGCAGGATAGGGCCGAGGATAGAGGACAGCAGCACGGGCAGCGCGAACAGCGGGGTGTAATTGATGCCGCTGGACTGCAGGAAGTTCAGCGCCGAGAAGGCGATGACGTCCACGCCTATGGTCAGCACCCATTGGGCGTCGAAGGTGCTGCCGGGCGGCCGCGGCCGCGACCAGAGCCGCACGGCCAGGGTGGCGCACAGGTAGGCGATGCAGGTCGCGATGGACCAGTGGTTGGTGATGTTGCCCAGCACGTAGATAAAAGCCTGCAGGACGACCAGCACGGCGGCGATGGCGACGCGCGCCGTCATGAAAACATGCCACAGGCGGCCGAAGGAGCCCGGCCCGGACGTGACTTCCCAATTGCCCGAGCTTTTGTCGCCGCCGGTTTCAAACCAATGGGAGGGCGTGCTCATGTAGGGCCTGTGAACACTGTGTTTGCAAGATGCGTTGCGCTCCTCACCCAGACTCCCGTCTGGGATTCGCCGCGCGCTTTGATTGGCGCCGTTTTTACCCTATTCGCATTTGTAAACATAGTGTTCACAAGGCCTGTTCGGCTTGGCGCCGGTGCGCGTCGCTGCAGTAAACGCCTTTGTTGCCGATCAGCGCTTCAGTTTTCGGCAAATGCACGCCGCACACCTCGCAGGCGACGATTTCAGTGACGGCGGTTCCCTGTTTTTGCGGGGCAGGTTGGCGGGCGGGCGCGGCGTCACCTCGTTCCGTTTCCCGGTTGTGCCGCCAGATCCAGAACACCACCAGCACCAAGCCCATGACCAGCAAGTACTTCATGCCCGCCTCAAGATGACTTCAAGCACAAAGCGCGAACCGGCGTAGCCCAGCAGCAACAGGCCGGAGCCCAGGTACAGCACATGCACCGCCTTGCGGCCGCGCCAGCCGAGGCGCGCCCGGCCAATCAGCAGGCCGGCAAAGGTCAGCCAGGCCAGCACCGAGAACACGGTTTTGTGGTTCCACTTCCAGGCCAGGCCCGGCCCGTAAAGCGTTTCGGCGAACAACCAGCCCACGAACAGCGTGGCCGACAGCAGCACAAAGCCGGCCTCCACGAAGCGAAAGGTCAGGCGCTCCAGCGTGAGCAGGGGCACGCCGGCGTCGGTTTGCGCGGCCAGCCGGATGGAGCGCTCGGAGCGCGTCATGAGCCAGCCGTGCACCACCGCCGCGGCAAACAGTCCGTAGGACGCGATGCCCAGGGCCCAGTGCAGCGGCAGCCAGGGCGATGCGATGGCGTGGTAGGTGGTGCCGGGGAAAATGGCCGTCAGGATAACCGCCACGCTGCCCAGGCCCGCCAGCGCCCAGTGCGCCTGAAGCTGCGGAAACAGGCGGCTTTCAATTGCGTACACCGTGAGCACCAGCCAGACGGTCATGGACAGCGCGGGCGCGAAGCCGAAGCGGGGCGGCTCCCCCAGCAGGCCGTCGGCCAGCGCCAGCGCGTGCAGCAGCCAGGCGGCCAGCAGCAGGCCGCGCACGGTGCCGGCGCCCAGGCGCGGCGCGGCCAGCGCCAGGACGGCATAGGCGACAGCGGCGCCTGCCGCTGCCGCAAGACCCCACCAGTCGCTCAAAGCTAAAATCATGGCTAGAGTTTAGCCTTTACTGCTTTCCCGACGGCTTTCCCCGCCGGCCTCCTGGCAGCTTTTGGCCGCCTTCCCTTTCCCACCTAACCGCTCCACGCCCGTGGCGCCTTCCCATGGCCTCAGCCCTCACCGACAAGTTATCCCGCCTCGTCAAGGAAATGCGAGGCCAGGCCCGCATCACCGAATCCAATGTGCAGGACATGCTGCGCGAAGTGCGCATGGCCCTGCTGGAAGCCGACGTGGCCTTGCCGGTGGTGCGCGACTTCATCGCCAGGGTCAAGGAAAAGGCGCTGGGCCAGGAGGTGATGGGCTCGCTCTCGCCGGGCCAGGCGCTGGTCGGCATCGTCAACAAGGAGCTCGCCGCCACCATGGGCGAGGGTGTGAGCGACATCAACCTGGCGGCGCAGCCGCCGGCGGTCATCTTGATGGCCGGCCTGCAGGGTGCGGGTAAAACGACCACGACGGCCAAGCTGGCCAAGCACCTGATCGAAAAGCGCAAGAAAAAAGTCCTGACGGTGTCGGGCGACGTCTACCGGCCGGCGGCCATCGAGCAGCTCAAGACGGTCACCAAACAGGCCGGCGCCGAATGGTTTCCCAGCACGCCCGAACAGAAACCGGCCGACATCGCCCGCGCGGCCATCGACTACGCCCGCAAGCACTTCTTTGACGTGCTGCTGGTCGACACGGCTGGCCGGCTGGCCATTGACGAAGCCCTGATGGCCGAAATCAAGGAGCTGCACGCCATCCTGAACCCGGTCGAGACCCTGTTCGTCGTCGATGCCATGCAGGGCCAGGACGCGGTCAACACCGCCAAGGCCTTCAAGGAGGCGCTGCCGCTGACCGGCATCATCCTGACCAAGACCGACGGCGACTCGCGCGGCGGCGCGGCGCTCAGCGTGCGGCAGGTCACCGGCGCGCCCATCAAGTTTTCAGGCACCAGCGAAAAGATTGACGGCCTGGAGGTGTTCGACGCCGAGCGCCATGCGGGACGTATCCTGGGCATGGGCGACATCGTGGCGCTGGTCGAGCAGGTCGCCGCTGGCGTGGACGTGGCCGCGGCGCAAAAGCTGGCCGCCAAGATCAAGTCGGGCGACGGCTTTGACCTCAACGACTTTCTCGGCCAGCTGCAGCAGATGAAGAACATGGGCGGCCTGTCCAGCCTGCTGGACAAGCTGCCGGCGCAGATGACCGCCAAGGCCGGCCAGGTCGACATGGACAAGGCCGAGAGAGACATCAAGCGCAAGGAAGGCATCATCCAGAGCATGACGCCACTGGAGCGCCGCAAGCCCGAACTCATCAAGGCCACGCGCAAGCGCCGCATCGCCGCGGGATCAGGCGTGCACGTTCAGGAAGTCAACCGGCTGCTCAACGAATTCGAGCAGATGCAGGGCATGATGAAGAAGATGAAGGGCAGCGGCATGATGAAGATGATGAAGCGCATGGGCGGCATGAAAGGCATGCCCAAATTCTGAAAAGCCCAAGCCCATGAAAAAAGCCGCTTCAAGCGGCTTTTTTCATGGGCTGCTCAGGGCCTCAGGCCGCCTTCAGTCGCGGCTGGGCCAGCCGGCTCGCATGCAGCCAGGCGCGGCGCAGCACCGCGGGGGAGCGGGTCTCTTCCGGAATGAGCAGATAGTTCTGCGCGCGCAGGGCGGTGCCCACGCCGACCTTGCTGGTGATCACCGTCATCGGGATGGACAGCAGCAGCGGCAGGCCCACCGGGATCAGCCAGACCAGCGCGCGTGCGTCGATCACGGCAATGCCGACGGCCAGCAGCGCGATCACGCCCGACATGGGCGCCAGTTGCGCCAGCGCATGGCGCCACGGCACGGCGGCCGCTTCGCGCGGGGGCGATTTCCATTCGAGCTTCAGGCCCGTCAGCGCCACCACCACGAACAGCGAGTGCGCCAGCATGCGGATGGGGGCCTGCAGCAGGGCGATCAGGGTTTCCAGCAGCGCGCTGCGCAGCAGGCTTGCGGTGCCGCCGTAGGACTGCTGCTGGCGGTTGATCAGCACGGCGGCGATGCCCAGGATGCGCGGCAGGAACAGCATGCACAGCGTCCAGGCCCACAGCGACATCAGCTCGCCCGGCAGCAGGGTCCAGTCGGCGATCATGGGCGAGCCCGACAGCCACAGCGCGGTGCCCAGGGTCAGAAAGCACAGCCACAGCGGCGCCGAGAGATACGCCATGGCGCCGGTGCCGAACATGGAGCGGTGCACCGGGTGGATGCCGGGCTCGGCGATCAGGCGCGAGTTCTGCAGGTTGCCCTGGCACCAGCGGCGGTCGCGCTGCAGTTCGGCGAGCAGGTCGGGCGGCTGCTGTTCATAGCTGCCGACCAGGTCGCCCACCAGCCAGACGTGATAGCCGGCGCGGCGCATCAGCGCGGCCTCGACGAAATCGTGCGACATGATGCTGCCGGCCATGCCGCCCGTGCCCGGGATGTGGGCCAGCGCGCAGTGTTTCATGAAGGGTTCTATGCGGATGATGGCGTTGTGGCCCCAATAGTGCGACTCGCCCATCTGCCAGAACTGCATGCCCAGCGTGAACAGGCGCCCCGTCACGCGCGAAGCGAACTGCTGCGCGCGCGCATGCAGGGTTACGTGGCCTATGGCCTGGGTGGCGGTCTGGATGATGCCGGCCCTGGGGTTGGCTTCCATCAGCTTGACCATGGAGACCAGGCAGTCGCCGCTCATCACGCTGTCGGCGTCCAGCACCACCATGTAGCGGTAGTCCTTGCCCCAGCGGCGGCAGAAGTCGGCCACGTTGCCGGCCTTGCGGTCGGTGCGGCGTTTGCGCAGGCGGTAGTAGACCTCGATCTGCGGCTGGTCGGGGTGGCCGGCCAGCTGGGTGCGCAGGTCTTCCCAGGCGGCGCGCTCGGCCTGGATGATGGCCGGGTTGTTGCTGTCGGACAGTACGAAAACGTCGAAGCTCTGCACGTGGCCCGTCATGGCGACCGACTCGCAGGTGGCGCGCAAGCCGGCGAACACGGTGCGCACGTCTTCGTTGCAGATGGGCATGATGATGGCGGTGCGCGTGGAGGCGTCCAGCGGGTAGTGCTGGACTTTCCTGGCCGACAGCGCGTGCCTGTCGCCGAAGAGGGTGACGTAAAAACCCATCATCGCGGTCATGAAGCCGGTCACCACCCAGGCCGACAGCAGCGCGAACAGGCTGATCTGGCCATACTGCAGCCAGGCGTTGTCGTAATCGGGCTGCATGTCGGCGAAGATGCTGGTCGCCAGCACCGTGCTGACCAGCGTGAGCAGCAGGAACACCGCGCGGCGGCGCCTGGCCGCGCGCTGCCAGGGCTCGGGCCGGGCGGCGGGCAGCGGGCGCAAAGCCGCAGGGCCGTGGGCCTTGAACACCGACACCAAGGGCAGCAAAAGCGCGGTCGCCAGGCTGTTCCAGAAGCCGCGCCAGGGCCGCGGCACCATGGAGCCGCGGTTCAGCGGCGGTGCCGTGACCGAATTCGGATGACGTTCCTCGCGCAGCAGGCTGCGCGAGCCGGACGGTATCAGGGTGTGATCAGGTTGGTCCATGTTTCGCTTACGGTGTGGTTGTCGTGTTTGAGGAAGGCGCGCAGCTCAAGGGGCTGGGCCGGGTTCAGCCGCTGCACGCGCAGCGCCATGCGCCATGCGCCGGTGGCGGGGTTTTTGTAGGCAAGGCTTTCGAGCACACGGCCGTTGGCATTGGCGCTGGAAACCGCTTCGACCTTGGCGTCCTCGGGCAGGGCGTCCAGCGCGGGGCCTGCAAAGTCGATGACGAACTGGGCCTGGCCTGTGAGGTCGGTGCCCGGTTTTGAAAAGCCGAAGCCGCGGCGCGATTGCGCGGCCCAGCCGTTGGGCGGCAGCTGCTGGTTCTTGCCCTGCCAGCTGATTTGCCAGGCGATATCCAGCGACTGGCCGGGCACCGGCATTTTTTCGGGCACCCAGTAGGCCGCGACGTTGTCATGCGTCTCGTCGGGCGTGTTGAATTGCAGCAGCTCGACGCGGCCGGGACCCCAGTCGCCGACAGGCGTGACCCAGGCGCCGGGCCGCAGCTCATAGCGCGCTTCGGTGTCCTCGTAGCTGCTGAAGCTGCGGTCGCGCTGCATCAGGCCGAAACCCTTGAGCGATTTCATGGCGAAAGAGGTCGTCACCGTGGCCGACGGGTTTTGCAGCGGCCGCCACAGCCATTCACCGTCGCCGGTGGCCATCATCAGGCCGTCGGAGTCGTGCACTTCCGGGCGAAAGTCGCCGGGCCGAGGCTGGTTTTCACCGGAGAAAAACATGCTGGTCAATGGCGCGATGCCCAGGGTGGCGACCGGCGCGTTGTTGCCGCTGGTGGCGGCAGGGCGCATGAAAATGCGCGCCTGCACCTGGGTGGTGGTCTGCTCGCCGGGCGTGATGTCGAAGCGGTAGGCACCCGTCACGCGCTCCGAATCCATCAGCGCGTAGACCGTCAGCTGTTTGGCGTCGCCGGCGGGTTTTTCGAGCCAGAAATCGGTAAAGCGCGGAAACTCTTCCTTGCCGCCGCCCGCCGTGTCCACGGCCAGGCCGCGTGCCGAAAGCCCGTAGCGCTGGCCCGCGCCCAGGGCCCGGAAATACGTGGCGCCGGTGAACACCACCAACTCGTCCTTGTAGGTGGGCGAATTGAGGTTGCTGAAAAAACGCACGCCGCCATGGCCCAGGTCGCCCCAGGTCTCGGGTGACAATTTGTTTTTTCCGAAATTGAAGCTTGCCGGGTCGTAGGGCAGGGGCTTCACGCCCGCTGTCGTGATTTCGTGAATGCGCACCGAATCGCCGTGCCGGCCAACGTGGAAAAAGTTCGCTTCATAAGGCAGTTTGTCGGCGCGCCACAGCGTGCTGGCAGCGTTGAATCGGATGTCGCGATAGTTGTCGTAGGCCATCTTGGCCAGTTCAACGGGCACAACGTGGGAGGCTTCGCGCCACGGCGTTTGCGAGCGCTGGCGGGCCATGGCGGCCACATCGTCGAGGGTGAAAGCCTGGGCCTGCGCCGCCATGAACAGCAGCGCCGCCAGGCCGGCGCCGGCCGCAAAGCGGGTTGGGCGCCGGGCCGGGAAACCGCTTTGGAGAGACTGAAAAAGGGCTGGCATGCCATGACTAGGGCAAACCCTGTGCCAACCTGAAAAATCTGTTTTAAATCAACAGCTTAAATGTGATACCTCACTTAACAAGATGTAATCCGACTCAAAAGCGCCCGGAATCGCTGTTTTTGTCGCCAGTGAGCGACAACTTCCGGAGATGGTTCGGATAACTTGTTTTAAATCAAGGGCTTACGGGTGTCGCTGGCCAGCGACGGCTTGGAGCGGGCGGCGACAAGCTTAGCTTGCCGGGCCGGAATTCTCGGCCTTGAAGTGGCCCGGCGTGAGGCCGTGTTTTTGCATCAGCCGGTAAAACTCGGTGCGGTTGCGGTCGGCCAGCCGGGCCGCGTCCGCCACGTTGCCGTCCGTCAGCTTGAGCAGGCCCACCAGGTAGTCGCGCTCGAAACGCTGCCTCGCCTCGGCGAACGTGAGCACCTGCACGCTCGGTGAGCGCAGGGCCCGCTGGACCAGCGCCAGCGGCACCAGCGGTGTGGTCGACAGCGCACAGACCTGCTCCACCACGTTGTAGAGCTGCCGCACATTGCCCGGCCAGGCGGCCGTGGTCAGGGCCTTGAGGGCCTCGGGCGCGAAGCCGCTCAGGCGTTTGTCGTACTTGGCGGCCAGCTTCAGCAGGAAGTGGTTGGCCAGCAGGGGAATGTCCTCGCGGCGCTCCGACAGCGGCGGCAGGGTCAGCGTGACGACGTTGAGCCGGTAATAGAGATCGGCGCGGAACTGGCCCTCGGCCATGGCGGCGTCCAGGTCGCGGTGGGTGGCCGAGATGATGCGCACGTCCACCGGAATCGACTGGCTGGAGCCCAGCGGCCGCACCACGCGCTCCTGCAGCACGCGCAGCAGCTTGATCTGCAGGGCGGGTGGCATGTCACCGATTTCGTCGAGCAGCAGCGTGCCGCCGTCCGCCGCCTGGAACAGGCCCTTGTGGTTGGCCACCGCGTCGGTGAAGGCGCCCTTGACGTGGCCGAAAAGCTCGGACTCGAGCAGGGCCTCGGGGATGGCGCCGCAGTTCACCGCGACAAAGGGCTTGCTGGCGCGCGGGCCGGCTTGGTGGATGGCCTGGGCCAGCAGTTCCTTGCCGGTGCCGCTCTCGCCGCGCAGCAGCACGCTGGCGTCGGACTGCGCCACCATGCGCGCCTCGGCCAGGGCCTCGGCCATGCGGCTGGAGCGGCTGATGATCTGGCTCTGCCAGGCTTCGGGGCTGCCGCGTTTGGCCGCGCTGGCGGGCGCGCTCAAGGCCAGCGCCTGGGCGATCTTGTCGAGCAGGCCCTTGCCGTCAAACGGCTTGGTGAGGTAGGTAAACACGCCGCGCTCGGTGGCCTCCACCGCGTCAGGAATGGTGCCGTGCGCAGTCAGCAGGATCACCGGCAGCGAAGGATGCTGCCGGCGGATCTCGTCGAACAGCGCCAGGCCGTCCTTGCCGGGCAGGCGCACGTCGCTGAGCACCAGCTGCGGCCGTTCGATGTGAAGCTGGGTCAGTGCCGCTTCGGCCGAGGTGGCGGTCGTGACGCGGTAGCCCGCCGCGGTGAGCCGCATGGTGAGCAGGCGCAGCATGTCCGCATCGTCGTCCACGACGAGCAGGTGGGGCGAAATGGCGTTGCCGATGTCGTTCATGGCGCGGCGGGGCGTGGCCTGCTGGCGGCGGGCGCCGAGGTCGGCGCTGCGGGGGGGCGGCTGGTGAGGCTGCGTTCAATCGCCTTGAGCGCTTCCAGCCGTTCGTTGGTCTGGTCCAGCCGGCGCTGCACGTCGCGCAGTTGCTGGTTCTGCTTTTCCAGCTGTTCCTCAAGCCGGCGCTGGTCGCTGTAGCGCGACGCCAGCAAGCGGGCCAATGGGTGCAGCGCCTGGGCGTCGGCATTGCCGAGCACGCGCGCAAGCAGTTCCTGGGCGCGTATCAGCTCGGGCAGTTGGCGCAACTGGCTCAGCACCAGCGACAGCTGGAGCTGGGCTTCGGGACTGGCGGCGTCGCCGAGCCGGCCGGCTTCCTGGGTGAGTTCGGCCGGCGGCATGACGCGCACGCGTTCGGCGTAGGCCAGCATGCGCAGCGTCATGCCGCTGGCAAATACCACCGCTTCGGGAAGCGGCGCGGGTTGGCCGGCGCCGGCGCGCGTGGTCTCGGCGGCGGAGGCCGCGGCCCGGGCGGGCTGAACGGCCGCGGTGTCGGTGCCGCGCTCCGGGGCGCGGCCGCCGCTGCCGCACGCGGCGAGCAAGGCCGACGCCATCAGGGCCGGCAACCAGCCGTGCAGGCGTGAGGCAAGCGCAGAGGAGGAAAAGTCACTACTTGGAAACATGGGGAAGCTCTATTCTGAAGTGTGCACCAGGCTGGTCGGGCATCAGGGTGATGCTTCCGCCGTGTGCGGCTATGTATTCATGCACGATGGACAAGCCGATACCGCTGCCGCGGACCACGTCGGCCGGCTGGCGTTCACCGCGGTAAAAGGGCTCGAAAATCCGTTCCCGGTCGGCCATCGCCACGCCCACGCCCTGGTCGTGGACGTCGATGCGCACAAAGCCCCGCATGGGGCTCAGCTCCAGCCGGATCATGCCTTTGGCCGGAGAGTAGCGGATGGCGTTGGACAGCAGGTTGGCCAGCGCGGTGCCGATTTTCTCGCCGTCTATCTCCATCACCAGCGGCTCGCCCACGACGGTGACCGTCAGCTCGCGCGCACGCCACTGCAGGCGCTGCGCGTAGACCTGCTCCTCCATGAGCTGCAGCAGGTCCACGTTTTGCCGATGCAGCTGGCGCGCCTCGAAGGCCGCGGTGTTAAAGCGCAGCAGGTCCTCGATCTGGCTTTGCAGGACGCCGGTGTTGTGCTTCAGGATCTGCGCGATCTCGCGCTGGTCGTTGCTCAGCGCGCCGGCTACGCCGTCTTCCAGCAGCGATACGCCTTCGCGCAGCGAGGCCAGCGGTGTCTTGAGCTCGTGGGAAATGTGGCGCAGAAAGCGCGACTTGTCGGCGTCCAGCTCGACCAGCCGCAGGCGCAGCCAGTTCAGCCGCTGCCCGACCAGCGCCAGGTCGGCCGGCCCCTGGATGGCGATCACCTGGCCAAGCCGGTTTTCGCCCAGGCCCACGATGGCGTTTTCCAGGCGGCGCAGCGGCAGCGTGAACCACACACCGAAGGCCAGGGCCATGGCGACCGCCAGCACGATGGCCCAGGTCACCTGCTGCGTCAGGCGTTGCCGGCTGGCCTCCAGCTTGCCCTCCAGCGATTTGTTGCGCTGCTGGATGGCTTGCTGCACCTGCACCGCGATGGCGGCGTTGATGCCTTCCAGTTCGCGGAACTCCTGCGCCAGCTGGCGCTCGCGGTCCAGCGCGGTGTCGGACGGGCCGGTCAGCAAGCCGGCAATCGTCTGCAGGTGGGAGCGCCACTGCCGGGCCCTGACGGCGGGAATGTCCTCGCGCGCCAGTGTCGCCAGGATGTCGCCGGCTTCCTTCAGTTCTTCGGCGAAACGCTCCCTGAGCACCCGGTCGTCGAGCACCACCGACTGCCGCGAGGTGCGCTCCATGGAGACGCTGCGCTCGCTGAGCGACTGCGCCGCGCGGCTGAGGTCCAACGCCCGGGCGGCATTGTCGCGGCTTTGCAGCGAGAGCTCCTCCAGGGTGAACAGCGCCCGCAGCGAGGCGGCGCCCAGCAGCGCGGCAATCAGCAGGAAAGCGATCACCAGCAGTTGCCGGAACGAAAATCGCTGCAGCATGCGCGTCGGGTGTTGGAGCAAAGGCGGCCTCAGGCCGCGACGGGGACGTCCCGCGTCAGGACTTCGCCGCGCAGCGAACGCTGTGTCGCCTGGGTGATGGTGATGTCCAGCATCTGGCCGATCAGCCGCGGCTGGCCCTTGAAGTTGACCACGCGGTTGCATTCCGTGCGGCCCATGAGTTCGGTCGGGTCCTTGCGCGAGGCGCCCTCCACCAAAATGCGCTGCACCGTGCCCTGGCGGCTGGCGCTGATGGCGCGCACGCTGTCGTCGAGGGTGGCCTGCAGGTGCTGCAGCCGCCGCAGCTTGACTTCGTGCGGCGTGTCGTCGTGCAGCGCGGCGGCGGGTGTTCCGGGACGCGGGCTGTAGATGAAGCTGAAGGAGGTGTCGTAGCCGATCTCGTCGATCAGCTTCATGAGCTTGTTGAAGTCGTCCTCGGTTTCGCCGGGAAAGCCGACGATGAAGTCGCTGCTCATGGCCAGGTCGGGGCGGATGGCGCGAAGCTTGCGCACGGTGCTCTTGTACTCCATGGCGGTGTAGCCGCGCTTCATCGCCATCAGGATGCGGTCGGAGCCGTGCTGCACCGGCAGGTGCAGGTGGTTCACCAGCTTGGGCAGCCTGGCGTAGGCGTCGATCAGGCTTTGCGTGAACTCGTTGGGGTGGCTGGTCACGTAGCGGATGCGCTCAATCCCCGGAATGTCGGACACGTATTCAAGCAGCGTCGCGAAATCGGCGATCTCGGCGCCGGATTTCTTATCCATGCCCATAGGGCCGCGGTAGGCGTTGACGTTCTGCCCGAGCAGGGTGACTTCCTTGACGCCCTGGTCGGCCAGGCCGGCAACCTCGACCAGCACGTCCTCAAAAGGCCGCGAGACCTCTTCGCCGCGGGTATAGGGCACCACGCAGTAGCTGCAGTATTTGGAGCAGCCTTCCATGATGCTCACGAAGGCGCTGGCGCCCTCGACGCGCGCCGGCGGCAGGTGGTCGAATTTCTCGATCTCGGGGAAACTGATGTCGACTTGCGGCTTGCCCAGGCGGGCCCGGCTGGCCAGCATCTGCGGCAGGCGGTGCAGGGTTTGGGGGCCGAAGACCACGTCGACGTAAGGCGCGCGCTGGATGATGGCCGCGCCTTCCTGGCTCGCCACGCAGCCGCCCACGCCGATCAGCACGCCTTTTTCCTTGAGGTGCTTGACGCGGCCCAGGTCGCTGAAGACCTTTTCCTGCGCCTTTTCACGCACCGAGCAGGTGTTGAACAAAATCAGGTCGGCCTGCTCCATGTCCTGTGTGGGCTCGTAGCCCTCGGCGGCGCGCAGCACGTCGGACATCTTGTCCGAGTCGTACTCGTTCATCTGGCAACCGAAGGTTTTGATAAAGACTTTTTTACTCATGATCTGCTGGCGCCTGGCCGTAGGATTCGCTGTTAAACGGGGGGTGCCCGGGGCCCAGTGAAGAAAGGGGAAATGCCGTGGAGACGGCGAATGCCCGGGCTGGGGAACTCAGCGCTTGTAGGCGGGCAACTGGTCGTACGGCGTCTTGCCGTTGTCCGCCGGCGCCTTGGTGGTGCTGTCGGTGGTGAAGTTGAACAGCGCGGCGGTGCCGCCCGGCCGTTTTTCCTTGGCCTCTTCCGCGTTGAGGATCCAGACTTCATGCACCAGACCGGTGTTGTCGCGCACGTAGTTCACCAGCAAGGGCTTGTTCAGCAGGGGCGCGGACAGCGTGAACTGGTTATTGGCATCGCGTATGCGCGCGCCCACGGAGAGCCGTTCCCGCTTGCCGTCCATGGAAATCACCGGCGGCGCCAGCACCACCATTTCGCCGCGGACGGCTTTGGCCGGGAACTGCCTGACGCTGGGTTTGACGGCTTCGGTGGACGAAGTGGCCTGGACCGCCTGGGTGCTCTGGTCGGTCTGGGCCAGGGCGGCAGAGGCGGCCAGCGCCAGGAGGAAGGGAGTCAGACGGAAGTTGCAGCGGTTCATGGTATGTGTCCAGAGGCTGTTGAATATCAAAAGGATAGCAAAGAATGGCCGAAGCGCGCCATAAAAGACTCGCAAAGGCCCAGAACACAAAGAACAAAGCCCCAGGGGAGGGGACCCTCTGGGGCTTTGAAAGCATTCTTGGTGGTCGTAGGTGGACTTGAACCACCGACATCAGCATTATGAATGCTGCGCTCTAACCAACTGAGCTATACGACCGAAACCCAAGATTATAACTATAAAAACACCCCCGTCCAGGCTCACTGCGTGTAGCCTGTTTCCCCCTCGAGGGGCGGCGCCTGCGGTCTGGCAAAGCCAGTCCCGCGGTGGATATAGCCCCCACGCTTTTCACTTCGTGTAATGCGCTGCCCCCCCCGAGGGGGCCACCCGCCTGCGGCCCGGCAAAGCCGGTTCCGCGGCTCATGCTGGGTTTTCCCGGCCTATTTTTAGCGGTGTTTGAAGACAGGCTTTCGTTTGTTCACGAAGGCGTCCATGCCTTCTTTCTGGTCTTCGGTGGCGAACAGGGCGTGGAACAGGCGCCGCTCAAACATCACGCCGTCGCTGAGGCTGCTTTCAAAGGCGCGGTTGACGGCTTCCTTGGCGGCCATGAGGCTGGGCTGGCCGAAACCGCAGATCATGAGGGCGGCGCCCAGGGCCTCGTCCATCAGCTTGTCCAGCGGCACCACGCGGCTCACCAGGCCCGAACGCTCGGCCTCCTGGGCGTCCATCATGCGGCCGGTCAGGGCCAGGTCCATGGCCTTGGATTTGCCCACCGCGCGCGGCAGGCGCTGCGTGCCGCCGGCGCCGGGGATGATGCCCAGCTTGATCTCGGGCTGGCCGAAGCGGGCGTTGTCGGCGGCGATGATGAAGTCGCACATCATGGCCAGCTCGCAGCCACCGCCCAGGGCGAAGCCGCTGACGGCGGCGATCACCGGCTTGCGCACGCTGCGAATCTGCTCCCAGTTGCGGCTGATGTAGTCCTTGTTGTAGACGTCGGCAAAGGTGTAAGTGGCCATGGCGCCTATGTCGGCGCCGGCCGCAAAGGCCTTTTCGCTGCCGGTCAGGATGATGCAGCCTATGCCCTCGTCGGCGTCAAAGCCCTTGAGCGCCCGGCCCAGCTCGTCCATCAGCTGGTCGTTCAGGGCGTTGAGCTGCTTGGGCCGGTTCAGCGTGACGATGGCGACCTTGCGGCCGTCCGGGCCCTCGGTGCGGGTTTCAATGGTTTCGTAGGTCATGAAAGAGGTCCTTTGCCGGGAATACGAGGAAATGCTGGGGCAATGATGCCATGAGCCGGGACTGTGCCTCGCCCCGCCGCGGGTGCTAGATTCGGGGCAGGAGAGCCCCGCCATGACCGATTCCTCTTCCCTCGCCGGCACCGCCGAACCCGCTGTTTTGTACGCCACGCAAGGCGCCGTGGCCGTCGTCACGCTGAACCGCCCGCAGGCGCTCAACAGTTTTACGCGGCAAATGCACCGCGAGCTCTGGGCCGCGCTGGACCGGGCCGAGGCCGACACGCAAGTGCGCGCCCTGGTGGTCACCGGCGCCGGCCGCGGCTTTTGCGCCGGCGCCGACCTCGCGGAGTTTGATTTCGCGCCGGGCCCCCATCGCGTCGAACGCGCCGATCCGGGTCCGCTGATCGACCAGGCCTTCAACCCCACGGCGCGCCGGCTGCTGGGGCTGCGCATGCCCACGGTGGCCGCCGTCAACGGCGTGGCCGCAGGGGCAGGTGCTTCGCTGGCCATGAGCTGCGACATGGCGGTGGCCGCGCCCGGGGCCAGCTTTATCCAGGCCTTCAGCAAGATAGGCCTGGTGCCCGATGCGGGCAGCAGCTGGCTGCTGGTGCAAAAGCTGGGGCTGGCCCGTGCCATGGGTCTGGCGTTCACGGGCGACAAGCTGCCGGCGGCGCAGGCCATGGAATGGGGCTTGATCTGGGAGGTGGCGGACGACCCGCTGGCCGCCGCCATGGCTCTGGCGCAGCGGCTGGCCGCGCTGCCGACGCGGGCCCTGGTGGCGACACGGCAACTGATGCGCGAGGGTGTCACGCGCACTTTGCATCAGCAGCTGGATGCGGAGCGCGACATGCAGTCGGCCCTGGGCCGCACGCACGATTATTTTGAAGGCGTGGCCGCTTTCCTGGAAAAGCGGCCCGCGGTTTTCAAGGGCGAATAGGCCTCAGCCCTTGGGCCCCAGCCACTGGTCCATCAGCGCCGCGTCCTGCACCGCCAGGCGCCAGGTGGTCAGCGCGGGCGGCATGGCCAGCTCCAGCCGCATCAGGCGCTTGTCGCGCGACACCAGGGCGATGACTTTTTTGGCGTCGCCGGCGTAGTGCGTGAGGTCGTCGAGCCGGCTCATGCGCCAGCCGCCGTCCATGCCCCGCGCCGCGGCTTTGGTGGCGGGCTCCAGCCCCAGCCATTCATCGCCGGCCGCGAAGCCGGCCCGCTCGGCGGCACCGCCGCGCAGCACCGTCTTGATCTGCACCACACCCTGGCTTTCGCCCACGCGCAGGCCCAGCCGGTGGGCCAGCTGGGCGGGCTCTTCGAGCACCGCCACGCCGTGCTGCTGCAGCAGTGCCTTGAGCGGCAACTCGTCCCGCCCGTGGACCCAGCGGGCGAGTTCCGCCGCGTAGGGCCTGTGCCCGGCCGCCGCGAGTTCTTCCACGAAATCGGCCTCGCGCATGGGACCGGCCTTGCAGCGCAGCCAGAGGGCGCGCATCACGTCGTCCAGCGTGCCGGCTTTGGCGCGCCGGTGCTCCCTGGCCTCGCCGCGCAGCGTGAGGTCAAAGCACAGCGCCACCAATGAACCCTTGGTGTAGTAGCTCACCGTGGCGTTGGGCGTGTTTTCATCCTGCCGGTAGTACTTCACCCAGGCATCGAAGCTGGCCTCGGCCACCGACTGCACCAGCCGGCCCGGGGTCTGCATGACCTGGTTCATGGTCTTGTTGAGCAGCTTGAGGTAGCCGGCGTTGTCCAGCAGGCCGGCGCGGCGCAGGAAGAGGTCGTCGTAATAGCTGGTGAAGCCCTCGAAAAACCACAGCATCCGGGTGTAGTTTTCCCTGGTGTAGTTGTAGTTTTCAAACTCCGCGGGCCGCAGGCGCTTGACGTTCCAGGTGTGGAAGTACTCATGGCTGATCAGGCCGCGCAGCGTGGTGTAGCCCTCGGTGCTGCGGGCTTCACCCAGGCGCGGCAGGTCCTGGCGCTTGCAGATCAGCGCGGTGGAGTTGCGGTGCTCCAGCCCGCCGTAGCCGTCGTCGACGGCATTGAGCATGAACAGGTAATTGCGGAAGGGCGTTTTTTTGGCGCCGTGCCAGAAGCGGATCTCGGTTTCGCAGATTTTTTGCGTGTCGGCCAGCAGCCTGGCGCCGTCGAAACTCGCCGTGGCGCCCGCCACCACCACGCGGTGCGGCACGCCGCGCGCCGTGAAGCTACCGCTCCAGAAGGCACCCATTTCCACCGGGCAATCGACCAGCTCGTCGTAGTCGGCCGCCACATAGCTGCCAAAGCCCTGTTTATTGGTGTCGCGCGGCGCCAGGCCCGTGGCCAGCGACCAGCCTTTGAGCGACTTGGGCGCCGGGACCTCCAGCAGGTGTTCGGCCTTTTCCCGGCCCTGCACTCTCAGGCACAGGCTGGTGCCGTTGAAGAAACCACGGTTCGCATCCAGCCAGGCGGTGCGCACCGAGTTGTCGTTGGCATACACCTCGTAGCGCAGCACCAGCGGCCTGGCCGGCGAACATTGAACCTGCCAGCTGCATTTGTCCAGCTGTTCCACGGGTAGCGGCGTAGTGCCCGCTTGCCGGGCCTCGAGCTTTTGCAGGTTTTTGGAGAATTCCCGCACCAGGTAGCTGCCGGGAATCCAGACGGGCAATGAAACCCGCTGCAGCGCGTCAGGCTGGGCGATGGTGAGGGTGACGCGAAAGAGATGGGCGTGAAGGTCGCCGATTTCGACGCGGTAGTGAACAGGGGGGCGGGTATTTCGTGTGGGGCCTGGCATCTTGCGCACAGAATACCCCAGGTTCCGCCCCGGCGGTCTTAGCGCGGTTTTGCGGCGGCCAGTTGCTGCTCGACCTGTTGCGCATTGATGGCGCCGGGGACGCGCGAGCCGTCCTCAAAAAACAGCGTGGGCGTGCCGGTGATCTTGTGTTTCCTGCCCAGGGCCAGGTTGCGTTCCAACGCGGAGGTGTCGCAGCTGCCCTTGGCCACCGGCTGATCGCGCACCATCAGGTCCAGCCAGGCCTTGCCCTGGTCCTTGGCGCACCAGATGTTTTTGGCCTTGTCGGTGGAGTCCTGGCTCAGGATGGGAAAAAGAAACATGTAAACGGTGATGTCGTTGACTTTTTGCAGGTCGCGCTCGAAGCGTTTGCAATAACCGCAATTGGGGTCTTCAAATACCGCCAGCTTGCGCTTGCCGTTGCCGCGCACGATGGTGAAGGCATCCTTGACGGGCAGGGCGGCAAAGTCGATGGCGCTGAGTTTTTCCACGCGCTCTTCGGTCAGGTTGCGTTTGGCTCGCACGTCGATGAGGTTGCCCTGGATCAGGAAGTTGCCTTCGGCGTCGGTGTAGAAAATATCGCTCTCGTTGATCCGGACCTCATAGAGACCGTTGATGGGTGTCTTGCTGATTTCATCGATTTTGGCGAAAGCGGGCATTCTCTCCGCCAGGTTCTTTCGGATCGCGGCTTCCTGTGCAAAGGCGGAGCCCAGGCTGCAGGCCAGCAGGCCCAGCACGGTGATGGTTTTCATAGTTCTCATGGTCATTCCCGGTGTTTCGGCTTTTTTCGGCCGGCCCATTTCACAAAATTTGACAGCTCACAGACCCGCGGCCTGCCGCGTCAGCCAGTTTTTCAGGAAACCGCTGCGTTCAAAGCCCTTCATACCCCAATTACGCAAAGCCTGCCAGCGCCCGTCGGTCTGCGCAAAAAGCCCATGCAGACCGTCAGTCACCGCACCCATGGCCGCGACGTCGGCCTTGCGGGCCCTTTCGTAGCGGCGCAGCAATTTTTCGTCACCCAGCCCGCGCCAGTATTCGCGCTGCGCCAGCACTCCGGCCAGGCAGGCCGCGTCGGCCAGCCCCAGGTTCAGGCCCTGGCCCGCCAGCGGGTGCACTGTATGCGCCGCATCGCCCGCCAGCGCCCAGCCCGGACCCACCCAATGCCCGGCGCTTGACAGCGACAGCGGCCAGCTGGCCCGTTCGCTGGTCAGCCGCAGGCTACCGGCTTCCCGGCCGCACACGGCCTCCAGGGCCTTGCAGAATTCTTCAGGCGACAGTTTTTCCAGCGCACCGGCGCGTTCCACAGAGACTGACCACACCAGCGCCGCCAAGTTCCCCTGGCCGCCGGATAAGGGCAGCAAAGCCACGATATCGCCGCCGGTAAACCACTGGCGCGCCACGCCGTCGTGGGGTGTGCCCAGCTCCAGCCGGGCGGCAATGGCTTTTTGCGGGTAGGGCTTGACCGTCCAGTTGACGGGGCGCAACTGGCCGAATTCGTCGCGGCTGGCGCTTTTCTGGCCTTCGCAGATCACCTGGAGCGCGGCTTTGGCCGGCTCGGCCACGGTTTCAATCTGCGGCTGGTAGCGCACCGCCTGGACCAGTTGCTGCTCGAGCGCCGGGACGTCCACAATCCAGGCCAGCGCGTCCTGGCCCACGCTGCGAGCGGTGAAATCCAGCTTGCCGCCGTCGTCGCCCCAGACCTGCATTTCCAGCACCGGCGTGGCAAAGGCCGCTTCAGGCCAGGCGCGCAAGGCTTCGAGCACGCCGCGCGAGGCGCTGTTCAGGGCATAGGCGCGCACATCGGCGGGTTGTGTGCCCGCGGCTTTTTCAGGGCGGGCGACCAGCGCCACGCGCAAACGCTCGCGCGCCAGCAACAGGGCCAGCGTGCGGCCCACCACGCCGTCGCCGCGAATACAGACATCAAAAGTCTTGGACATGCCCCATTTTAGAAGGCAGTGCAAAATCGGCGTTCCGGGCCAGCCCTTTTCCGCAACATCCCGCGCTTTCCCGCATTCACAAGGATTTGACGACGTGAGCCACGCATTGAACGACACACCGGCGAGCCCCGCCATGGCCGATGCTGCTTTTGACCTGAACGCGGTGATCTCGCGCCTGTATGTGTACCCGGTCAAATCCTGCGCCGGCGTGCAGGTGCAGGAGGCCCTGCTGACCGAGACCGGGCTGGAATTCGACCGCGCATGGATGGTGGTGGACGACAAGGGGCATTTCCTCACGCAGCGCGAATTGCCGCGCATGGCGCTGATCAAGCCGCAGCTCAGGTACCACGACATGGTGCTGCGCGCGCCCGGCATGCTGGCCCTGCATATCGCCCTGGACCAGGTCGAGGAGCCGGTGCGCGTGAAGGTCTGGAAGGACGAGGTCCAGGCTTACGACATGGGCCCTATCGCCGCCCAGTGGTTCAGCGACTTCCTGGGCCGCACGGCGCGCCTGGTGCGCTTCGACCCCGAACACAAGCGGATTTGCAACACCGAGTGGACCGGCGGCCTGGAGGCGCTCAACCAGTTCAGCGACGGCTATTCGCTGCTGGTGCTCAGTGAAGCCTCGCTGGCGCAATTCAATGAAAAACTCGCGGCCGCGGGCGTGGCCGCCGTGGGCATGGAGCGCTTTCGCCCCAACATCGTGCTGGGCGATGCGGCCGGCGACCCCGGCCTGGCGCCGCATGACGAGGACCGCGTCGACCTGTTGCAGATCGCGACGCAGCAGGGCCCGGCGCAGCTCAAGCCCGTCAAGCCCTGCCCGCGCTGCCCGATTCCCAATATCGACCCGACCACGGCGACCAGCAGCCCCGAGGTGGGTGACATGCTGCAGACCTACCGGCAGGATCCGCGCGTCAACGGCGCGCTGACCTTCGGCATGAATGCCATCGTGCTGGCCGGCATCGACCACCAGCTCAAGGTGGGCCAGGCCGTGGGTGCCAGCTACCGGTTTGAATGACTTTTGACCGCCCGCAGCGGCGCATGGGCCGCGTGGGGCGTGTCGGCTGCCGCGACCGCTTGCGGCGCCTGGGGCCCGGAATCATCGGCGCCGTCAAAGCCTGAGTCGGTCGCCAGCGGCATGGGATGGGTCAGTTCCGGTTCCAGGAAACGGATGGGTCGGCGGGTGCGGGCCGCCATGCTGTGCAGCAGGTCGGCCAGCGCGGCCGCGATCTCTTCGTGGCTTCCCATGCGCTCGCTAAAGAGCACGCCCGCGACATGGAACTGCAGCACCACCTCCGGTTTCAGGCCTTTGAGCGGCATGAGGCCGGCGGCGATCAGGCGTGCCGCCAGGTCGGTGACGGGCGCACGCGATGAAACGCCTTCGAGGATCAGGCCGAAACGGGCCTCTTCGATGCGCCCTACCGTGTTGACGTCGCGCAGGATGCGGCGCAGCTTGATGACGCTGCGCAGCAGGCTCTGCTCGGCCACGGCCGTGCCCCAGGTCTTCTTGATGTAGCGGTAGTTGACCAATTCGATGTAGACCACCGCGGCCGGCTCCCTGTAGCGCTGTGCCCGGCCCACCACCTGTTTGAAGCGGTCGTGGAAAAGGTGGGCGGCCAGCAGGCCGGTGAGCGCGTCCTGGCTGGACATGGCCTGCTCCCGCGCTTCCACCGCGTGGCGTTCGCGCGAACGCATGTTCAGCGCCACCAGCAGCAGGGGCACTTCAATCGCCAGCGCCGCCATCAAGCCGTATTGGGAGAGCCAGGAAGCCGAAAACAAACCGAGGATGCTGGTGACGGTCATGAGCGTCACCAGCCCCAGCGGGACGAAGGCCGCCAGCACCCAGAAGCCGACGACGTCCTGGCGCCGCCACGTCATGTAGGCCCGGCTGATCCCCATGACAACCACCGCGACCAGGTAAGCGCTGATGAGGCGCACGCCCAGGCCGCGCTCCAGGACGAGATAGAGCAGGGCCAGCGGCACGCCGGCCGCGCCGGTCCAATAGGCAAGGCGCTCAAACCACCTGTGGCGCGAACCTGCGCCGCACAGATGGTGCACCACCAGCAGCGCCGAGCCGCCGCCCAGGATGGCCAGGCAGCCCTGTGCCATGTTGTTCCAGGCGCTGAAGTTGCTCCACAGCAAATGGCCGGCCACACCGGTCCAGGCCGCCACCACCAGCGCCATGATGGACGCGTAAACGGCATACCAGCCATAGGCCTTGTCGCGGTAGACCCAGCTCTGGACCGCGCAGGCGACGATCAGCAGTACCAATGCGCCGAACACGACGCCGATGGCCAGGTATTCCAGCTGAAGCCGCTGCGCCAGGCTGCTGCGCGTGCTGACCTGGACCGGAATGCTGACTTCCGTCTGGTGCTGTATGCGCACATAGACGTCATGTACGCCGTCGTTCGGCAGGTTGAGCTCGAACTGCCCGTAGCGGCCGGGTTCGGGCCAGCTGGAGACCGCCAGGGTGTCCCCGGCGGTCTGGGAGGTCCAGCCGCCCGTTGCGCTGGTGCGCTGGTACACGGTCACCAGGTCCAGCAGGGGCAGGGGAAAGGCCAGCAGCCAGCTCTGGCGCGAGCCGGAAGACCTGGCAAAGCGGTAATGCAGCCACAGCGCCGCCTGGGGGCCGAGCGAATGAATGGTGTCCGCGGCCGGCGGTACGAAGGCCGCGCCTGCTTTGCTCCCGCCGGCGATTTGTTCAATGCTGGCCTGGCCGCTGGCGTCTATCCACATGAGGCCGCTGGTGCGCGCATCCATGATCGGATTCGCGTCGCTCAGGGCCATGACCGGCTGGGCCTGCGCCGGCCCTGTCTGCAGCAGCAAAGACCCGCCCAGCAAAAGGGTGGCGAAGGCCTGCCGCAAAGCACCCCAATCCCGGCCGAGCGCGCATCGAATACACTTCTCAGCCTGTTTTTGAAGGTTTCTCATGAGTTTGAAGTGCGGCATTGTAGGCTTGCCTAACGTCGGAAAATCCACCCTTTTCAATGCGTTGACCAAAGCGGGGATCGCGGCCGAGAACTACCCTTTTTGCACCATAGAGCCGAATGTCGGCATTGTGGAAGTGCCCGATCCGAGGTTGTCCCAATTGGCGGAGATCGTCAAGCCCGAGCGCATTGTTCCGGCCATCGTCGAGTTTGTGGACATCGCCGGCCTGGTGGCGGGCGCCAGCACGGGCGAAGGCCTGGGCAACAAGTTTCTGGCCCATATCCGGGAAACCGATGCCACCATCAATGTGGTGCGCTGCTTTGAAGACGACAACGTCGTGCATGTGGCGGGCAAGGTGGACCCGATCTCCGACATCGAGGTCATCCAGACGGAACTCTGCCTGGCCGACCTGGCCGCCGTCGAAAAGGCCCTGCAGCGCGTGACCAAGGTCGCGCGCTCAGGCGACAAGGAGTCCGCCAAGCTGGTCGTCATCCTCGAAAAATGCCAGGCTGCGCTCAACGAGGGCAAGCCGGTGCGCACCCTGGACTTCAGCAAGGAAGAGCTGCCGCTGCTCAAGCAGTTCTTCCTGATCACCGCCAAGCCCGCCATGTTTGTGGCCAATGTGGCCGAGGACGGCTTTGACAACAACCCGCTGCTGGACCGCCTGAAGGCTTACGCCGAAGCGCAGAAGGCGCCCGTGGTGGCGATCTGCGCCAAGATGGAGGCCGAAATGGCCGACATGGAAGAGGAAGACAAAAAGATGTTCCTCGCCGAGATCGGCCAGGATGAGCCGGGCCTGAACCGCCTGATCCTGGCGGCCTACAAGCTGCTGGGCCTGCAGACCTACTTCACCGCGGGTGTCAAGGAAGTGCGGGCCTGGACCATCCATGTCGGCGACACCGGCCCTCAAGCGGCCGGCGTGATCCACACCGATTTTGAGAAGGGCTATATCCGCGCCCAGACCATCGCGTTTGCCGATTACATCGCCTACAAGGGCGAGCAGGGCGCCAAGGATGCCGGCAAGATGCGCAGCGAAGGCAAGGAATACGTCGTCAAGGACGGCGACGTGATGAACTTCCTGTTCAGCAGCTGAGCGGCGAGGCTGCCGGCGTGCACCGGCAGCGCACGGCTTGATAAAGCCCCGCCGCCGGCGGCGTGCTGCAAGTCGCGCCACAATGCATGGGACGGCCCGCGCCGCAACATGCCCGCGTGGCTGTTTGAATCTGGCGCCCGGCGGCGCCGTCACCGGCTTGCTGAGCAGGCCGACCCCCCGTTAAACACTTGCTTTGAAAGAGAACACCATGTCCATCCAGCGCATCGAAACCGGCCCCCGCATGTCCCAGGCCGTCGTCCACAACAAAACCGTTTACCTCGCGGGCCAGGTGGCCGGCGATGACGCCGGCCCCGGCGTGTACGAACAGACCCGCAGCATCCTGGCCAATATCGATCGCTTGCTGGCGGCCGCCGGCAGCGACAAGTCGCGCCTGCTGAGCGCCACCATCTGGCTGACCGACATGGACAGTTTCGGCGAAATGAACCGCGCCTGGGAAGCCTGGGTGGTGCCGGGCGCCACGCCGGCGCGCGCCACGGTCATGAGCCCGCGCCTGGCGGCGGCCAAGTACCACGTGGAGATCGGCGTGGTGGCGGCGCAAGCCTGATCCTCCATCCACACGCCATGACGGCCCCGCCGCGATGACAGAACCCGTTCGCCTCGCCAAGCGCCTGGCTGAAATGCTGTCCTGCTCGCGCCGCGAGGCCGAGCAGTACATCGAGGGCGGCTGGGTGAGCGTGGACGGCGTGACGGTTGAAGAGCCGCAGTTCCGCGTGCTGGGCCAGGCCATCGTTCTCGACAAGGATGCCAGCCTGCTGGCGTTGACGCCGGTGACCTTGCTGCTGCACAAACCGCCCGGCTATGAGGCCGGACAGGACGGCAGCGCGGCGTCCCTGGCGGCATTGCTGTCGCCTGCCACGCAATCACCCGGCGACAGCTCCGGCATCCGACCGCTCAAAAAACATTTCTCGTCGGTGGAGCTGGTGACGCCGCTGGCCACGCCGGCCAGCGGGCTGGTGGTGCTGACGCAGGACTGGCGCGTGACACGCAAGCTGCGTGAAGACGCCCGTGTGATGGAGCATGAAGTCGTCGTCGATGTAGCGGGCGACATCAAGCCCGGCGGGCTGGAGCGGCTCAACCGTGTGGACCACGGCTTTACCTACAACGGCGCGCTGCTGCCGCCGGCCAAGGTGAGCTGGCAAAGCGAAACCCGCTTGCGTTTTGCCCTCAAGGGCGAAGTGCCGGGGCAGATCGCCTATATGTGCGAGAGCGTAGGCCTCACGGTGCAAGGCATGAAGCGGCTGCGCATAGGCCGTGTGGCGATGAGCCAGCTGCAGCCCGGCCAGTGGCGCTATTTGCTGCCGCACGAGCGCTTCTGAGCTTCTGATTTCCTAACCGGTCACCACGCCCGGAAATGCCCAGATGAGGCTGCCCGTCATCAGGAAGTAGCGCGCAAATTTCCCCACCGCCATGTAAGCCAGGCAAGGCCAGAACGGAAACTTGAGCCAGCCCGCGACCGCGCACAGCGGGTCGCCCACCACCGGCAGCCAGGCCAGCAGGCAGGCCTTGGGCCCCAGCTTTTCCAGCCAGCGTATCGCGCGGCCATGGTGCGAGGAATGTTTGTACTTGTCCACCACCTTGTGGGCGCCATAGCCCATCCACCAGTCGAGCGCGCCGCCCAGCGTGTTGCCTGCGGTGGCGACCAGCACGGCCGGCCAGAACATGGCGGGATTGAGTTTGACCAGCCCGAAGACCACGGGCTCAGAGCCCAGCGGCAGCAAGGTGGCCGAAATGAAAGACACCACAAAGACCGTGCTCAGTCCGTACTCGGGCAAGGCCAAAATTTCTATCAGGCGGTGAATCCAGGCTTCCATATATGCATTCGAGTATAGGCAGGGCGGGGCACCCCGGCTTGTCGGGAAGACACTTACAAGTCCGTGTGCAAATTTCAATTGCTGAAATTTTGGGCAGGTACAATCGTGCCTCCTTTTTCAGCAAGCCCCCGTCCTCCATCCCATGAACATCGGCCCTTACGCTTTGGCAAACAACCTGTTTGTCGCGCCCATGGCCGGCGTGACGGACCGGCCGTTCCGCCAGCTCAGCAAGAAGCTGGGCGCGGGCTACGCCGTCAGCGAGATGGTGACCTCGCGCAAGGACCTGTGGGACAGCCTGAAGACCTCGCGCCGCGCCAACCATGAAGGCGAGGCCGCTCCCATCGCCGTGCAGATTGCCGGCACCGACGCGCAGATGATGGCCGAAGCCGCCGCCTACAACATAGACCGCGGCGCGCAGATCATCGACATCAACATGGGTTGCCCGGCCAAAAAGGTCTGCAACAAGTGGGCCGGCTCGGCCCTGATGCAGGACGAAACCCTGGCGCTGCAGATCGTGGAGGCCGTGGTCGCCGCATGCGCGCCGCAAGGGGTTCCGGTCACGCTCAAGATGCGCACCGGTTGGTGCCAGGCTGAAAAGAATGCGCTGGCGATCGCCCGCGCCGCCGAGAACGCCGGTGTGCAAATGGTCACCGTGCACGGCCGCACGCGCGAGCAGGGCTACAAGGGCGCGGCCGAATACGACACCATTGCTGCGGTGAAGGCCGCCTTGCGCATTCCGGTGGTGGCCAACGGTGACATCGACAGCCCCGAGAAAGCCCGGGACGTGCTGGCCCGCACCGGCGCCGATGCCGTGATGATTGGCCGCGCGGCCCAGGGCCGGCCCTGGATTTTCCGCGAGGTGGCGCATTTCCTGGCCACAGGCACGCATCTTGCGCCGCCTTTGGTGGCCGAGGTGGAGCGCCTGCTGGTCGACCATTTGCGCGACCACTACGATTTGTACGGTGAATTCACCGGCGTGCGCACCGCGCGCAAGCACATCGGCTGGTACGTGAAGTCCTTGCCCGGCGGCGAGGCCTTTCGCGCGCGCATGAATTTGCTGGAGGACTGCGACGCCCAACTGCGCGCGGTCAGCGTTTTTTTTGAGGGGCTGGGCACGCAGATGGACCGGATTCCGGCCGCTGCTGCCGCGGCCGGCGAAGATGTCGAAGAGGGCGTGCCAGTGCAGGCACGGGCGAACAAAGATAAAAATCAGGAAGAAGCTGCTGCATGAGCAAGAAACACATCGAAGAGTGCGTACGCACCAGTCTGGAAGGCTATTTCAAGGACCTGCGCGGCACCGAGCCCGACGGCATGTACGACATGATGGTCAAGGTGGTGGAAAAGCCCCTGCTGGAGGTCGTCATGCAGCATGCCGAGCAAAACCAGTCGCGCGCCGCCGAATGGCTGGGCCTGAACCGCAACACCCTGCGCAAAAAGCTGGTCGAGCACAAGCTCATCAAATAACAATTCCCGCCGCCCGGACCTTTCCGGGCTTTCGAACCGGCTCCCTTTTGAGAACACCACCATGAACGCACTGATTTCCGTTTCCGACAAAACCGGCATCCTCGAATTCGCACAGGCGCTGCACGCCCTCGGCATCAAGCTGCTGTCCACCGGCGGCACGGCCAAGCTGCTGGCCGACGCCGGCCTGCCGGTGACCGAAGTTGCCGACCACACCGGCTTTCCCGAAATGCTGGACGGCCGCGTCAAGACCCTGCACCCCAAGATCCACGGCGGCCTGCTGGCCCGGCGCGATGTGCCCGAGCACATGGCGGCGCTGAAAACCCACGGCATAGACACCATAGACCTGCTGGTGGTCAACCTTTACCCCTTTGAATCCACCGTGGCCAAGCCCGGCTGCACGCTGGAAGACGCGATCGAGAACATCGACATCGGCGGCCCGGCCATGGTGCGTTCCGCCGCCAAGAACTGGAAGGACGTCGGCGTGCTGACCGACGCCTCGCAGTACGCGGGCGTGCTCGCTGAACTGAAAGCCGGCGGCAAGCTCAGCGACAAGACCAAATTCGCCCTCTCGGTGGCCGCCTTCAACCGCATCAGCCAGTACGACGGCGCCATCAGCGACTACCTCTCCGGCATCCAGGCCGACGGCAGCCACGGGATGTTCCCCGGCCAGGCCAACGGCCGCTTCATCAAGGTGCAGGACCTGCGCTACGGTGAAAACTCGCACCAGCAGGCGGCGCTGTACCGCGACCTGTATCCCGCGCCCGGTTCGCTGGTCACGGCCAAACAGCTGCAGGGCAAGGAGCTCTCGTACAACAATATCGCCGACGCCGACGCCGCCTGGGAATGCGTCAAGAGCTTCGACCTCATCAAGGACGGCGCCGCCTGCGTGATCGTCAAGCACGCCAACCCCTGCGGCGTGGCCGTCGGCAAGGACGGCCTGGAGGCCTACAGCAAGGCCTTCAAGACCGATCCGACTTCGGCCTTCGGCGGCATCATCGCCCTGAACTGCCCTCTCGACGAGCGCGCCGCGCAGCAGATCTCCAAACAGTTTGTCGAAGTGCTGATGGCGCCGGCCTTCACGCCCGAGGCGCTGGAAGTTTTCAAGAGCAAGGTCAATGTGCGCATCCTGCAGATCGACCTGCCGCCCGGCGGTGACACCGCCTGGAAGCAGGGCCGCAACCTGATGGACGTCAAGCGCGTGGGTTCGGGCCTCTTGATGCAGACCGCCGACAACCATGAGCTGGCCATAGGCGACCTCAAGGTCGTCAGCAAGCTGCAGCCAACGCAGGAGCAACTGCACGACATGCTGTTCGCCTGGAAGGTCGCGAAATACGTCAAGTCCAACGCCATCGTGTTCTGCGCCGACGGCATGACCCTGGGCGTGGGCGCCGGCCAGATGAGCCGCATCGACTCGGCCCGCATCGCCTCCATCAAGGCCGCCAACGGAGGCCTGACGCTGCAGGGCTCGGCGGTCGCGAGCGACGCCTTCTTCCCCTTCCGCGACGGCCTCGACGTGGTGGTGGACGCCGGCGCGACCTGCGTGATCCAGCCCGGCGGCAGCATGCGGGATGATGAAGTTATCGCGGCAGCCAATGAGCGCGAGGTGGTAATGGTGCTGACCGGGGTTCGGCACTTCCGGCACTGATTTGGAGGAGACCCGGCTTCCAATCCAGATCTCGCCTTCGCCGCCAGGAGCGGCGCAATCGGTTCAACCCGCTGCGAAAAACTTCGCTGCAGCATCCACCGTGGCGTCGATATCCGCCATCGTGTGCGCTGAACTGACAAAGCCCGCTTCATACAGCGCAGGCGCGTAGTACACCCCGCTGTCCAGCATCGCATGGAAGAAGCGGTTGAACGACGGCCCGTCGGTGGTCATGACCGTGGCGTAGTTCTGCGGCAATTGCCCCATCAGGAAAAAGCCGAACATTCCGCCTTCGCTGTCGCCGCAAAACGGCACGCCGGCCTTGGCGGCCGCCTGTGTGAGGCCTGTGACCAGGTTGCGGGTGCGTTCGCTGAGCGCCTCGTAGAAGCCGGGCCTGGCGATCTCGCGCAGGGTTGCCAGGCCGCAGGCGGTGGCGACCGGGTTGCCTGAGAGTGTGCCGGCCTGGTAGACCGGGCCCAGTGGCGCGAGCTGCTCCATCACGGCGCGGGTGCCGCCAAAGGCCGCCAGCGGCATGCCGCCGCCTATGACCTTGCCCATGACCGTCATGTCGGGTTTGAAGCCGGGAATGGCGCGGGCATAGACGCTTTGCGCGCCACCCAGGGCCACGCGAAAACCGGTCATGACTTCGTCGAACACCAGTAACGCGCCGTGCTGTGTGCACAGTTCGCGGCAGCGTTTCATGAAAGGCAGGCTGGCGCGCACGAAGTTCATGTTGCCGGCGATGGGCTCAATCATCAGGCAGGCGATGTCCTTGCCGTGCAGGGCAAAGGCCTCTTCGAGCTGGGCCAGGTGGTTGTATTCGAGGACCAGGGTGTGCTGCACCACTTCGGGCGGCACGCCGGCGCTGGTCGGGTTGCCGAAGGTGGCCAGGCCCGAGCCGGCCTTGACCAGCAGGGCGTCGGCATGGCCGTGGTAGCAGCCCTCGAACTTGATGATCTTGCTGCGCCCGGTGGCGCCGCGCGCCAGGCGGATGGCGCTCATGGCCGCTTCCGTGCCCGAACTGACCAGCCGCACCATTTCGAGCGAAGGCACGAGCCGCACGATTTCTTCGGCCAGCTCGACCTCGCGCTCGGTGGGCGCGCCGTAGGAAAAGCCCTCCAGCGCGGCTTTTTGCACGGCTTCGAGCACCGCCGGGTGGCCGTGGCCCAGGATCATGGGACCCCAGGAGCCGATGTAGTCGATGTAGCGTTTGCCGTCGGCATCCCAGAAGTAGGCGCCCTGCGCGCGCTGCACGAAACGCGGCGTGCCGCCCACGGCCTTGAAGGCCCGGACCGGGGAATTGACCCCGCCGGGGATCAGTTTTTTGGCGCGTTCAAAGAGGGCGTCGTTGCGGGAGGCTGCCTGGGGCGTTGCGGGCTTAGTGTTTGGTGGTTCCATTGGGGGGCAGGTCAAGAGAGGGTTTGGACGTCAGCTCGACGTCGTCGTTGGCATCGCCCGCTTCGTCCCCGGCTTCGTCTTCGGGGTCGACGTCGGCCTGCGCCCAGAACAGGCGGTCCGGCACGATATTGCCCATGCCGGGGTGAAAACCGGCGTCCAGGCTATGGTCCAGGAAGGTCAGGGCTTCGGCGGTGGCCGCCTGCAGGTCGTGGCCGTTGGCCAGCAGGGCCGAGAGCGCGGCGGACAGGGTGTCGCCGGCACCGGCGAACACGGCCTCGAAGCGTTCGAATTTTTCGCTGTAAAGCACCGCCTGCGGCGTGGCCAGCACGTTGTCGATGAACTGGTCGGGCATGGGGACGCCGGTGACAAGGGTATAGGGCACGCCGAGGTCGGCGGCGGCTTTGGCGATGTCGCGGGCCGAGGGGTTGCGCTCGCCCGGCCAGTCCGGCAGCAGCCAGCGCCACAGGCTGCTGTGGTTACCGACCAACACCGTGGTTTGCGGCAGCATCAGCTCGCGAAAGGCGTCCAAATAGCTGTCAATCTCGCTTTCTTCCCACCAGGAGAGATTGGGCATGTAGGCGATCAGCGGCACATCGGCATAATCCGAGGCGATTTCGGCGATGGTGGAGATGTTTTCGGGGCTGCCGACAAAGCCGACCTTGATGGCCGATACCGGCATGTCTTCCAGCGCCGAGCGGGCCTGGTCTGTTACAGCTTCTTCATCGAAGGCGAAGTGGTCGAAGATTTCGGCCGTGTCGCGCACATAAGCGCCTGTTACAACCGCCAGCGCATGCGCGCCGGCCGAGGTGATGGAGGCGATATCCGCCGTCAGCCCGCCGGCTCCGCTGGGGTCGTTGGCATTGAATGTCATGACGCAGGCCGGTGATGCGTCGGTGTCCTCGATTTGGAGCTGTCGGCTATCCAGTTGAGGTGTTTTGGGGTTTGCCATAGGCTGCGATTTTGCCTTGTACGCGAATAAGCAACGCCGCCTCGATACAATTGTTGCATTCTATTCGAAGGCAACTTAAGCTGTGACTCAATCAACGACGTGGATGTGTTTAATTTGTGGCTGGATTTACGACGAAGCTGCCGGCGCGCCCGAACATGGCATTGCTCCCGGGACGCCATGGGCCCAAGTGCCCATGAACTGGACCTGCCCCGAATGCGGCGCGCGCAAGGAAGACTTTGAAATGGTTCAGATCTAAATGTCCGGATACCAGCCTGGACAATCGCAGGCCGGCGCCAGCCGCCGGTGCCTGCAACATGAGGAGCATAGGCAGTGAGCATTCCCAGTTCCGGACTGAAGGTTTTGGTCATCGATGACAGCAACACCATCCGGCGTAGCGCCGAGATATTCCTGAAGCAGGGCGGGCATGAAGTGCTGTTGGCCGAGGATGGGTTTGATGCCCTTTCCAAAGTCAACGACTACGAGCCCCACCTGATCTTCTGCGACATCTTGATGCCCCGCCTCGACGGCTATCAAACCTGTGCGATTATCAAGCGCAATGTGAAGTTTTCCAACGTTCCCATTGTGATGCTGTCCTCCAAGGACGGCGTTTTCGACAAGGCGCGCGGTCGCATGGTGGGCTCTCAAGACTACCTGACCAAGCCTTTTACCAAAGATCAGCTGCTGCAGACCGTTCAGGAACTCGGCAGCGCCAAACAAGGAGTAGTGTGATGGCAATCAAGAAAATACTGGTAGTTGACGACTCCAAAACCGAATTGATGTTTCTGACCGATTTGCTGGTCAAGAACGGTTTCACGGTCAAAACTGCTGAAAATGCGGAAGATGCGTTCAGGCGCCTCGCAGAAGACAAACCCGAGCTGATCCTCATGGATGTGGTCATGCCGGGCCAGAACGGCTTCCAGCTCACGCGCGCCATCACGCGCGACCCGCTGTACTCCGATATCCCCATCATGATGTGCACCAGCAAGAACCAGGAAACCGACCGGGTCTGGGGCATGCGCCAGGGCGCCCGCGACTACATCACCAAACCGGTGGATGCGGATGAGCTGATGGCCAAAATCAAGGCCCTCGGCTGATTTACGGCGTAAAACCAAAGCATGGCGAACAGACAAGCCCTTAGAGAACTACAAACCCGGCTGGCCGACAGGTTGCAGATTGCGCGCACGCAAGGCGTTGCCGCGTCCTGGCTGGCCGTGGAAGCGGGCGGGAAAAAATACCTCTTTCCCCTGAGCCAGTCCGGTGAAATTTTCCCCTGGGTCAACACACAGCCTGTTCCGTACACGCAAAACTGGTTCGCCGGCGTTGCCAATCTGCGGGGCGGCCTGTTCGGCGTGGTGGACCTCGCCAGCTACGTGAGCGGCCAGGCACCTCCCCCCAAAAATGAACTCGCACGCACCGACTCCCGTCTTGTGGCGCTCAACAGCGCGCTGGAAGTCAATTGCGCGCTGCTGATCGACAAGCTCTCCGGGCTGCGCAACCAGGACGCGTTCAGCGATTTCTCCGAAAAAGCGCCCGACGCGCCCGATTTCTTTGGCAACCAGTATGTCGACCTTAACGGCGCGACCTGGCAGGAAATCAACCTTCAGTTGCTTGCACAGCAAGCGCATTTTTTGACGATAGGCGCATAGCGCACACTGTTTCTCCCCGGAAGGCTCACCATGTCTGTTATTGAAAATATCCAGAAGCTGTTTAAAACAAAGTCCGTCCAGCCCGAGGACAGCATGGACATGGCTTCCGTCGGTACGCCGGACCCCCTGGCGACCGGCGCCATGGATGAAGCCTCCCTGCAGACCGCCGCGGTGCGGCAGGCGGACGGCAATGATGATGCGTTTGGCTCCAGCCGCATGGCGAGCGCCGAGGAATCGGCGTCCGTCGCCAATCCCGAGCTCCTGAGCCTGCCCCTGCTGGGCCGCAAGACCATGGGCCAGCACCAGCGGATTCTGGTGTTTTTCCTGGCGGTGTCGGTGGCAGTGCTGGGTACGGTGACCTTCCTGGCGCTGAATCAGGCGGACAAAGTGGCTCAGCAGGTGGCGGCAACCGGCCAGTCCCTGATGCAGTCGCAGCGTCTGGCGAAATCGGTATCTCAGGCGCTGGTGGGTAGTGCCCAGGCCTTCCCCGACGTGCGCGAAAGCTCCGACGTGCTGGCCAAAACCGTGCGCGGCCTGAAGGCCGGCGAAGACAGCCTGCGCCTGGCGCCGGTGAGCGAAGACCTGCAGCCCGACGTGGAAAAGGTCACCCCCTTCATGGAACGCGCCGAAAAGAACGCCAAGACCGTGATGGGACAGCAAAACATTCTGACCCAGGTGGGTAACGCCCTGCGCACGATTAACCGCCAGTCTTCGGACCTGCTGGAAATCGCCGAAACCGTGTCCTCGCTCAAGCTTCAGCAGAATGCGGCGCCTGCCGAAATTTCCGCCTCCGGCCAGCTGGTGATGTTGACGCAGCGTATCGGTAAATCCGCCAATGAGTTCCTGACCATGGAAGGCGTGAGCCCCGAGGCCGTGTTCCTGCTGGGCAAGGATTTGAACTCCTTCAAGGAAATCGCCCAGGGCCTGCAGGAAGGTAGCCCCGAGCTGCGCCTGGCCGGCTCCAAGGACCCGCAAACCCGTGAACGCCTCGAAGCCTTGATGGCGCTTTACGAGCAGACGCGTGTGCAGGCCGGCGCCATTCTGGGCAACTTGCAGGGCCTGGTGTCCGCCCGTGAAGCGCAATCCTCCATCATTGCCGACAGCGAGCCGCTGCGCCGGGGCCTGGAAGACCTGCAGAGCAAATTGTCCTCGCAGACCGGCCTGGGCGCCACCGCGCTGACGACCCTGGTGGTTGCCGCCGTCTTTGCACTGCTGTGCGCTGCGGGACTGGCCAAACTGCAGGTGGAGGACAGCAAGCAGCGCCAGGCCGTTGCCGAAACCCAGCGGCAGGAAGCGAAGGGCCAGGAGCAGGACGCCAAGCGCGTCAACGACGCCAACCAGGCCGCTATTTTGCGTTTGATGAATGAGTTGCAGACAGTGGCTGAAGGCGATTTGACGCAGGAAGCCACCGTGACCGAGGACATCACCGGCGCTATCGCCGACTCGGTGAACTACACGGTGGAAGAGTTGCGTCAGCTGGTGGGTAACGTGCAGAACACGGCAACACGCGTGGCGCAAACGACGGCCCAGGTGGAAAGCACCTCCACCGAACTGCTGGCGGCCTCCACCGAACAGCTGCGCGAGATTCGCGAAACCGGCCAGTCGGTGCTCGACATGGCGTCCCGAATCAATGAAGTGTCCACGCAGGCGCAGGAATCTTCCCAGGTGGCGCGCCAATCGCTGACCGCCGCAGAATCCGGCCTGCAGGCCGTGCAGAACGCCATCGGCGGTATGAACTCCATCCGCGACCAGATCCAGGAAACCTCCAAGCGGATCAAACGGCTGGGTGAATCGTCCCAGGAGATTGGTGAAATTACCGAACTGATCTCGGACATTACCGAACAGACCAACGTGCTGGCGCTGAACGCGGCCATCCAGGCGGCGTCAGCCGGTGAAGCCGGACGAGGCTTCTCGGTGGTTGCGGAAGAAGTGCAGCGACTGGCTGAACGCTCCGCGGACGCCACGCGCCAGATTTCGGCCCTGGTGAAAGCCATTCAGACCGACACCCAGGATGCGGTGGCCGCTATGGAACGCTCCACGCAGGGTGTGGTGGAAGGGGCCAAACTGTCCGACAACGCGGGTACCGCGCTGACCGAGATTGACCAGGTGTCACGCCGCCTCGCTGACCTGATTGAGCAGATTTCCAACTCCGCCTCCCGCGAAGCCGCTTCGGCCAACGTGGTGGCCGGCAACATCCAGCACATTTTCGCGGTGACGGAGCAAACCGGAGAAGGTACCCGTTCCACGGCGCAGCAGGTGCGCGATCTTTCCCGCATGGCTGAAGAGCTGCGCCAGTCGGTGTCCCGATTCAAGATCGCCTGATGCCGATGCGAGTTTGCCCGTCGTGCGCTGACCGCCGCCTTAGCCTCTGACACTGATTCCAGAACCGGCCCGCTATTTATGCAATCCAACGTCCCGAACTCAACCGCTGCCGAGCTCGATCTTGCCGTCAACGACCTAGGCCCTCTCGCATGGGTGCTTGACGAACTTCGCAAGTCGCTCGATGGCGCTGCCAAGGCGCTCAAGCGTTTCGTGCGGGATGCCGAAGCCGCTCGCGGCTCCGACCTCGCGGCCGTGGATGCCAGCCAGTTGCGGATTGCCCGCCAGCAACTGCACCAGGCGGTGGGCGCGCTCGAGATGGTCGGCCTGGCCGGCCCCGCGCTGGTGCTGCGCGCGATGGAAGCGGCGGTGCAGAAGTTCGTGCAGCAGCCCGAGCAATGCAGCCAGGAAGCCGCCGGCAAGATTGAACGGGCCAGCTTTGCCCTGACCGAATACCTCGAGGGTGTGCTGGCCGACAAGCCGATCTCGGCGGTGTCCCTGTTCCCCCAATACCGCGACGTGCAGGAGTTGCTGCGTGCCGACCGCATCCATCCCGCGGACCTGTGGTCTTTCGAATGGCGCTGGCTGGAGCCCGAACTGACGGGCACCAGCGAGCCGCGCAACTACGACGACAGCGCGCGCGCCGTGCTGGACCAGTCGGTGCTGCAGATCATGAAGGGCAAGGCGCCGCAAGCCGCCAAAAGCCTCAAGGAACTCAGCCTCGGATTCGCGGCCCGGCAGGCCGACCGCCAGCCCCGCATTTTCTGGAAGGTAGCCGCGGCTTACTTTGAAGCGGTCGCCAACGATCTGCTCGGCTCGGACCTGTACGTCAAGCGCGCCGCTTCCCGTGTCCTGATGCAGTACGCCTCGCTGGCCAAAGGCGACACCTCCGTTTCCGAGCGCCTGGCGCAGGACCTGCTGTTTTTCTGCTCGCAGGCGGTCTCCGCGCGTGCCAGCGACACGCCGGTGCTGTCGGCCGTGCGCTCCGCCTACGGCCTGAACCGCTTCAAGCCTGTCGACTACGAACTTATCCAGTTCGGGCGCTTCGACCCGGCCCTGCTGGCCCAGGCGCGCAAGCGCATCACCTCGGCCAAGGAAACCTGGTCGGCGCTGTCCGCCGGCGACGCCAACAAATTCAAATCGGTCAGCGACCAGTTCAGCCTGGTGACCGATTCCCTGCTCAAGCTCCATCCGCCCAGTGAGCCACTGGCGCAAGCCCTGAGCCGGGCCGTCGAAACTGTGGTGCGCTCGGGCCAGGCCCCCGGCATTGAACTGGCCATGGAAGTGGCCACTTCGGTGCTGTACCTGGAAGCCGCGTTTGACGACCTGGACCCCAACGATCCGCAACTGGCGGTGCGCACGGCCAATCTCGCGGAACGCCTGGAGGGCGTGCGGGCAGGCGGGCAACCCCAGCCGCTGGAAGGCTGGATGGAAGAGCTGTACCGCCGCGTCAGCGACAAGCAGACCATGGGCAGCGTGGTCGGTGAATTGCGCGTCTCCCTCGGCGAACTCGAAAAATCGCTGGACGTGTTTTTCCGCAATCCGCAGGACAAGGTGACGCTGCAGGCGGTTCCCGGGCAGCTGTCACAGATGCGCGGCGTGCTGTCCGTGCTGGGCCTGGATCAGGCCTCGCACGCGGTGCTGCGCATGCGCGACAGCGTCGAGCAGATGTTGGTCACAGAAATCGACGAACAGCAGGCGCGCGCCGCGGGTACGTTTGAACACCTGGGCAACAACCTGGGCGCCCTGAGCTTTCTGATCGACATGCTGAACTACCAGCCCGCGCTGGCGAAGAAGCTGTTTGTCTACGACGACCAGAAGGGCGAGCTCCGGCCGCTCATGGGGCGTGTGCAGAATGCGGCAAGCGCTGCTTCGGCCGTCACCGTCGGCGGCGACATGCTGTCCCAGGAAGTCATCGCCGTGGTGCAGGATGCCGGCCAGGGCGAAGCCGACGCAAGCCTCACCATCAAGCTCGACGCGCTGGCGACCCATGCGGCGCTGGCCGAACAGCCCGCCCTGGCGCAAACCGCCCGCGAGGCCGCCGTGGCCGTGTCCACGAGTGATACCGATGCCGCCGCCACCGCGCTCACGACGCTGGCGTTCACCGTGGCGCCGGCACCGGCCGCGCCTGAACCCGCGGCCGAATCCGACGACTTTGAAGAAGACGACCTGCGCGACATCTTCCTGGAGGAAGCGCGCGAGGTGATAGGCAACGGCCGGGAAGCCCTGGCCGCGCTGGCCACCGACCCGGCCGACGTTTCGCAGCTCACCGTGCTGCGGCGCGCTTTCCACACCCTCAAGGGCAGCTCGCGCATGGTGGGGCTCAACGAGTTCGGCGAAGCCGCCTGGTCGCTGGAGCAGATGCTCAACACCTGGCTGGCCGACCAGAAGGCCACCACCGACGAATTCAGGGCCCTTTCCACCGAAGCCATGGGCGGCTTCGCCGACTGGATCGCCGACATCGCCGCCAACAAGGACGGCGCCTGGTCAGCATCGGTCTTCCGCGCCAGCGCTGATGCCATGCGTACCGAAGGCCGCTACAGCCCCCTGGTGCTGGGCGCCAAGGCGGCTGTGGCCGCGCCCGCCGCCGCCCCACCAGCCGCTGTCGCCGATACGGCTCCCGCCGCGGAGCCTGCCGCCACCGAGGCCTTCTCCCTGCCCGACTTCGAACTGGACGCCGGTGCGCCCGAAGCCGCAAGCGCGGCGCCCGCCGAGGCGACGGCACCTCTCACCGATCTGGATTTTGACCTGGTGTTTGGCGACGCCGCCCCGGCCAAGCCCGCCGAACCTGCGGCCGAGATTGCGGGCATTGATTTCGACAGCCTGTCGGCGATTTCCGGTGATGCCGGTGTGCCGGCGCAGCCCGTTGCGGCAGCCGATGCCGCGACGGTGATCGAGCTGGACAGCGCGGAAGCCATAGAGCTGTCCGACGCCGATTTTGACAAGCACTTCCATGCCGAAGCGGCCGAGCCCGTCAAAGCCGATCTGGCCGACGACCTGAACTTCGACTTCTCGGCTACGCCGCCGCAGGCCGCCGCGGTGAGCGAACCCGCTCCCGGCCAGCCGCAGGTCGAGGCGCTTGATGCCCTGGACCGCGTCGAGGCCACCGACAGCGCGATGTCGGTCGACGGCGATGAACAGGTCAAGGTCATAGGCACTTTGCGCATCAGCATCCCGCTCTACAACGTCTACCTCAACGAGGCCGACGAATGGTCGCGCCGGCTGGTCACGGAAGTGGCCGAATGGTCGCTGGAGCGCAACCAGCCGGTCAGCGATTCCACCGTGGCCTTGGCGCATTCCCTGGCCGGCAGCTCCGCCACGGTCGGGTTCGACGCCTTGTCCGAAATGGCCCGCGCGCTGGAACAGGCCTTGCAGCAATCCCGCGCGCATCACCGCAATGGCGCCGCCAAGTACGGCCAGGTGTTTGTGGATGCGGCGGAAGACATACGCCGGCTGCTGCATCAGTTTGCCGCCGGCTTCCTCAAGGAGCCGGATGCCGGTGTTCTTGATCGCCTCAAGCAGCTCGATTTCTCCGACTCGGTCCTGCCGCCAGGCACCGACTTCTCTGAGTACGATTTCGAGTCCGAGTCCGTCCTGCCCCAGGAGCCGGCCGTGGAGCCCGAGCCCGTGCCGGAACCTGAGCCCGAGCCGGTGGTGATGCAAGTCGTTGAGGAAGCGCCGCTTATCGAGGTGCCAGCACCTGCTCCCGCACCGACACCGGCACCAGCGCCCGTGCAGGCCGCGCCCGTGCCGCCGCCCGTCGGGTTTGCCGCGCCTCCCGTGGCCGTCGCACCTCCGGTGCGCTTGGCCACGCCGGCGCCCGCGACCCAGGGTTTCGAGGACGAAGAGGACGAGGAAATCGACGCCGTCGATGCCATCGACCCCGACCTGTTCCCGATTTTTGAGGAAGAAGGCGCTGAACTCATGCCCCAGCTGGGCGGCGCGCTGCGGCAGTGGTCCGCTCGGCCCGACAACCAGGGCGCGCGCATGGAGGTGCTGCGCGCACTCCACACGCTCAAGGGCAGCGCCCGGCTCGCCGGCGCCCTGCGCCTCGGTGAAATGGCGCACCGGATTGAATCCGAAATCGAGTTCCTCGGCTCCGACGCCGCGGCCTCGGCGGAGTTCGACGCCCTGATCAACCGTTTTGACGCGATGGAAGCCGCGTTCGAAGCGCTGCGCAACGCCGATGCGGCCGCCGCCGCCGCCCCCGTGCAGCTGGCTCCCCTTGCCGCTGCGCAGCCCGAGCCCGTCTCCGCGCCGGTGCAAGCCGCCACGGGGCCCGATGCCCCCGAAGCCGCTGCGCAAAGCCCCGCGCCGGCGACTGCCGCCGCTGGCGGCTCCCGCAAGCTCTCCGTGCCAGCGCCTCAGGCCATGGCCATGCAGCCCTTGCGGCAAGCGGCCAACGCCTCGATACGCGTGCGCTCCCAGCTGCTGGACCGCATGGTCAACCAGGCCGGTGAGGTCATGATCACGCGTTCGCGCCTGGAAGCCGAACTCAGCCAGCTGCGCGGCTCCCTGAACGACATGAGCGGTAACTTGAACCGCTTGCGCCAGCAGCTACGCGACATCGAACTGCAGGCCGAAACCCAGATGCAGTCGCGCCTGGCACAGGCCAAAGAGGCCCAGGCCGGGTTCGACCCGCTCGAGTTCGACCGTTTCACGCGTGTGCAGGAGCTGACGCGCATGATGGCCGAATCCGTGAACGACGTGGCGACCGTGCAGCGCACCTTGCAGCGCACGGTGGAAGCCACCGAGGACGACCTGATCGCCCAGGCCCGCCAGACCCGCGAGTTGCAGCGCGACCTGCTGCGCACGCGCATGGTGGAGTTTGAAGGCATCTCCGAACGCCTCTACCGCGTGGTGCGCCAGGCCTCCAAGGAAACCGGCAAGCAGGTGAAGCTGGACCTGCTGGGCGGCACCATCGAGATGGACCGCGGCATGCTGGACCGCATGACCCCTGCCTTCGAACACCTGCTGCGCAACTGCGTGGCCCACGGCATTGAAAGCACCGAGGTTCGCACCAATGCCGGCAAGGACCCGGTCGGCGTGATCACCGTCCACTTGCGCCAGGAAGGCAATGACGTGTCGGTCGACTTCAGCGATGACGGCGCCGGCCTGGACCTGCGCCGCATCCGCGAAAAAGCCGTCAGCCTCGGCATGATCGCGCCGGATCAGGCCATTGAAGACAGCGACGCCGCCAACCTGATTTTTATGCCCGGTTTCTCCACCGCGGCCCAGGTGACCGAACTGGCCGGCCGCGGCATCGGCATGGACGTGGTCCGCTCCGAGGTCAACTCGCTGGGCGGTCGGATTGAAACCTCCACTGTGGCGGGCAAAGGCACCCACTTCAAGCTGGTGCTGCCGCTGACCACGGCCGTGACGCAGGTGGTGATGATCCGCGCCGGCAACCTCTCGGTGGGCGTGCCCGCCAACGTGGTGGAAACCGTGCGCCGCGCCTCCGCCAAGGAGCTGCAGCAGGCCTACAACACCGGCACGCTGGAGATTGCCGGCGAAACCATGCCTTTCTTCTGGTCGGGCGCCTTGCTGCAGGCATCGCAGCACAGCGGCGAAGTCCAGGGCAAGACCACGCCTGTCGTGGTTTTCCGAAGCGCCGCGCAGCGTATTGCCCTGCACGTCGATGAAGTTCTGGGCAACCAGGAAGTTGTGGTGAAGAATCTCGGGCCGCAGCTGTCGCGCCTGCCCGGCCTGGCCGGCATGTCCGTGCTGGCTTCCGGCGCGGTGGTGCTGATCTACAACCCGGTGGCACTGGCTTCGGTGTACGGCCAGCAGGCCCGCGCCTGGAGCACCGACCGCGCCGAGCCGCATATGCTCGAAGGATCGGGTGCCACGGCGGCAAGCACCGCCACGGGCACCGGTGCCGGCGGCGTCGCGAAAGCACCGGCCGCCATGCCTGCCGCACCGCAGATTCCGCTGATTCTTGTGGTCGACGACTCCATCACGGTCCGCCGCGTCACGCAGCGCCTGCTGCAGCGTGAAGGCTACCGCGTTACCCTGGCGGCCGACGGCCTGCAAGCGCTGGAACGCCTGCAGGAAGAACGGCCGGCGGTGGTGCTGTCGGACATTGAAATGCCGCGCATGGACGGCTTCGACCTGGCGCGCAACATCCGCGGCGACGTGCGCCTGAACAACCTGCCCATCATCATGATCACTTCGCGCATTGCTGAAAAGCATCGCGAACACGCCAAGGAACTCGGCGTCGACCACTACCTGGGCAAGCCGTTCTCGGAAGAAGAGCTGATGAGCCTGGTGCGGCACTACTGCGCCGCCGAAACGGCAATCTCCGCCTGACCTTGCAGCCGCTCTCCGCGCGGGAGCGGCGTGAACAGGTTCTTAGGCTTTTTTCACCACCGCATAGCGCTGCAGCGTCAGCGCCCGAGCCTCGTCGTGCTGCACGATGGGCCACGGGTAGTCCTTCCCCATCACCACGCCAGCGGCCGCCAGTTCCAGCGGTTTGGCCAGCCAGGGGCTGTGGATGGCCGCAGCGGGCAGCTTGGCCAGCGCCGGCACGTAACGGCGGATAAAGCTGCCGTCGGCATCGAACTTCTCGCTCTGGCTGACCGGATTGAAGATCCGGAAATAGGGCTGCGCGTCGCAGCCTGTGCTGGCCGCCCACTGCCAGCCGCCGTTGTTGGCCGAGAGATCGAAATCATTGAGTTTTTCAGCGAAGTAGCGTTCGCCCCGGCGCCAGTCGATTCCCAGGTCCTTCACGAGGAAACTCGCCGTCACCATGCGCAGGCGATTGTGCATATAACCGGTCTGGTTGATCTGTGCCATTGCGGCGTCGACCAGCGGGTAGCCGGTTCGGCCCTCGCACCAGGCCAGGAACAGTGTGTCGGCACCGGCACCGCTTTCCCAGCGGATCGCGTCGTATTCGGTCTTGAACGCGCCGTGCACCGCATGCGGGAAGTTGCTGAGGATCTGCGCATAAAAATCTCGCCAGATCAATTCACTGAGCCAGGTCGCGGCGCCTTCGCTGTCACGGTGTTCAGGGCCCAGTGCCGCGGCTGCCAGGCGTCGGATCGACACCGTGCCAAAGCGCAGGTGCACGCCCAGGTAGCTGGGACCCTTGATCGCCGGAAAGTCGCGCGCCGCCTTATAGTTCGCCACGCGGCCTTTGAACTCCTCAAAAAGCCCTTCCCCGCCTTCGCTGCCGGTCGGTATCTTGAGTGCCGAGAGATTGGTTTTTTCAAAACCGAGCTCGGCCAACGAGGGGATGGCGCGCTTTCTATCGGGGACAGCCGCCAGCGCCGCGCCGTAGCGCTCCACCGGGTAAGGCTTGAGGTAAAAATCGTCCACCTTCCTGAGCCAGGCGTTCTTGTAGGGCGTGAACACGGTGTAGGGCTTGCCCGCCAGCGTCAAGACTTCCTGGCGCTCAAAGATGACATGGTCCTTGAAGCTGTGAAAGGCCACGCCCCGGCTTTCCAGCGCGGCCTGCACGGCGGCGTCGCGTGCCAGGGACTGGGGTTCGTCATCATGGTTGGCAAAAACCGCATCGACCGCCCATTCGGCGGCCAGCCGCGGCACGGCCTCGGCGGCGTGCCCATGCACCACGATGAGGCCTGCATCGGGATTGCCGTGTGCCGCGCCCAGCCGCTGCAGCTGGCCGTCCAGGCTCAGCACAGAGCCGTGTATGAACTCCACGCGGCGGTCGGCGCGGGGCAGGGCGTCCAGGATGTCCCGGTCAAACACAAAAACGCAAAACACCTGCTTACAAGCTTTCAGCGCGTGGTGCAGCGCGGCGTTGTCCTGGGCCCGCAGGTCGCGCCTGAACCACATCAGGCCGGCGCGGTATTTCTTTTGCATGCTGAGATGGTAGCGAAAGCGCCCCAAGCCCACGCCGCGGCCTTCCATGCGCGTAAAATCCGCGTATGGCCACGGATTCCGCATCGATCAACCTCACGCACCACTTCCTCATCGCCATGCCGGGGATGGACGACGAAGCGTTTGCCAAGAGCGTGGTTTACATGTGCGAACACAGCGACCGCGGCGCGCTGGGACTGGTCATCAACAAGCCCAGCGACATCAACCTCAAAAACCTGTTCGACAAGGTCGAGCTGCCGCTGCGCCGCGACGACCTCACGCAGGCCCCGGTATTCCAGGGTGGCCCGGTCCAGACCGAGCGCGGTTTTGTGCTCCACGAATCCATGATGCCCGGCAATGAATCGGTCTATGCCTCGACCATGACGATTCCCGGCGGCCTTGAAATGACCACCTCCAAGGACGTGCTGGAAGCGCTGTCCACGGGCGCCGGCCCGCGCCGGGTGTTTGTCTCGCTCGGTTATTCGGCCTGGGGCGAAGGCCAGCTCGAATCGGAAATCTCCGACAACAGCTGGCTCACCGTCGCCGCCGACGTCGGCGTGATCTTCGACACACCGGTCGAGCAGCGCTACGACAAGGCGCTGATGCTGCTGGGCTTGCAGAGCTGGATGCTCTCTCCCGAGGCCGGTCACGCATGAGCCTGGCGGCCATGCCTTCCCGGGCCGCAAAGGCCTCCCCCAATCTTCACACCTTTCTGGCTTTCGACTTCGGTCTCAAGCGCACCGGCGTGGCCACCGGCAATGTGCTCACGCGCACCGCGTCGCCGCAGGCCACCATCGCGGCCGAGGGCGGCGACGCCCGCCTCAAGGCCGTCGAGGCGCGCATCAAGGAGTGGCAGCCCGACGCGCTGGTGGTCGGCATTCCCTTTCATCCCGATGGGGCCAGCCACGAAAATACCGTGCGCGCGCAGAAATTTGCCCGCCAGCTTCGCGGCCGCTTCGGCCTGCAGGTTTTCGAGGTCGATGAACGCTACAGCACCACCGAGGCCCTGGCCGGCGGCGCGCATGACGCCGACGCGGCTTCGGCCTGCATCATCCTCGAGCAATTTTTAAGGAGTCTTCCATGAGCAGCCTGACATTGGACGCTGAGGCGCTGTACAGCGACCTGTTGCGCGGCATGCGCCAGCAGCTGGCATCCTATCCCCAGCCGCCCATGCTGGTCGGCGTGGCCTCGGGCGGCGCCTGGCTGGCGCAGCGCCTGCAAAAAGACCTGGGCCTGGCCGGCGAGGCCGGCATCCTGTCGTCCTCCATGCACCGCGACGATTTTTCGCAGCGCGGCCTGGCCTCCAGCGGGCAGACCCTGCTGCCGTTTGACGTCAACGGCGCCCACCTGATCGTGGTCGACGACGTGCTCTACACGGGCCGAACCATACGCGCGGTGCTCAACGAGCTGTTCGACTACGGCCGGCCGGCCAGCGTCAAGCTGGTGGTGCTGGTGGACCGCGGCGGGCGCGAACTGCCGGTGCAGCCCGACCTCGCGGTGGCGCGGGTGGCCCTGCCGGCCTCGCAGTCGCTGGAACTGGCGCGCGCCGAGGACGGCAAGTTCAGCTTCCAGGTGCAGGACCACCAGGCCTAGCCCCAAGCCCGAAGATCGAAGATCCAAGAACAAAACGAGACCCATAAGAGAACAAGAGGAGTCCACACCGTGCTGTACCGACGAAACCCACAACTCAACAAGAACGGCGAGCTGATCCACCTGCTGTCCATCGAAGGCCTGCCCAAGGCCACGCTGACGCAAATCCTCGACACGGCCGCCAACTTCGTCAGCGTCAACAACCGCGAGGTCAAAAAGGTTCCGCTGCTGCGCGGCAAGAGCGTCTTCAACCTGTTCTTCGAAAACTCCACGCGCACCCGCACCACCTTTGAAATCGCCGCCACGCGGCTGTCGGCCGACGTCATCAACCTGGACATCGCGCGGTCCTCGGCCTCCAAGGGCGAGTCGCTGCTGGACACCATCGCCAACCTGAGCGCCATGGCGGCCGACCTCTTCGTGGTGCGCCACAGCGAATCGGGCGCGCCCTACCTGATCGCCCAGCACGTGGCCCCGCATGTGCACGTGATCAACGCCGGCGACGGCCGCCACGCGCATCCCACGCAGGGCCTGCTGGACATGTACACCATCAGGCACTACAAAAAAGACTTCAGCAAGCTCACGGTCGCCATCGTCGGCGACGTGCTGCACTCGCGCGTGGCGCGCTCCGACATCCACGCGCTGACCACGCTGGGCTGCCCCGAGGTGCGCGTGGTCGGCCCCAAGACCCTGGTGCCGGCCGATATGGCGCAGATGGGCGTGCGCGTCTGCAACACGCTCGAAGAAGGCATCAAGGGTGCCGACGTGATCATCATGCTGCGCTTGCAGAACGAACGCATGTCGGGCGCGCTGCTGCCCAGCAGCCAGGAGTTTTTCAAGAGCTTCGGCCTGACCCCCGAGAAACTGCAGCTGGCCAAGCCCGATGCCATCGTGATGCACCCCGGGCCCATCAACCGCGGCGTGGAAATCGACTCGGCCGTGGTCGACGGCACGCAGAGCGTGATCCTGCCGCAAGTGACTTTCGGCATCGCGGTCCGCATGGCGGTCATGGGCATAGTCGCCGGAAACGAAGCCTGAGCGGAGAAAAAAGAATGAAGATACTCATCAAGAACGGCCGCGTCATCGACCCGGGCTCGAACTTCGACGAAACCTGCGACGTGGCGATTGCCGCGGGCCGCATCGTCTCGCTTAAAAGCACGCCCGCCGATTTCGCACCCAACAAGACGATTGACGCCACGGGCTGCATCGTGGCGCCCGGCCTGGTTGATCTTTCGGCCCGGCTGCGCGAGCCCGGCCATGAGCATGAGGGCATGCTCGAAAGCGAACTGGCCGCGGCCGTGGCCGGCGGGGTGACCAGCCTGGTCTGCCCACCCGACACCGACCCGGTGCTCGACGAGCCCGGCCTGGTGGAGATGCTCAAGTTCCGCGCTGAAAAGCTGCACCAGTCGCGCGTGTTCCCGCTGGGCGCGCTGACGCGGGCACTCAAGGGCGAGACGCTGACCGAGATGGTCGAACTGACCGAGGCCGGCTGCGTGGGCTTCAGCCAGGCCGAGGTGCCGCTGGCCAACACCCAGGTCATGATGCGCGCGCTGCAGTACGCCGCCACCTTCGGCTACACCGTCTGGCTGCGGCCGCAGGAGCTCTACCTGGGCCAGGGAGTGGCCGCCAGCGGCGCGCTGGCCACGCGCCTGGGCCTGAGCGGCGTGTCCGTCGCCGCCGAGACGATTGCGCTGCACACGATTTTTGAACTGATGCGTGCCACCGGCGCGCGCGTGCACCTGTGCCGCATCAGCAGCGCCGCGGGCGTGGCGCTGGTCGCCAAGGCCAAGGCCGAAGGCCTGGCCGTGAGCTGCGACGTCAGCATCAACAGCCTGCACCTGACCGACGTGGATATCGGCTACTTCGACAGCCGCATGCGCCTGGACCCGCCGCTGCGCCAGCAGCGCGACCGAGATGCGATACGTCAGGGCCTGGCCGACGGCACCGTAGACGCGCTGGTGTCCGACCACACGCCGGTCGACGAAGACGCCAAGACCCTGCCCTTTGCCGAGGCCGAACCCGGTGCCACCGGGCTGGAGCTGCTGCTGGGCCTGGCCTGCAAGTGGGGCGCCGACAGCCAGGCCGGCCTGGTCCGCGCGCTGGCCGTGCTGACCAGCGAGCCCGCGCGCGTGCTGGGCGACGCGCTGGGCACGCTGCAGGGCAGCTCGGGCCGTCTCGTCAAGGGTGGCGTGGCCGATATCTGCGTGTTCGACCCAAAGGGCGAATGGACGGTGGAGCCGGCCACGCTGCGCAGCCAGGGCAAACATACACCGTTTAGCGGCCACCAGATGCCCGTGCGCGTGCGTTGGACAGTGGTGGGCGGGCAGCTCGCCTTTGAAGCCTCGCACTGAGGCGCGCGCAAGCCCATGAGATGGCTCCGTTTCTGCTGGACGCTGCTGCGCGCCACTGTGCACGCGGTGCAAGGCTTCTGGACGATCAAGACCGTGTTCCCCAAGCTGGAGCAGGCCGACCGGGAAGCGCGTGTGCAGGTGTGGGCCGGGGCCATGCTGCGCATCGTCGGCATCGAGCTGGTGGTCAAGGGCAAGCCGCCCGCCGGCGGCCCGGTGCTGCTGGTGGCCAACCATATTTCGTGGCTGGACATCCTGGTGATGCATGCCTCGCGCCACTGCCGGTTTGTCTCCAAGGCGGACGTGCGCGGCTGGCCCTTTGTGCGCACCCTGTCCGACGGCGCCGGCTCCCTGTACATCGAGCGCGAGTCGCGCCGGGATGCGCACCGGGTGGTCACGCAAATGGCCGAACGCCTGCAGGCTGGTGACATCCTTGCGGTGTTTCCCGAAGGCACGACGGGTGACGGCATCACGCTCAAGCACTTTCACGCCAACCTGATCCAGGCTGCCATAGAAGCCTCGGTGCCTGTGCAGCCGCTCGCGCTGAAATTCATCGACGCGGCCAGCGGCGCCGTCAGTTTTGCACCCAGCTATGTGGACGACGAAACCCTGGCCGGCTCGATCTGGCGCACGCTCACGGCGCCGCCGCTCAAGGCGGTGGTGGTCTTTGGCGAGCCGCAGCCGCCGCAGGGTCAGACCCGGCGCGCCTGGGCGCAGACGCTGCGCGAAGATATCGAAAGCCTGCGCCAGCAGGCTTGAGGCACAGGTTTGGCCTAGGAGCCGGTTTCGCGCGGGAAAGTCACCACGTGGTCGACCTCGGCGCGTATGCCTATCCATTCACCGATCGCGTGGTTGTGGTGTGAAGGCACATGCGCCATCACCGTCTCGCCCGTCTGCAGCTGGAGGGTGTACAAAAATTCCGAGCCGCGAAAGGCCTTGCGCAGGATCTGCGCCTTGACCGGCGCGTTGTCGTCATGCACGATGTCGTCGGCCCGCAGCAGCACGTCGCACAGGCCGTCGGCATAGGCGCCCGGCAGGGGGCATTCCAGCATGTCCGTGAGGTCGCCGAGCGCGGTGTGCACCACCACGTCCTCGCCGCGCTGCTCGATGTGGGCTTGCGCGAATACGCCGTGGCCTATGAAGTCGGCCACAAAGCGGGTGGCGGGGCGGTGGTACAGCGCATAAGCGTCATCCCACTGGTGCAGGCTGCCCTGATGCATCACGCCGATGCGGTCGCCGATCGCGAAGGCCTCGAGCTGGTCGTGCGTGACAAACAGCGCCGTCGCCCCGGCGGCCTTCAGGATGCCGCGCACCTCGTGCGCCAGGCGCTCGCGCAGGTCCACGTCCAGGTTGGAAAAAGGCTCGTCCAGCAGCAGCAAACGCGGCTGCGGCGCCAGGGCCCGCGCCAGCGCCACACGCTGCTGCTGGCCGCCTGAAAGTTCATGCGGGAAACGCTTGTGCACATTGCCCAGGCCGACAAGCTCCAACACCTCGCCGGCGCGCTGCTGCCGCTGGGCGGCGGGCAGGTGGGTGAGGCCGAAAGCCACGTTGTGGGCCGCGTCGAGATGCGGAAACAGGGCGTAATCCTGGAACACCATGCCGATGCGGCGCGATTCGGCCGGTACATGGACACCAGCGCTGCTGACGAGCTGCCGGGCCAGCGTGATGCTGCCGGCATTGGCATGCTCCAGGCCCGCGACGGCCCTCAGCAGCGTGGTTTTGCCGCAGCCCGAGGGGCCGATCAGGACGCCGATCTCTCCCGCCTGGAGGCTGAAGGACACGCCGTCGACCGCGGGTTTTGAACGGCCGGCATAGTGCACGCCCAGCTGGGAGATATCCAGAAACATGGGCTCGATTGTAGATGCTTACAATTCTCATTTGCAGTGACCGCTGCAACACCATGGCGCGCGCAGCGAGGGGAGGCCTCTTTCTGCAGAGGCCTTTTTACGGGTTCACATGTTGCGCCGCCTGATTTCCACTGTTCCTTCCGTCGTGCTCTTTCTGTTGGTGGCCTTGCTCACGCTGCCGGTCGTGGCCGTAGGGCTCTCCTGGCTGCAGTTCGATGCCCAGGCGCAGTCCATCCTGGTCCAGATGCTGCAGACGGTGCTGCCCGACTACACCGTCACCTCCCTGCTGCTGTGCCTCAGCGTGGCTTTCGGCGTCGCGGTGGTGGGCATGGCGACGGCCAGCGCGGTGACGCTGTTCGAGTTTCCGGGGCGCCGGGTGTTTGAATGGGCGCTGCTGCTGCCGCTGGCCATGCCGGCCTATGTGCTGGCCTATGCCTACACCGACTTCCTCCAGTACGCCGGCCCGCTGCAGAGCTGGTTGCGCGCGTCATTCGGCCTGCAGGGCCGGCTGTTGCCCGAAGTGCGCAGCCTGGGCGGTGCGGTGCTGGTGTTCACCGTGGCGCTCTACCCCTACGTCTATCTGCTGGCGCGCACGGCCTTGTCGGAGCGCGCCGTGCACCTGATGGAAGCGGCCCGGCTGCTGGGCGCGCCGCTGTCGCGCCGCATACGCGGTGTGGCCTTGCCGCTGGCGCGCCCGGCCGTGGCCGCCGGCGTGGCGCTGGCGCTCATGGAAACGCTGGCCGACTTCGGTGTCTCCAGCTATTTCGGCATACAGACCTTTACCGCCGGTATTTACAAGGCCTGGCTGTCCATGGACAACCGCATCGCCGCCGCGCAGCTGGCCACGGTGCTGCTGTTTTTTGTCGCACTGCTGCTGTGGGTGGAGCACGGCGCGCAAAAACGCATGCGCTTTGCCACCGGCCGCGGCGCGCGCGCCGGCGCACAGGACGCGGCGCCGGTACAGCTGCGGGGGGCTCGTGCCCTGTCGGCCTGGCTGGTGTGCGCCGTGCCGATCGCGCTGGGTTTCGTGCTGCCCGTGCTCTTCATGCTGCGCCCGCTCATCCTGGGTTGGGACAATCTCTTGTGGGACAAGTTCTTCGGCTGGGCCCTCAACAGCGTCTGGCTCGCGGGCCTGAGCGCGTTGCTGGCCACGGCCCTGGCGTTCGGCCTGGCCTTTGCGGTGCGCCGCAAGCCGCATGTGCTCACGCGTGCGGCGCTGCAACTGGCCAGCCTTGGTTATGCGGTGCCCGGCGCGGTCATCGTGGTCGGCCTGCTGCTGCCCGTGGGCTGGCTGCAGGCGGCCGCGCCGCAAACCGCCGTGGGCTACTGGGTCACGGCCACCGTGCTGGGGATTGTCTGGGCCTACCTGGTGCGTTTCAGCGCCGTGGCACTGCAGAGCCTGCAAAGCGGTTATTCACGCATTCCCGCGAGCTTTGACGACAGCGCGCGCATGCTGGGAACGCCCGGCCTGGGCATACTCGCGCGCGTGCACTGGCCGCTGCTCAAGCGCTCGGTCGCGGCGGCCGGCCTGCTGGTGTTTGTCGACGTCATGAAGGAGCTGCCCGCCACGCTGGTGCTGCGGCCCTTTAACAGCGACACCCTGGCCGTCGTCACGTACCAGCTTGCGCGCGACGAGCGGCTCGGCGAAGCCGCCTTGCCCGCGCTGGCCCTGGTGCTGGTGGGCCTGCTGCCCGTCGCGCTGCTGAGCCGCACGCTGCGTTCCAAGTGATCAGACTTTGGCCTTGATGTAGCGGTATTCCTGCGTCAGGCCGCCAAAGCCGTAGGCCTCCGCGCGCACGTCGTGCACGTAGATGTAGCTTTCCTCGTGCACATTGCCCAGCAGCTTGCTGAAGGCGGCAAAGGCCTCGGCCACGTACTGCGCCTTCTCGTCCTTGGTGTTGGTGCCGTCCACCACCTTGATGTCGAAATAAAAACTGTTCTTGCCCTGGCTGGCCAGCGTGCTGCCGCCCACGATCCAGTGCTCGGGCGACACGAAGTCGATCGCGATGGCGGTGAGTTCGCGCTTCTTGCGCAGGATGCGCGTGGTCAGCTCCAGCAGGGTTTCGGCGATGGCGTTCGTCAGTTGGGGGCTGGCGGGCTGGCTGACTTTGACGTTGAGGATGGGCATGTGACTTCTCCGGTGGGTTAAAGGTAATTAGTTAGCTACGCAACTATATGGGCAAAAAAAAGGAAACATGAAGGAATGGCTTATTTGAGCGCGGAAGACACGCTCCTGACGCGGGCTACGGTTTCATCGAAGTTCTCCTTTCCGATCTGTTGCTGGATGCGGCGCGTCACCTCGCCGCTGGCCTTGTTGATGCCGGCATGCAGGGCCTCGGCCTGCGCCGTGGGAAACACCGCCCAGTGCCGGCCGTCGGATTCCAGGCTCCTGCGCTCCACCAGCCCCAGCGCCTGCAGGCCGTCGAGCAGGCGCGTGGCCGTGGGGCGCGAGATCGTCAGTTCGTCGGCGATCTCGTGCTGCGGCATGCCGGGCTGCTTGAGTACCAGGCGCAGCATGAAACCCTGGGAGGGTGTGACGCCGAAAGGCTTGAAGGCCAGCGTCCACTCCTTGTCGACCAGGCGGGCCAGCGCGGTGGTATTGAAATAAAGGCAGTGGTCAAACATGGAAGGCATCGTAGCAGAAATTAATTAGCTATGCAACTACATAACAAGCCCAGGGCCGCAAGGGTGCCGCAACAGGGCTGTAAGCATGAACCTACGCCCATCGAATACGCGGGCCTACGGCGGCCGCGCGGGATAGCTCCTAAGGTGAATCCATGCCGCCCGTTGCCTGCAAGCGTGCTTGCGGACCCCGGGTGAATTCGTCAACCCTTTCGAGGAGAAAGCCATGAACCAGGAACGCATGCAAGGCAATTGGCGCCAGTTCAAGGGCAAGGTCAAGGAGCAGTGGGGCAAGCTGACCGATGACGACCTTGAGGTGATCGCCGGCAAGCGCGAACAGCTGCTCGGCAAGATTCAGGAGCGCCATGGCATCAGCAAGGAGGAAGCCGAAAGACAGGTTGCCGTGTGGAAAAACCGCAACCCGACGGATTTCTTCGAGCGCTACTGAGCCGCCTTGCTCTTACCCGAAACCACCATAACGATCCACACCATCCCAAGGAGTTACCCATGAAGACCAGACTGTTGATGCTGACCGCCGTGATGTCCTGCGCTTTCGCCGGCAACGTCATGGCGCTGACCAAGGAAGAGTACAAGGCCCAGGAAGACCGCATCTCGGCCGACTACAAGGCCAGCCGCGACAAATGCGGCACGCTGAAGGACAACGCCAAGGACATCTGCATTTCGGAAGCCAAGGGCGTTGAGAAGGTCGCCAAGGCCGAACTCGAAGCGCAGTACAAGCCCAGCCCGCGCAACACCGAAAAAGTCGCCTTCGCCAAGGCCGATGCCGCTTACGACACGGCCAAGGAAAAATGCGACGACCAGAAGGGCAACGCCAAGGACGTCTGCATCAAGGACGCCAAGGCCACCCATGTGAAGGCCAAGGAAGACGCCAAGGTGGTGAAGACCTCGGCCGACACCAGCAAGGACAAGAGCGAAAAAATGGCCGATACCCGCAAGGAGGCCAACTCCGAAAAACGCGATGCGGAGTACAAGGCCGCCAAGGAGCGTTGCGACGCGCTGACTGGCGCGGCCAAGGACGGCTGCCAGAATGACGCCAAGGCCAAGTACGGCATGAAGTAATGCGGGGCCGCGCCAGCGGCACTCGCGGGCGCACTCGCCCACAGGCAAATCCCGGCCCTGCTTGCAGGCCGGGATTTGTCGCATCTGGCGTGCCTTTGCTACCCGGCCTGCGGCTTTCCCAAGCAAGGCGCTGGGACAAGGGCGCCGCCCCCGGCCCGCTTGGGGCCGCGCTCCTAGAATAGACGCTTCGCGGCGGCCGAGTTTCCCTTGCCGCCCGCCCTCTACCAAAGGCCTCAATGCTTGTTCAGGATGGTTTGCCCGCGGGCCAGCGATTGCCTGCGCTGCTGGTCATCATTCTCGGCATCGTCATGGCGGTGCTCGACGGCACCATCGTCAACCTGGCGCTGCCCGACATCACGCGCGAGCTCAACGCCACGCCCGCGCAATCCATCTGGGTCATCAACGCCTACCAGGTCGCCACGCTGGCTTTGCTGTTGCCCCTGGCCACGCTGGGCGACATCGTCGGCTACCGCCGCGTCTACCTGGTGGGCCTGTCGGTGTTCACGCTGGCCTCGGCCGCCTGCGCCATGGCCGACTCGCTGACCACGCTGGCGCTGGCCCGCGTGCTGCAGGGCCTGGGCGCGGCCGGCCTCATGAGCGTGAACACGGCGCTGGTGCGACTCATCTACCCCAAGCATCTGCTGGGCCGCGGCATCGCGATCAACTCGCTGGTGGTGGCCACGGCCTCGGTGGCCGGGCCCTCGATCGCGGCGGGCATTCTTTCGGTGGCTTCCTGGCCCTGGCTGTTCGCGCTCAACGTGCCTTTCGGCTTGCTGTCGCTGTGGCTGGGCCGCAAAGCCCTGCCCGACAACCCGTCCAGGGCCGAGGGCTTGCGCCTCGCCCCGCTCGACGTGCTGCTCAACGCGCTGATGTTCGGCCTGGTGTTCCTCGGCGTCGACGGCCTGGGCGTGCGCGCCGAGGCCGTGCCGGGCGGCGCGCCCGCCGCTTCGCTGTGGCTGCCGCTGGCCGAACTGGCCGCCGGCATTGTGGTCGGCGTGATCTATGTGCGGCGCCAGCTGGCCCAGCCGTTGCCGTTGTTCCCGCTGGATTTGCTGCGCATTCCCGTGTTCGCACTGTCCATGGGCACATCGATTGGCGCTTTCTGCGCGCAGACCCTGGCCTATGTGAGCCTGCCTTTCCTGCTGCTGGGCAACTACGGCTTCAGCCACCTGCAGGCCGGCCTGCTGCTGACGGCCTGGCCGCTGGCCATTGTGGTGGCGTCGCCGGTGGTGGGGCGGCTCATAGGGCGCTATTCGGGTGGCCTGCTGGGCAGCATAGGCATGGCCTTGCTGGCACTGGGCCTGGCCCTGCTGGCGGTGCTGCCGCCGCATCCATCGCAGCTTGACATCGTCTGGCGCATGGCGCTGTGCGGCGTGGGCTACGCCCTGTTCCAGTCACCCAACAACCACACTATCATCACCTCGGCGCCGCCGCACCGCAGCGGCGGCGCCAGCGGCATGCTGGGCACGGCGCGCCTGACCGGCCAGACCCTGGGCGCGGTGCTGCTGGCGATGATTTTTGCGATGTTCGACCCGCAGGGCGGCCATGGCTCCTTTGTGGCGCTGTGGCTGGCGGCCGGCTTCGCGGCCCTGGCCGGCGTCTGCAGCGGCCTCAGGATGCGCCAGGCTTAAGTGCGCGCGACCGCGGCAGCCTGCTGAATGCTTTGCAGCGTGACGCGCCCCAGGGGCTGGCCCTGTTCGTCCACAATCGCGGCCTCGTTCGCGCCCGCGTCCAGCATGGCCGACAGGGCATCGCGCAGCGGCGTTGCGGCCGGCAGGCGCGGCGCGCCGGCGGCGGGCGTGCCGCTTTCCACATAGGGGCCGGCCGTCAGCAGGGCCAGCCGCTTGAGCGATCGGTCGCCGCCCACAAAGGCCTCGACAAAAGCATCGGCCGGATGCGAAAGGATGCGCTCCGGCGTGTCGTACTGCACCACCTTGCCGCTGCGCAGGATGGCGATGCGCGAGCCCATGCGAATGGCCTCGTCGATGTCATGCGTGACAAACACAATGGTCTTTCCGAGCTCGCGCAGTATGCGCAAAAACTCGTCCTGCAGGCGCGCCCGCGTGATCGGGTCTATGGCGCCGAAGGGCTCGTCCATCAGCATCACCGGCGGGTCCGCCGCCAGCGCCCGCGCCACGCCCACGCGCTGCTTCTGCCCGCCCGAGAGCTCGCGCGGAAAGCGGTTGCGGTAGACAGACGGGTCCATGTGTACCAGCGCCAGCAGCTCGTCCACACGCTTTGCGATGCGGGCCGAATCCCAGCCCAGCATCCTGGGCACGGTGGCCACGTTTTCGGCCAAAGTCATGTGCGGGAACAGGCCCACCTGCTGGATCACATAGCCTATGGAGCGGCGCAGTTCCACCGCGTCTATCTTGGTGACGTCGCGCCCGCCCACCTCGATGCGGCCCGAGTCGGGCTCAACCATGCGGTTGATCATGCGCATGGTGGTGGTCTTGCCGCAGCCCGAGGGGCCAATCAGCACGCAGATTTCGCCGGTATTGACGGTCAGCGACAGCCCGTCGACGGCCGACTGGGCGCTGCCGCCGAAGGACTTGGTGAGGCGGTCCAGTGTGATCATGCGCGAAGCCCTTGCGGAGTCATGCGGCGCTGCAACGCGCCAAAAAGAAAATCGGTGCCCAGCGCCAGCAGCGCCACCGGGATGGCACCCACCAGCAGCTGCGGAACGGCCATCATGGCGATGCCGGCGGTGATGAAGTCGCCCAGCCCGCCGCCGCCAATAAAGGCGGCCAGCACGGCGCCCGAAATGATCTGCACCGCCGCCGTACGCAGGCCGGCGAAGATCACCGGCATGGCCATGGGCAGCTCGACCCGCCACAGCAGGGCGGTGCGTGTCATGCCCATGCCAATGGCTGCGTCAACCGCGTCGGCATCCACGCCGCGCATGCCGACGATGGTGTGCGTCACGATGGGCGGCAGCGCGATCAGCGTGAGGGCGAAGAGAGCGGGCGCAAAGCCGGTTCCCAGTACCGGCATCACCAGTGCCAGCACGGCGAGCGAGGGCAGGGTGCGCCCGACGTTGGCGGCGTTGACGACAGCCAGCGACAAGCCGTGTCTGCGCGCCACTGCAATGCCGGCCGGGATGCAGACCAGCGCGGCGATCAGCAGCGCCGAGGCCGACAGCGCGATGTGCACCCCCAGCGCGCGGTAAAACTGCGCGGGGTGCGACAGGACATAGTTCCAGGCGTCGGCAAGCATCAGGGCCTCTTGGTGTTCAGGCTGCGCGCCGGTTTTTAAGCCGCCGCTCAAGCAGGGCCAGGCTCAGGTCAACGATGACGGAGAGCAGGCAGACCGTCAGCGCGCCGGTCCAGATCTTGGCCGGGTGGTCGCTCGCGATGCCGTTGAAGATCAGCGTGCCCAGCCCGCCCGCATTCACGTAGGCGGCCACCACCGTCACGCTGATCACGGTCACGGCCGAGACGCGCAGGCCGGCCACGATCAGCGGCAGGGCCAGCGGCAGCTCTATGCGCCGCATGATCTGCGCCTTGTTCATGCCCATGCCGCGCGCCGCGTCGATGATGTCGGCCGGCACCTCGCGTATGCCGGTGGCCACGCTGCGGATCAAGATCATCAGCGAAAAGGCCACCATGGTGATGATGGCGTTGGCGCGGCCGAGGCCCACCACGGGAATCAGGAAGGCCAGGAAGGCCAGCGTCGGAATCGTGTACAAAAGGCCTGAGACCGTCATCACCGTGCCGTAGAGCTTTTCACGCCGCGCGGCCACGATCCCGATCACCAGCGAGATGGCGAAAGCGATGGCCAGGGCCGTCAGCGAGATCGCCACGTGCTCCCACAGCGCGTGCAGCACATCGGGCCAGTTGCGAAGGAGCCAGTTCATGCGCCCACTGCCTTGGCGCTCTCGGGGCCGAACACGCCCGCGGCGACGGCGCTCTGGATGCGGTCTATGTCCGGGCCCAGCGGGCGGTCTTGGTCCAGCATGGGAACCAGCTTGCGCACCTGTTCAAAGCTGCGCCGCGTGCCTTCGCCCATCTGGCCGGGCTTGAGTTCGCGCAGATCCACCGACTGGGCCGCGACCAGCAGCTCGATGGCGATCAGGTAGCGCAGGCGCTCCACCAGTTCACCGAGTTTTTCGGCCACGCCCAGCGCCATGCAGGCATGGTCTTCCAGCGCTTCGGACACCGGCAGGTAATCGAGCGAGCCGGGGTTGGCGCGCAGCCGCACCTCGGCCCAGAGCGCGGTCAGGGTTTTTTGCACCGTCGCAAAACCCGAATGGGCCGGGCCGTGGCGCGTGAGCTGCAAGGGCAGGCCGGTCAGCCCCGGCGACATAAAACGCTGGCTGCGCGACACCGACATGCTGGCCGCTTGTGCCAGCGCGATCGCCGAGGCGTCCAGCGCCAATGCCAGGGCCGGCACGTGGAAGTTGCCGTTGGAAAGCATCACGCCCTGTTCGGTGAGCACCAGGGGGCTGTCGGCCGCGCTGTTGAGTTCGATCTCGACCTGCGCGCAGGCCGCGTCCACCATGTCGCGCGCGGCGCCATGCACCTGCGGCACCACGCGCAGGGACACCGGGTCCTGCACGCGGCGCGCGGCATCCGGCTCCAGCAGCGCGCTGCCCTTGAGAAGCTCGCGCAGCCGGCGCGCCACTTCCACCTGGCCGGCGGCGGGGCGGGCCGCCACCGCAGCGGGGTGCAGCGGCGACAGGTTGGCCCGGAAACCTTCATAACCGAGCGCCACGGCGGCCAGCCAGGCGTCCAGCGCCACCTGGGCCTCATGCAGCACGATCGCAGCCCGTGCGGTGGTCGCCGCGTTGGAGCTGATCAGCGCCAAGCCGTCCTTGGCGCCCAGGCTCACGGGCTGCAGGCCCGCGCGTTCCAGCGCGGCGGCGCCATCCACTACTTCACCGCGCACCTCGGCCTGGCCCTCGCCGAACAGCGGCAAGGCCAGGTGCGAAAGCTGGGGAAGGTCGGCCACGCCTATGGAGCCGAAGCGCGGCACCACCGGATGCACCTGGAAATTCAGCAGGTTGATGCAGGCGTCCAGCACCGCCGGCGAGACACCCGAGCCGCCGCGCGACAGGCCGGCGATGCGCGCGAACTGCATGGCGCGCACGGACGTTTTGTCATAGGCCGGACCCACGGCCACGGCCCGGGCGCGCACGGCGCGGCGCTGGTAATCCTCAAGGTCGCCTTCGGCCAGCACGGCACCGGTATTGGCGCCCAGTGCGGAATTGAGGCCGTAGATCGCCTGGCCCGAGGTGGCCAGGCGCATCACCAGCTCACGCGCCGCAACCACACGTTCGCGCGCCCGGGGCGCCAGCGAAACGGGCTCGCCGCTGCGCGCCACGCGGACCAGGTCGTTGATGCCCAGCCATTGTTCCCCGACCGCTACTGTCATGGCGTACGAACTTTCACGGTGATGCTGCGGGGAGTGTGAAAGAAAGAAGGCTTACTTGACCAGTCCCTTGGACTTCAGGAAGTCGCGGGCCACGTCCTTGGGCTCGAGCTTGTCGCCGTCAACCTGGTAGTTCATCTGGGCCATGGAAGCCTCGTCGAGCAGGGCGCTCACGCGGTTCAGCACTTCACCGATCTTGGGGTTGGCATCCAGCACTTCCTTGCGGATCACCGGCACCACAAAATACGGCGGCCACAGGCTCTTGTCGTCGCGCAGGCGCTTGAGCTTCATCGCGCTGATCATGCCGTCGGTGGAGTAGCCGTTGACGACCTGGATCTGGTCGTTCTTGAGCGCCTGGTAGCGCAGGCCTATGGCCATCTGCAGGTCTTCGCCGAAGACCATTTCGTACTTGGCCTTCAGGCCCGGCAGGCCGTCCTTGCGGTCGCGGAACTCGGGGCCGGCGCCAACCTTCAGGTCCTTGGCGGCCTTGGCCAGGTCGGACAGGGTTTCCAGCTTGAGCTTTTGCGCGGTGTCGGCGCGTACCACCATCACATAGCTGTTGTTCAGGTTGGACTGGTTGAGCAGCACAAAGCCCATCTTGGCGTAGGCGTCCTTGACCTTGTCGTACACGGCCTTGGCGTCCGTCATGGGTTCCTGTTTGAGCACCGCCAGCAGCATGGTGCCGGTGTACTCAGGGTAGAAGTCGATCTGCTTTTCTTCCATCGCCTTCTGGGCGATCAGCGTGCCACCCAGGTTGAGTTTTTTCTCGGTCTTGATGCCCGCGGCGTCCAGCGCCTGCGCGTAGATTTCGGCGAGCACGAACTGCTCGGTGAAGTTTTTGGAGCCGACGCGCACGGCCTGCTGGGCGTGGGAGGCGAGCGGTGCGAAGGCGGCCAGCGCGAATGCGGACAGGGCCAAAAGTTTGCTGATCTTCATGGTGATCTCCGGAGGGGTTGCGGCGAAACTGAAACAAGGAATCTTCTGGCCTGTTGCATGCACATCCCGTGCCTGAAAAGCACGCCATCTTGGTGCCTTCCATGCCTCAACTTGTATATACAACCTAATAATAGTAGCATATGGAAATAGTGCGTGCAAGACGGAAAATCACCGGGTGATAGCCGTTTCCCGCATAAGCCAGACAACAGCCGGAAGCCTTGCCGCCGGCATTTTTTTGCCCCATTCCCGGTCTCAGCCCCGGCTCTATCCCCAGTGTCTTTTCTTCCTTCCGTTTCCCTTCTGAAAGCCAGCGTGCCTGGCGCCATGGTGTGTGTGGTCATCGCGCTGGCGGCGACCTTTCTGTCCGAGCACTACGGCGGGCCCCAGCTGCTGTATGCGCTGCTGATAGGCCTGGCCTTCCACTTCCTCAACAGCAATCCCAAGGTCAAGACCGGCGTGGATTTTTGCGGTCGCACCCTGCTGCGCGTGGGCGTGGCCCTGCTGGGCGCGCGCATCACGCTGACGCAGGTGGCCAAGCTGGGCGTGGGGACGGCGCTGGTCATCGTGGCGGCGGTGGTGCTGACCATCGGCTTCGGCCTGCTGCTGGCGAAATGGCTGAAGCGCCCGCGCGAGCAGGGCGTGCTTTCGGGCGGCGCGGTCGCCATCTGCGGTGCCTCCGCCGCGCTGGCGATTTCCTCGGTGCTGCCGCAGACCAAGGAGAACGAGCGTTTCACGCTGCTGGCCGTGGTCGGTGTCACGGTGCTCTCCACGCTGAGCATGATTCTTTACCCCTTTGCCTTGAAGCTCATAGGCCTGGCGCCCGCGCAGGGCGGCATCTTTCTGGGCGGCACCATCCACGACGTGGCGCAGGTGGTGGCGGCCGGCATGATGCTGGGCCCCGAGGTCGGCGACACGGCCACCGTGGTCAAGCTGTTCCGTGTGATGCTGCTGATGCCCATCGTGCTGCTGATCGCCATCAGCTACCGCAAGCATCCCGACGCCAAGGCGGTGGACGAGGAAGTGCCGCTGGTGCCCGGCTTCCTGCTGGCCTTTATCGTGCTGGTGCTGCTGGCCACCATAGGCGCTTTCACGCCGGCCATGACCCAGGCCGCCAGCGACGCCTCGCGCTGGCTGCTGGTCACCGCCATCGCGGCGGCCGGCATCAAGACCAGTTTTGAAGACCTCATGAAGCTGGGCTGGCAGCCCGTGGCCATGCTGGTGGGCGAGACAATCTTTATCGCCGCGCTGGTGCTGGGCGCGGTGATGGCGCTGCGGCTAGGCTTGTAGGCCTGCGCCTCAGGCGGCCGGAGCCTGCAGCCCCGCCGCGCGGTGCACTTCCACGCGGATTTCTTCAGTGAGCCGTGCCTTGAGCTCCGTGAACACCGGTGTGGTCTTGACCGAGTAATGGCGCGGGTGCGCCAGCGGCACGGCGATGTCGCACTTGATGCGGCCCGGCCGCGCGCTCATCACCACCACACGGCTGCCCATAAAGATGGCTTCGTCGATGTCGTGCGTCACAAACAGCACGTTTTTTTGCTCGGCCTCCCAGATGCCCTGCAGCAGCTCCTGCATCAGCTCGCGCGTCTGGTGGTCCAGCGCGCCGAAGGGCTCGTCCATCAGCAGGATGCGCGGGTTGTTGGCCAGGGCCCGCGCCAGCGCGGTACGCTGCTGCATGCCGCCTGAGAGCTGCTTGGGGAAGTGGTTTTCAAAACCCTGCAGGCCCACCTTTTTGATGAACTGGTGGGCGATGTCCAGCTGCGCGTCCAGCGCCATGCCTTTTTCGCGCAGGCCGAAGCAGACGTTTTGCAGGATGCTGAGCCAGGGGAACAGCGTGTAGCTCTGGAACACCATGCCGCGGTCGGCGCCCGGGCCGGCGATGGGCTTGCCGTCCAGCACAATGCTGCCGCTGGTGGGCGTGTCCAGCCCGGCCACCATGCGCAACAGGGTGGACTTGCCGCAGCCCGAGGGGCCGAGGATGGTGATGAAGTCGTTTTCCGCAACGTTCAAATCGGTGGCCTGCAAAGCCACCGTGCCTGGGCCCTTGTTGGCGGCGAAGGTTTTGGACAGCTGGGTGACGGTCAGGATCGGGGTGGAAGAGGAAGTCATCGGCCTAACTGAGCCCAGGGAAAAAGTTTTCGGTTCAGCGCTTTAAATGCCAGGTCGGTGACCAGCCCAAACACACCAATCACGATGATGCCGAAGATGATCTGGTCGGTCGCCAGCAGCGCCTGGCTGTCGGTGATCATGTGGCCTATACCGCTGGACGCGCCTATCAGCTCCGCGACGATCACATAGGTCCAGGCCCAGCCCAGCACCATGCGCAGGGTCTCGGCGATTTCGGGCGCGGCGCTGGGCAGCAGCACGCGCACCACGATGCCGCGGTCGGCCGCGCCCAGGGTGTAAGCCGCCTCCACCAGGTCGCGCCGGGTGTTGCCCACACTCACGGCAATCATCAGCACCAGCTGGAAAAAGGAGCCGATAAAAATCACCGAGAGTTTTTGCGCTTCGCCAATGCCGGCCCAGAGGATCAGCAGCGGAATGAAGGCCGATGCCGGCAGGTAGCGCGCGAAGCTCACAAAGGGCTCAAAGAAAGCCTCAACCGGTTTGTAGGCGCCCATCATCACGCCCAGCGGCACGGCCAGCAAGGCGGCAATCGCAAAACCGCCCAGCACCCGCCAGACCGTCATGCCGATGTCCTTGATGAAACCCTGGTTCACCAACAGGTCGTAGCCCGACCTCACCATGGTGATGGGGTCGGCCAGAAAGGTCTTGGAGACATAGCCGCCCAGCGTGAAGACGGCCCACACGACAAAGAACAGAACGAAGAAGCTGACACCCAGCGCGATGCGCGCGCCGGGCGAGACGGGTTGCAGGGGCCGCATGCGTTTTCTGGCTTATTTCAAGAAACGGGTGTCGGCCAGCTTGGTCATATCGGGCAGCGACTTGATGATGCCCGCTTCCAGCAACAGATCGGCGGCTTCCTTGCTGAAGGCGGCGTGTTCGCCGGCAAAGAATTTCTGGTTGGCGGCGCGGTCCTGCCAGCGCAGGTATTTGGACGACGCCTCAAAGGCTTCGCCGCTCTGCTTCACGTCGGCGCCCATGATCTCGAAGCTTTTCTTGGGCTCTTTCTGGATCATCTCGACGGCGTCGAAATAGCTGTCGGCCAGGGCCTTGGCGGCCTTGGGGTTTTCAGCCAGGAACTTGGGCGTGCAGCCGAAGGTGTCCATCACCATGGGGTAGTCCAGCGTGGTGGCGAGTATCTTGCCGGCCTCCGGTTTGGCGCGCACCGCGCCCAGGTAGGGCTCGTAAGTCATCGCGGCGTCTATGCCGTCGGTGCCCGCGATCATGGCATTGGCCGCGGCCTGCGGTTCGAGGTTGACGACCTTCACGTCCTTGGTGCTCATGCCGTTCTTTTTCAGCATCCAGGCCAGGGCGAAGTAAGGCGAGGTGCCGGGTGCGCTGGCGGCCACGGTCTTGCCCTTGAGGTCGGTGATCTTGGTGATGGCGGGTTTCACCACCATGCCGTCGGCGCCGTAGCTTTTGTCGAGCTGGAAGATCTGCGTGGTGGCCACGCCGTTGGCGTTCCACACCACCCAGGTTTCCACCGTGGTCGCGGCGCACTGCACGTCACCCGAGGCTATCGCGAGGTGGCGGTCTTTTTGCGGGATCTTCTTGATGGACACGTCCAGCCCGTTTTTCTTGAAGATGCCGGCTTCCTTGGCCAGGGTCAGCGGGGCAAAACCCGTCCAACCCGAAATGCCGACGGCGACCTTGGTCTCCTGCGCGCGGGCGGCGCCCATGGTGAGAGCTGCCACGCCGGCCAGCATCGAAAGGACGAGTTGTTTCTTCATGAAGGTGCTCCAGTGAGTTAACGGATGAATCGCAGAACCTGTTTACGGCCTAAACGGGGCCGCGTTGGGGTGCAATCGGGATGAGTGGGCCGACCGGGCACGCCGCATGGGCTAATGCCCA
>NZ_AKIV01000040.1 GCF_000282655.1 Polaromonas sp. CF318
CAGATTTCGACGGAATTCAACACCCGAAACGTATGGCGGGATTCTTTTAGACAAACGACAAATTTCCGACGACCCTTCTTCCCTTCGTTACAAGTCGCGCGCCGTCAATAACTCCTTGTTGCACACCAGTGCCAGCGGTATGCGTACATGGCTTGTCGTTGAGACGACAAGCCATGTGAGCCGCTTCACGTAAAGTCAAATCGACTGCTCATTTGCCAATTAGGAGACTGCCATGACCACTGTTGGCATAAACGCCCCCACCGGCTATTGGTCAACCGGACCAGGAATACCGCATGTCCTGCTCGGCGAGTCTGGGTTTAATCATGCAAACGAATCCAGATTGGAAGCTAGGAGCCTTGCCGACAGGTCGGTCGGTGGGAAAGGCAGCGCCATGACAGCTGCAAGCGAGACCGTCGAAAAGCACACAGTGTCCGTTCACTTCGTGCAGGCTGCAGTACGTCATCTGACTGGCCCGGCCCGCGAACGGGCACTGGCTGCGGCTGGTATTACGCCGCAGGTTCTGGAAGCTCAGAACGCCAGGGTGCCCGCCAATGCGTACTCTGCACTTTGGCTCGCGGTGGCACGTGAACTGGACGATGAGTTTTTCGGTCTGGACAAGCGACCCATGAAGGTCGGCAGCTTTGCCTTGCTGTGTCAAGCCGTGCTGTCCTGCGCCGATCTGGACCGCGCCGTCAAGAGGATGCTGCGAGGGTTCTCCCTGTTCCTTGGCGACGTCAAGGGGGAACTGCGCCTGGAAGAAGATAAGGCCGTTTTGCGGTTGACCAATGAAATCCAGGATCCAGAAGACCGTCGCTTCGCAGATGAAACCATGCTGATCTTTATCCATGGCCTGATGTGTTGGCTGGCCGGCCGTAGGGTACCGCTTGGCCAGGTGACCTTTGCACATCCGCGCCCCTACTATGCGCAGGAGTATCGACTGATGTACTGCGACGACATCGTGTTCGGTGCTGCGCAGACGACGATGCAGTTTGAAGGGCGCGCGCTTTCGGTGCCGGTGGTTCAAAACGCTGCGACGCTGCAACAGTTTCTGCGTACCGCGCCTCAATCAGTTTTTCTCAAGTACCGCAACGAAGACAGCTGGACTGCCCAAGTGCGGCGCCGCCTCCGCGGCGTCGTGGGCGATCCGGGCGACTGGCCCGGCTTCGAGCAGCTTGCAATGATATTCGGGACGACTCCCACGACCCTGCGTCGGCGTCTGGAAGCGGAGGGAACCAGTTTCCAGGCGATCAAGGACCATCTGCGAAACGATATGGCCATCGACCTGCTATGTCACACAACCCTGAGCGTCGACGAGATCGGAGCGCGCTTGGGCTTCCAGGAGGCGAGCGCATTCCACCGCGCTTTCAAGCGCTGGAATGGGATTCAACCAGGGGAATATCGACGTCGGCAACTAGGAGTTTCCTGAATGAACCTGACAACTATTCGCACATGCCCGAAACCGTCAGGCCAGAGCGTTTTTTGGGCATTGAGACAGCCAAGACACACATATAAAGTGAGACGTTTTGGAGGAAGCATGACGAGACAAACCGTCCGCACCTTGAAGCGCGCCTTGCGAGACGGACTTCGCGGTACTGCAAGCGAAACCGAGCGAGTACAAATCCGCGAGAGCGCGCTCGCGCTGCTGACGCGCAGCGTTGATATGGGTCACAAGAGACTCGCTGTCATTCGGCTGGAGATGGCCGTCGGCACAGGCGCATCCATTCCTCAGGAGCTCTGGGTGTATTGCGCTCGAATGGCCGACGCTTCCAGCGATCCGAAGCTCCAAACCATTTACAAAAGCGCTGCGATCAGCGTCGCGCAGAAGTCCCGCCATGTCTGAAATCACGCCACCGCCCGGAGCCTTGTTGAGGTCCGCTCGTCTCGACGACCGCTACTTACTGGAGCGAGGCCTTGCCTACATCAGCGGCACGCAGGCGCTGGTGCGCCTTCTCCTGAACCAAAAGGCCCGTGACCGCGCAGCCGGCCTGAACACGGGCGGCTTCGTCAGTGGCTATCGCGGTTCGCCGCTGGCCGGCCTCGATCAGGTACTGTGGGGCGTCCAGGACCTGCTGGACAAAAACCAGATCGAATTCATTCCAGGTGTAAACGAAGACCTTGCCGCCACTGCGTGCTGGGGCACTCAGCAGCTGATGCAGCATCCGGAAGAGGCAACCGTCGATGGCGTGTTCGCGATGTGGTACGGCAAGGGGCCCGGCGTCGACCGGAGCGCGGACGCCCTGAAGCACGCCAATGCGGGGGGGACTTCCAAGCACGGCGGCGCACTTGTCCTGGCGGCCGACGATCACACGGCAAAGTCATCCTCTTTTGCCCATCAGAGCGAGCAGCTCCTGGTGGCGTCCTTTATTCCGATCCTGTACCCGAGCAATGTGCAGGAATACCTGGACTACGGGATTCACGGCTACGCCATGAGCCGGGCATCCGGTCTTTGGGTGAGCCTGAAATGTGTCTCGGACGTCGTCGAAACGACCTCGATCGCGGATGTAGACCCGTTCCGCGTCGAATGCCGTCCCCCTGAAGACTTCAAGACCGTCGAAAACGTCCACATCCGCTGGCCCGATGTATGGGCCGAGCAGGAGCCGCGTCTCGTGCGTGCGAAGCTACCGCTAGCGCTGTCCTACTGCCGGGCAAACGGGCTGAATCAGATCGTCAGCAAAGGAACCGGTTCCAAGCTGGGGATCATCGCCGCCGGTAAAGCGTACAACGATGTGCGCGAGGCCCTGTCCCTCCTGGGCATTGCTGATGACGAGCTATCGGCGCAAGGTGTTGCTCTGCTGAAGCTGGGCATGGTCTGGCCGCTGGAGCCCAATATCGTCAGGGACTTTGCTCAAGGCCTGGATGAGATTTTGGTGGTGGAAGAGAAGCGCGCGCTGATTGAACAGCAGGTGAAGGACATCCTCTACCCCTTGGCATCCAGCGGTGCCAAGGCGCCGCGCGTTGTAGGCAAGTCGGCTGGCACTCCGGTCTGTTCCGAATTCGGCATCCCTGACGATCAACGCCTTTTACGCGGCGACGCCGAATTGACCCCCATCGAGATTGCAGACGTTATCGCCGCGCGCCTGCGCGAATTGGGCGCGACGCAAGGTAGCGCGTTGGAGTCGATGTGGCGCGTCGCCGGCTTGCGCACTCCGGTCATGCGGCGACCGTACTTCTGCTCCGGCTGTCCTCACAACACGTCCACCAACGTCCCAGAGGGCTCACGTTCAACTGCCGGCATTGGTTGCCACTACATGGCGAACTGGATGAACCGGCGTACGGAAAGCTACACGCACATGGGCGGCGAGGGAGTGCCGTGGGTGGGGCAGAGCCGCTTCTCCAAGCGTCCGCACATGTTCGCCAACATGGGCGATGGTACCTACTTTCACTCGGGTTCTCTCGCCATCCGTCAGGCGGTCTCGGCGAAAGCGCCGATGACGTTCAAGATCCTCTTCAATGATGCCGTAGCCCTGACGGGCGGCCAGTCGCATGACGGGCCCCTCACGGTCCCGAGGCTGACGCATCAGCTGCGCGCAGAAGGTGTCTCGCGTATCGCGGTCGTGAGTGACGACATCAGCAAGTACGAAGGCTTCCAGGCGGAGTTCGCGCCCGGCACGACCTTCCATCACCGTAGCGACCTGGATATGGTTCAGAGGCAGCTGCGGGAGATTCTGGATGTGACCGCATTGGTCTACGATCAGACCTGCGCTGCGGAGAAGCGTCGGCGCCGCAAGCGGAACAAGTTTCCCGATCCAGCCCTGCGCTTCGTTATCAACCCCGAAGTCTGCGAGGGATGCGGAGATTGCTCCACCAAGAGCAACTGCGTGTCTATCGAGCCGCTGGAGACACCTCTTGGTCGCAAGCGGAAGATCAACCAGTCCTCGTGCAACAAGGACTTCTCCTGCGCCGACGGGTTCTGCCCGTCCTTCATCGCCGTCCAGGGAGGGACTCTCCGCAAGAGGGCTTCCGCTACAGGCGAGGACGATCCCTCCACTTGGCAAGAGCCTCCTCATCCCCAACTCCCCGAGATGCTGAAGGATTACTCCATCCTGGTCAACGGGGTTGGCGGCACCGGCGTGCTCACGATCGGCAACATCCTGGGGATGGCCGCCCACCTGCAGGGCCAGCACAGCTCGGTATTGGACATGGCCGGATTGGCCCAAAAGGGCGGCGCAGTCTGGAGCCACGTGCGGCTGGCGCACTCGCACGCACAGGTCCATTCACCGCGTATCTCGGACGGGTCGGCCGATCTCTTGATCGGTTGTGACCTGGTGGTCAGCGCGCATCCGGATACGGTAGCCAAGTTGAACCCGCAATCATCTGTGGCCATCGTCAGCGAGAACGTCACTCCCACGTCCGATTTCCAGCAGGACCGTGATTTCAATATGCCCGAAGACAAGCTCTGGGAGATCCTGGAGCAATCCTGCGGCACGTCCAACCTGCAGAGGATTCCCGCCCAGGATCTGGCCGTGCGATTCTGCGGCGACAGCGTGTACGCGAACATGGTGGTTCTGGGGGCGACTTGGCAGGCCGGTCATGTGCCGCTCACGCTGGAAGCCCTGCGCAAGGCCATTCAGCTGAACGGCCAGGCCGTCGAAACAAACTTGCGCGCCTTTGCGGTTGGACGGCAGTTCATCGCCGCTCCCGAGCGCTTTGTGCGAAGGCAGAGCTCGGTGATCCAGTGGTTGCCACGTGCCGATCGAGAGAACCTGGCAGACCTGATCGTGCATCGCCGCACTCGACTGGTTACCTATCAGAATGAAGCCTACGCGGCCCAGTTTGAAGAGTTCCTGAAATTCGTGCAGCGGGCTCGGCTGCAAGCGCCGCAGGGGTTTGAGCAAGCGGTGGCCAAAAACCTGTACAAGCTAATGGCGTACAAGGACGAATACGAGGTCGCGCGCCTGCATTCCAGCAGCGAGATCAAGGAGCTTGTCGCCAGCCAGTTCGAAGGTGACTACCAAGTCGGCTACTCCCTTGCGCCCCCGCTATTTGCGCGCCGAGGGTCTGACGGGCTGCCCCGTAAGCGTGTCTATGGCGACTGGATGGGGCGAGCGTTTCGGCTCCTCGCTCCCCTGAAGGTTTTGCGGGGCACGCCGTTCGATCCATTCGGACACACCGACGAGCGCCGCACCGAGCGCGCGCTCATCAATGAGTACAAGGACGTGATCCGGGCGACGCTACCGTACCTGGACAAACATCCGCAGAAGTGCCTGGAACTGGCGCGCATCCCAGAACAGATTCGTGGTTTTGGCCACGTGAAGGCCTCGTCGGTCGACCAGGCGCGCAAGCGCCAGGAAGCGCTGTTCCGTGAGATCACGGGCAAGGGTTTGCCGCCGCCGACGTCGGATGGCTACGGTCAGTTCCTGGAAGGTGCATGGTCGTGAACATCCTGGATCGCGATTGCATTGTGTCGTCGGTCAGCGGAGGAATATGCCGTATCACTATTGAGCGTCCGGAAAAACGCAATGCGCTCACCATGTCGATGTTTGCAGCCTTGGCGGAATCACTCCGGCTGGCTGACGAACATGCGGATGTGCGCTGCATCCTCGTGACCGGGTCGGGCAACAGCTTTTGCGCGGGTCATGACCTGGCCGCTTTTAGCGAATGGCCGCAGCAGCCCCATGATCCGGTACCCATTTTTCTTCATGCGATCGCCAATGTCCGCAAGCCTGTCGTCGTAGCAGTGCAGGGTTCTGCGACGGGTATCGGCGTGACTTGGCTTCTGCACGCCGATTGGGTAGTTACGAGCGCGGAGACGGCTTTCCGGCTTCCCTTTATTGATCTGGGGATCGCTCCGGAGGCAGCCAGCACCGTTCTGCTGAAGGAAGCGGTCGGGGTCGTAAGAGCGAAGAAGTTGCTAATGAGCGGCGAGAAGTTCACCGGTGCCGAAGCTGTTGAGTGGGGATTAGTGGCAGAAATGGTCGCAGCGGAGGAGGTAAGCGCCACGGCAGCTCGGCGCGCCGAATTCTTGGCGTCCAAGGACGCGGTTATGTTGCGCCAGATCAAGGACTGGCTGCATCCTGCCGACGGCTTTCACCAGCGCATCGACGAAGAGGTCAATGCAATCAACGCGGCGGTCCTCCGTCGGAATCAAAGATTACAAGAGAAAAATCCATGAAGCGCGCGCACATCGTCTACGCCCACCCCGAGCCCAATTCCTTCGTTGCCGCCATGCGCGATTTCACCACGCAGGCGCTGGAAAGCAAGGGGTGGAAGACCAGCGTCACCGACCTGCAGGAAATCAATTTCGAACCGGTTGCGAGCTCATCCGACTTCGGCACGCGGGCTCGGTCTGATTACCTGGTCTATCCGCTCGAGCAGCGCCATGGCTACGAGCACAAGACCCTGGCTCCGGACATCCTGTCAGAGGTCGAGGCCGTAAGGAATGCAGACCTGCTGGTCATGGTGTTTCCCGTATTTTGGTATTCGGTACCCGCCCAGATGAAGGGGTGGATTGACAGAGTGTTCCTCTCGGGCGCGTTCTATGGCGGCACGCGGGTCTACGACCGCGGCGGCATGAAGGGCAAGCATGCAATGGTGGTGGCCTCCCTTGGCGGGCGTGACTACATGTTCGAACCGGGCTCGATTCACGGTGACCTCAAAGGGATGATGCGTCACCTGCTGCAGGGAACGCTTGGATATGTCGGTTATTCGGTTTACGACCCGTTCTTTGCATACCATGCCCCCTACGTGGACAACGACGTGCGCGTCAGCATGCTTATGAGGCTCTATTACGAGATCGAGAAGCTCGAATCCCGGCCAGTGATGCCGATGCCGAGCCTGGAGGACTTCGACGACCAGTTCCGACCGAAGTCTAAACCCGTTTCTTCCACTTAAGGGAGCTATGCCGGACATCATTGACGCGTGGATGCAACTGCCGAACGAGCGGTACCTGCTGGACCCGATGTTCGATTCGCTTCGACGCTGGCCAACAGCCTGGAAGACGATCGCACAGGACAACCCGGGAATCACGCATCGGCAGGCACTCGAGATATTCCGGTCTCAAGGCGTTTCGCAGGTTCTCGCCAGTGCATGGTGGTGCCCGGCTGGAGTCATGATCTCGAACGACGAGGTTGCCGCTGCTGTGAAGGCAGATCCCAGGCGCGTTGTGGGCATCGCTTCGGTGGACATCACCAAGCCAATGGAAGCGGTTCGGGAGCTTCGCCGGTGCGTCAAGGAGCACGGTTTCAAGGGCCTGCGGGTGCTTCCCTGGCTGTGGGGTCTGCCGCCAGACGACCGTCGGTACTACCCGCTCTACGCTGAGTGCGTGGAACTTGATATCGCGTTCTGCCTGCAAGTCGGGCATGCCGGCCCCATGCGTCCTTCGGAGCCGGGCAGGCCGATACCCTACCTGGACCACGTGGCGCATGAGTTTCCTGAACTGCGTATTGTGGGAGGGCACATCGGTTTTCCATGGGTGAACGAAATGATCTCCGTGATGATGAAACATCCCAATGTTTACGTAGATACCTCCGCCTACAAAGCCTCTCGCTTTCCGCGCGAGTTCGTCGACTACATGCGTGGCCCCGGCAAGCGCAAGGTGATGTTCGGCACAAACTTCCCGATGTTGACTCCTGAGGAGTGTCTTGCCGGCCTTGAAACCCTCGATCTGGGGCCGGAAGTGCAAGCGCTGTTTCTGGCCGAGAACGCGCGGAGGGTCTTTAACTTGACCACGTGAGCTGAGGACACGAAAACGATAACCGGCTCCGCACCCCGGATTGTGCGCAGCCAAACAAAGAGGAGACAGACATGAAACGCAGAACATTGATTCAGAACGCGGGCATCGCCGGCGTTCTGGCAGCCGGAGTTGCTCCGGCCGTCCACGCCCAGCAGGTCATCCGCTGGCGCTTGGCCTCCAGTTTCCCCAAGTCGCTCGACACGATCTTTGGTTCCGCTGAGATCTTTTCCAAGGCCGTCCGGGCCATGAGCGGCGGCAAGTTCGAAATCTCCACCCATGCTGCCGGCGAGTTGATGCCGGCTTTCGGTGTCGTCGACGGAGTACAGCAAGGCTCTATCGAGGTGGCGCACACGGCGCCGTACTACTTCTTCGGAAAGGATGAGACGTTCGCCTTGGGCTGCGCCATTCCCTTTGGTCTCAATAGCCGGCAGATGTCGGCCTGGATGTACGAAGGCAACGGCCTGAAGTTGATGCGCGAGTTCTACGCCACGTACAACATCATCAACTTCCCCGGCGGGAACACCGGTGCGCAAATGGGCGGCTGGTTTCGCAAGGAAGTCAAATCCATGGCCGACATCAAAGGGCTGAAGTTCCGTATCGGCGGTTTCGCCGGCAAGGTCATCCAGCGAATGGGGGGCGTCGCACAGAACATTCCCGCGGGCGAGATCTATCAGGCGCTGGAGAAGGGGACGATTGATGCCGCCGAATGGATCGGGCCTTATGATGACTTGAAGCTCGGCTTGAACAAAGTCGCCCCGTACTATGTCTACCCAGGATGGTGGGAGGGCGGGCCGCAACTGGACTTCTTCATCAACCAGAAAGCCTGGGACGGCTTGTCGGCGGAGAACAAGGCTATCGTCGAGGCGGCCGCTGCACAATCGCATGTCGTCATGCAGGCGCGATACGACGAGCGAAACCCTGCGGCTCTCAAGCAACTGGTCGGCTCCGGAACGAAACTGCGACCGTTCCCGGCGGACATGATGAATGCCGCTTTCAAGACGTCGATGGAGCTGTATAGCGAGGTCTCGGCGAAGAACGAGAACTGGCGTAAGGTCTACGCGGACTTCGCGAAGTTCCGCGCCGATCAGAACCTCTGGTTCCGCTTCACCGAGGCTACTTTTGATCGCTTCATGCAGTCCCAAAAGCTCTGACCTGTAGAACCATGAAAAAAGCACAGTGGTACTTTGACCTGATCTCCCCCTTCTCGTACCTGCATTTCCACAAGCTGAGGCCTCTACGCGATCATATGGAGATTCAGGCGGTGCCCGTGCTTTTCGCGGGGTTGCTGAAGCATTGGGGAACCAAGGGTCCGGCGGAGGTGCCGCCCAAGCGCCTCCACACCTACCAGTATTGCGTCTGGGCTGCCGGCCAGCAGGGCCTGCCCTTTCAGATGCCGCCGCGCCATCCGTTCAATCCGCTTCCAGCTCAACGCCTAATGGTGGCTCTGGGCGCCACCGATCAGGTGGTGAAGGACGCATTCCACTTTATCTATGGCGAGGGCCGTGACCCTGAGCTGGAATTCGATGCCTTGGCTGAGCGCCTGGAAGCCTCGGACGCCGGCACGCTTGTTGGCTCGCCGGAGGTGAAGCAGCAACTGGCCGCCAACACCCAGCGCGCCGTGGGAGCGGGCGTCTTCGGCGTGCCGACGCTGGCCATCGGCGAAAGACTATTTTGGGGCAGCGACACGGCCGACTGGGCAGGCCAATACCTCGAACATCCGGATTTGTTCCAGAGGCCAGAGTACGAAGCGGTAGCGAAGTCGGAGTTTGGCGTAACCAGAACATGACCCAGGACAGGCCGCTCGTGAATCTGCTCCTCGCGATAGACCGCGAGCGGACCGATTGCACTAGCTTGGCCCACTGGATTCCAGTTTGGCGAGAAGCTCAGCGCGCAAATGCCGGACGAGGGCCATATCTTTCGGCCATTGCGGCAGCCCTGCGCTCCGACAGGCTGGCGTGGGCTTTTTTCAGCGGCTACCAAGGTGCAATTCAGGCAGCATTTCCGGACCAAACCCGTCCTGGTCTGGTCACTGCGCTAGGTGTGAATGAATCGGGTCGAAAGATCACACAGATCAAGACGCTGCTCGATCGCGAGGGGCCGAACCGGCGGTTGACTGGGAGCAAGTCGTGGATCGTCGGCGGACTGGACGTGCAATCGCTTTTCATTCTTTCCAAAGTGAGCGACGGCCCGACTGAAGGGCCTGGCAGCATGACCATGGTGCACCTGCCGATCAAATCGCAAGGGGTGCGCCGCGGGCGTCCGCGTCCACAGAACGTCATTCCGGAGCTTCCCCACACGGGTGTCAAATTCAATGCAGTGTGCCTTGCAGAATCACAAGTGATTCCCGGCGACGGTTATGGTGACTATGCCAAGCCCTTCCGCACGCGCGAGGACGTCTTCGTGACGGGCTGTGCGCTCGCTTATCTCCTTGCTGAAGCGCGCTCGGGGTCCTGGTCCACGAAATGGTTGCAGCGCTGTATTGCGGCAATCACAGGCCTTGAAGCCTGTTCCGTGATGGATCCTCGCGAAACAAACGCACACATCCTGACTGCTGGTGCGCTTTCATTTGCGGCGGACGTGCTTTGTGAGAGCGAGCAACTCTGGCTTGCATCACAAACCTCGGCACGTGAGCGGTGGAACAGAGATTTTCCGCTTCTCGAATTGGGCAAGGAGGCCAGAAAACTGAGGTCAATCAAAGCTTGGCAGGCCGTCGGCCAGGCGCTTGAGCGGTCATAGCTCGGCGTTACCTGGCGGCTCGGTCGCAGCAGGATCGCTATTGCAGAAAATGCGCACGTACCATGTGACGCGGTACGAGGTGTCCAAATCTCTCAGCGCTGCTGCGAGCTTCAACCATGCGGGTCAAACCCAATGCCCAGCGTGCGTGATCCCATCTAAGATTCATGAAGTTACTAGTGAATAGAAATGTCATGCCTCTGCCAAAGCATCTGCCAGAAGTTGACCATCTCACCTGTAAGGCATGGGCAGAGCCATCGAGGAGTAACGACGACATCGTTTCTGTGGCCGAGCTGGTAATCTGGCACGGTAACTATTCTGTTTGAAACCAGCTAGGAGACGCCTTATGGCATGGGATATCGAAGTCATGGATCAGTGCGCGGTTGTGCGCATGAACAGCAGCAAGGTCAACGTGCAGAACGATCAGTTCTTCGCGGACCTACACAGCGCTTTCGACCGACTCGAACGTGAGCTCAGCGAGCTGCCGGTGGTGCTCACGGGTCAGGGAGACGTTTTCTCCGCAGGAATCGACTTCCAGTACAGCTTCGACATCTTCGGCAGCGGAAGCGAAGACAAGATCAGGGAGTGGTACCGCAATTACCGGGAAACAAACCTGCGCATTTTCAAGTACCCGCGTCCCACGGTGGCAGCCGTCAACGGTCATGCGATTGCCGGCGGTCTGATCACGGCCCTCGATTGCGACTTCCGCGTCGCCGCCCGTAAGAAAGCCAAGTTTGGTTTGAACGAGGTGCCGATCGGCATCCCGATGCCCGCTACCTATGTCGAGATCATCAAGTACGCCTTGGGCGATCAAGTCGGTGCTCTGACAACGCTACGCGGCAAGCTTTACGAATTCGAGGAAGCGGAGCGTCTGGGCTTCTTTCACGAGGTAGTCGAGTCAGACCAGTTGCTTCCCACGGCCATCAACTACGCGAAGTGCATCTCACCCGATTGCAACGTCGCCTACGCCATGTCCAAGAAGGCCCTGCAAGACAGCGTCCTGCGCCAGATCGAGGAACGGACGGTAGCTCTGGATGCGCGGCTTCCGTTCGGCATGGGCGATCCTGGCAACCGCCGTGCGCAGGATCGTCGCCGGCTTGAGATCATGAAAAAGTAAGGGGACGCCATGATCGAGCTTTACAGCTGGCCGGCGCCCAACGGGCACAAGGCGCAGATCCTGGTTGAGGAGCTGGGAATTCCCTATCGTCTGATTCCGATCAACATCACGACTGGTGCCCAGCACGAGGCCGGTTATCGAGCCATCAACCCGAACGGCAAGATCCCTGCGATCGTGGACCATGCGCCCGCCGATGGCGGTGCTCCATTCACCGTGTTCGAGAGCGGAGCATTGATGCTCTACCTTGCGGAGAAGGAAAAGCGCTTCTTGCCCTCGGATCTTCGCTCCCGCAGCGAGGTGATCCAATGGCTGTTCTGGCAGGTCGGTGGCCTGGGCCCCATGATGGGGCAGGCGCAGCACTTCTTCCGCTATGCGCCCGAAAAGGTTCCATACGGCATCACCCGGTACCAGAAGGAAACCAGGCGATTGCTGGAGGTGATGGAGCAGCGCCTGGAGGGTAGAGACTTTCTATGCGGAGAGTATTCCATCGCCGACATGGCCTGTTTCCCCTGGATCCGGATTCACAAACTGACCGGGGTGTCGCTGGACGAAGTCCCGCGAGTGCAGGCCTGGTATGGTCGTGTGCGAGCCCGGCCGGCTGTGGGCCGCGCAGTGGATCTCCTGAGAGAAAGCTGGGTCGACGTCACCAAGTCCGACGAGGCGAAGGTCAACCTTTTCCAGAAGGGGTAACCTATGTTGGCGCAAAACCGGCGGGTCGACGCTTTCATCGACTTGCGAAGCCCATACTCATACTTGGCGATCGGACCCGCTCGCGCGTTGGCACAGCGCACAGGTGTGAGGTTTGATTGGTGGCCTTACATCACCGATTTTCGCTCCGCTTACGGAGGAGAGGTAGAGCAACGTTCGATCCGCGACGTAGCGAAGCTGAAGTACCTTTACATGGATTGCAGGCGACTGGCCAAGCTGCAAGGCCTCACCGTCCGCGCCACCACAAAGCTGTGGGATGCGACGTTGGGAAGTCAAGCCATGCTGTTCGCGAAATCGCGGGACCGGTTCTGGGAGTTCTGCGATCCGCTACTAGAGGCTTTCTGGCGCAGAGAGTTTGACCTGGAATCTGGAGAGCAGATCGAAGCGGCTCTCGTCGCGGCTGGACTGAGTGCCGACGAATGGAAGGATTACCGCATCACTTCGGCGGCGCGCGACATGGTGGCCGCGCAGCGGCATGCCGAGCAATTGGGCGTCTTTGGTGCTCCGACGTTCGTCTACGACGCCGAGCTTTTCTGGGGCGGAGACCGGCTGGACCTATTGGCCGGACGCCTGAATTAACCTTCTTCGCGCCAAGAGTTCATGGGGTCGCCGCCCGTCATCACGTAGTGACGTAGTTGCAGCAGGTGAATGACCAAGTGGCCTTTGCGTAGAGCGGTTTTAACGATACCGCGCTCATTGAAGACGCTGATCGCGACATTCACCCGCTGACGAGAAAGTCCGGAGATGAGCGCGATCTCCTGCTGTGAAATCGCAAGTTCTTGTGCCCCCTGAAGTTTAGTGTCGGCAAGCATGAGCAGCGCCCTCGCAACACTCATCTCCGGACCAAGCAGCCTTGAAGCTACCAACATACCGACGAATGCACCCATGCGGGCATTCATGGTATCGAGCAGAAAGTGGTTGAACTCAATGGAGGACTGTCGCAGCGTTTCGAACGTCTGTGAGGGAATCAGGCAGATGTGCGCCGGCGCGAGGGCGCGTAGGTCATACTGCAGCCGCTCCTTCTTGAGAAGCGTACCGTCGGCGCCCCAGGACCGCTCTGGCAAGCAGAACAGCGTAGTCTCAGCACCGTCCGGTCCGACGACGTACATCTGGAGATAGCCGCGTATCACGCCATACCAGTGACTGGTGGGTTCGCCTGCGCGAGCGATGAATTCTCCACCGATCGCAATCCGTTCAGTCGCCGTTTGCAATACCAGAGCGCGCAGATCAGCTGGCAGGGAGCGAAACCACTGCCAACTTTCGAGAAACTCGGGCAAGCTTTGCCTAGGTTCCGTTTTATTCATACGCGTGCTCATCATTGGGATAGTCCCTTTGCGCGACCAGTGTAGCCGTTCGAAGGACTTTAGCGATCAAAGGCCTATAGCAGGGTGACCAAATCCGTCAACGAGTTGCTTCTTGCGGGCATGGCATGCGCGCTCGGTACTAAATACAGTAACAGCACGATGGAGTACCACTCATGACCGACCTTTCCGCTGATTTCAAGGCGCTTGCCAACTACCGCCCCACCAACAAGGTGCGGTTCGTCACCGCCGCCAGCCTGTTTGATGGTCACGACGCGGCTATCAACATCATGCGCCGCATTCTGCAGGGCATGGGTGCCGAAGTCATCCACTTGGGCCACAACCGCAGCGTTGACGAGGTGGTCACCGCCGCTCTGCAGGAAGACGCACAGGGCATCGCCATCAGCTCCTACCAGGGGGGTCATGTCGAGTACTTCAAGTACATGGTCGACCTGCTCAAGCAGCGCGGCGGCGCGCACATCCAGGTGTTTGGCGGCGGTGGCGGTGTGATTGTGCTCCCCGAGATCCGCAAACTGCAGGCCCACGGCGTCACGCGTATCTACAGCCCGGAGGACGGCCAGCGCATGGGGCTGCAGGGCATGATCGGCGAGATGGTGATGCGCTGCGACAAGGACATCACGTCCTATGCGCCGACCAAGCTTGCCGCCATCCAGGGCCAGGACGAGAGTCACTGGCGCGCCCTCGCCCAGCTCATCACCGCGCTGGAGAATGAAAAGGCCGACGCGAAGCTGGTGGAGACCATCCGCAAGAACGCCCTGGGCAAGAAGATTCCCGTGCTCGGTATTACCGGCACCGGAGGCGCGGGCAAGTCCTCGCTGACCGATGAACTGATACGCCGCCTGCGCCTGGACCAGAACGACAAACTGCGCGTAGCCGTCATCAGCATAGACCCCTCGCGCCGCAAGAGCGGCGGCGCCTTGCTCGGCGACCGCATCCGCATGAACGCCATTAATCCGTGGACCGTTCCCCTGGCCGGGCAAAAGAACGCCGACAGCGGCCAGCGCGTCTTCATGCGCTCGCTGGCCACACGCGACTTCGGCTCGGAAATCAGCCAGGCCTTGCCCGACGTGATCGCCGCCTGCAAATGCGCGGGTTTTGACCTGATCGTGGTCGAGACCTCGGGCATAGGCCAGGGAGACGCCGCCATCGTGCCGCATGTGGACGTGCCCATGTACGTCATGACGCCCGAGTTCGGCGCGGCCAGCCAGCTCGAAAAAATCGACATGCTGGACTTCGCCGAGTTCATCGCCATCAACAAATTCGACCGCAAGGGCTCGCTCGACGCCTTGCGCGACGTCTCCAAACAGGTGCAGCGCAACAAGGAAGCCTGGGGCACGCCCGCCGACAAAATGCCGGTCTTCGGCACCATGGCCGCGCGCTTCAACGACGATGGCGTCACCGCGCTCTACCAGGCGCTCAAGCCGCGCCTGGCCGCGCTGGGCCTGGCGCTCGAGGGTGGCGTGCTGCCCGAGGCCGGGGTGCGCCACAGCACCAACCAGACCCCCGTGGTGCCGGCCGCGCGCACGCGCTACCTGGCCGAGATCAGCGACACCGTGCGCGGCTACAAAAAGCGCGCCCGTGCCCAGGCCCAGCTGGCGCGCGAGGTGCAGCAGCTCAAGGCGGCCGCCGCCATGCTGAAAATCGACAAGCCCGATCGCGCACCCGCCGCCGAGGCCGCGCTGGACCTGGCCGGCCACCGCAAGGCCCGCATGGACGCAGATGCCCGCGCCCTGCTGGCCCAGTGGCCCGACATGCAGGCCGCCTATGCCGGCGACGAATACGTCGTAAAAATCCGCGACAAGGAAATCCGCACCGCGCTGACCACCAAATCCCTCTCGGGCACCACCATACGCAAGGTGGCCTTGCCGCAGTACGAGGACCATGGCGAAGTCCTCAAGTGGCTGATGCTGGACAACGTGCCCGGCAGCTACCCCTATACCGCCGGCACCTTCGCCTTCAAGCGCGAGGGCGAGGACCCGACCCGCATGTTCGCCGGCGAGGGCGACCCCTTCCGCACCAACACCCGCTTCAAGCTGCTCAGCGAGGGCATGGCCGCCAAGCGCCTGTCCACCGCCTTCGACTCGGTCACGCTTTACGGCAACGACCCGGCCCTGCGGCCCGACATCTACGGCAAGGTCGGCAACTCGGGCGTGTCCATCGCCACCCTGGACGACATGAAGGTGCTGTACGACGGCTTTGACCTGTGCAACCCGTCGACCTCGGTCTCCATGACCATCAACGGCCCGGCGCCCAGCATCCTCGCCATGTTCATGAACACGGCCATCGACCAGAACCTCGAAAAGTTCAAGAAGGACAACGGCCGCGACCCGACGGCCACCGAGGCCGCCAAGATACGCGAATGGGTGCAGGAAAACGTGCGCGGCACCGTGCAGGCCGATATCCTGAAAGAAGACCAGGGCCAGAACACCTGCATCTTCTCGACCGAATTCAGCCTCAAGGTCATGGGCGACATCGCCCAGTACTTTGTGCACAACCGCGTGCGCAACTTCTACAGCGTCTCCATCAGCGGTTACCACATCGCCGAAGCTGGCGCCAACCCCATCAGCCAGCTGGCCTTCACGCTGTCCAACGGTTTCACCTTTGTCGAAGCCTATCTGGCGCGCGGCATGCACATCGACGACTTCGCGCCCAACCTGAGCTTCTTCTTCAGCAACGGCATGGACCCTGAGTACACCGTGATGGGTCGCGTCGCGCGCCGCATCTGGGCCGTGGCCATGAAAGAAAAGTACGGTGCCAACGAGCGCAGCCAGAAGCTCAAGTACCACATCCAGACCTCGGGCCGCAGCCTGCACGCGCAAGAAATCCAGTTCAACGACATACGCACCACGCTGCAGGCGCTGATCGCGATCTACGACAACTGCAACTCGCTGCACACCAACGCGTTTGACGAAGCCATCACCACGCCCACCGAGGAATCGGTGCGCCGCGCCATGGCCATCCAGCTCATCATCAACCGCGAATGGGGCCTGGCCAAGAATGAGAACCCCTCACAGGGCGCTTTCATCATCGAGGAGCTCACCGAGCTGCTCGAGGAAGCCGTGCTGCTGGAATTTGAGCGCATCGCCGAGCGCGGCGGCGTACTGGGCGCCATGGAAACCGGCTACCAGCGCGGCCGCATCCAGGACGAGTCCATGCATTACGAGATGCTCAAGCACACCGGCGAGCTGCCCATCATCGGCGTCAACACCTTCCGCAACCCGCACGGCGACGCGGTGCAGGACAAGCTCGAACTGGCCCGCTCCACCGAGGAAGAAAAACAAAGCCAGCTCAAGCGCCTGGACGACTTCCACCGCCGCCATGCCGCCGAATCACCGGCCATGCTCAAGCGCCTGCAGCAGGCCGTGATCGAAAACCTCAACGTCTTCGAGGTGCTGATGGAGGCCGTGCGCGTCTGCTCACTGGGGCAGATCACCAATGCGCTGTTCGAGGTGGGCGGGCAGTACCGCCGCAACATGTAAGGACGCATTCTATGGGACACCGACTGAGTGCAATTGCCACGCGCACGGGCGACGAGGGCATCACAGGTCTCGGCGATGGCAGCCGAGTCAGCAAGGCAGATCCACGGGTCACAGCGATGGGCGATGTCGATGAACTCAACAGCGCCGTAGGCGTACTGATGGCACTGAGGGTCCCTGTGGAGCTGGAGCTGGACACCGAACTTGCAGAAATACAGCAGGACCTTCTTGATCTAGGCGGCGAACTCAGTATCCCCGGTCACACCATCCTGACGCCGCAACGCGTCGTCGCCCTGGATCGCTTGCTTCAGGCGTTCAACGCGAGTCTGCCGCGGCTGAAGGAGTTCGTTCGCCCGGGTGGGTCACTCCGAGGCGCTCAAGCGCATATGTGCCGAACCATCTGCCGCCGAGCTGAGCGGTCCGTCATCGCACTCGCTGAAATCCAGGCCGTCAGCCCGACAGGCCGTCAATACCTGAACCGGCTGTCCGACTTAATGTTCGTCCTTGCCAGGGTATTAAACCAGCGGGGAGGCGTGGGCGAGTCCATGTGGGACCGGCAAAGGCCCCACTGATCGCTCCGATCTCGACAAGCATTTTCATTCAACTATTCCATTATGAATATTCACCACATCGGCGTAATTGGCGCCGGCACCATGGGCAACGGAATCGCGCAGGTTTGCGCGCTTGCCGGCCTCGAAGTCACGATGATCGATGTGTCCACCGCGGCACTCGAACGCGGCCTGACCACCTTGACTGACAGTCTCGAGCGGCTTGTCCAGAAGGAAAAGCTACGCGCAGATGAAAAATCCGCTGCACTGGCACGGATCCACACCTCGATTTCCTACGAAGAGCTGCGCAGCGTCGATCTTGTCGTCGAAGCGGCGACCGAGAACCTGCAGTTGAAGTTGCGCATCCTGTGTGACATCGAGGCGGTTGTCGGCGGGGACACGGTCATCGCGAGCAATACCTCCTCAATCTCCATCACGCAACTGGCGGCGGTGCTGAAGAACCCGGCCAGATGCATCGGGATGCACTTTTTCAATCCGGTGCCGCTGATGGCGCTGCTGGAGGTGATCCGTGGGCTCCAGACTTCTGACACTACGCACCAGGCAGCAATCGAGTTTGCGCGGGCGATCGGCAAGACGCCCATCACGGTTAGGAATAGCCCGGGCTTCGTGGTCAACCGGATTCTGTGCCCCATGATCAATGAGGCCATCTTCGTTCTGCAGGAAGGTTTGGCCAGCCCGGACGAGATCGACGCGGGCATGAAGCTGGGCTGCAACCACCCGATTGGGCCACTGGCCTTGGCGGATCTGATCGGCTTGGACACCATGCTGGCGGTAATGAACGTCTTCCACGAAGGTTTCGGAGATCCGAAGTACCGGCCGGCGCCGCTGCTCAAGGAAATGGTGGATGCGGGGCGTCTGGGTCGCAAGAGCGGACACGGTTTTTACCAGTACGGCGGACATTAAGCAGGAGAGAATATGAGCGAGTACGTTGCGCCGTTGAAGGAAATGCAGTTTGTCTTGCGTGAGTTGGTCGGACTGGAGTCGATCGCAGCGCTGCCGGGACACGAGGAAGTGGGCGAGGAACTGGCGGGCGCCATCCTCGAAGAAGCGAGCAAGTTCGCCGCCGGAGTCCTGTCGCCTCTGAATGCTGTCGGTGATCGGGAGGGCGCTCGGTGGGTGGACGGTGAAGTTCGCACGGCGCCGGGCTGGAAAGTGGCCTACGACCAATTCTGTGCCGGCGGATGGCACGCCCTGTCCGGCTCAACCGAATTTGGCGGCCAAGGCTTGCCCCGCGTTGTGTCCTCGCTGGCCGAGGAGATGTGGAATGGGGCGAATATGGCATTTGCCGTGGGCATCATGCTCACCCGCGGCGCCATCGAGGCCCTGGAGCTTTGCGGCTCGGATGACCAGAAGGCAATGTACTTGCCTCGTCTGGTCAGCGGCGAGTGGACCGGCACGATGAACCTGACCGAACCGCAGGCAGGATCGGATCTTTCAGCCGTTCGGTCCCGGGCAGTGCCACAGCCCGATGGTAGCTACAAGGTCCACGGACAAAAGATATTCATTACCTACGGTGAACACGACCTCACGCCGAACATCGTTCACTTGGTCCTTGCCCGGACCCCCGGTGCACCGGAGGGCGTCAAAGGCATTTCCTTGTTCGTCGTGCCGAAGTTCCTGGTCAATCGGGACGGGAGCCTGGGCCGCCGAAACGATGTACGTTGTGTCTCGATCGAGCACAAGCTAGGCATTCACGCCAGTCCGACGGCGGTGCTCGCCTTCGGGGACAATGAGGGCGCAACGGGATGGCTGATCGGGAAAGAGAACCACGGGTTGGAATACATGTTTATCATGATGAACGCAGCCCGCTACTCAGTTGGTCTCGAAGGCGTCGGTCTATGCGAGCGTGCCTACCAGCGCGCCCGAGACTATGCGCGCGGCCGCCTGCAGGGGGTGGAGCCGGGGGGCAAGAGCCGTGAGAAGGTCGCCATCGTTCGCCACCCGGACGTGCGCCGCATGCTCCTGGAGATGAAGTCCCGCACCGAGTCGCTGCGCGTGTTGGCCAGCGTCGTTGCCGAAGCGATGGATGTGGCCCATGGTAACCCTGATGAGGAGGTGCGCAGGGAGCGCCAGGCGTTCGTAAATCTAATGATCCCCGTGGTCAAAGGCTGGAGCACCGAGACATCGGTTCATGTCGCATCTCTGGGCATCCAGATTCACGGTGGCATGGGGTACATCGAGGAAACCGGCGCGGCGCAGCACCTGCGCGATGCACGGATCACCACAATCTATGAAGGCACGACAGGTATCCAGGCTGCCGATCTCATCGGTCGTAAGATCACGCGCGACGGTGGACACGCGGCGAAGAAGGTGCTGCAAGAAATGAGCGCTGTTCAGAAGCAACTGAAGAGTATGGGCGCAGCCGACCACGCAGCGTTGGCGACGCGCCTGTTGGCTGGCATCTCGTCCCTGCGACTGTGCGTGGAGTTCATACTCGATCAGAATGACAGCAATCCGAAAGCCGCGGCCGCCTGCGCGGTGCCCATGCTCGAGTTGTTCGGCATAGTTGCGGGAGGCTGGCAGATGGCGCGCGCCGCGCTCGCGGCGCACAGCTGTTTGCAGCAGGATAACTCGGATGCCGAGTTCTTGCAGGCCAAGCAGCTGTGCGCGCGTTTCTACGCAGACCATGTGCTGTCGAAGGCACCCGCCCTGGCCGACACAATCCTGCATGGTGCCGATGCCGTACTCGCCTATCCCGAAGAGCAGTTCTGACATGTTTTCACTATGAAATTCACCAGCCGCGCCCAGCGCATCGAACCCTTTTACGTGATGGAGGTGGCCAAGGCTGCTTCCCAGCTGGCGCGGGACTTCGCCGGCACCGACCAGTCGATGATCTTCCTGACCATCGGCGAGCCGGACTTCACCGCGCCACCGCTTGTGCAGGAAGCTGCCGTCCGGGCTGTGCGGAATGGCCTGACCCAGTACACGCCGGCGGTCGGCATCGAGCCACTGCGCGAGCGTATCAGTGATTGGTACCGCAAGCGTTTCGATGTCAACGTGCCCGCCAAACGCATCGTGGTCACGGCCGGTGCGTCCGCCGCCCTTCAACTCGCTTGCCTGGCTCTGATCGAGGCGGGCGACCAGGTTCTGATGCCGGATCCTTGCTATCCCTGTAACCGGCACTTCGTCATTGCAGCCGAAGGCGAGCCGGTGTTGGTGCCGACCACGGCCGCCGAACGCTTCCAGCTCAGCGCCGAGAAGGTCCAGGCGAACTGGAACGACAAGACCCGCGGTGTGCTGCTGGCATCGCCTTCCAATCCCACGGGCACGTCCATCCATCCGGACGAACTGCGTCGCATCCACAACTTCGTCCAATCCAAGGGGGGAATCACCCTCCTGGACGAGCTTTACCTAGGGTTGAGTTTCGACGGTACATACGGAAAAACGGCGCTGGCGATGGATGACAGCATCATCAGCGTCAACAGCTTCTCCAAGTACTTCAGCATGACGGGCTGGCGCCTGGGGTGGTTGGTTGTCCCGGAACCGATGGTCCCAGTCATCGAGCGTTTGGCGCAGAACTTCTTCCTGTGTCCCAGCGCGGTCGCTCAACATGCTGCGGTCGCCTGCTTCGAAGAGGAAAGCATCGCGGAATACGAGCGCCGCCGCGCCGAGTTCAAGGCACGACGCGACTGGTTCATTCCCGTCTTGAATGAGATGGGCCTCAAAGTGCCGGTCGAGCCTGACGGTGCCTTTTACGCCTGGGCTGACTGCTCTTCCTGGTTCGAAGCATGGGGTGTTTCGGATAGCTGGGACTTTGCTTTTGAGGCCATGAAGCGTGCCCATGTGGCCTTTTCGCCGGGCCGCGACTTCGGCCGCGCTCAAACAGGGCAATTTGTCCGCTTCTCGATGGCGAACTCCATGGCGCAGTTACAGGAGGCTGCTGTCCGGCTGGCGGCGCTTCGTTCCCGCTGACATGAAAAAGGCAAGGGGTAGCGAAAACCACTTGCAGCCCAGAACTCAACACGGGGTGCCTCCACCTTGGCTGGGCGAGGTGGCGGCATTCAGTTAGTCCCCCTCCGCCAATCAGGCTGTTCCAAAGTCGCTAGGCCCATGAAATGCCTTGACCCATACAGTGGCAAAAAAATCACTTGCTGTGGCCGTTTCTGACATTCCCCAAGCGAGGTCGGCCCAGTAGAGTGTTGTCTTCATCCACCACGCATTTACACAAGCCATGGCTCTCCCCGAAGTTTATGTTGTCGCCGCTCTCCGCACCGCCATTGGTACCTTTGGCGGCTCTCTGAGGGACGTCCCTCTTTCTGATCTTGCTACAACGGTCGTGCAAGCCGCCATCAGGGCCAGCGGCGCGCCCAGCGATAGTTTCGGACACCTAGTCATGGGTAATGTCATTCCGACGGAGCCTGTCGACGCCTACCTCAGTCGAGTGGCAGCCATTCGCGCCGGCTTGGGGAAGGAAGTGCCTGCATTCAATGTGAACCGGCTCTGCGGCTCCGGTTTGCAGGCGATCGTGTCCGCCGCCCAAGCCTTGATGCATGGAGACGCGGACGTGGCGATTGGCGCGGGCGCGGAGTCGATGTCACGTGGCCCATACCTTGCTATGAATGCTCGTTGGGGGCAGCGCATGGGCGACATGCAGATGGTCGACTACATGATCAATATTTTGCATGACCCCTTTCACCGCATCCACATGGGGGTGACAGCGGAAAATGTTGCAGACAAATACGGTGTTAGCCGAGAGGACATGGACGCCTTGGCAGCGGAAAGCCATCGCCGCGCGGCCGCGGCCATCCGGGCTGGGTATTTCAGGGAGCAGATCGTTCCGATCGCCCTCAACACTCGCAAGGGCACGGTTGAATTCGCGGTTGACGAGCACGTGAAACCTGACACTACGGTCGAAGCTCTGGCCAAACTCAAGCCCGCTTTTCGCAAGGAGGAAGGACGTGTCACTGCCGGAAATTCTTCCGGAATCAACGATGGCGCCGGTGCGGTTGTGCTCGCCACCGCTGAGGCAGTCCGAAAGTACAACCTTCAGCCTATCGCTCGCCTGGTCACCTATGCCTTTGCGGGCGTTGAGCCGGAACTCATGGGGATCGGCCCGGTTCCTGCAACGAAGAAGGCCTTGGAGCGTGCCGGCCTGAAAGCCGCAGATATGGACGTGATCGAGTCGAATGAAGCATTCGCCGCTCAAGCCTGCGCCGTAGTGCGACAGCTTGAGCTCAACCCGGCCAAGGTCAATCCCAACGGCTCTGGTATCTCGCTGGGCCATCCTGTCGGCGCGACCGGCGCGATCATTACCACCAAGGCGGTCCATGAGCTGCAGCGAATCAAGGGGCGTTACGCCTTGGCGACCATGTGCATCGGTGGTGGTCAAGGGATCGCTGCCATTTTCGAACGCTGTTGAAACCCGTGCCGCGAGGCGGCCGCTGCGATGAGAATTTTGATCAACCCTGCTGTTCGCTGGCACACTCTGTCAGGTATTCTCCATCGCATCGCACTGGACTTTCCCCCTGAAATCGCGCTGGTTCGGCAATGTCAGATGAAC
>NZ_AKIV01000041.1 GCF_000282655.1 Polaromonas sp. CF318
AGGCGCGCCGCCGCAGACAGTGCACCAGCACGGCAAGGCGGTGCAACAACGCCAGGAGGGTTTTGCGGGCGGCTCTCACAGGTGCCGCGTTTCGGCGGGCTTATTCCACCAGGCGTTGTTGCGTCCATCGGCGTAGTTGACCGGCGCGTTGATGAGTTCGTCCGGCTCGACGTTGTCCAGCGATGCCAGTTTGATGGAGACGTAGTCGCCGCCTATCTGCTCAAGGTAGCCGCGCTCGTAGGAGCGCACGCCGCAGTGCCGGCAAAACAGGTGATGGCCGCTTTTGGTGCCGAACTGGTAGTCGCTCAGCGCGTCTTCGCCGGCGAGCAGCCGGAAGGCGTCGGGCTTGATCAAGGCGTTCCAGTTGCGGGTTTTGGTGCAGATGGAGCAGTTGCACTTGCCCGTGCCCTTGCTGAGATCGATGTCGGCTTCAAAGCGGACGGCGCCGCAGTGGCAGCTTCCGGTATAGGTTTTCAGCATGAGGCAATCCTTTCAGGCGGGTGGTGGTGATCGGGTAAATATGACAGAATGTTGTCATGTCTGGAAGTATAGTTAAACGACAGCATGCTGTCAAATTGGGTGCCGCCACTGGAGAAATCGAGCGCACGCCGGCCGCCAACACCCTGAGCTGGCTGGTGGTGCAGGTGATGCAGCTCAACGGCCTGTTGACGGCGGCCGGCGACGCGCTGGCGGCGCCGGCCGGGCAGACCTCGGCGCGCTGGCAGGTGCTGGCCGCGGTGGAGGACGCGCCGCTGTCGGTGGCGCAGATTGCCCGGGCCATGAATCTGACGCGGCAAAGCGTGCAGCGCGTGGCGGATTTGCTGGTGGAAGAGGGGCTCACCGCCTATCAGGACAACCCGGCCCATGCGCGCGCCAAGCTGCTGCGGCTCACGCCCAAAGGCCGCAAGGCGCTGGGCACCATACAGTCGGGCCAAAAAAAATGGGCCAATGCCCTGGCTGCGCGTATGGATGAAGGCCAGTTGCGTGCCGCGAGCGCCGTGCTGGCGCAGCTACGGCAGGCCTTGATGGCGCAGGAAGCTTCGCCGGAGTCGCCTCAGGAATAGCCTGCAACAGCCGGCAGCCGGTGCCCGCGCTTAAGACGGGTCTTTGCTGCGCGTGCGGCTGACGGCGCTGAAGATGCCTATGCCCAGGAAGATCAGCGCGCCTATGCCGATGTAAAGATGCGGCACACCCGCAACGACGGCGCCCCAGATGACGCCGGCCAGGAAGATCACAAAACCGAGCATGTAAAGCGCAAAAGACATTTTTTCGTCTCCACAAAATGTTGTGCACCCACTGTGCGGCCCAGAGGGGCGGTGCCGTATCGGGCAGATGCGCCCGTGCCTGTCAGCAAAGGCCTACGGATGGTTTGCGAGAGCGGCGAGGCCTTCTTGCCGGGCTACCGGGCGGTATGCCGCTTTGCCATTTTTTACGCTGACACACGCCTGCGCTATTTGTATATTGCGAACTTCAGCGCCCCTGGGGCCGTCCAGCCTCACCTGCGCCGGACTTCGCTGCCGTCTGCCGCAAGGCCCACAACACACACCGGACTCGGGGCGAGGAATTTCCTTCGCTGGATGCGCATGGCCTTGGCGTCACCCCCTTAAGTACGAACCAGGAGCAGCAGAAGATCATGAAAACATTCACCATTGACTTCACCTATTCCTACGGGGCGAATCAAGCCATGTTCATGGGCCTCGTCGATGACGCGGGCAACCAGACTCCGCTGATCGGCCGCTTCGGCGGCGTGGACTTTTTTTGTTTCCACCGCCTGGTGCAATTGACGATCGCGCATGGTTTCTCTTCGCTTGACCCGCACCATTCCCTTGCCATCAGCCGCGAGGGTGCCCGGCAGCTGGGGCGGCTTGCGCAGGAGCATCCGGGGGAAATGATGGAACTGTCGGACAGGTTTGACCTGCGGACTGAAAAAACCAGCATCCAGGACTGCCGGCTGAGCACCGACCCCAGCGCGGAACTGAAGCTGGACCGCGAAGCCACGGTGATCCGTCCGCTGGAAGGCGGCTATACCTATGTGCGGGAGATTTGGGGCCCGGGCAAGCTCCGTATGTCGTGGACGGAATACACCTGCGCCTACCGCAATGGCCGCCCGATAGCCGGCTCGCAACAAAGCGGCCCCAAGGAGACCGCGCTGGAAGAGGCGCATGTCCGCGCCACCTACGTCCTGGACGAAAACGGCGTGCCGGCAACGACTTTTGTCAGGGACATTCGCGACGAGGACGGCCGCCAGCTGCTGTTTCGTGAGGACCGGCAGATCTCGGATATTGAGCTGCTGCTCCATGCCCGCATGGCGCAGCCCTTTGCCGGCGTGGACCCGTATGTCTGGGGTGAAGGCCGCTTCGAGGGCCAGCCATTGGTCAAGCCGGGGGGAGGGCGTGCCTGGCAGGTCTACGCCATATTTTCACCCTTGCAGGAAGTCCGCATGCATGGCACGACGAGATCAGGATTTCTCAACTGAGTTCGGATGACCTTGAACCGGCCCGGCCTCCCGAGCCATGAAGCCCTGCGCAGCGGCGCAAAGCCTGTTGCCCCGTTCATTGGCTCCGGGAAAGCTGGCTGGGCTCCGAAAAACGCACCTGGCCCCGCGCCGGGCGGCCATTGCCCACAAGGCGGCCCGACGGATGCATGGGGCGCAGGTACTGGTGCAGCACCAGGGCGGCGGCCCCTACCGCTGAAGCCAGCAGGCCGTAGCGCGCGACGCGCACCGTGGGAGCGCTGACGCCGGCATCGGTGGCGTAGTTCTGCAGCGTTTCCTGGGCAACCTTCACCATGTCGGGAAAGCGCAGGCATGAGGAGCCGCCCACCACCAGAACGCTGGGATCAAAGGTGGTCCACAGGTTCTGCAGCAGTACGCCCAGGTAGTGTCCCGACCGGCGGGCATCCGCCAGCTGGCCCAGGGCGCCCGAACCGATAAAGGCCTCCGCGCAGCCGCGCCGCCCGCAGGAGCAGGCGGGACCGTCGAGCTCCAGGACGCTGTGGCCGATCTCACCGGCCATGCCCCGCATGCCGGTAAACAGCCTGTCGTTGAGCACGATGCCCGCGCCCACGCCCACATCGCAGCTCACAAAAATCAGCGAATCCTTGCCGTCGTTCTCCGAGAACTCGTACTCGCTCAGCGCGGCGGTGTCGGCTTCGTTTTGCACATGCACCGGCACCGGGGGCAGGCCCGCCTGCGTCAACGCCTGGGTGATCTGCGGCACAAAGTCCACGTTGCGCCAGCCGAGGTTGGGGGCAAAGCGGAGCACGCCGGTGGTTTCGTCAAACGCGCCGGGCAGGCCTATGCCCACGCCCGAGAGTTGCGCGCCGCGCGAGACCAGCTGCGCCTGGGCCATGACCACGAGGCCGGCGACCTGGCAACAGACGTCTTCGGGCCGGGTGGTGCGCAAAGGCTCCTGCGTCGACCACAGCACCTTCCCCAGCAAGGACACGCTTGCCACACGCACGGTGTCGACCGCCACTTCCACGCCGATGAGGCCTCGCGACTGGCCGTCGATCTGCAGGGGCGTGGAGGGCCGCCCCACGCCGTTGGCGGCTGCCATGCTGATTTCACTGAGCCAGCCTTCATCAATGAGTTCGCGCACCAGCAGGCTGACGGTCGATTTGGTCAAGCCGCTGTGGTTGGCCAGTTGCGCGCGCGAGCGGCTCGGCTGGTTGCGTAGCAGGCGCATCAACACGCTGCGATTGATACGCTTGACGAGTTGCTGGTCGCCTGTGGTTTTCATGGACGATGGCATGGTATCAGGCGCTACGGTGCGGGGCCTGTTCGCGTCCTGGCGGCGGCTTGCCGGCGATGATCATGCCGAGGATCTGGTCCTCGTCCAGGTCGGCCGTGCGGTACGTTCCGACCAGCCGGCCGTTCTTCATCACCGAGACACGGTCGCTGAGCGAAAACACATCTTGCATGTCGTGCGTGATCAGGAAAATGCCCACGCCCTCGGCCTTGAGCTGGAGCACCAGGTTGGCAACCATGGCGGACTCTTCCGGGCCCAGGGCGGCGCAGGGCTCGTCCATGATCAGGATGCGGGCATTGAAGTAGATGGCGCGCGAAATGGCCACCACCTGGCGCTGCCCGCCGGACAGGCGCCGCACCGGGGTGTGGATGTTGGTGAAGTTTTTATTCAGGCGGCCGAACACCTTGCGTGCCTGCGCCTCCATGAAGTAGTCGTCCAGCGTGTTCCAGGCCGTCATTTTTTCGCGGCCCAGGAAGAGATTGGCCACGGCGTCCAGGTTGTCGGCCAGGGCCAGCGTCTGGTAGATGGTTTCTATGCCCTCCCGCTGCGCGTCGGCCGGGGTCCGCAGGTTCACTTTCTGTCCCATCACGTGGATCTCGCCCGAGTCGATGGGGAAGGCGCCGGCCAGCATTTTCATCAGGGTCGATTTGCCGGCGCCGTTGTGGCCCAGCACGGCGACCACTTCGCCCGCATACAGGTTCAGGTTCACGCCGTCGACGGCGTGAACGCCGCCGAAGGCCTTGCGGATGTCCTTGAACTGGACCAGGGGTTCGTTGGTGGGTTGCATGGTTGGCATGGTTTGCATGTCAGCTTTCCTGCGCCCACTTGCGATAGAGCACGTCAAACACCACCGCCACAATCAGCACCTGCCCGATGATGACCATGCGTTTTCCGATGGAAACATCCAGCAGCAGCATGCCGCTGTCCAGCGACTGCATGATGAGCGCGCCCAGCACCGAGCCGATGATGGTGCCGCTGCCACCGGCCAGCGCGGTGCCACCGATCACGGCGGCGGCGATCACGAACAGTTCCATGCCGGTGCCCAGCGAGTTGGTGCCCGCGTTCAGGCGGGCCACCGACACGATGGCCGCGATGGTGATGAGAACGCCGAGCAGCGCAAACAGCATGAGCGTGACCCGCTTGACCGGTATGCCGACCAGCACCGCGGCGTCGGGGTTGCCGCCCATGGCGTAGACATAACGGCCAAAACGGGTGCGGCGTGAGATGAAGGACATCAGCACGGCCACGGCCGCCCAGATGAGCACCGGTATCGGGATGCCTTGGGGCGCGTCCTTGTTGGTGACCTGGTAGCTGTTCATGGCCGTGGCAAATGCCGCCAGCAGGGCCACGGGCGCGGCCACCAGCAACACGTCCACCCATACGGGCTGCTGGGGCATCCCGTGGCGTGCCGAGGCGCGGCGGCCCAGAACCCTGCGGACCACCAGCACCATGCTGACACAGGCGGTGAGGACCCAGGTGGCGGTCACCCCGATCCCGCCGTCGTAGCCGCCGCCCAGCTGCAAAAAGAACTCGTCGCTGACCGGCTGGGTCTTGCCGTCGGCCACCAGGAAGGCCGCGCCGCGCAAGGACATCAAGCCCCCCAGCGTGACCACAAAAGACGGCACGCCCAGCATGGCCGTCAGCCATCCCTGGTACACCGATACCACGAGTGCCGCGGCCAACCCGGCGAGCGACGCAGCCGGCCAGGACCATCCCAGGGTGTATTGAAGGTAGGCGATGAGCACGCCGACAAAACCGATCACCGAGCCGACCGACAGGTCGATGTGCCGCGCCACGATGATCAGCACCATGACGGTGGACACGATGCCCACCACCGCGGTTTGCTGGGCGATGTTGTAAAGGTTTTCAGGCGACAGGAAAATGCCGCCCGACAGGACCTGGAACACACCCGCCAGGACGGCGAGCACGCCTCCCATGAAGACCAGCCGCCAGTCGATGGCGGTGTCGCGCGGGATTCGAAAGGGCAGTTGCATGGTTTTTGGGGGTGCGGCGCTCCCGGGCAACCTACAGGCCGGTTGCCTTGCCTGCCTGCGCAGGACGGGGAGCGGGTGCCTGGAAGGCCTGTATTACTTGCAGCCGGCGACGTTGCCGGTGACGCCCTTGCAGAGCTCGTCTTTTTTGATCCAGCCGGCCTTGAGCACCACGTCGAGGTTGTCGCGGGTGATGGGCACGGGCTTCAGGAACTGGGCCTGCAGGGCGATCTTTTTCTCGCCGCCGTTCCAGGAGCTTGCGCCCTCGACCGGTTTGCCGGCGCCGAGATTGACCGCCGCACTGGCCGCCTGTTTGCCGAGGTCGCGGGCGTCCTTCCAGACCGACACGGTCTGGGTGCCCACGGCCACACGGTTCAGGGCGGCAAAGTCACCGTCCTGGCCCGATACCGGCACACCCTTGAGCCCCTTGGCGCTCAGCGCCGCCACCACGCCGCCGGCGGTGCCGTCATTGGAGGCGACCACCGCATCGACCTTGCCGCCGGTCTTGGTCAGGATCTGTTCCATGTTTTTCTGCGCGACTTCGGGCTTCCAGCCCTCGGTGTATTCCTCGCCCACGATCCTGATGTCGCCCTTCTTGACGGCGGCGTCAATGACTTCCTGCTGGCCTTCGCGCAGGAAATTGGCATTCGGGTCGGTGGGGGAGCCCTTGATCATCACGTAGTTGCCCTTGGGCTTGGCCTTGAACACGGCGCGGGCCTGCATGCGGCCGACTTCCTTGTTGTCGAAGGTGATGTAGAACACGCCGGGCGCCTCGATCAGGCGGTCGTAGGCGATGACGGGCACTTTCTGTTTGGCGGCCTTGTTCACGGCGGGCAGGATGGCGTCCTTGTCCATGGCCAGCACGATCAGGACCTTGGCGCCCTTGGCCATCAGCCCGTCAATGTCCGCCAGCTGTTTTTCGGGAGAGCCCGCGGCATCCGCGCTGATGTATTTGGCGCCCAGCTTTTCAAGCTGCGTCTTGATGGCGGCTTCGTCAGTTTTCCAGCGTTCCTCCTGGAAGTTGGACCAGCTGACGCCGACCGTCACCTGCGCAAATGCGCCGGCGGCGGCCAGGCTGAGTGCGATGGCAGTAAGGGATGCTTTGAATTTCATTGAGTGTCTCCGATGGTTTTTGCCCAGACAGGCATGTGTTTTTGAGCTCAGATCAATCCCGTGGTCGTTCCTCCGAATGCGCAGCACTTTGGAATTAGTTTGGACGACGCACTAATTATGTGAAGCTGACAAATTCCCCGTCTAGGGACAAACCCCCGGCATGCGGAAGCTCCGCGGAATTTTGGAAAGCTTTTGTAGTAGGACTAAGCCTCGAACCGGCAAGTGCCGGCGGGTCGGACAGTTTTGTTCCCGGAAAGCCTGTGCTTCAGGGAACGGCGACCGGCTCCGCCACCCCTAGCTTGATGGCCCAGCTGGAGAGCGTGGGCAGTATGGACGGGTAGAGCGCCACGCCGTCCTGCTTTTGCCGGGCGGCCAGCGCGATGCCTTTTTCGCCGGGCGTGCGCACGGCCGTGCCTGCATGCGCGGGGCGCGAGGCGCGGCAGGCGTCTGCGACGTGGCCGGTCTGCCGCTCGAAGGTCTCCAGGCCGGCGAAGGCGCGCGGGTCCAGGATCTGCAGGAACACCGTGGCGCCCCAGCCTTCCTTGGGGTCGGCGCGGCCGTGGCCGGCCAGGCCGCCGGTCAGGGCCTCGACCAGCAAGCTCAGGCCGTAGCCCTTGTGGCCGGAGTCCATGCCGCCCAGCGGCAGTATGGTGCCCTTGGGTTCTTCAAACAGCACCGAAGGGTTGTCGCTGGCCGCGCCATGGCCGTCCATGACCCAGGCGGCCGGCAGGCGTTTGCCCTCCTTGTGAAGCCGGTTGGTCATGCCGTTGGTGGTGGCCGAGGTGGAGACATCCATCAGCACCGGCACGCCCCCCGTGGGGATGCCGGCCGAGACCGGGTTCGGCGTGAACACCGCGTCCAGCCCGCCGAAAGGCGCGACGCTGGCGGTGTTGGGGTCCGAGCAGGTCAGCAGCATCAGCAGGCCCTGGTCGGTGGCGCGCTTGAGGTAGGCGGCCAGGCAGGCGATGTGGTGGCTGCGCCGTATCACCACGGTGCAGCTGCCCTGGGCGGCGGCGCGTTCGGCGGCCAGCGCCATGGCCTCAAGCACCAGCCAGGGGCCGGGCAGGCGGCGGCCGTCCCAGGTCAGGGCGGCGGGGTGGTCGGCCAGCACGGTGGGCGTGCCCAGCTTTTCCATGGAACCTGATTCGAGCTCGCCCAGGTAGCCGGGCAGCAGGGCCAGGCCGTGGGTGTTGTGGCCCATGAGGTCGCCCTCGACGAGGATTTCCGCCACCGCTGTGGCCTTGGCCGGCTCCAGCCCGGCGGCGGTCAGCAGGGCTTGCGCGTAATGGATCAGGTCGTCGTGGCGGTAGTGCATGGTGTTCCCGGTGGGCGGTCGGTGCCCGGGCAAGGTCGTCGCGGGCTTTCCGGCATTCTAGGGAAGAACGGTGTAACGATGCACAAGACGGTGCGCTGATACCGCGCGCCAATGCAGTTCGCCCTGAGGCTGCCGAAAGGATTGGCAAACCCAGGGCGAACGGCGGGGAGCCATCCAGGCCATGCAATTGCACGGCCCGGATTGTGGGCTTAACCCAGCTTGATGCTGCTCGGGTCGGCCGTCAGGTAGCCCACGGCCGCGCCGTAGCGGTCCTTGTAGTTCGCGCGCACCAGCGGGTCCAGCGTGGCCTGCACCTTGCCGTGCAGCGACGGGATCCAGTCGCCGGCATGCTGGAAGTTGCTCATGATGTAGGTCCAGCCGTTGAGGTCGTCCACCACGTGCAGGCCGGTGGCTTCGGCGCCCGAGGGCATGGACATCAGTCGCGACAGCTGCTGGGTGTCGACGTTGTAGGCCCAGATGAAGTTGTTGACGTGGGTGCTGCTGTCTTCACCGATGAAGAGGGTGCGCATTTTTTCCGAGAACTTCAGGTTGTCGGGGTTGGACACCCTGTTGGGGTTGGCCTTGTTGCCCAGCGCGTCGCCGGCGATGTCTTCACCGACCAGCAGGGCCTTGGTGTGCACCGGCATCCATTCGCTGTTGATGGCGTTGCCGGCCGAGTCCTTCTGGCCGCCGTCCAGCTTGTGCATCATCACGCCGCCGGCGATCAGCGCCTTGTCGAGCGCGATGCCGCTGGCCGCGTTCCAGCCCTTGCCGGTCTTGACCATGGAGTCCTGCATGTTCTGCAGCGCCGAGTAGGCGATCTTGTCCTTGATGTTGACGGTGGTGCCTTCCATCTTGGAAAAACCCATGCTGCCGCCCATGAGGTAGGCATAGCGGTGGGTTTCCAAAAAGGCCGCGGCTTTTTCCATTCCGGGTTTCACCTTGATCCAGTTGGCGTTGCCGTTGTAGAAGACCTTGGTGAAGCTGGCGTCGGACGGGTCGGTTTTGTGCACCGTCATGATGTCGGCCGGCTTGAGTGTGTCGGCCATTTTTTCGATTTCGGCGCTCGTGGCGTGGCCCAGCTTGATCCAGGAAATCTTCGCGCCTTCGGCCGCCGGGTCGACCGAGAAGCCCGAGCCCAGCTTGCCCACATACAGGGTGCCGGACGAAAGGTCTTTCTCGCGGTCGGCCACAAAGACGAAGAGGCCGCTGTTGGTGGCGTCGTCGCCCATCAGCACAGTGCGGTTGTCGGGCATGACCTGGACCAGTTCGTGCGAGATGCGGCCCAGGTTGTAGTGTTTTTTGACCGTGCCGGTGCCGTCGGGGTGCACGGTGACTTCGGGCAGGTGGCCGTAGTGGTAGGGGTTGGCCTTGGTCTCGTCGCCGTAGACGTTCTTGCTGAACTTCTTGAACTGCGCGCTTTCCGCGGCGAAAGGCGCGTCGGGCTCGTACTCTTCGCTGGAGAGGTGGGTGTTCCAGGGCGAGAGGCTGGCGCCGCAGGTGATCCACAGGCCGTGCGCCTTGGACATGTCGACGTTGTGGTACTTCACGAGGCTGAGCTTGCCGGTGGCGGGGTCCTGGTCCAGCGTGAGCACGGCGATGGGCGAGGGCAGGTTGCCGTAGGCGTCGGCGCCGGCCTGGTCGCGCGTGGTGTATTCAAACTGCACGACGGCGAACACCGCCTTGCCCTTGACGCCGGCCACGTTGGCGTTCGGCAGGCCCAGCAGCGAGGTGCCGTCGGGCGAGTCGGAAAACATCTGGCGTTCCTTGCCGGGCACCGAGCGGTCGATGATGGGCTGGTTGTTGATGTCCACATAGCCGCCGCTCAGGATGGTGCCGCCCTTGCCATCCGGCACCATGTCGCCGGTGACGAAGAAGGGCTGGTAGGCCAGCCGGTAGCTTTGCGTGCTGTTGTCCTTGAGCCGGACCTGCAGGCTGGAGCCCACGGTGGTGGTGGCCATGGCGGCCGTGTCGGCCAGTGAGGGCGCGGCCATGGAGGTGAAGCTGGAAGACAGGTAGTTACCCGCGGCGGCGGGACCGCTGCCGGTGGCGCAGCCCGACAGCAGGGTGCTGGACGCCAGTGCCCCCAGCGGCAGCATGGGCGCGGTCGCCAGGAACTTCAGGGCGGTGCGGCGTGAGGGAAGGGATGGGGTGGCCAGGTCGGACATTGTTGTGTGTTCCAGTTGCGGGTGGGGAATGATGCGAAGCGGCGCTGTGCCCGCGCCACGGCGCAGGGCAAGGCCGCTGCGCTGCCGGAATCTTAGGAAGCTTGTGTGACAGTTTCTTGAAACGGGCTGCCATGGATGGCGCCAGGCCGTGGTGCCGTTGGTGGATTAACCCCGGTGGGGGTACTTGAATATCCCGGGGCGGACCGCAAGCTGGCTGGCTGCGGGCCAAAATCGGGCCGGCGAAACCCATACAGCAACTTCTCAAGGCCTTCCCATGACCACCCAGCTCAAGATCGATTTTGTGTCCGACGTTTCCTGCCCCTGGTGCGTGATTGGCCTGAAGTCGCTGGACCAGGCGCTGGAGCGCGTGCGCGGCGACATCCAGGCTGAACTGCATTTCCAGCCCTTTGAGCTCAATCCCAAAATGGCACCCGAGGGCCAGGAGATCACCGAGCACATCACCGAGAAATACGGCATCACGCCCGCCCAGGCCCAGGCCAACCGCGAAAACATACGCGCGCGCGGCGCCCAGGTCGGTTTCAAGTTCAGCATGGCCGACGAGCCGGGCGGCGGGCGCAGCCGCATCTACAACACCTTCGACGCGCACCGCCTGCTGCACTGGGCCGAGCTTGAAGGCGCGGACAAGCAGAAGGCGCTCAAGGAACTGCTGTTCAAGCGCTATTTCACCGACGGCCAGAGCCCGGCCTCACACGAGGTGCTGGCCCAGGCGGCTGCCGAAGCGGGCCTGGATGAAACCCGCGCGCGCGAGGTGCTGGCCTCGGGCGAATACGCGCGTGAGGTGCGCGAGCGCGAACAGTTCTACCTGACGCAGGGCATCCACTCGGTGCCGGCCGTCATCATCAACGACCGCCACCTGATTTCGGGTGGCCAGCCGGTGGAAGTGTTCGAGCAGGCCTTGAGGCAGATCGCCGCAGCCGGCTGAGAGCGGAGCAGGCCTGGACGGGTTGGTTTTCAAGCCGGCCGCGCCAAAACGGCGCCTTGTCGGAGCAGGGCGAAATCTTCGTAGGACAAGCGGACGCGGCGGCATTTGCCGTGGATTCAAGCCCGGGCTTCGCGCAGAATGAAATGACCCTCACAGGAGTTGTCATTCATGCCTTACGAACTTCATTATTGGCCCACGATCCAGGGCCGCGGCGAATTTGTCCGGCTCGCGCTGGAGGCCGCCGGCGCCGACTACGTGGATGTGGCGCGCGGCTGCGAAGGCGAAGGCCAGGGCATTCCCGCGATGATGCAGTTCATCGAAAGCGCCGACGTGCGGCGGCCGCCCTTCGCGCCGCCATTCCTGGTGGACGGCAAGACCATCGTCGGCCAGTCGGCGGCCATCCTGCTCTACCTGGGCCCGCGCCTGGGCCTGGTCGGCAAAAGCGAAACGGCGCGGCTGTGGACGCACCAGATACAGCTCACGATTGCCGACGTCGTGGCCGAGGCGCACGACACCCACCACCCGGTGGGCACGGGCCTTTATTACGAAGACCAGAAGAAGGAAGCACTCAGGCGCGCCAAAGAATTCAGGACGGCGCGCATCCGCAAATTCCTGGCCTGGTTTGAAGCCGTGCTGGCGCGCAACCCGCGTGGCAGCGCGCACCTCGTGGGCGGCAGCCTCAGTTATGCCGACCTCTCGCTGTTCCAGCTGGTGGAGGGATTGCTCTATGCCTTCCCCAAGGCCGCTCGCCGGGCGCTGAAAAACGTGCCGCATGTGATGGACCTGCACGACCGCGTGGCGCGGCACAGGCGCGTGGCCGGCTACCTCGCGAGCGAACGGCGCATTTCCTTCAACGAGGACGGTATTTTCCGCCGCTACCCGGAGCTCGACGCCTAGCGGCGATGCCGCACCGCCGACGCTTTGGCGCGCGGCGCCCTCCTACATGCCTGTCTGTGCTTGCCTGACCGCAGGGCCTTGCCGGGCACGCGACCATGGTTGCCAGTGTCCGGCCACGCGATGGCCGGGATGTTTTTCAAGTTGCGTTCGACACACAAGGAGACACACCATGGCCAAAGAACACGATCCCAATCTCGACCCGATCAGCAAGGAGCCCGGCGCCCACCCGGTCGGCACCGGCGTAGGTGCCGCCATGGGCGGCGTGGCGGGGGGCGCGGCCGCCGGTGCGGTGGCCGGCCCCGCCGGTGCCGTTGTCGGCGGCGTGGCCGGCGCGATCGCCGGCGGCATGGGCGGCAAGGAAGCCGCCGAGGCGCTGGACCCGACGGCCGAAGAGGCTTACTGGCGCGACAGGCACACGCTGGAGCCCTACTACGAAAGCGGCCGTCCCTTTGACGACTACGCGCCGGCCTACCGGCTGGGCGTGGAGGGCCGCCGGGATTACCCGGGCTCTTTCGAGGAAACCGAAATGCGCCTGGCGGACCGCTGGGATACCTACCGGGGACGCTCGACCCTGGATTGGCCGAAAGCCCGCCAGGCCAGCCGCGCGGCCTGGAACCGCGCGCACGAGCGGCTCAGCGCCTTTGAAACCGCCGCCACCCTGAGCAACGCCGATACCGTCGGCGTGGCGGATGACGAGGAAATCATAGACACGCTCAACGACCTGCTGGAATCCTGCCGCGACGGCGAATATGGTTTCCGCGAATGCGCCGAGCACTCGCGCTCGGAGGATATCAAGGTCTTGCTGCACCGCCATTCCGGCGAATGCCGCGCCGCGGGCCTGGAGCTGCAGACCCTGATACGCCAGCTGGGCGGCAAGCCCGATGAGGGCGGCTCCGTCAGCGGCGCGCTGCACCGCGGCTGGGTTTCGGTGCGCGCGACGCTGAGCGCCTACAGCGACCAGGCCATGCTCAATGAGTGCGAGCGCGGCGAGGATGCCGCCGTGGCGCGCTACCGCAAAGCCCTGAAACAAAACCTGCCGCTGGCCATCAAGAGCGTGGTGGAGCGCCAGGCCCAGGGCGCGCAGCGCAACCACGACCAGGTCAAGGCCTTGCGTGATGCGCTGAAGGCCTCGAAATAAGGCGACGGTTTCAGAAAAGATATTTAGCGTTTCTTGCCGACACTCGAGGTTCGGCAAACCGGGGGCGGCGCAGGCTGCCCCTTTTTTTCGCCTGGATCCCGGTTAATTCTTCAGGCGGCTGGCGCAGTCCACCTGCGCATCGAGCTGCATGCCGCCGCGTGAGTAGTCGACGTCGGTGACCTTGCAGCCCGAGTGCTGCTCTATGGCCTGCAGCAGGGCGGCGCGTCCGGCGGGCGTGGTGGAGATGGGGCCGGCGGCCTGCGAGGTGGCCGTCCAGGTGCCGGCAGTCAGCGCGCTGACCAGGTAGGTCCGCCCTTCAACGGTGACGCGTTGCGCGGCCGGATCAGCGGTCCCAAGGCCGGCACAGCCGGCCAGCGCCGCGGCGCCCAGCAGTACCCACCCCGCGATGGACGTGGCATGACGGACATGGAAAGCGCTCATGCGGACGCGCGCGTGTCGTGCAGCGCTACCAGCGGCGCTGCCGGCAGGGCCTGCGCTGATGCGCTGTCGGCTTTGGGTTCGGGCACTTTGGGAGGGGCTTTGGGCGACTTGGCGTCGGGGCAAGCGGACAAAAGCAGCAAGCCGGCCAGTGTGAAGGGCAAGAGGGGCTTCATGGTGTCTCCAGGCGCATGCGGTTGCGCTGCCTGAAATGATAGGCCGCGGGCCCGCGCAAGGCCAGTGCCCGCGGCCAAGTCGCGGCGGCCACCTACAGGCGGCGATGACGTGGATGCGCGCCGGCCAGGCCCATGTGCTGCAGGGCTTCGCTGAGGCTGCGCGCGGGCTGCGCCGCGGTGCATTGCTGCTGGGCGCATGAGGGCCTGGTTTTGCTGGAGCCGGTGGGCTGCTGCCTGGCCAGTTCCGCCGCCAGCCGGCGGCCTTCTGTCTGCAGGTAAAGCGTCAGGTCCATTTCATCGGGCTGGTTCATGAGGTCTCTCCTGCAGGGCCGTGCTGTGGGGAACGGGCACAAAAAAGTGGAGGCGCATGGCCTCCACTTGTCTTCCTGGTTTTCTTCAATTCAACGCCGGTGGTGAAGCGGTCAGTTATTGCTGCGGCCCGATTGCCGGCTGCCCGAGTCTTCGGGCTGCATGTTTTCATCGCGCTCCACCTGGCTGCGCGATGGCTTTTGCGGGTTGCCCTGGGCGCTGCCGTGCTGGCCTTGTTGCCCCGGCTGGCGCTGGTTGCCCTGGCCCTGGTTCAGCTGCGCATCGCTGGCCTGGTTGATGTTCTGGCGGTCCTGCTGGCCGGGTTGGTTGCGCTGGCCTTGCTGCTGCTGTTTGTCCTGGGCTTGGGGATTGTTCTTTTTCGGATCATTCTGATTGGAAGGCATACGGGTTCTCCTTGAAAGGTGGGGTAAGTTGAATGCGAAATGACGGTATGAAACCGCCACGAAGCCAATGTAAAACCGCGCCCGAGATCGCCATGTCGGGCCGCGGGCCCTGCGTGTGTAGGAGGCGGATGACAGCCGGCTGGACACTCATTTGGCCTGTGCGGCCGGCTTGAAGCCCAGCTGTTTCATCGCGGCGGACAGGCCCATGCGCGAGGCCTCGTAAGCGTCCCAGGGCTGGTTGCCGACGGCCAGGCGGGCGCCCAGGGTCAAGGCCGTCCAGTGCGCGCCGCCGGTCAGCGAATCCAGCTCGTCCCAGGCCACCGGCACCGACACGCCCATCCCCGGCCGCGCCCGCAGCGACCAGGCACATACCGTGGTCGCGCCGAAACCGTTGCGCAGGTAGTCCGGGAAAATCTTGCCGAGACGGTTTTTGGGGCCGCTCTTGGCGGCAAAGCGCTGCGGAATCACGGCGGCCAGGTGCAGCACCAGCGCGTGCGAGAAATCCTTGACCGTGTCGAAGTCGTATTGCCGCTTGAGCGGCACCACCACATGCAGGCCCTTGCCGCCGCTGGTCTTGAGGAAGCTGGAGAGCTTGAGTTCGTCCAGAAAAGCCCGCACCAGTTGCGCGGCCTCCTGCACCTGCGGCCAGGCCACGCCTTCGCCCGGGTCCAAGTCCAAGGTCATGCGGTCGGGCTTGTGGATGGCGCGCGTCGTGGCGTTCCAGGTGTGGAACTCGATCACGTTGAGCTGCGCGGCCGCCAGCAGGGCGGCGGCGGAGGGGACCTCCAGCAACGGCCCGTGGCCGGGATCGAGCGCGGTATCCAGCAACTTGATGCCGGGGATGGACGTAGCCTCGGCGTGCTTCTGGAAGAACAGCTCGCCGCCTATGCCCGATGGCGCGCGCACCAGCGCGGTCGGCCTGGCCTTGAGGTGCGGCAGCATCAGTGCCGCGACCTGCGCGTAATGTTCGACCACATTTTGTTTGGTGAAGCCGGTGCTGCTGTCGATCACGCGGTCGGCGTGGGTGATGCGCAGGGACTTCAGCGCGGCCGAGGCCGGTTTGCCGGGCGCCTTTGCCGCGGCTTTCAAGCTGCCTTGCGCATTGCCTTTGGCGCTGGGTTTTTCGGCGGCGGATGGTTTGGCGGCGGATTGTTTGGAGGGAATCACGGCGGCGCCTTTCTTGCCGCTTTTCAAGGCGGCGGGTTTTTCACGCACGATGCGGGTGGCGGGCTTGTCGCTGCGCAAGCCCTGGAATACCGAGTGGCGGATGTGGCCGCTGTGCGTCCATTCGCCGAAAGCGACTTCGGCCAGCAAGCGCGGTTTGACGAACTGCCCCTTGACGCCGGCGGGCAGCTTCGCCGCGAAGGGGCTGCGCTCCGTGTGAATTTTCTCCAGCCGCGCCTTGAGGTCCTTGAGCACCTTGTCGTTGAAGCCCGTGCCGACATTGCCGGCGTACCGCAGCGCGCCCTTGTCGTCATGCACGCCCAGCATCAGCGCGCCCAGGCCGGTGCGCGAGCCCTTGGGCTCGGTGTAGCCGCCTATGACGAACTCCTGGCGCAACTGGGTCTTGAGTTTGATCCAGTCCGGCGAGCGGCGCGAGACATAGGCCGAGTCCATGCGTTTTCCAATCACGCCCTCCAGCCCGACGCGCCGCGCTGACTCGAGCAGGTCCTGCGGCGTTTCCTCAAACGTGTCGCTGAAGCGGATGGTCTCTTGCGGGTGGCGGGTGACCAGCGCGCACAGCAGTTCGCGGCGACGGGACAGCGGCAGCCGGCGCAGGTCCAGCCCGTCGAAGTAGGGCAGGTCGAACACGTAGTACACAATGCGCGCCGTGCTGGCGTGGTCAAACGCGTTTTGCAGCGCGCCGAAGTCGGGCAGGCCGTGCTCGTTCATCACCACGATCTCCCCGTCCATCCAGCCCGAAGGAATCTCCAGCGCGGCCACGGCCTCGGCCAGCCTGGGGAGCTTGCGGGTCCAGTCATTGCCGTTGCGTGTCATGAGGCGAACCGAGTCCCCGTCGATGCGGGCCAGCAGGCGGTAGCCGTCGTACTTGATTTCATAGGCCCAGCCTTGCGGGTCGGCAGGCGGGGCCGCCACCAGCGTGGCCAGTTGCGGCGCCAGCAGCTCGGGCAGCTTCGCCTTGACGGCGCCTTCCGGAATATCGCCGGCGGTTTGCACGGCGGCTTTCTTCGCCGCGGCCTTGCGCGGCGCTTTAGCGGGTTTTTCCGCGGCGTCGCGCGGCAGGGGGCGGCCCGAGAGCACGCTGTTGGGCTGGGCCTGGAGCACGTCGTAGTCTTTTTCCGGGCGGGCGTGTTCGTCATGCTCCTTGATCAGCAGCCAGGGTTCGTGGCTTTCATCGCCGCGGCCGCGCATGCGCACCAGCGTCCAGCCGCCCTTGAGCTTTTCACCGTGCAGTTCGAACTTGAGCTTGCCGGCCTTGAGGCTCCTGGCCGGGTCGCCGTGCGGCGTCCACAGGCCGCGGTCCCAGACGATCACGTCGCCCGCGCCGTATTGTCTGGCAGGAATGCTGCCCTCAAACCCCGCGTAGGAAATCGGGTGGTCCTCGACACGCACGCCCATGCGCTTGACGGCCGGGTCCAGGCTAGGGCCCTTGGGCACGGCCCAGCTTTTGAGCGCGCCCTGCAGCTCCAGGCGGAAGTCGTAATGCAGGTTGCGCGCGTCGTGTTTCTGGATCACAAAGCTCAGGGCCTTGTCCGAGCGCGTGCCGCCCTGCGCGGGCTCGGGTGTGCGCGAAAAGTCGCGCTTGGCGCGGTAGCTTTTGAGGGAATCGCGGTCGTCCATGGCCGGGGCTGCGCCTGTGGCCGCCTAGGCGGCGCGCCGCCTGGCGGGGGCGTGCGCCCGGGTTTTGGCTGCGGGTTTTTTGCGCTCGGGCGCCTTGGCGACGGCCTTGGCCTTGGGTGCATCGCCGCCGCCTTTGCGCAGGCTGCGCTGCAGCAGCTCGGTCAAGTCCAGGATCTTGGCGCCGGAACGGGGTTCGGCCTCGCCGGATTCTTCCGGTTGCACCACGCTCTTGAGCTTGCCTTCCTTGGCCTTGCGCTTGACCAGCGCCATGATGTCGTCCTTGAAGGAGTCGGTGAACTGTTTGGGGTCCCATTTGCCGGTCATGTCGTCCACCAGCTGTTTGGCCATGGCCAGTTCCTTGTCGGACAGACCCGCGGCCTTGGCGCCGACGGGCGGCAGATTCAGCTCTTCGAGCGAGCGGATGTCGGCGCCCCAGCGCAACAGGTTCAGCACCAGAGCCGGGCCCGACGGCACCAGCACGGCCAGGTGCTGCTTGGTCTGGATGATGACGCGGGCAATGCCGACACGCTGCGTCTTCAGCAGCGTGTCGCGCAGCAGGGCATAGACTTTCTGCCCCTTGTTGATGGGCGCGACGTAGTAGGGCCGCTCCAGGTAGACAAAGGGAATCTCGGTGTTGGGCACAAAACTTTCGATCTCTATGGTCTGGGTGGTCTTGGGGTAGGCCGCGGCGATTTCCTCCTCGGACAGCACCACGTACTGGCCGTCTTCGTACTCCACGCCCTTGACGATGTTCTCCTTGCCGATTTCCTTGCCGGTGCGCTTGTTGATGCGCTTGTAGCCCACCGGGTCCATGCTGCGCTTGTCCAGCCAGTCGAAGTCGATGCCGCTTTCGGAGGTGGCCGAATGCAGCGCGACGGGGATGTGGACCAAGCCGAAGCTGATGGCGCCTTTCCAGAGAACGCGAGATGCCATGGGGATCTTTTCAGGTGGATAAGAAACCCAGTCTGGGCCGCGTGCGGATGCGCCGGTGTCGGTCTGCCAAGAGCCCTTTCGTAGGACGGCGGCTTTTGTGGGTGTTGTATGGGTTGCGGGCGGGCGCGGCCGCGGCGCCGGGATGTCGTCCGGAACCCACCGCCCGCATGGGGTTTGTCCTACGGGCAGGCCGCGGGCACGCCACGCACAATCGGCTCCTGTTTTCAAGGAGCCCACCATGCCGACCCGCCGCACCGCCGTCCGTTTGTCCCTTGCCGCCGTGGCCATTGCCGCGGCCGCCCTCACGGGTTGCAGTGTGATGGATCGCCAGTCCAACCTGGTGGCCATGACCACGCAATTGCGCGGGGCGAACGAAGTGCCGGCCAATGCCAGCACCGGCAGCGGCCAGGTCGATGCGGTGTTCGACAAAAACACCAACCTGCTGCGCTGGAAGGTCAGCTACACGGGCCTGACGGGCCCGGCCACAGCGGGGCATTTCCACGGCCCCGCGGCCATTGGCGCGAACGCCGGCGTGGCGCTGCCATGGGCCGGCCCCATGCGCAGCCCCCTGGACGGCAGCGCCACGCTGACCGCCGCCCAGGCCGCCGATTTGCTGGCCGGCCGCTGGTACGCCAACATCCACACCGCCACCTATCCGGGCGGGGAAGTGCGCGGCCAGATGACCGTGGTTCGGAACTAGATTCCGAGCAGCTTCCGGCGGTTTTGAAGACTGTTGAATAAATGGTTGCGCGCGCAACCGGATCGGTTTATAGTTGCGGCCGCAACCAATAAATCGAACCGGTGGCCCGCATGATCAAGCTCGACAGAACCCTGACCTACCGCCTGCATCTGCTGCACAAGCTGACCGACCTGGAAAGCCAGCGCGCCTATGTGGCCGAGGCCGGGCTGTCCATGAGCGACGGCCGCTGCCTTACGGCCGTCGGCACCTTCGCGCCGCTGTCGGTCAACGACCTTGCGCAAAAAGCCAACCTCAACAAGGGCCAGGCCAGCCGGGCTGCGCAGTCGCTGGTCGAGCAGGGCCTGGTCGTCAAGGCCGCCAGCCCGACCGACGGCCGTGGTGTGGTGCTGACCATGACGCCCAAGGGCAAAGCCGCCTGGCAGCGCGCCATGCAGCTGGTGGGCCGGCGCAACCAGGATATTTTTGGCGTGCTGAACGCGGCCGAACGCGAGCAGCTCGGTGATTTTTTCGACCGCCTGATCGCCAAGGCCAGGGCCGACGGCGGCGCGGTGGAAGACACCGGCGAAGAATGACATGGGAATTTTGGAGAAACCGCAATGAACACAAACACCCCTTTGCGCTACCAGTCCGGCTTCGGCAATGAGTTCGCCAGCGAAGCCGTCGCAGGCGCCTTGCCCCAGGGCCGCAACAGCCCGCAGCGCGCGCCGCACGACCTGTACACCGAGTTGATATCCGGCACCGCCTTCACCGCGCCGCGCGCCGAGAATCGCCGCACCTGGCTGTATCGCCGCCAGCCTTCGGTGGTGGTGGGCGGCTACCAGCCTTATGCGCAGCTGCAGTGGACCACGGGCGCCGCCGGCGGCGTGGCCGTGCCGCCCGATCCCTTGCGCTGGAATCCATTCCCCATTCCCGCGGAGCCGCTGGATTTTGTCGATGGCCTGCGCACCGTGGCGGCCAACGGCGACGCCGAGGCCCAGACCGGCATGGCCGCGCACATGTATGTGGCCAACCGTTCCATGGCGCGGCGCGCGCTGGTCAATGCCGACGGCGAAATGCTGCTGGTGCCGCAGCAGGGCCGGCTGCTGTTGACCACCGAGCTCGGCATGCTGGACCTCAAGCCCGGTGAAATCGCCGTGCTGCCGCGCGGCATGGCCTTCAGCGTGGCCTTGCCCGATGGCGCCTCGCGCGGCTACATCTGCGAGAACTACGGGGCGCACTTTCGCCTGCCTGAGCTGGGCCCCATAGGCTCCAACGGCCTGGCCAATGCGCGTGATTTCCTCGCGCCCGTGGCGGCCTTCGATGCCGACGATGAGCCTGGCAAGGGCTACGAAATCATCAAGAAGTTCGGTGGCCGTTTGTGGTCGGCCACGCAGCCGCGCAGCCCCTTCAACGTGGTGGCCTGGCACGGCAACCTGGTGCCCTGCAAATACGACACGGCCCACTTCATGACGATCGGTTCCATCAGCTACGACCATCCGGACCCGTCCATCTTCACCGTGTTGACCTCACCCTCGGACACTCCGGGCACGGCCAATTGCGACTTCGTGATCTTTCCGCCGCGCTGGCTGGTGGCCGAGAACACCTTCCGCCCGCCCTGGTACCACCGCAACCTGATGAGCGAGTTCATGGGCCTGGTCTACGGCCAGTACGACGCCAAGCCCGAAGGCTTCAAGCCCGGCGGCGCCTCGCTGCACAACTGCATGGTGCCGCACGGCCCGGACACCGAGGCCTTTGAAAAAGCCAGCGCGGCCGAGCTTACGCCGCACAAGCTGGACAACACCCTGGCCTTTATGTTTGAAAGCCGCTACCGTTTTGTGCCCACGGCCTATGCCATGCAGGGCGGCGCGCTGGACGCCGCTTATGCCGGCTGCTGGGCCGGGCTCAAGGACCAGTTCAAGGCCTGATGCCGAAACCTCATTCTTAAGCCGACCATGACGACACTCCTGAACGCCACCCACGACCCCCAATTGCGCAGCTGGGTAGGCTCCGCCAACGAGGCGAGCGACTTTCCCATCCAGAACCTGCCCTTTGGCACTTACAGCCTTACGCCGCAGGGCGAGCGCAAGATAGGCGTTGCCATCGGCGACCAGGTGCTGGACCTGCGCGCAACCGGGCTGACGGACGCCGGCGACATGAATACGCTGATGGCGCAAAGCCCGCAGGCGATGGGTGCGCTGCGGGCCGCGATCTCGCAAGGCCTGGCCGAGGGCAGCGCCAGGCAGGGCGAGTGGGCGGGCTTGTTGCACCGCCAGGACGCGGTCACGCTGCACCTGCCTTGCCGAATCGGCGACTACACCGATTTCTACACCGGCATCCACCATGCGACCACCGTCGGCAAGCTGTTCCGCCCCGACGCGCCACTGCTGCCCAATTACAAATGGGTGCCCATCGGCTACCACGGCCGCGCTTCGTCCATAGGCGTGAGCGGCCAGCAATTCCCGCGGCCTCGGGGCCAGACCAAGGGTCCCAACGAAGAGCTGCCGCTCCTGCGGCCCAGCCACCGGCTCGACTATGAACTGGAGCTCGGTGTGTTTGTGGGGCAGGGCAATGCCCTGGGCGAGCCGGTGGCCATGGAAGAGGCTGAAGCCCATGCCTTTGGCCTGGTGCTGCTCAACGACTGGTCGGCGCGCGACGTGCAGGCTTGGGAATACCAGCCGCTGGGCCCTTTCCTGTCGAAAAATTTCGCGAGCACCATCTCGCCGTGGATAGTCACCCTGGAGGCACTCGCGCCGTTTCGTGCGGCCTTCACGCGACCCGAAGGCGATCCGCAGCCGCTGCCTTACCTGGATTCGCCGGGCAACCGTCAGCAGGGCAGCCTGGACGTGCAGCTTGAAGTCTGGCTGCAGACACAGGCCATGCGCGACGCTGGCCTGGGTCCCGAGTGCCTGTCGCAGTCCAACTACCGCGACGCCTACTGGACGGTCGCGCAAATGCTCGCGCACCACACCGTCAACGGCTGCAACCTGCAGCCCGGCGATTTGCTGGGCACGGGCACGTTGTCCGGCCCGCGGCCCGAGCAGGCCGGTTCGCTGCTGGAGCTCACCTCTGGCGGCAAGAACGCCTTGACTTTGGCCAATGGCGAGACGCGCACCTTTTTGCAGGACGGCGATGCCATCATCCTGCGCGCCTGGTGCGAGCGCGAGGGTTTTACGCGCATAGGCTTTGGTGAATGCCGGGGGCAGGTTTTGCCGGCGCGGTAAGCACATTCATGCTTCGTTCGCCAGCGAAGCATGGGGCGGGTGTTTGAGGCAAAAATGCTTTCCATGAATCCCGACTCGAATCCCGACAACATCCTCGCGGCGTCCGCCCACCGCAATCCCTATCCCTATTACGCGGCGCTGGCCGCCGGCCCCGCGCTGGTATTTGATGCGCCGCGCAAGCTCTGGATCGCGAGCAGCGCGGCCGCTGTCAAGGCAGTCCTGGGCAATCCGGCCTGCCGCGTACGTCCCGTTTCAGAGCCCGTACCCGCGGCCATTGTCGGCTCGGCGGCCGGTGAGGTTTTCGGCCACCTGGTGCGCATGAACGAGGGCCTGCGCCATGACGCGCCCAAGCTGGCGCTGCAGCGTTTCCTGGCGGCGGTGGATCTCGATCGTGTACAGGCAAGAACGCAAGCGCTGGCCTTGCAAACCGCCGGGGAGGGTGCTTTAAGGGGAGAGGCCCTGTCGCGCTGGGCTTTTGAGGTGCCTGTGATGGCGGTGGCAGACCTGCTGGGCTTTGGCGAGGCCGAGCTGCCGCAGGTCGCGCGCTGGATGGCCGATTTTGTGGCTTGCCTGTCGCCGCTCAGCACGCCGGCCCAGCTCGCGTCAGCCGGCGAGGCCGCCTCGGCCTTGCTGTCGCGCTTTGCGGAACTGGTGAAGGCCGCCAGTGCCCGGCCCGGCAGCGCCTTGGCGCGCCTGCAGCAGGAGGCGGCGCGGGCCGGCTGGCACGATGCGCAGTCGCTGCTGTGCAATGCGGTGGGCCTGCTGTCGCAAACCTATGAGGCTACGGCGGGCCTCATCGGCAATAGCATCACGGCCCTGGCCACGCAGCCCGGCTTGCTGGACGCCATGGCCCGCGAACCCGCAAGGCTGCTGCAGATGGTCCACGAAGTCAGCCGCCATGACCCGTCCATCCACAACACGCGCCGTTTTGTCGCCGAGCCCACCGAGGTCGCGGGCGTTTCGCTGCAGGCCGGCGATGTGGTGCTGGTGCTGCTGGCCGCCGCGGGCCGCGATCCTGCGTGCAACCCCGGGCCCGACGAGTTTTTGCTGGAGCGCCCGGACCGCCAAATCCCCGGCTTTGGCCATGGCGCGCACCAGTGCCCGGGCCAGGCGCTGGCCTGCACCATCGCGGCGGCGGCTGTCCGGGCCTTGTTGGTGTCGGGGCGGCTCCAGAACGCTGCCTCATTCGCCTGGGGCTACCGTCCCTCCATGAACGCCCGTATTCCGGTTTTCACCGCTTGATGCGAGCATCACAGCAAGCCCCACAGCAACAGGAAAGCCCCCATGATCGCGATTATTTTTGAAGTCCAGCCCGCCCAGGGTCAGAAGCAGACCTACCTTGATATCGCCGCGGCGCTCAGGCCGCAGCTCGAAAAAATCGACGGCTTTATCTCCATCGAGCGCTTTGAAAGCCTGAGCACACCGGGCAAGCTGCTGTCGTTGTCCTTTTTTCGCGACGAGGCCGCCGTGCTGGAATGGCGCAAGCTGGAAAGCCACAGGCAGGCGCAAAGCCGCGGGCGCGGCGGCGTGTTTGAGAACTACCGCTTGCGCGTGGCCCACGTACTGCGCGATTACGGCCTGAATGAGCGCGATGAGGCACCGGCCGACAGCCGGCAGGTACACGGCTGAGTGGGATTTGGGTTTGGCGTGGCCCCCGAATCACCCGATAAACCACATTGCTTGACGGAAGCGGGCGCTTTGTAGGGCTTAAATGCCGCATAAAGGGGGAAAACTGAGGGTAAACCTTACAATAGAGGGTTACCCAAAGCCTCCATGAACGCCCCCGTCGACGTCTCCTTCTTCACGCGTGCCGCCAAGCCGCTGACCAGCTACCGCAAGTACTGGGCGGCCCGCTTCGGCACGGCCAAATTTCTGCCCACCAGCCGGGCCGAGATGGACGCGCTCGGCTGGGACAGCTGCGACATCATCATCGTCACGGGCGACGCCTATGTGGACCACCCGAGCTTCGGCATGGCCGTCATAGGCCGCATGCTGGAGGCCCAGGGCTTTCGCGTCGGCATCATCGCCCAGCCCGAGTGGCACAGCGCCGACCCTTTCCGCGTGCTGGGCAAGCCCAACCTGTTCTTCGGCGTGACCGCCGGCAACATGGACTCGATGATCAACCGCTACACGGCGGACCACAAGATACGCAGCGACGACGCCTACACACCCGGTGACGTCGGCGGCAAGCGCCCCGACCGCGCGGCCCTGGTGTATTCGCAGCGCTGCCGCGAGGCCTACAAGGACGTGCCCATCATCCTGGGCGGTATTGAAGGCTCACTGCGCCGCATCGCGCATTACGACTACTGGTCCGACAAGGTGCGCCGCAGCGTGGTGGTCGACGCGAAATGCGATTTGCTGCTTTACGGCAATGCCGAGCGCGCCATTGTCGAAATCGCCCACCGCCTGGCCGCCCGCGAGCCGGTGGCCAGCATCACCGACGTGCGCGGCACGGCCTTCATACGCCGCAGCGGCGACGAAAGCGCCCAGGGCTGGTTCGAAATCGACTCCACCAGCGTGGACACGCCGGGCCGGGTCGAGGCGCACGTCAACCCCTATTTGATGATTTCCGACCAGGCGCGCGAGCAGGGCGCGAGCTGCGCGCGCGAGGACGAGGCGGCCGAAGTGGCGGTCAAGGCCGAATCGGCGGGCTCCGCGGCCAACCCGGCCATCAAGCCGCTGACTTTTGTGGCCAATCCCAATCTGCCGTCCACCGTGCACACCGCGCAGGGCAAGATCAAGGTCCCGCCGCGCGACCGCTCGGTGATACGTCTGCCGTCCTACGAACAGGTCAAGAGCGACCCGGTGCTGTATGCCCACGCCAACCGCGTGCTGCACCTGGAAACCAACCCCGGCAATGCCCGCGCCCTGGTGCAGGCCCACGGCGAGGGCGCCACGGCGCGCGACGTATGGATCACGCCGCCGCCCATCCCGCTGACCACGGCCGAGATGGACTATGTGTTCGACCTGCCTTACGCCCGCTCGCCGCACCCGCGCTACGCCGACGAAAACGGCAGCCACGACGGCACGACCAAGATCCCGGCCTGGGAGATGATCCGCTTTTCGGTCAATATCATGCGCGGCTGCTTCGGCGGCTGCACCTTCTGCTCCATCACCGAGCACGAAGGCCGCATCATCCAGAGCCGCTCAGAGGACTCGGTGATCCGCGAGATCGAGGCGATACGCGACACCGTCAAGGGTTTTACCGGCGCGATCTCCGACCTGGGCGGGCCCACCGCCAATATGTACCGCATAGGCTGCAAGTCGCCCGAGATCGAGGCCGCCTGCCGCAAGCCGTCCTGCGTGTACCCGGGCATCTGCCCCAACCTCAACACCAACCACAACCCGCTGATCAAGATGTACCGCCGGGCGCGGGCCTTGAAGGGCGTCAAAAAAATCCTCATCAGTTCCGGCTTGCGCTATGACCTGGCGGTGCAAAGCCCCGAGTACGTGAAGGAGCTGGTCACGCACCACGTGGGCGGCTACCTCAAGATCGCGCCCGAGCACACCGAGCAGGGCCCGCTCACCAAGATGATGAAGCCGGGCATCGGCAGCTATGACAAGTTCAAGCAGATGTTCGAGAAGTACTCTCTTGAAGCCGGCAAGAAGCAGTTCCTGATCCCGTACTTCATCGCGGCCCACCCGGGTACCAGCGACGAAGACATGATGAACCTGGCGATCTGGCTCAAGAAGAACGGCTTTCGGGCCGACCAGGTGCAGACCTTCTACCCCAGCCCCATGGCCACGGCCACGGCCATGTACCACACCAATAAAAACCCGCTGCGCAAGATCACGCGCGACAGCGAGACGGTGGACATCGTGCGCGGCGAACGCCGCCGCCGGCTGCACAAGGCCTTTCTGCGCTACCACGACCCCAACAACTGGCCGGTGCTGCGCGAGGCGCTCAAGGCCATGGGCCGGGCCGACCTGATCGGCAACGGCAAGCACCACCTGATCCCGACCTTCCAGCCGCTGACCGACGGCAGCTATACCAGCGCGCGGCGCAAGAATTCCACCGGCACGTCCGCGGCCGCGGACAAAGCTGCGCCCGTGGTCAAGGGCCGCCTGCTGACGCGCCACACCGGCCTGCCGCCGCTGGCCCAGGGCGCGGGCGGCAAGCCTTCCGGGCGCAAGGGCCGTTAAGCGCGCGACCTGCGGGCCGCCTCTTCTGGCAAGATGCCCATGGCCGCAGCGAACAAAGCGATCGCCTCAGCGGCTTTCGGACAGACATATCTCTGATCGCAACCCCGGAGAGACCCCATGCTCATCGCACGCAGAGCCCTCGTGGCTTTCACCATGGCGGCCGTCACGGCCTGCGCCTGGCTGGCGCCGCTGGATGCGCCGGCCATGCGGCAGGTCGATGCCGGCCTCAAGCGCGCACTGGTGAGTTTTGCCACGGCGCGGCTGCTCAATGCTGTGATCTCCGTTGCCCAGGGCACCGAGGCCTCGGTGCAGCCCTTCGGCGTCGGCGTGACCTTCACGCCCGGGCAGATCCTGGACCCGGTGAACGACCTGGTCGAGCAGTTTTCGCACCTGATGCTGGCGGCCAGCGTCGCTTTCGGCATCCAGAAGGCGTTGATCAGCATAGGCAGCTACTGGCCGGTGTCGCTGGCCCTGAGCGCCGCGGCGCTGGGCTGGTGGTGGTTGCATTTGCGCAGGGCGCGGGTGCCGCCCTGGCTGTCCAGGCTGCTGGTGATCTTGCTGATGCTGCGTTTTGCCGTGCCGGTGGTGACGCTGGGCAGCGACCTGCTGTGGCAAAAATTCCTGGCGGCAGATTACGCGGCCAGCCAGCAATTGATAGACAGCGCCACCGGCCAGGCCGGGCAGCTCAATCCCGCAGTGGCCGCCGCACCCGACAAGCGCGGCCTGGTCGAGAGCATGAAAGACTGGCTGGCCAAGAACGGCGACGTGGGCAAGCAGGTTGAAAACCTCAAGCACGCGGCCGAACAGGCCACCGAACACATCATCAAGCTCATCGTGATCTTTGTGCTGCAGACGCTGGTAATTCCCTTGCTGCTGCTCTGGGCCTTGTATGCCTTCGTCCGGCAGGTGTTTGAGCGGCCGGGGCGGGGCGGCCTGGTTTACGGCGGCGCTTCCGCTTCGTCTTCGTTATGATGCAAGCCATGCATCTCCAGCTTTCTCCCCCCTCCGTCGCTCTGTGATGCACCCGGCTTGATGCCGGGCTGCGCCCTTTGGCCGTGCCTGTTCCGACGGAACGGCGCGCGGCCTTGAGTTGACGCGCCTGCCCGCTTTTTGTTGCGGCTATCCCGCTCGCGGCAGGTGCATGGACGGAGAAAATTTTCATGAAAACCCAAACATCGGCCGCCCTGGCCTGGGGCGGCGTGCTGCTTGCGGGCGTCTTGTGGGGCGTGGGCGCCCTGGTTGCCCAATCCGTGATGGCCGGGGGCATGGCGCCCTACAGCCTGTCTCTGGCGCGATTCGCGCTGGGCTTGCCGCTCTTGTGGTGGTGGCACTGGCGGCAGCTGCCGGCCGCGCCGCGGACGGCGCAGTGGCGGCATCTTCCCCGGCGCAGCAAGGCCCTGGTCATGGGCACGGGCCTGGCGATGGCGCTGAACGTCACGAGCTGGTTCATCGCCATGAGCCATATAGGCGCGGCCCTGCCCACGGTGATCTCGATCTGCTGCGCGCCCGTCATCGTTGCGCTGCTGTCGGTGCTGCGCGGTTATGAACGCGCGAGCGGCCGGCTACTGCTGGCGCTGGGCCTGGCCTTGGCTGGCGTGGGCCTGATCGCCATGCCCGGCGAGGGCTTGAGCCTGCCGGCGCACTACGCGGCCGGCCTGGCCTGGTCGCTGGCTTCGGCCGGGCTTTATTCGCTGGTGGTGCTGGGCAATGCGCGCATGCCCGCGCAGTTGCCGGCCGTCACCGCCTCGGCCTGGAGCATGAGCGCTGCCGCGCTGCTGATGCTGGGCCTGGCTGTCGCCGAGGGCATCACCTGGCCGCGGCACACGACGGCCTGGCTGCAGGTGGGCTACACCGGCATCTTCACCACCTCGATTGCCTACCTGGCCTTTGCCTGGGGTGCGCGGCGCCTGTCGCCGACTGCGACAGTGATAGGCACGCTGGTCGAGCCGCTGGTGGCCGCTGTGGCGGCAGCCTGGCTGTTTGCCGAGCCGCTCACGGCGCTGCAGGGCGTGGGCGCCTTGATGCTGGGGGCGGCGATGGTGGTGCTGGCGCGGCGGTCCTGAGGACGGGCGCGAGGGCGCCTAAGGCGCCAGCGTGTGCAGCGGGATGTCTTTCTCGACAGCCAGCGCGTCGAGTTCCTTGCGCGTCCTGGCTTTGAGCCAGGCTTCAATCGCCGCATGCGTGGCCGGCGCGAACATGGCTTTCATGCTGGAGGCCTGCACGCCCGCGGCGGCGCACAGGCTGGCCGCGAAATGCGGCTCCAGCGCCGCGAGCGCCACGCGGCCGTCCTTGCAGGCATAGAGGCGGTAGCCCGCATGGCCGCCGCCCACGGCCGCGCCGGGCTGTGTCAGGCCCCAGCTGCGCGGCAGGGCCAGGTAGCCGGCGGCGGCAGAGAGGGCGACCTCGAGGTAAGCGCCCTTGCCCTTGGCCCGCTGGTGCAGCACGGCCTGCAGCACGGCTTCGCTGGCCATCAGCGAGCCGCCCATGTCGGCGTACAGCGTGGCGGGCAGGTCCAGGCCGGTGACCAAATCGTTTTCGGCCAGGTAGGTCAGATCGTGGCCGGGCTCTTCGGCGCGTTCGCCCGGGCTGCCGACGATGGCGACCTGGCTCAGCTGTGGGTGCTGCTTGTGCAGCGCCTTCCAGCCCAGGCCCAGCTTGGCCAGCGCCGAGGGCCGGAAGGAGGTGAGCAGCACGTCGGTTTTCGCGAGCTCGCGCTGCAGCAAGGCCTGGCCGCGCTCGGTCTTGAGGTCGGCCGCGGCGGTGCGCACGCCGGCGTGCAGAGCGGCATAAGCCTCAGGGTTGTAGAGCTTCATCGGGTCGCCCGGGGGCGGCTCAAGCTTGGCGCAGCGCGCACCCATCTGCCTGCAGCGCATCAGGGCCGCCGGGCCGGGCAGGTTGAGCGCCAGGCTCAGCACGCGCACGCCTTTGAGCGGCTGCAGGACGGTGGGTGGGGAGGGGGGGGTGGGGGCGGCGGTAGGTTTGGAGCTGGGCATGGTGTGGGGGCAATTTACCCCAAAGCCTTGCGGCCGGTGTCCCGGGTTGTCGCTAAAGCGCTGGAAACTGTTTCAATAATTTCTGTTTTAAAGATATAAATTATTGTTTTACGAGAATTATTCTGCGACACTGAGGCCCTCTTCACAAGACAAGAGGTGCTCCCTTGAAACACACAGCAACTCCCCAGACCCCTTCCGGGCCTGACGTGCAGGGCATCAGCAGCGTGCTAGCCTGGGCTTGTGCCTTGCTCGCGGTGGCCTTGCCGCTGGCGGTGGCCTACCACCTGCTCAGCACGCCGGTGGAAAGCCTGCTGATGCGCGCGGGCCTGCCGCTGCAGGCCGCGCAGGCCGCCGCCATGGATGTCACCCTGGGCCAAAAATGCCTGGCTGTGCTGCTGGGCGTGCTGCCGGTGTGCTGCGCGTCTTACGGCCTGGTGTGCGCCATGCGCTGCTTCTCGGGTTTTTCGCAGGCCGAGTATTTCAGCCTGCGCACCGTCAAATATTTGCGCGGTTTTGCCGCCGGCATTTTTGCGTCGGTGGTCACTGGCGTGCTGGCTTCCACGCTGGTCACGGTGGTGCTGACCGCCGGGGCGCCGGCCGGGCAGCGCGCGCTGTCGCTGGGCCTGGGCAGCAACGAGCTGCTGACCCTGCTGTTCGCCGGCATGGTGTGGCAGATCGCCGCCGTGATGGCCAGGGCCGTGGCGCTGGCCGAAGAGAACGCGCAGTTCGTTTAATTTTTCCGTTCTCCGCGCGTGCCCATCGTCGTCAAACTCGATGTGATGCTGTCCGAACGCAAGGCCAAGTCCAAGGACCTGGCCGCTTACGTCGGCATCACCGAAGCCAACCTGTCCCTGCTCAAACAGGGCAAGGTCAAGGGCGTGCGCTTTGACACGCTGATGCGCATTTGCGAATTTCTCGATTGCCAGCCGGGGGACCTGCTGGTTTCCCGGCCGGACGATGCCGCTTGATCCACTGTTTCCGGAGTTTGCTTATGAAGCGCCTTGCCATCGCCGCGGTCCTTATCGCTTTACTCAGCGCCTGCGCCGATATCAATTGGGAGCAGACCGCGAAGGAGTCCCTCAAGTCCGCTTGCCGCGGCGCGAGCAATTGCAGCATCCCCTGCGACCGCAACAACCCGGCCACCTTCAACGACCCGCAATGCATCGCGGGCGGCAGGCGTCCATCGCCATAATGGATCACATGAAACCTGGACAAGAAACCTCCGCAGCGGAGCGGACAGCTTGAGCGCAAGCGCCGAATTTGTCAGCTATGTGCGTGAACTGCTGGCGCCGCTCGGAGATATTCGCGATGGAAAGTTTTTTGGCGGCCACGCAATGAAACACGGTGGAAACCAGTTCGCCATGGTCATGGGCAACACCCTGTACTTCCGGGTGGACGACAGCTCGCGGCCGGCCTATGAGAAGAAGGGCTCAAAGCCCTTCAGCTATTCCACCAAAAACGGCGTGGTGCAGGTGCGCAAGTACTACGCCGCGCCCGCCGAACTACTGGATGACCCGGCGCAGTTGCTGGTATGGGCCCGGCAGGCGATCAGTGCGGCGCGCGCGGCCTGACCAGCGCCAGGCTGGCTGAGCTTAAAGCGGCAAACCCACATAGTTCTCCGCCAGCGAGGTCGCGGCCGCCGGCGAATGGATCAGGTAGTCGAGTTCGGCCTCCTGCAGCTTGTGGCCGAATTCGCCGCCGTCCGGGAACTGGTGCATCAGCGAGGTGAACCACCAGGAAAAACGCACGGCCTTCCAGACGCGGTGCAAACAGGTCTCTGAATAGCGGTCTATGCCGGTCTCGTCGCCGGCATAAAACCCGGCCAGCGCGCGCGCCAGGTAGCGCACGTCGCTGGCCGCCAGGTTCAGGCCCTTGGCGCCCGTGGGCGGCACGATGTGGGCGGCGTCGCCGGCCAGGAAGAGCCGGCCGAAGCGCATGGGCTCGGCCACAAAGCTGCGCAGCGGCGCGATGCTTTTTTCAATCGAGGGGCCGGTCACCAGGCTTTCGGCGAGTTCGGGCGCCAGGCGCCGGCGCAGCTCGTCCCAGAAGGCGTCGTCGCTCCAGCGCTCGGCCTTGTCGTCGAGGGCGCACTGCACGTAGTAGCGGCTGCGCGTGTGGCTGCGCATGCTGCACAGCGCGAAGCCGCGCGCGTGGTTGCTGTAGACCAGTTCCTCGGCCACGGGCGGTGTCTCCGACAGCACGCCCAGCCAGCCGAAGGGGTAGACGCGTTCGAAGGTTTTGAGCGCGCTGGCCGGCACGCTGGCGCGGCTCACACCGTGAAAGCCGTCGCAGCCCGCGATGAAGTCGCATTCGACCTCGTGCGCCACACCGTGCTGCACATAACGCACCTTGGGCCGCGTCCCGTCGAAGTCATGCAGGCTGACGTTTTCGGCCTCGTAGGCGGTGGCCAGGCCGGCGGCGGCACGGGCATTCATGAGGTCGCGCGTGACCTCGGTCTGGCCGTAGACCATGACACTTTTGCCGCCCGTGAGCTTTTGCAGGTCTATGCGGTGGTGCGAGCCGCCAAAGCTCAGCGAGATGCCGCCGTGCACCAGGCCTTCGGCATGCATGCGGCTGCCCACGCCGGCTTCGTCGAGCAGGTCGGTCGTGCCTTGCTCGAGCACGCCCGCGCGTATGCGGCCCAGCACATAGTCCTGGCTGCGCTGCTCGATCACGATGGCGCTGATGCCGGCTTTGTAGAGAAGTTGGCCGAGCAAATGCCCGGCGGGGCCACCGCCCACGATGGCTACCTGTACACGCATGCTTGTCTCCGTTAAACCTTGACGGGGCAATGTGCCCATGCGGCAAGGTTATGCGGCGCCGCACGCCGCGCCTAGTGCGCCGGGGCGGCTTTGCACGATGTGCGGCCTGTTTGTGCGATGATCGCGCAATGGTCACTTCCCGAACCGCTGCGAAACCCGGCGCTTTCCCCATCGCCAAGCCCGACCTGATCGAGGGCATGGCCAAAGGCATGGCCGTGCTGGAAAGCTTTGACACCCAGCGCCAGCGCCTCAATGCCACACTGGCAGCCGAGCGCGCCGGCATCACGCGCGCGGCGGCGCGCCGCCACCTGCTCACGCTTACACACCTGGGCTACCTGGAAACCGACGGCAGTTATTTCTGGCTGGCGCCCAAGGTGCTGCGCTTTTCGGGCAGCTACCTGGCGACGGCGCGCCTGCCGCGCGCCATCCAGCCCGCGTTGAACCGGCTGGCGGCGCAGGCCCAGGAGTCGTTTTCAGTCGCGGTGCTGGACGGCGACGAGATCGTCATCATCGGACGCAGCGGCTTTGAATGGAAAGCCTCCGGCGACCCGAAGGCGGCGCCGGCCCGCGTGCTGGCCTACGGCCTGCACCTGGGCGCGCGCCTGCCCGCGCATGCCACCTCCACCGGCCGCGTCCTGCTGGCCGCCAAGTCCAAGAGCGAGTTCAGCGCCTGGCTCAAGGCAAAAACCGAGCACGGCAGCCTGGCACGGCTGACCTTGCACACGACCACGGACCCGCGCAAGCTCAAGGCCCTGGTCGAGCGGGTGCGGCTGGACGACTACTGCCTGGCCAGCGAAGAGCATGAGCTGGGCGTGCATGCGCTGGCCGTGCCGCTGCGCGACATGCAGGGCCGCACGGTGGCGGCGCTCAATGTGGTGTCCTCGCCGCAGCGTTTGCGGGTGGAGGTGATGCAGAAGGAATTGCTGCCCTTGTTGCTGGATGCGGCGAGGGAGTTGCGTTCGCTGCTTTAGTTTTTGGGCGGCGAAGGGCGCACGGCCAGCGCGACGCCGCCCAGGATGGCCGCGCAGCAGGCGGCGAGCGCCCAGCCCAGCGGCTCCCCCAGAAAGACGATACCGCCCAGCGCGGTGATGGCCGGCACCGACAGTTGTACCGAGGCCGCCGTCGTGGCGGGAAGCCGCTT